>NZ_JBANBJ010000001.1:0-681217 GCF_059803515.1 Bradyrhizobium sp. UFLA05-125 | reverse complement strand
AATGATCTTGCCCGCCAGCGTCTCGAGGACGGGGCGCGTCGCGTCCAACACGGCCTGGTCGCCCCCGATCATGATGAGAAGCTTGCCGTTCTCCGCGCCGGCGACGCCACCGCTAACCGGAGCATCCAGGTATCCGACGCCGGCTTCGTTACAGATCGCAGCGACTGCCTTGGTGGTGGCGGGATCGACCGTGCTGAAATCGACTACGATTGCGCCCTTCTTTGCAGCGGCGAGGATCCCATCCTCGCCCGTCGCCGCCGTCCGCAGGGCCGCTGGCGAGGGGAGGCTGGCCAGAATGAAATCGGCGCCGTTAGCCGCAGCTTTCGGGCTTGTGGCAGCTTCGACGCCGGCCGCGGCAAGGTTGGCGACAGCCGGCGTATTGGGATCGTAGGCCCGCACCTTGTGTCCGGCCGCGGCAAGCCGCCGCGCCATATGTGAACCCATGCGGCCAACACCCAGAAAGGCGATCGTCGGCATCGAAAATCCTCGCGATATTGGCCAAAAGGCCGATGGAATGGCCGGCGACCACGAGCTCACCCTTGCGGCGATCGGGATCACGGGCGTGATGCCGGCCGTTTTAGGTCCAGTTCGACAGGGCCCGGAAGACCAGTCCAATTGACGCGAGGCGAAAGAAATTCTTACTGTGAGGGTCTGAGGGGATTTGCGAGTTTGGCGCTCAATCTTTCACGGCTGCGACTCTTTCATGAGCTTTCCGAGCTCGGCACGATTTCGGCGGTTGCACGGGCACTCGGCCAAACGCGACCGGCCGTGTCCCAGCAATTGGCGCTGCTTGAACGCGAGGCGGGAGCGGTCCTCTTCGAGCGTTCAGCCGGTGGGTTGCGCCTGACGACCAAGGGACAGCAACTCCTGGACCGCGTCACTCCGCTCCTGCAGTTAGCCGATCGCATCGAGGCCGAGCTGAGCGAGAGTGACGGTCCGCCCGCGGGTGAGCTGCGGCTTGCCGCTTTCGGAAGCGTCGCGACAAGCATTGTTCCCAGAGCCTTCGGTTATCTGCACAAGACGCATCCTCTGATCGATGCAAGCTTCGTCGAACTCGAGCCGACCGAAGGCCTCAAGGCGACTGTCGCCAAGCAGGTCGATATTGCAATTGTCGATGATTACGTGGACGCAAATGCGTATCAGCAGGCTCTCGAATTTCACCCGCTTTATGTCGACGGCTTGAACGCCATTCTCTCGTCAGATCACCGCTTCGCAAAGGCTGACTTGACGAGCATAGAACTCAAGGATCTCTCGAACGAGAAGTGGGCGATCAACCAAACGGCAGTCGCGTACCAGCTCAACCTGACCAACGCATGCCACGCCGCTGGTTTCGAGATGAAGATTGGTTGCAGCGCCCGTAATATTTCCGCCACTCTCGAGATGGTACGCACGGGGCATTTCGTGACGGTGCTGCCCGGCCTGGCGGTGCATCACTTGAAGAAGGATCCCGACTTTCTGGTTCTTCCCCTTGCGCCTGCCTTGCACCGGCACATCTTCAGCGCCGTGCCGAAAGGTACGTCCCGGCGCCCTGTCGTCGCGGCTGCGCTGGCCGCATTGGAGCGGGCGGCGATCAACTGCCGCCTCTAGATCATTCGTGGCGTAATTATTTCTAACGTGCTCCGTCAGAAGCCGTGTTCTTTCGCTGTGCCCGGCGGAGCGCTAGTCGTAGCCGAATGCCACGTTTTCTACCTTCCAACAGCCAATGGAGCACGGAAATGCGATGCCTTTCGCGGCGGTTTGTCATCGGTCTGGTTGCGGCATTCTGCGCCCTCGGGCTCTCGGTCGGGGCGAGCCACGCTCAGGAAAAGTCCAGGCTCGATGAAATCATGGGGCGAGGCAAGCTGATCGTCGGCGTGTCTAGCGAGTCGCCGCCGTTTGGATTTGTCGATGAAAAGGGTGAACTGGTCGGCTTCGACATCGACATTGCCCGGCTGATTGCCAAGGCGACCTTCGGCGATCCCAACAAGGTCGAGTTCATCCGCCAGAGCGCCGCGCAGCGCTGGCCGAACGCCCAGAACGGCACGATCGACTTCGGCGCACAGACGACCACTATCTACGCTGACCGCGCCCAACGGGTCGCGTTCACCCGAAACTATATCGACGGCGGCATCGTCCTTATCGTCCGGAAGGACGCGCCCTTCAAGACGCTGGAGGATCTCAATAAGCCAAACGTCACCATCGCCAATCTGACCACGCCGACCCAGGAGGAGCGCGCCAAGCGCCTCTTCCCGCAGGCCAAGCTCCAGACTTTTGACGGTATCGCTTCCCAATTCAACTCGGTGAAGCTCGGACGAGCCCAGGCCGCCCAACTCGATGCGCCCGTCGCCGCCTGGTACGTCAAGAACAATCCGGACATGCGCGTGATGGAAACGCGCCTGACTGACGTCGTCAACACAGGCATCTTCATGAAGCCAGGTGACTTCAGGCTCTGGCAGTACCTCGATCTCGTCGTGTCTGAAATGACCGGCGGCTACCTCTTCGCGGACTACAGCGCGATCTACGAGAAATGGTTCGGTGAAAAGCCGAAAAACGCAAAGTGGTATCTCAACAATAACTGAAGAGCGTAGGGGGCGGTGATGGATTGGTCACAGTTCGGCAGCTTCGCCGCCCGCTATCTTCCGCAACTCTGGAGCGGGATGCTCGTTACCATCCTCGTCGCGGCTCTCGCGGCGCCGACGGCTCTCGCGATCGGTATTCTTCTCACACTGCCCCGAATCGCCGGCTGGCGGCTATTGAGCGGTCTGGTGCGAGCTTATGTGGAAGTGATGAGGAACACGCCGCTCCTCGTCCAGATGTACCTCCTCTTCTTCGGCCTACCTATCTTGGGAATCTTCTGGGACGAGATCACCTGCGGTGTCCTCGCCGTTGCGCTTCAACACGCAGCCTTCCTGTCAGAACTCTTTCGTAGCGGCATCGCGGCCGTGGGCGTTAAACAGTGGGAGGCAGGACAGGCGATCGGCATGCGTCGCTGGGCCATTTTTCGACAGATCATTCTTCCGCAGGCCGCAATCCAAGTTATGGCACCTGTCTCGAACCAGCTAATCGTCCTGGTGAAGGACACGTCTCTCGTATCGGCGATCGGGGTGCTCGATTTGACGCTGTCCGGCAAGGTTATCATTGAACGCTCGGGAGCGTCCTTTGAAGTCTTTATCCTTGTTGCACTGCTCTATCTGATCCTGACTACAGTCGTCGGTATCGGCTTCCGGATCGGCGAGATGCGCTTCACCGGGAGGCTTGGATGAGCATCTCCATCCTTTTCGGCAGTTTTCCTTATCTATTGCAGGGGGCGCTCGTCACGCTGTGGCTTGCGTTCGTGGTCGTCACCGCCGGCACGCTTCTGGGCACGGTGGTTGGAACGATCGCCAGCGGCGGAGGACGGGTCCTCCGGTCAGTCATCACGGCATATGTGTTCGTGTTTCGGGGCATCCCCGTGCTGGTCGTGATGTTTCTTGGCTTTTACACTTTCCCGGCATTTGGAATTCGCCTCAGCGCGTATTCCGCAGTCACAATCTCGATGATTGTTTACGTCGGCGCCTTCGTCACAGAGGCGGTGCGGGGGGCCATCGCAGCTGTGCCGGCCGGCCAGGTGGCCGCAGCCAAGAGCCTTGGCATGCGCCGGTTGACGATGCTGCGTGAGGTTATTCTGCCTCAGGCGGCTCGCCTCGCGATCGCACCGGTGCTCAACATTTCACTGATGGCGATCAAGCAGACGTCCTACGCCTCGGTTGTCGGAGCCTGGGAGCTTTCTTTTGCAGCTCGCGAGGTCGTCGAGAGAACGCTCGCGGCTTTCCAGATCTTCCTGGGCGTCATGCTGATCTACTTTCTGATTTGCTACCCGGTTTCGCTGCTCGCTAGCTACTGCGAGCGGAAAATCTCCTTCGATCACTGAGGCCGCCCATGACCACCTCCGCTGAATCTGCCGTCATCGTATCAGTAAACGGCCTTGTGAAATCCTTCGGAGCGCATCGGGTTCTGGACGGCGTCTCGTTCGACGTGCGGCGCGGTGAAGTCGTTGTCGTTCTCGGGCCGAGCGGATCAGGCAAGTCCACCATGCTCCGCTGCGTCAACTTCCTCGAGACATTCGAGGACGGCACGATCACGGTCGATGGCGCGCCGGTCGGCTATCAGAGCGACGGCACAGGTGGCCGCCGGATGCTTGATGAGAAGGCGGTTGCGAAGAACCGCGAGCATGTCGGCATGGTGTTTCAAAGCTTCAATTTGTTCCCGCATCGGACCGTGCTTCAGAACGTCATGATGGGGCCTTTGTCGGTCCAGCGCCGGGACAGAGCTGAGGCGCAGAAGCAGGCGCTGGAGATGCTCACGAAGGTCGGCATGGCCGACAAGGCCGATCGATATCCCGCCCGTCTCTCCGGCGGCCAACAGCAGCGCGTGGCGATCGCCCGGGCTCTCGCGATGCGTCCGGCTGTCATGCTCTTCGACGAGGCGACATCGGCTCTCGACCCTGAGCTGGTCGGCGAAGTGCTCCGCGTCATGCGAGAATTGGCCAACGAGGGCACGACGATGATCGTGGTCACCCACGAGATGGGCTTCGCCCGTGAGGTTGCCGATCGCGTCATCTTCATGGACGGCGGCGTGATCGTCGAGCAGGGTGCGCCGAGCGAGATCATGACCGATCCGAAAACCGAGAGGTTGCGGGCGTTTCTGGGGCGTCACTACGACTGATCGAAGAGTGAGCAGACTTCGGCGCAGTCAGGCTCTGAAAGACATGTCAGCTCCGGATCCCGTCTCAGCTCGGACATGCGTATCGGCCAGTTTATGCGCGAAACCGGACCATCAATGCCTAGCTCGATTGGGAATTGTTGATTGTGACGGTATCGAGCGAAAAATGGCGAGATGCCAAGCGGAGGCCGTTCTGACTAAGCATCCGTCCACTGCGTCGATTGACTCCGATACTTGCCGAACTAGCCATTTCTCCGCGCCACGCGGCTGAGCTTCTTCCCGGAGGCGCCGGAGCATGAGACGATCGCGGAACTTTTTCTGCCGCTGAAATAGCGCGTAGGATGGGTAGAGCGCAGCGAAACCCATCGCGATAGGAAATACGGGATTGATGGGTATCGCTTCGCTCCACCCATCCTACGTGCTGGCAACGATGCACAGGATGCCGTCGAGTCCCGCTCGACCTGGCGGCCATAGCAACGATAATGATACCTTTCTGCGGCGTCATTTCTTAATCTTTCTCGCATAGCCTCCCGGGGAAAACAGGTGGGAATGCCACATGTTCGGCAGGCGTAAGGCACCGATCGATTCTTCAACGTTGCAGCCGCGGGTCGATTCTGACGGCAAGCGTCGGGTGTTCGGCGAAGACGTGTTCGCGGGACGGCATGGCGACATGCTGCGGGCGCTGGGATTCGGGCTGAACGACGCCGCGAATATCATCCCCGACGACGCCGAGTTCGCGCGTAGGGTGAAGCAATCCCTGGCGACGCAGGATGCGCGCCGCACGCGGATCGAAAAGGATCTGCTGCGAGACCATGGCCACAACGCGATCCGCCCGTTCTTCGTGCTTTCCGAGCCGGTCTTTAACGGCGAACTCGGCCCATGGCTGATCAGGGTGATGAACCTGTTGCCTTATGACGATTGGAACGTCGTCTACCTCCCGATGGACCGGGACACGCAACTGGCCATGGGCGGTCTTCCCTTGCATCCGCGCCAGTCGATTGGTCCCATCGACAAACTGATGTGCGAGCTGATCGGTGGCTTCCGCAGCCAGCTCAAGGACGCCCAGCACAAGGTGGACTCGCATGTCCGCGAGGTCGGTCTTTCAGCCGCCCACGATGTGCTGGAAAAGTTCAGGGCCTATGCCGATCACATGCCGCGCCAGATTCTCGATCAAATCGACGTCGTCCGACCGAAGATCATCGCGCTCATTGCCAATGTTCAGAGCCGGGCGTAGGGTGGATTAGTTGGTTGGCCGGCAGGCGTGATCCACCCTGCTTCTCCACGTATGGCGAAGAGAGCCGGTTGCGCTCCGCTAACCCGCCATACGAAGCTTTACGAACCCCGCGCCATCTTCTCGAACTTCTTCACCAGCCGCTCCCGCTTCAGCCGCGACAGTCGCTGGATCCAGAACACCCCGTCGAGCTGATCGATCTCATGCTGATGACACACGGCGCGTAGCCCATCCGACTCCTCGGTCTGCATGTTGCCGTCGACATCCTGATAGCTGATCCGCACGCGGGCGTGGCGCTGGACCTCGTCGTTGACGCCGGGCATCGAGACGCTGCCTTCGCGGTGCAGGAGCATCTCTGCTGAGGCCCAGTCGATCTGCGGATTGACGTAGGTCCGCGCGCCATCCTTTGGGTCGAGTTCGAGCACCACGACGCGCAAGGGAATGCCGATATGCGGCGCAGTGATGCCGATGCCGGGCGCCGCGTGCATCGTCTCGAGCAGGTCCTGTGCGAGCTCCCGCAGCGCGTCGTCGAACACGGTCACGGGCCGTGCCGGGATCGCGAGCCGGCGGTCGGGATAGCGAACGATCGGGTGGATGGTCATGATCTCTGGGGCTCGACGGTGACGATTCCAAAGCGGCGCAGCGCGGGTGGCGTTGCTGCCATAGCAGGCCGCCGCGCGGGTCAGCCGACCTCTATGTTCATCTCCGCAATCAGCCGCTCGCGACCCGCCAGGGAGTTCAGCGCCTTGTCACCCAATTCCCGCGCGACGAGGTTGAGCAGCGCTTCACAGAAGACGACATAGGCGCCCATGCTGTTCGAATAGAAGCTGCTCGCGTGGGGGATGAAAAAGGCATGCTCGGCAGGAGGAACGAGCGGTGACGACCGGGAATCCGTAATCGCGATCACCCTCTGGCCGTTCGAAGCCGCAACCCGGCCCACCTCTGCGACGCTGCGCGTATAGGGCGCGCAGCTCGCGACGATGACGACGTCGCCAGGGTCGAGCTGTGACAATGCCTCGGCGACGCCGAGGCGCGGCGCGTCGAGCAGCGCGACGTCCGAGCGCACCATTCCCAGGCAATAGGTGAGAAAGCTCGCCAGCGAATGGAATTGGCGAACGCCATGGACACGAATACGGCGGGCATTTGCCAGCAGCTTCGTGGCCCCTTGCAGAGCGGCTCCGTCCAGCTGTCCGAGGAATCCGTCGACATTCGCTGCCGTTTCCCGCGCCAGCTGCGCGAACGCCTGGACTTCGGCATTGCCGGCGGACGGCGCGGCCATCAGCCGGCCGGCCTGGCGGCTGTAGAAATACTGCTGCTCGTTCGCGATGGCCTTGCGGAAGACCGCCTGGAAATCGCTGAAGCCTTCGAAGCCGAGACGTTTCGCCAGTCGGGTCAGCGTCGACGGATTGATGCCGAACTGATCGGCAAGCTCCGAGATCGAGCGAACCGCCGACTGTTCCGGTGCTTCCACCAGCTTAGCGAAGACGTCGTGCGCTTTGGAGCCGAGCGAAAAGCCTGCCTCGTCGCGGCCAACCGAGAGCGCGAGTGCCCTGAGATCCTCGATGGTGCGCGGCGGCACCGCGATGGCTTCCTCTGGCATCACCCTAGATCCTGTTCACGCCGCGAAGGGCACCAGCCCATCCCGCATATCGAAGCGAGCCGCTTCGTGCGCTCCATCGTAGACAGACCACTCGACCTTGTCAGCCCCGACCCGGAAGACGGCGCTTGCGAGCGTGTTCTCGACGTCGCTATCGGCCGGGTCTGTGCGGTAGATCGGCAATTCCGCGTCGGCCGCGTCCCACAAGATGTCGAGCGCGCGGGCTTGCGGTTCCGACTGGAGCGTTTGGCCGAGCAGCATCTCGCCGCGCCGTTGTCGCACGCCGGACGAACCGGTGACGATCTGCGACATGCGCCCGGTGTCGGCATGGGTCAGATGATTCGAATGGACACGCGGCGTCCGGACCCGATCGACCGACAGGGCCCGGGCGGTGAACTCGACGCTGAGAAGCCGCTCGTCACCGGCTTGCGCCAACGTCAGGTGAAATGCGCCGGCGCGCGGCGCGGATTTGAGCACGGTGAGTGCCGCGTCGAGGTCCGGCGCGTCGAGTATCGCGCGGGCGAGCACCATGCGCGGCGTGCCCGCGCCGCCGGCCAGCGGCCTGATATTGTTGACGGTCTGGACCACTCCCTTCGACGTGGCCGCAAATGTGTGTCCCGGCAGCGAGCCCGGGTACACAAAGGCGGTGAACGGTGTGCCTCCTTCGGATGCAAGATGGGCGAGGGCGCAGTGGCCTGCAAAGTCGGGGTCGCCATCCTCGTTGTGGCCGATCACATGCGGAGAGCCGGGCAATTGCACGGTGGTGCAGCCATCCGGTGCCATCGCCCAGATATCGCCGCGGCAGTTCCACAGGAAGACGTCGTCGAAGGGCAGCGCCAGCCCGACGGCGAGGCCCTGCAGCTCAGCCCAGTATCTTGGAAACCGGTCCCGGACGATGGCCGCCATCTCGCCGAGCAAGGGATCGCCGCGGCGCGTCGTGAGCTCGCGCCACGCAGCAGAGGTGCGGAAATGATCCTGCAGGGCCGCTCGGCCGAAGCGCCCGAGGGTTGCTCCGACATCGAATGGCGAACCTGCGACATCGATGAAGGAAAGCCGGCGGGCGGCGTCATACGACATGTTGCAGAAACTCTTTCAGACGAGGGTTTTGCGGATTGGCCAGCAGCTCCCGTGGCTCGCCGTCGACTGCGATCTTGCCACCTTCCATGAAGATCAGCCTGGTGCCGACCTTGCGGGCGAAGGCCATCTCGTGGGTGACCACGATCATGGTCATGCCTTCCTCGGCCAGCGACTGCATGACGCGCAGCACTTCATGCCGCAGTTCCGGATCGAGTGCGGATGTCGGCTCGTCGAACAGCATCAGCTTCGGCTTGACGGCAAGCGCGCGGGCGATCGCGACGCGCTGCTGCTGGCCGCCGGACAGCTCGCTCGGATAGTGGTGAGCGCGGTCGGCGAGGCCGACCTTGGCGAGCATTTCCAGCGCCCGCTTTCGCGCATCCTGCCGCGACTCGCCGCGCACGCGGCGCGGGCCGAAGGCGACGTTCTCGAGCGCCGTCATTTGCGGAAACAGGTTGAATTGCTGGAAGACCATGCCGGCTTCCTGGCGGATCATGCGGACCATGCGGCCGCCGGCCTTGACGCTGATGCCATCGACGACGAGATCACCGCCATTGATCTCCTCCAGCGCGTTGATGCAGCGGAGCAGCGTCGACTTGCCGGATCCGGAGGGACCGATCAGCACGACCTTCTCGCCGGCCTCTATCGACAGGTCGACCTCGTTGAGGATCGTGACCTGGCCGAACCGCTTGGTGACCTTCTTGAACTCCACGATGCTCACAGGATGCGCATCCTCTTTTCGGTCATCCTGAGGATAAGCGTGAGCGCGCCGGTCATGATCAGGTAGAACATCGCCACGGCGGACCAGATTTCGACGGCGCGAAAATTGGCCGCCATGATTTCCTGGCCTTGCCGCGTGAGTTCGCCGACACCGATGACGATGAAGAGCGACGTATCCTTCAGGCTGACGATGAACTGGTTGCCGAGCGCCGGAATCATGCGGCGGAAGGCGAGCGGGCCGATGATGTAGAGAAGCACCTTCCAGAGCGGCAGGCCGAGCGCCAGACCCGCTTCCCGCAATCCTTTATGGACGGAGAGAAACGAGCCGCGCACGATCTCGGCGATATAGGCTCCGGCGTTGACGATGATGGCCATGATTGCCGCCGCGAGCGGGTAAATGCGGACATTCGCGAGGATCGGCAACGCGAAATAGATGAACATCACCTGCACGATGATCGGCGTGCCGCGGATGAGCTCGACATAGGCGAAGGCTATGGCGTTGAGGACGGCATCGCCGTAGGCGCGCGCCAGGCCGGCCGCGAAGCCGATCACTAGGCCGCCGGCGAGCCCGGCCAGCGCGATCAGCACGGTGAGGCGGGCACCCTTCAGGAGCTCAGGCAGGGCCTGCCAGATAACCGACCACTCGAAATCCATGAGAGCATTCCTCTAGGGAAGGCGCGCCGGCTAAAGCATGATCCGGAAAAGTGCGAAGCGGTTTTCCGAAAAGATCATGCTCAAACAACAACCTAAAGCGCGATGGCGATTTATCCTGATCTCATCGCGCTTTAGGCCGGCGCGCGCCACGGAACGTGGATCAGCTCTTCGGCGGCTCGGCGCCGAACCACTTCTTGTAGATGGCGGTGTAGGTGCCGTCGCCCTTCAGCTTGACCAGCGAGGCGTTGACCTTGGCGATGAGCTCGCTGCCCTTCGGGAAGGCCATGCCATATTGCTGGGCCATCATCTGCGGACCGACGGTCTTCACTTTCCCCTGACCGTTGGTCTTGATGTAGTAGAGGACGTTGGGGGTGTCGTGCATCGCGGCGTCCGCGCGTCCGGTCGCGACTTCGAGATAAGCGTTGTCGCTGTTGGGGAAGAGGCGGAGCTCCGTCCCCTTGAAGTGCTCCTTGGCGTAGTCGGTCGCCGACGTGCCGGTCTTCACGGCGAGCGTCTTGCCGGGAAGGTCTTCCGGACCCTTGATCGTGCTGTTGACCGGCACCATCAGCAGGAATCCGCTGTCGTAATAGCCGTCCGAAAAATCGATGACCTTCTTGCGCTCATCCTTGATGGTGATGCCGGCCAGCCCGACGTCGACCTGCTTGGTCTGGAGCGCCGGGATGATGCCGTTGAAGTCCATCGGCTGCAGTGTGTAGGTCACGCCGATATCCTTGGCGATGGCGGCCCAAAGGTCGATGTCGAAGCCGACATACTTGTCGCCCTCCTTGAACTCGAACGGAACGAAGGCCGTGTCTGTTGCGACGATCAGGTCGCCGGCACGAGCAGGCTGGCCGAGGGCCAGGGTTGCCGCGAAGGCCGCGGCGGCGGTCAGGCTGGCGAGCGCGAACTTCATTTGGGGGTCCCCTTTTGTTGGGATTGCCACGGAAGCCCCCACATCGTCGCACAAAATAGGAAAATTTAAAGTGCATCTTTTTGTGCAATGCATTGAATATTTGCACAATCTAGTGGCGGGTGATGCCCGGGGCGGGGCTGAATACCTTGGATGGAACCCGGTCGGCGTCCGGGACGGTTGCGTGCGAGTGATCGAGACACGCGGCATCGAGGACACTTAGTGCGGCCTACTGCGCCCTGATCCGCTGACGGTGCGCGGCCTGTTTGGCGCGATTGCCGCAGATGGCCATGCTGCACCAGCGTCGCCGATGACCGCGCGTGTGGTCAGCGAAGAGCAGCGTGCAGGCCGGTCCTTCGCAGGCCTTCACGTTTGAAAAATCTTCCACGCAGACAAATTGTGCCAGTGCGTCTCCGATGGGAGCGAGAAGGGCTTCGGGCGTGCGCCATCGGCGGATCGACTGCCGCTGGAGAGGCGACGGTGCGCCCTTCGGCGCAGCCACGATGCGGTCGAAGCAATCATCCCGCTGCAGCAGGCGATTGAGCGGCTCGAGTTCGGCGAGAGTCCTTGTCGTCAGGGGACGGCCCTTGTGCTTGCGCACAAAGCCTCGGAACCACTCGCGCAGGCTCCTTGCCTGATCTGCGACCTTGTCCAGCTCGCCGGGCAGCGCCTGGGAGCGAATGCTCCCAAGTGCGTCTGCAGGCACGAGCTGCGCCTGCTCGAGCCAGTTCAGCAGGCCCTCGCCATCATCGAGCCAGTCGAGGGGCGTATCGACTGGGGTGGCGATTGAATTCAGGAAATCCAGTCCGGGCGCATCGCCGACGAAGATCGCGGGAGGATGTTGGTTCATCGAAGGCTCCTGTTCCGGGCGCTGGCCCAATTCCATCACCCAACCGTGAACGTTGTTCCATAGATAACCGCCCTAATGCAGATTGACAAGTTACGTTCGTCGATAGTAACCAGTTTAAAGCTAATAAATGGGTTACTGACCCGAACCCCCGGAGGAGAGCGGCGATGTTGGCGAACGAAGTGACGGTTGTGCTGGTCCATGGCGCCTGGGCTGACGGATCGACTTGGGCCAAGGTCATCCAGCTATTGGCGGCCGAGGGCACCAGGGCCGTCGCGGCGCCGCTGCCGCTCACATCGTTCCGCGATGATGTGGCGGCGCTTGATCGGATCCTCGAGCGTGTAACGGGGCCGGTGGTTCTCGCAGGCCATGCCTATGCGGGGGCCGTGATCGGGGCGACGCGGAATGAGAGGGTGAGGGCGCTGGTCTATGTCGCAGCGCTTGCGCCGGACGAGGGCGAAACGGTCGCCGAAATGTTCTATCGCGCGGAACCGCACCCGCAGGCACCTAAGCTAGCGCCGGACCATCACGGCCTGATCTATTTGCCCGATGAAGCCTTTGCCGCCGCTTTCGCCCAGCGGGCGTCAGCCGAGGAGTTGACGCTCCTGACCGCGGTTCAGCGACCGATCTCGCCAGCCTGCATCACCGTCGCGGTCGATCGGCCGCTGTGGAAGGATCGCCCCTCGTGGTTCCTGGTTGCGGAGCAGGACCGGATGATCGCTGCGGAGACCCAGCGTTTCATGGCGGCGCGCATGAAGGCGCGCGTGCGAGCGCATCAGGTCGATCACACTCCCATCGTCACCGCGCCCGGGCTCGCGGTGGACATCATTCGCGAAGCCGTGCGCGATGCGGCCGCACTTGCGCGCTGAGATCAGAAACGTCGCCCCGCCAGGCACGAAGAATGGTTAGCGCCAGGCGGCGAGCGAACGTAACCTTTAATGTGGTAAAATACAGGTTACCAAACAGGAGCACCGCAATGTCTACCATCACCTATCGCACTGCCGACGTCGACGGCTGGAAGATCTTCTATCGTGAAGCCGGGCGTGCGGATGCGCCGACGCTGCTGCTGCTGCACGGCTTCCCGAGCGCGGGCCACATGTTCCGCGATCTCATCCCGCTGCTCGCCGATCGCTTTCACATCGTGGCCCCCGATCTGCCCGGCTTCGGGCAGTCGGACACGTCGGCGCGCGGCATGTTCGCCACCACCTTCGATCATATTGCCGAGGTCATCGATCGCTTCACCGAGGTGATCGGCCTAAAGCGCTTTGCGATCTATGTCTTCGACTACGGTGCGCCCACGGGCTTTCGGATCGCTGCAAAACACCCCGAGCGCATCACGGCGATCATCTCGCAGAACGGCAACGCCTACGAGGAAGGCTTGAGCGACGGCTGGAATCCGATCCGCGCCTATTGGCAGGATGCGTCGGAGCAAAACCGGCAGGCGTTGCGCGCCTTCCTCAAGCCGGAGACGACGATCTGGCAATACACGCATGGCGTTCCCGACGTGACCAGGATTTCGCCGGACGGCTATTCGCTCGACAACTACTATCTCTCGCGGCCCGGCGCCGACGAGGTGCAGCTCGATCTGTTCGGCGACTACAAGAGCAACGTTGCGCTGTACCCGGCCTTCCAGAATTATTTTCGCACCCATAAGCCGCCGTTCCTGGCGGTGTGGGGCAAGAACGATCCGTTCTTCCTGCCGGCAGGGGCGGAGGCATTCAAGCGCGACATACCGAATGCAACGGTGCGTTTCCTCGACACCGGCCATTTCGCGCTGGAGACCCACGCCGCCGAGATCGCAGCCGCCATCCGCGACTTCCTTGCCCGCTGACTTCGCAACCGCGCCTGCCTCGCAAGTGCCAAGCGTCATGGAGGCCGATGAGGCGCGCGGAAAAATGGTCGTGGTCCGCGACTCACACTGAAATGTTCGATGGAGGATACAGATGTCGAAATCAGTCGCTCTCATCACCGGCGCCAGTCAGGGCATTGGCAAGGCTACGGCAATCCGGCTCGCGCGTGACTTCTCCGCGCTAACCCTGGTGGCGCGCAGCCGTACCAGTCTGCAGCAGACCGCCGAAGCGGTGAGGGCGGTCGGCGCGGAGGCGCTGGTCGTCGATGCCGATCTGAGCCAGCCGTCGGCGGCGCAGATGGTGGTGGACAAGACACTCGAGGCGTTTGGCCGCCTCGACGTGCTGCTCAACATCGCCGGCGCCGTGCCGCAGATCGACCTGTTCGAGATGACGGACGAGCAATGGGAGGCTGGCCTCGCCTTGAAGCTGCACGGTGCGCGACGGCTGACGATTGCGGCGTGGTCGGCGCTCAAGGAGGCAAAGGGCTCGGTGGTGCTGATGTCGGGCAACTCGGCCCTGTTTCCGAAGGCGCCTTATGCGGCGGTCGGCACCATCAATGCCGCCATCGTTGCGCTGGCAAAGGCGTTTTCGGATCGCGGCATCGCCGATGGCGTGCAAGTCAACAGCGTCCTGCCCGGACCGGTCATGACGGGCCGCCGCCGCTCCTATCTCCAGCACTGGGCCCCGCTGCACGACATGACCGTGGAGGAGGCAACCGCCAACTTCCCGAAGGAAGCCGGCATCGCCCGCTATGGCGAGCCGGAGGAAATTGCCGAGTTGATGGCGTTCCTGGTTTCGCCGGGCGCGCGCTGGATGACCGGCTCGACGCTTCGCATGGACGGCGGTGAGGTGAAGTCGATCTGACGCAAAGGCTACTCGTCGAACAAAATACTTGTCAGTGGTGCTGACCCCTGACAGAGCGCGATGAGATCGAGTTGGCTGGATGATGCCATCGTGCCGGTGATTTGCCCGACGTGTCAAATCGCTTCCCGACATCGTCAGGCGACGCACCGGCAGCCGGGCTACTTTGCATGGGGTTGTTTTCGAGCTTTTTGGAACCTCGTCCCGAGACCCGCGATCACATCTGAGGGTGCGCGGCAAAATGCGACATCAAACGGTCTGGTGCGTGCTGCAAGATGCACCGCATTGAGGCCCGGATCCTCAATTGCACCAAATCGTCACGATGGAGGGACCTCCATGAAGATCGTCGTCATCGGCGGCACCGGCCTGATCGGCTCGAAAGTGGTCGCCCTTCTGCGCCAGGGTGGCCACGACGTCGTCGCCGCCTCGCTCAAGAGCGGCGTCAACGTCATCACCGGCGAAGGGGTCAAGGACGCCATGACCGGCGCACGGGTCGTGGTCGATCTCGCCAATTCGCCCTCGTTCGAGGACAAGGCCGTGCTGGAGTTCTTTGAGGTTGCCGGCCGCAATGTGCTCGCGGCGGAGGCCGCAGCCGACGTCCGGCACCATGTCGCTCTGTCCATCGTCGGAACCGACCGGACACAAGAGAACGGCTATTTCCGCGCGAAGGTCGCCCAGGAAAAGCTGATCGTGGCCTCCGGCATCCCCTACACCATCGTTCGCGCGACCCAGTTCATGGAATTTCTCGGCGCCATCGCCGCATCGAGTGCGCAAGGAAATACGCTCAGGGTTTCACCCGGCCTGTTTCAGCCGATTGCGGCCGACGATGTCGCGAGGTCCGTTGCCGGCGTGGCGCTCGAACCGCCGCGAAACGGCATAGTCGAGATCGCCGGCCCGGATCGCGCACCGTTCGACGAAATCGTTGCCCGCTATCTGAAGGCGACCGATGACCCGCGTGCGGTCGTGCGCGATCCAGAGGCACGATATTTTGGCGGCAAGGTCGAGCAGCATTCGCTGGTGCCGCTGGGCGAAGCGCGCCTCGGCCGCATTGGTCTCGACGAATGGCTCCGGCAGGCGCGCACGAAGGCCTGAGCGTTGCCCTCAAGGGCCTCTTGCACGCTTGGGCGTGCGTGAAGTCTCGGCGTTCTTCGCGCCTCGCGGCGCATCGGCGCCGCGGAATTTGACGTGCTCGATGAACGCGCGCAATTTTGGCAGGACCTGGCGTTTCCCCGGATAGTACAGAAAGACTCCAGGTCCCGTGACGGCAAAGGGCGCGAGCAGCGCTTGCAACCGGCCGTCGGCAATTGGGGCTCGGGCGAGGGGGGCGGGCACCTGCGCAAGGCCGACACCCTGGATTGCCGCACCCAGCAGCGAGACATAGTCGTGCGCGATGAGTGGCCCCGAGACGATTGCCTCGATTGATTTGTTGCCGTCCACGAAAGGCCAGGGCGCGATCGATCCGTTCGCGCGGCGCAGGCGGAGGCAAGCGTGCTCGCGAAGATCGTCGATGCGCTGCGGCCGCTTGCGCCCGCTAAGATAGTCGGGGCTGCCGACGACCATGAACGGGAACGGCTGCGTCAGCCTCACGGCGATCATATCCGGCGCGATGAGCTGGCCGAGACGGATACCGGCATCGAAGCCGCCTGCGGCAAGATCGACCATCTCCTCGCTTGCCGCGATCTCCACCTCGATCTCGGGATAGGCCTGGCAGAAGGCCGCGATCACCGGATCGAGGATCAGCGGCACGACCGAGCGGGGAACGGCGAGGCGCAGCAACCCGGCCGGTCGCTGCCCGAGGTCGCGCGCAGCCTCGCTGGCGGCGACGAGCTCCTCGAAGGCAGGTTTGGCGCGTGACAGGAATCGTTCGCCGGCTTCGGTCAGTCCGACGCTGCGCGTCGTGCGCGCGAACAGCGCGGCACCAATGCGCGCCTCGAGTGTGCGCACGGCCTGACTGACCGCCGACGGGGTCACCCCGAGTTCGGCGGCCGCACGATGAAAATTGCGGTGCCGGGCAACGACGAGGAAGGCCTCCACGCCGTCGAGCGCGCTCTGCCTGACTGTGAAGTTCTGCTTCATAGCCTGTCGAGATTATCGCGGATAGTCGCTGGCTGGAAGCGGTCCTACGTATGCGGCGAGACTTGAAGCCTTTATGGAGTCCTGCAAATGACCGATGTCCTTGATGGCGTGCGCGACCACTATGCGGCGAACGGCCTGACCGAGCGGCTGAAGACGGCGCTCACCGTCCTTGGGCCGGAGGATCAGCGGCTCGCGCCGCAGCAACTGGGAGCCCTCGACCAGTTCCACACCCGCGGCCTCGCGGCCACCGCCGAGCTCGCCAGGCTCGCTGGAATTACGGCCGAGATGTCGGTTCTCGATGTCGGCGCGGGTGTCGGCGGGCCGGCGCGCTTTCTCGCGTCGACTTATGGCTGCCGGGTGACCGGCGTCGATCTCAGCCAGCCGTTCGTTGATGCAGCGCGCTATCTGACCGGACGCACCGAACAAAGCGAGCGCGTGTCGTTCGAGACGGCCAGCGCGTTCGCGGTGCCGTTCGACAACGGCCGCTTCGACGTGGCGTGGCTCCAGCATGTCGCCATGAACATTCCGGACCGGGCGCAGCTCTATCGTGAGATCCGGCGCGTGCTGAAGGCGGGCGGCAGGTTTGCGACTTACGACGTCGTCTTGGCCGCCGGCGAGCCGCTCTATCCGGTGCCGTGGGCGCGAACGCCGGCGACGAGCTTTCTGCTGTCGGCCGCAGCTACGCGCGAGGCGGTCGAGGCAGCCGGCTTTCGCACGCTGGTCTTTCAGGACGACAGCGAGGCCGCCAAGGCCTGGGTCACCCAGCTTCGCGCGTCCGGACCGCCGCCGTCGCCTAATCTCGGCGTGGTGATGGGGCCGGACTTTGCCCAGCTCTCCGCCAATCTCGGACGAAATCTCCTGGAAGGCCGGCTCGGCATTCTGACCGCGGTGTTCGAAGCCGTACCCACAGCCGTCTGAGGAGACACCAGATGTCGACCGCAACCATCTTCCAGATTCATCTCGTTCTCGGCTACGTCCCGTGGCTGCTCTGCTTCTTTGCGTATGGCTGGCCCTGGCTCAAATCGATGGAGCCGGTCGAGGCGCAGCGCGTCATCGCCACTCTGCACAGCTTCCGCTTCTTCGGGCTGGTCTTCCTGATCCCCGGCGTGGTCGGGCCGAATCTGCCCGCCGGATTCGCCAGCTTCGCCGCCTATTTCGACTTCACGACCGGACTTCTGGCGATGCTGGCGCTTCTGACAGTGCGGGTGCCCACACTCTTCTGGCTGTTCGTCGTTGCCTTTAATCTCGTGGGGGCGGTCGACATCCTCGTCGACTACTATCATGGCAACCAGCTCGGCCTTGCGCCGCTAGCGGGGGAGCTGGGTGCCGTCTACGCGATCCCGATCATCTATGTGCCGCTGCTCATGATCACGCACGTGGCCGCGTTCTATCTGCTGGCGTATCGTCGGGGCCGGCTAGTGTCCGCCGTGGCGGCCGGATAGACGAAATCGAAGGCATTCTTCATCGCCGCGCGCTTCAGTGCGACACGAAGGGCGCGGCTAGAACCGCAAGCATGCCAAAAGCGGCAATGTTCCAGAACAGCGAGCGGATCAGCGGTATCCCGCAGATGTAGAGCGCAGTGTAAGCGATACGCCCGCCGAGATAGGCAAGCGATCCCCAATGGGTGAGCTCGTTGTGAACGCCAGTCGCCTGAGCGGTCAGAACTGCCGCTGCAAAGAAAGGAAATGTCTCCATGTAGTTGCGGAAATTGCGGTCGATCCGCCCGGGGATGGGTTTGAGCGGCGGCATCTCAAGGTCGCGCGGGCTTGCGGCCCATGCGAGCCCATACTGCGCGTTTGCGGCTTGCGCGGCAGCAACAAGCTGGAGGAAACCCCAAACACTCGCCGCCGTCAGCACCATTAGCTCGAAGCTCATTCCCATCCTTTTGTTCTCCTCCAAGCAGGCGGCCGGATTTCAGCAGCGCGTCGAATAAAGCGTCGCTGGGCGAAGCACGCCTCGGGCGCATCGGTCTCGACGAATGGCTCCGACAGGCGCGGACGATAGGCCTGAGTGTTGCCCTTAAGGGCCCTCTTGCACGCTTGGACATGCGGTCGCTGCGCCGCGCGGCGCTCTGGGAGATGCTGTATTTGTACTGTCACGTCTGCAGGTGCTCAGCGCAACGCGGTGCGGATTTCCTCGATCGTCCGGCCGGGCGCCTGAAGGTGAGGGTAGTGACCGATGCCGGGAAGAAGCGTGAGCTCGGCATGGATGCGCTCGGCGAGTTCGATGCCCATTTCCTTCTTGATATAGAGGTCGTCTGCGCCCCACACGACCTTCACTGGCGTTTTGAGCCGCGCCAGATTGGCCTCGAAGAACTCCTGATCGCGGGTGAAGAAGGAATAATAGTGGTAGAAGGCGTCCACACATGTCATCCCGCCGTGGCTCCATGCGCGTGCCATGTCATCTCTGAAATTCTGTGAAATCTCGACATGCGCGTCCTTCGGCAGGCCGCGCCGGAAGGTGTTTTCGAGGATTTCGTCGCGACCCGCGTTCATCGCGGCGCGGACGTGGTCCGAGGCGGGCTTCGACTTCAGCCCCTGCAAGTTCTCCCACATCAGGGCGGGCCGGTTGAAGGGCGCGAAGTCGCCCACGATGAGTGACCCGGCAACGTCGGGCTCATCGAGCGCCAGGAGCAGCACCGGCAGGGCACTGATGTCGGTCGCGTAGATCGTGAGATTCGAGCGATCGATACCTGCCGTTTCGAGATAGTCCTTCAGCACCCGCGCATAATCTCTGGGAGCGTAGGAGAAGCGGTCGACAGTCGGTCGCGACGAAAGCCCGAAGCCGGGCCAGTCGAAGCTGTGGACGTCATGGTTGTCGGCGAGGGCTTGCGAGATGTCTTTCCACGCAAGAACCGTTTCAGGAAATCCATGCAGCAGAAGCACGGTCCCGTTGGGATTCGGGCTGCGGACGACCATGCGCCGCAGCGTGATGTCGGGATCGATCACGACAGATCCGATCTCGACCTTGGGCTCCTGCACCTGGGCTTGCTTCGACATGTCGCCATTCCCCGCTCTGGCCGGCTGGTAGCGATCGACGTATGATCTCCAACAATACTATAGGAGCCCGACTCGGCGAAACCCGATCGTCCCAGGGTGCCCAAGGCGAGGTTGCTCTACCTGTTCCATCTCAAGTTCGTCTTGCCGCTCATCGAGCGCGTCATCACGAGATGCGACGTGCTCGCCGTCGTACGACGTTCAGCACGGATGCCAGGAGCACGAGCGCTTCGGACGTGGCAATGGCCTCAAAGACCACAAAATCGCGGTCGTGGTAGTCGACGGCTGATCCGTCCCGGAGCTGGCCGGAGATCAGCGTGACCCAGAGCGGGCCCGAGACGAGCGCCGAGGAGAGGGCGAGGATCAGTGTGATCCGACTGGCGGTGAGGCTCCGCGGCGCATTGCTGGCGAAAAGACTGTAGATCAGGAACGGAATGGCGCCGATCACGAGCAGGAAGCCGAGCGGCGGCCCCAGCAACGCCCAGAGAAAATACCAATCTGCGCCCACTCTTACCGGCTCCTTGGGAAAGCGTGGGCAAGGAAGCACGATTGGAACGCGCACGCCAACAGCGCCCACGCGGCTTATCCCGCCAATCCTGATATTTTTCCGACAAGCGGGCGAGGCCTGTCGACTTCCGCTGTTCCCATTCGTCTTCCACCCAGAGAAACCCTTTCGGGAGACCTGGAATGAACAATTCTCACTATCGCTGGGTGATCGTCGCCGCCGGCGGCCTGCTTGGCTGTGTGGCGATCGGCGGCATGTTTTCGTTGCCGGTATTCCTGCAGCCGATCGCAAAGGACACCGGGTGGTCCGTGACGGGCATCTCCAGCGCGATGACGATCGGCTTTCTCGCGATGGCCTTCACCAGCATGGCATGGGGCACGCTGACTGACCGGTTCGGCCCGCTGCCGGTGGTGCTGACGGGATCGGTGGTGCTGACCTTGAGCCTGTTTCTCGCGAGCCACGCGACCTCACTGATCGCGTTCCAATTCATCTTTGGCCTCCTGGTCGGCGCATCCTGCGCGGCGATTTTCGCGCCGATGATGGCGACAGTGACCGGCTGGTTCGACACCCACCGCAGCCTTGCGGTCTCGCTGGTGTCGGCCGGCATGGGCATGGCGCCGATGACGATGGCACCGTTCGCTGCCTGGCTCGTCTCCAGTCATGATTGGCGCATCTCGATGCAGCTCGTTGCGCTCGTGGTCGGCGCCATCATGATCCCGGTCTCGCTGCTGGTGCGCCGCCCGCCGGCGCTGGCGAACCCGCAGGCTGCAACGTCCGAAGCGGGCGCGCCGCAGGCCGAGATGTCGCTGTCGGAGGCGCTGCGCTCGCCGCAATTCCTGATCCTGGTTGCGACCAACTTCTTCTGCTGCGCGACGCACTCCGGCCCGATCATCCACACCGTCAGCTATGCCGTGAGTTGCGGCATTCCGCTGATCTCGGCCGTGACGATCTACAGCGTCGAAGGGTTTGCGGGCATGGGCGGCCGGATCGCCTTCGGTCTCATGGGCGATCGCTTCGGCGCCAAGCGGGTGCTGGTCTCGGGCCTGCTTGCGCAAGCCTTCGGCGCGCTCGCTTACGTCTTCGCGCACCAGCTCGCGACATTCTACGCGGTCGCCGCAGTGTTCGGTTTCATCTATGCCGGCACCATGCCGCTCTACGCCTCGCTTGCCCGCGACAACTTTCCGCTGCGCATGATGGGCACGGTGATCGGCGGCACGGCGATGGCCGGCAGCCTCGGCATGGCGACCGGCCCGCTCGCCGGCGGCCTGATCTACGACGCGTTCTCGAGCTACGCCTGGCTCTATATCGGCTCCTGGGCAATGGGCCTCGGCGCGTTCTTGATGGCGATGACGTTCCGGCCATTTGCCAAGAGGGAGGCTGAGCCCGCGCCGGTAGCCGCATGATTGGGCCGGCCGAGGCGCAGCCCTAAAGCTGCGCCTCGATCGCGGCCTTGTCGATCACCGACCAGACCTGCCAAATCTTGTCGCTCTGGAATTCGTAGAAGACGTTCTCGCAGAAGGATACGCGCTTGCCGTTGACGTCGAGCCCAAGAAAAGTCCCCACTGGCGTGCAATCGAATTTCAGTCGGCAGGCGATGCGGGGCGGATCGCAGATCAGCAGTTCGATATTGAAATGCAGATCCGGAATCCCGCGAAAGTCCTGCTCCAGCATCGCGCGGTAGCCGGCGAGCCCGAGCGCCTTCGCATTGTGGGAGACGTCGTCGTGAACGAACTGTCCGAGCGCCGGCCAATCCTGCCGGTTCAGGCAGGCGATGTAGCTGCGGTAGACGTCGGCGAGGTCGACGCGGGTCATGGCGGTGCTCCTGCGGCTTCAACGATAACGCAGAAGGAGCTGGATTCGGCGGTCCGCTCAGAGGTGCTTTTCGAAGAACAAATCCGGGTAGGGGTCGTCGTTGAAGCGCGGGATCTCGCTCCAGCCGGTCCTGCGGTAGAGCTGGCCCGCTTCCGGCAGCGCGCTGTTGGTGTCGAGCCGCAGCACGGTGATGCCGAGCTCGCGCGCAGCGCTCTCGGCGGCTTCCATCAGGCGTCGGCCGAGCCCCAGACCGCGCGCGGACGGGGAGACCCACAGCCGCTTGATCTCCGCATAGCCGTGCTCCGTTCCCTTCAACCCGACGCAGCCGAGCGGCAAGCCGTCGGACATCGCGACGATGAACGTGCCGCGCGGTCGGACCATGTCCTTGGCATCGGGATCGCGCGACAGCTTGACGTCGAAGCCCTGTTTGAAGCGGCGTCCGAGCTCGGCATAGTACTCGCCGAGGCAATAGCGCGCCTCGTCGCCGCGCGGGTTCATTTCCATCAACTCGGTGCGGCCCTGCCCAAGTGCGGAACCGATCATATCCATCGCCGCCAGCAGTGCGTCGGCTTGCGAATGGCTGGAGAGCAGGGCCTCGGCTTGCGCGTTCGACAACGCCTCATAAGCATTGTACTCGCGCCGGCCCGCGCGCGTCAGCCGGGCGACGCGGCGCCGCGCGTCGTCCTCGTGCGGGCTCGTCTCGATCATCCCTTCCTCCTCGAGACTGCGGAGTAGGCGGCTCATCAGGCCGGAGTCGAGGCCGAGATAGTCGCGGATCTCCGCGACGTCCTCGCGCCCATGCCCGATCGCGTTGAGCACGCGCGCGGCGCCCAGGGGCCGGCCGCGGCCAAGGAAGGAGGTATCAAGCGCGCCGACAGCGGACGTGACGGCGCGGTTGAAGCGACGGATACGGGAGATGCGGTCTAGCATATATCTGACTTTAGTCAGATAATTTCCGGGCGTCAATCGGGCAAGCGCCCTCACCTCACCGGCGTCAGCAGCGGCTTGTCCTTTTCGACGATATAGGTCGCAAGCTTGCTCGTGGTCTCGCGGCCGACGTTCTTAGCCGCATGGACCGTCTGGACCGCCTCATGGCCGCCGACGCTGAGGTCGTGGCGTCGCAGGTCGGTCCGCGTGACGCCTTGCGGCTGCGCCGCCGCCGGCAGCGTAAGAAGATTTCCGGCGAGCAGGATGGCGCTCGCCAGCATGCGCGTGGTTCTCGAACGACGATGGCTCATGGTCAACTCATTGTGCTTTGTCCGAACCACCGCACCGCGCGGGCCGAGCCTGTGCTCGGCCGCATCGGAGAGGTGCAGGTTTCAGGTGAGGGTGGTGGTCACCTCGATGTTGCCGTGGACTGCCTTGGAGTAGGGGCAGATGCCGTGCGCGGCTTCGATCAGCTCCTGCGCGATCGCGCGGTCGATGCCGGGGACGCTGACGTTGAGGCGCGCGCGGAGGAAGAACGAACCGCCGGCATTGTTGAGGTCGATCTCGGTATCGACTGCGGGCTCGCCCGACAGCTTCACCTTGCGCTGCTGGGCTGCGAGTTGGAGCGCGCCGAGGTAGCAGGCCGACCAGGCTGCGGCGAAGAGATTTTCGGCGGCCGGGTGCGGCTGCGGCAGCTTGATGTCGAGAAAGCCGTCAGTGGAGCGCGCAGCGCCTTCGGCGCCAGCGGTGACGTGGGTCTTGCCGGTGAAGAGAAGCTTTGCGGGGGTGGTCATGGCGAAGTCCTTTCGGTGAGACATGTATCGCGTCCGATTTAATCGAATGCGATCTAAATAAATCCGGCCGTTCGCGAAGTCAATCTCTTCCGATTTAATCGGATGCGATTTATATTGGTTTGATCATCACGACTTCCGGAGGTTCCTGTGACCCGCTTGCCAAAACCCGCGCCAAATGGCCGAAAACTCTCGAATTTCCTGTGCTTTGCGGTCTATTCGGCCAATCTCGCCTTCGGCCGCGCCTACAAGCCCATCCTGGATGCGGTCGGGCTGACCTACACCCAGTACATCGCCATGGTGGCGCTATCGGAAGAAGACGAGCAGACCGTGAGTGTGCTCGGTGAAAAGCTGTTTCTGGAATCCAACACGCTGACGCCGATCCTGAAGAAGCTGGAGCAGATGGGCTACATTCGCCGCCATCGCGATCCCGCGGATGAGCGGCAGGTGAGGGTCAGCCTGACGCCCTCGGGCAGAAAGCTGCTCGACAAGGATCTCGGCGCGTCCCTGGTTACAGCCTCCGGGCTCGGCGACGAATTCCCGGTCGTACAGAAGACCGTGAGCCGGCTGCGCGACAATCTGCTGCGCGCGACGCAGGGCGACGACTAAGCCGCAAACTCCTGCGCCAGTTTCGGTCAATTCGGCAGCGGCTGGCCTGCCTGCTCTTTCACGATGTAGTCAGCGTACCAGTCTGGCCAGTTGTCATCGTGCTTGCCGCCGGTCCGCTTCTCGTGCTCGCCATGAGCCGTGGCCGCGCGCCGCAGCGCGCTTGCGAGCTCGGTTGTCGAATTGAACGTCGTGTCGGCTTCGACGCGACCGGGCAGGCGCGTCGTGATCTCCTGGAGCAACCAGCCATTGCCGTCGGGGTCGCGGAACGAGGCGAAGGAGCGGTAGCTGCCGCGCGCAGGATCCGGGCCGCTGACGCGGCGCGAGCCTGAGATGTAGGGCTCGTCGGGGCCGCTATGCGTCTCGCCGCTGCCGTGAAAGACCTCGCCGACCTCGATGCCGCGGGCAACGAGCGCATCGCGGGCGGCCTCGATGTCGGCGACGATCAAGTACAGGCCCTGCGCGGAGCCGGGCTTGGCCGGCGTGACGTTCCTGCCGAAGATGACCGAGGCATTCGAGCCGGGCGGGGTGAACTGGATCACGCGCCAGTCGTCGCCGGAGGCGAAGTCGGCATCGAGCCGCCAGCCGAGTTTTGCGTAAAACGCCTTGGCGCGATCGACGTCCGATACCGGCACGACGACCATCTCGAGCTTGAAATCGACGCTGCGCAGTTTCGGGGTGCTGGCAGCCTTGCTGTTCTCCGCGGTGGCCATGGGCTCCTCCCGTGATGTCCGTAAAGCGGTCCACGCATCTTGCGCGCCAAATGTGACGGCTTCAGCGATCCGGCGGAGCGACCTGAGCGGCGCATTGTCGCTCACAAACCTGGATTTCCGCGGTTGTGGCCGATCACGAAGACGTGCCTTGCGCCTCTCATCTCAAAACATATCTTACGATATATTCATAGCAGACGTAAGATATGTTTCGAGATAAGAATCACGGTCGGCACGACAGGGACGACCGGGAATTCCGTTTCGCATTCGCCATGGGCCGGCATGGTGGGCGGCATCGCTTCGGCCGCGGCGGGCATGGCTTCTTCGGCCGCGGTGGTGGCGCCGACTTTCCAGGTGCGCGGCGACTTTCGTCGCAGGACCTCCAGCTCGTCATCCTCGCGTTGCTCGCCGACCAGCCGGCACACGGCTATGAGCTGATCAAGACGATTGAGGAGCGCTCGGATGGTTTTTACAGCCCGAGCCCCGGCGTGATCTATCCGGCGCTGACCTATCTCGAAGAGGTTGGGCACGCCAGCGTCGAGCAGGACGCCGGCCGCAAGCGCTACAGCATCACCGCGCAGGGCCAGGCTCATCTCGCCGAGCATCGCGCCACCGCAGATGCGATCCTTCAGGCGCTGTCGCGGATCGGACGTCGCATGGACGAGGTGCGCGAGGCCTTTGCCGGCGTCAGCGATCTCGATGGCGATGCCTCCGACGAGCTGCATCGCGCTCGCCATGGCCTCAAGCGCGCGTTGCGTGCCAAGCACGGCTGCGATGCCGATGAGGCAAGGCGCATCGCCAAAATCCTCGACCGTGCGGCGGCCGAGATTCTGCGGAGCTGAGGGAATACGATCATGTCGCAAGATCAACCGCACAGCCCGATCCAGGATGCGCGTGTCAACGCCGTGATCGACCGCATGCAGGCCGCTCGCCACCGTCCACCGGGCGGCGGACCGCGCGGCGGCTTCGGTAGCCGCGATCCGCATGCCTATGCCGAGCAGGGGTTTTCAATTCATCCCGAGCAGGGCGAGCTGATCTACCTGTTGTGCCGGGGCATGCGCGCGACGCGCGTTGCCGAGTTCGCAACGTCCGTCGGCATGTCGACGCTCTATTTCGCGGCCGCCATGCGCGACAATGGCGGAGGCACAGTGATCGGCTCGGAAATCGTGCCGGCCAAGGTCGCAACCGCCCAACGCAATCTCGACGACGCAGGCCTTGGCGCCTACGCCGAGATCCGCGAAGGCGACGCGCGCAAGACGCTGCGCGATCTCGGCGGCCCCGTCGACTTCATCCTGATCGACGGCTGGCCGGGCGAGGAGGGGCCTTCGCTCGCGCGGCAGGTGATCGAGATCGTCGCGCCGCAGCTTCGCATTGGTGGCTACGTCATGAACGACAATGCCGAACCCGATTTCCTCGAGTTCGTCCGCGATCCCAACAACGGCTTCGTCTCGATGACGCTGCCGCTCAAGGGCGGGACGGAGCTCAGCCTGAAGGTGGCGTGACGCCACGGGCGGAGACGTTCTGTAGGGTGGATTAGCGAAGCGTAACCCATCACTTTTCTAACGGCACTGACGAGAAGAGGTGGGTTACGCCTTCGACGAACCCACCCTACCGTCCTTCGCGATGACGAATCTATGGAATCGCACGGTCATCATCCCAGCCGTAACTCATTCCGTGTCTTGCGCGTCAGCTTCGCAACGATGAGCGCGTGCGCCTGGTCGAGATAGGCAGCGAGTTCGGGGTCGGGCAGGGCGTCGTTGTCGACGAGCTGCACCCATTTGGCCCGCGCGAGATACGGAGCAGGCCGTGCAAGACCCTGCTCGATCAGTAGGTCGTAAGCCATGTTCGATGTCTTGAACATGAAGCCACCGGACTGCTCGACGAAGCCGCGCGCGAGCGCGAACATCTTGCCGCCGACCTTGAACACCGAGGCGCCTTCCCACTGCACCACTTTTGTTGCGGCAGGTAGTCGCAGGCAATGGGCTTCGAAGCGTTTGGGAGTCATATCAGGTCAAAAGCGAAAGGAGTGCGGCAAGATCATTGGCCGAGTGCGCGAAGCCGACAAGCCAAAACTTCCATGCAGCTTCACAGTTTTGCCCGAGGCGCGCATTACCAGCAGCTCTTCGAATCCTCAGCCCTCGCGGAGTTCCCATGCACACGCTGTCAGCCGACCGGCCGGCCACCCGGCTCGCCACACGGCTGTCCTTCCTCGTCGCAGGCTTCGGCATCGCCTGCTGGGCGCCGCTGGTGCCATTTGCCAAGCAACGGCTGGCGGTCGACGACGGCATCCTCGGCCTGCTGCTGCTCTGCCTCGGCATCGGCTCGGTTGCCGCGATGCTGCTGACGGGTGCCTTGAGCGCACGCTACGGCAGCAAGCCGATCATTCTCACCGGCGGCTTCGGCCTCGCAGTGATCCTGCCGTGGCTCGTCGTCGCGAGTACGCCGGCCGCACTGGGCCTGGTCCTGTTCGGCTTTGGCGCCGCACTCGGCTCGATCGACGTCGCCATGAATATTCACGCGGTCGAGGTGGAGCGCGCTGCGACGCGTCCGCTGATGTCGGGCTTCCATGCGTTGTTCAGCATTGGCGGATTTGCCGGATCGAGCCTGATGACGTTGCTGCTGTCGATCAATCTCGGCCCGCTTGCGAGCACGCTGATCGCGTCGGTCCTGATGCTGGCGGCGATGATCGTGGCCTCGCCGCTGTTGCTGCGCAGCGCACAGGCGCAGGACGGACCTCTGTTCGTCCTGCCGCACGGCATCGTTCTGCTGCTTGCTGCGCTGGCCGCCGTCACCTTCCTCGTCGAGGGCGCCATGCTGGACTGGGGCGCGCTGCTCATCGTCGGCGCGGGCCTCGTGCCGGAGACGCAAGGCGGGCTCGGCTACATGCTGTTCTCGATCGCGATGACTGCGGGCCGGCTCGGCGGCGACGCCGTGGTGGCGCGGGTCGGCGATCGCGCCACGTTGATCGTCGGAAGCCTGTTGGCGATTGCCGGCTTCGTCGTGCTGCTGGTCGCTCCGCTCGACTTCGTCGCCATGGCCGGGTTCGTCCTCATCGGCCTCGGCGCCTCGAACCTCGTACCGGTGCTGTTTCGCCGTGCGGGCTCGCAACAGGCCATGCCCACGGGACTTGCCGTCGCTGCGATCACCACCGCGGGTTACGCGGGCGTTCTGGTCGGGCCTGCCGGTGTGGGCTTCGTGGCGCGGGTCGCGAGTCTGCCGGTCGCTTTTGCGATGCTCGGTGCACTTCTATGCCTCGTCACATTATCCGCAGGCATTGTGACGTCAGGCGACCGCTCCAGCGGACGCGGTACGTAACGCGGCGCCCTGCATTGTGAGTTGAGTTGTCATCACGGACGGCTACCATGCCACTCAAGTTTTCCGGCGAAATGCCGGAGGCATTGTTGAGGGGAGGCGACATGAGCGGCCAGGCGCGGATGGTGAAGGGATCGGATCTTTTTGTCGCCGCCCTCGAGAACGAGGGCGTCGACCGAATCTTCGGCGTCCCCGGCGAGGAAAATCTCGACTTGGTCGAGTCCTTGCGCAACTCCAAGATCGAATTGATCCTGACCCGCCACGAGCAGGCCGCAGCCTTCATGGCCGCAACCCATGGACGGCTGACGGGCAGGCCCGGAGTCTGTCTTTCCACGCTCGGCCCGGGCGCGCTCAACCTGTCGACGGGAGCGGCCTATGCGCATCTCGGCGCGATGCCGATGATCATGATCACCGGTCAGAAGGCGATCATGAGCAGCCGACAGGCGCGCTTTCAGATCGTCGATGTCGTCGCGAGCATGAAGCCGCTCACAAAACTGGCGCGGCAGATTGTCAGCGCGTCGAGCATTCCGACCGTGGTCCGCGACGCCTTCCGCGTTGCGACGGAGGAGCGGCCGGGGCCGGTGCATCTCGAACTGCCCGAGGACGTCGCGGGCGAGGAGGTAGCGTCCGTGCGCACGGTGCCGGTGCACCCGATCGAGATTCCCGTCGCCCATCGGGCCGCACTCGACCGCGCCGCCGAGATGATCCTGGCGGCGAAACGCCCGCTGGTCATGATGGGCGCGGCGACCAGCCGGCCACGGTCGACCCACGGCATTGCCAATTTCGTGCGGCGGACGCAGATTCCGTTCTTCACCACGCAGATGGGCAAGGGCACCGTCCCTGGCGGTACCAATCTCTATATGGGTACCGCGGCACTGTCCGAGCGTGATTATGTCCACGAGGCCATCGACGCTGCCGACCTGATCATCGCGATCGGTCACGATGCGATCGAGAAGCCACCTTTTATCATGGGGCCGTCGGGCCCGAAGGTGATCCACGTCAGCTACACGCCGGCGAGCGTCGAGCAGGTCTATTTCCCCGATGCGGAGGTCGTCGGCGACGTCGGGCCGAGCCTCGAATTGCTGGCCGACCGCCTCGAAGGCCGGCTGCCGGATGCCGGCGCGCTGTTACCGCTGCGCGAGCAGATTCTTGAGCATATCGCCGATCGCGCGACTGAATCGCGCTGGCCGCCGACACCGCAACGTATCGTGCACGACATCCGACAGGTGATGCCGGAGAACGGCATCGTCGCGCTCGACAACGGCATGTATAAGATCTGGTTCGCACGCAACTACCGCACCAGAGTAGCCAACACGCTGCTGCTCGACAATGCGCTCGCGACGATGGGCGCAGGCCTGCCCTCGGCGATGATGGCCGCGATGCTGTATCCCGAACGCCGCGTGCTCGCGGTTGCCGGCGACGGCGGCTTCATGATGAACAGCCAGGAGATGGAGACCGCCGTCCGGCTCAAGCTCAACCTGGTCGTGCTGATCCTTGAGGACAACGCCTACGGCATGATCCGGTGGAAGCAGGCGGTCGATCATTTTGCCGATTTCGGCCTGACGTTCGGCAATCCCGATTTCGTCCTGTATGCGAAATCCTATGGCGCCAAGGGCCATCGCATCGAGACGATCGACAGTTTCGTACCGACGCTCGATGCCGCCTTCGGGGAGGGCGGCGTGCACCTGATCTCGATCCCGATCGACTATTCGGAGAACGTACGGGTGCTTGTCGATGAGCTCAGGGCCCGCGACAAGCGGTAGTTTTCCCGAGCCATGTCCGAATGGCGCCAGGTCATGCTAGCCATTCCCTTGATATATATCGCATCACGATATATTGGCGTGGCGTTGGAAATCCTCCCAAAAAGAGCAGTCATGCGCCAGACCCTCGACATAGCCCGCGGGCTCCCGCGTCATCGCGGCAAGCCCGGAGATTTCACGGCGGACGCCCGTGTGCTGGTGCTGATCGGCATGGCCTTGGTTGTCGGTAGCTTCGGGGCGGGGGCCGCATGGGTGCTCTTGAAGCTGATTGCCTTGGTGACGAACCTCATCTGGTTCGGCCATGTCAGCACAGAGAGCGTCTCGCTGGCGAACGCCCGGCCAGGGCTGTGGATGGTGCTGGCGCCCGCGCTCGGCGGTCTCGCGATCGGGCTGATGGCGCGTTTCGGCTCCGAGAAGATCCGCGGCCATGGCATTCCCGAAGCCATCGAGGCGATCCTGATCGGCGGCAGCCGGATGCAGCCGAAAGTGGCGATCCTGAAGCCGCTGTCGTCGGCCATTTCGATCGGCAGCGGCGGCCCGTTCGGCGCCGAAGGTCCGATCATCATGACCGGCGGCGCGATCGGCTCGATCTTCGCCCAGTGCTTCCACCTCACGGCTGCCGAGCGCAAGACGCTGCTGGTCGCCGGTGCCGCCGCAGGCATGACGGCGATCTTCGGCACGCCGATTGCGGCGGTGCTGCTTGCGGTCGAACTCCTGTTGTTCGAATGGAAGCCGCGCAGCTTCCTCCCCGTGGTAACGGGCGCGGTCGTTTCGGCAGCGTGGCGTCCCCTGTTGTTTGGGACGGGCCCGCTGTTTCCCTTCGCGGAGCGGCTGGATCTGCCGTGGTGGGGACTTGCGGTCGCGATTGGCGTCGGGATCGTTGCCGGCCTCCAGTCCGGACTGATGACGCGGCTGCTCTACGCGGCCGAGGATCTGTTCGACCATGTGCCGTTGCACTGGATGTGGTGGCCGATGCTGGGCGGCCTCGTGGTCGGGCTCGGCGGTCTCATCGATCCGCGCGCGCTCGGTGTCGGCTACGACGTCATCGCCGATCTCCTCTCGGGCCACATGATGCGCGATGAAGCGATCAGGATATTGCTCGTGAAGTCCGTGATCTGGGTCGTTGCGCTGGCCTCCGGAACGTCGGGCGGCGTGCTGGCGCCGCTCCTTATTCTCGGTGGAACCGCCGGATGGCTGGAGGGGCAGATGCTGCCTGGCGGCGGGTCGTTCTGGGCACTGGTCGGCATGGCCGCGATGATGGGCGGCACGATGCGCTCGCCGCTGACAGGCGTGATGTTTGCGGTCGAACTGACCGGTAATCACGAGATGCTGTTGCCGCTGCTGGCTGCGACCGGCGCGGCGCACGCCGTGACGGTGCTGCTGCTCAAGCGCTCGATCCTCACTGAGAAGATCGCGCGCCGCGGCCAGCACATCACGCGCGAATACACCGTCGACCCGTTCGAACTGTTGCGGGTTGCCGACGTCATGGTGAAGAGCGTCGACACCCTGCCGGTCGACATGCCTGTCGACGCGGCAGTCAAGCTCTTCACGTCGGAGGAGCGGCGCCATAAGTCCTATCCCGTCGTGGCCGCGAATGGCCGTCTTGTCGGAATGGTGACGCGGGCCGACGTGTTGCGCTGGCGCACGGAGGGCGATCACCAGGCCGCGACAGTCGACGACGTCGTCTCGGATACTTCGGCGGTGGTCGCCTATCCCGATGAAGTGCTCGGACGTGTCGCTGATCTCATGGTCTCCTCGGATCTCGGCCGCATCCCGGTCGTCGATCGCGAGGCGCATCGCGTGGTTGGCCTCGTCGCGCGCAAGGACTTGTTGCGCATTCGCGCTGTCGTCAATGCCCAGGAGGAGGATCGCAGCGCCTATTTCCCGCGCGAAAAGGTGCTTGTACCGATGGGCTAGATCGCGGAAGCTTGCGCGTCGAAATTAACAACAGGAATGGAAATGTCCCGCGTACGCTGTATCACCGAGATGGGCATGGGCGTCGACGTTCATGGCAAGGACGCGACCAAAGCGGCCAAGCGCGCGGTGTCGGATGCGATCAGGCACTCGAGCCTCGGATTCTTCCGCATGCTCGGCAAGACCGCCAATGACATGTTCGTCGACGTCACGATTGCGGTGCCAAATCCGGAAGCCGTCGACAAGGGGGCGGTGGCCAAGGAGCTGCCTTACGGCACCGTGACCGTCAATGCAGTCAAGGGCGGCCTCGAAATTCCGGCCGAGCAGGGCAGCGACGCCATCATCATCGCCAATGCGGCCGTGATCGTGAGTCTCGACAAGGAGTAGAGCCCGTGTCCGATTCCGATTTGGCGCTGCTGGACCGGCCGATCTGGAGCGCACTGACGACACGACAGCGGCATCTGGCGCAAGGCGATGCGCGAGCGCTGCGTTATCCCTCCGCGATCGGGCCCTTCGCCGATTTGGTCGACCTGTCGCCAGCAAGCTACGCGGAACTCGGCGAGTTGATGTCGCCATCAGAATATATCGTGCTGTTCACGCATGACGCGGCGGTCGCGCCGGCCGGCTTCAAAGTGCTGCTGGCAGAGACGGGCGAGCAGATGATCGGCACGCCCGTCGAGAGTCCGCTTCACGATGCCGAGATCGTGACGCTCGGCATCGATGACGTTCCGGCGATGGTGGCGTTGGCAGCGATGACCAGGCCCGGTCCGTTCAGCAAACGGACGCACGAGCTCGGAACCTTTCTCGGCATCCGCGTCGGGGGCGACCTGGTCGCAATGGCGGGCGAACGGATGAAGCCCGGCAATTTCACGGAGATGACGGCAATCTGTGTGCATCCCGATCATCGCGGACGTGGCTACGCGCAGGCGCTGCTTGGAGCGATTGCGCGCCAGATCGTGGCGCGCGGCGAAACTCCCTTCCTGCACGTGTTTTCCAACAACGCGTCGGCGATCGCGCTCTACCAGCGGCAGGGAATGAGCATTCGCCGCCGCCTGCATGTCACCGTGCTGCAGAAGGAGGCGTGAGGCCCGGTGGCGCTGCGACCGGGCCCCTTGGCTCAAGTCTTGTAGTCGACGAGCAGCGAACTCGACGCGGAGGAGGACGACGCGTTGCCGCTGGAGCTGTAGGAATTCGACTGGCTGGTCGCATTCTGAAGCAGCGCGATCAGCTCCTTCATCAGGTCAGCGGTGCTCGTGGAGGATGAGCTGGACGAAGAGCTGGAGTCAGTGCTGCTCGTGCTCGATGAGTCGCTGCTCGCATCCGGCGGCGGAGGCGGAGCGCCGGCACCGTTGGAGAACGTGTTGGCGAACACGTTCTTGAGCTCGTCCGCCTGATCGCTGGTCAGCTTGCCGCTCGACACCTCGTTCTGGATGAGGTCGTCGATCTTGGACTGCATCTCGTCGGGCGAGGGCGGCGTCGAGGAGCTGGAGCTGCTCGCGCTGCTCTTCATCGCGGAATCGATATCGTCGAGCGCGGACGAGAGTGCAGACTCGTCGCTCGAGCTGATCGTGCCCGCGGAGACTTCCTTGGTGAGCTCGCTCTTCAGGAGGTCGAGTGGAGAATAGGAACTGGTGGAGGTTGCAGAGATCGAGGTCATTGCCGGTCACCCGTGATCGTGAATGGATTGAGGTACGCCTAACATGGGTGTGAGGCTAAAGGTCGCGCCCTTAACGGGCTCTTGCCAGGCGCTTGCCTGGAAGGTTGCAGAGCTTTTCGTTGTGTTGCTCGCATCCGGATGAACACGCGGCGAAACAAAAAAGTCGGCGCTCGCGTGCACCGGACCGGCTCGAAGGAAGGGCTTTCCTGTCGGGGATTCCTCGTTATATCGATGTCAACCAGTTCAGGGAGACAGCAGCAGATGGACGTCAGGACACCCAAATTTTCCGCCGCACGGACGGCGATGCAGCGCTACGTCGATCAGGAGATCGTCGCCGGCGTGTCCTGGGCGGTGCTGCGCGGACGGGAGGTCGTCGACCAGCAATGCGTGGGGCTGGCCGATCGCGAGGCGAATGTGGCGCTCCGGCCCGATCACATCTTTCGCGCCTTTTCCAACACCAAGATCATCGTTACCTGCGCGATTATGCTGCTGGTCGAGGAGGGCCGTATCGGCCTTGACGATCCGATCGAGAAATTCCTGCCGCAGCTTGGCAATCGTAAGGTACTGAAGCAGGGCGCGACGAGCATCGCCGATGTCGAGCCGGCGCGGGGCCCGATCACGATCCGACAATTGCTCACGCATACCTCAGGCCTCAGCTACGGCATCTTCGATCCCGGCACGGTGCTGTTCAAGGGCTACAACGAGGCGGGTATCCTCAATCCGTTCACGACACTCTCCGACATGATCGATAAGCTTGCCGATCTGCCGCTATCCTATCAGCCGGGCACCGGCTGGGAATATTCGGTTGCCATCGACGTGCTCGGACGCGTCGTGGAGGTTGTCTCCGGCAAGACGCTCGACGTCTTCCTCAAGGCGCGCATTTTCGATCCCCTCGGCATGGTCGACACTGGCTTCTTCGTGCCGGAAGCGGAGCAGGGCAGGCTCGTTGCTCTGTACAACGGTGCGGACGTGCTGGACCCGATGAAGCCCGGTCTGACACGGGCTGACGATCTGCCTTATCCGCAGGCGTACCGCCGGCCGTTCCCGCAGCTGTCGGGCGGGGGCGGCCTGGTGTCGACACTGCAGGATATGCTCGCGCTTGTGCGCAGTCTGGTACCGGGCGGGGATATGCTGCTGAAGCCGGAGACGCTGCGGCAGATGATGACGAACCAGCTTTCCGCCGGCCGAACCATCCGCTTTGCGGGGCTCGGGCCGATTCCGGGCAAGGGGTTTGGCCTTGGTGGCGCAGTGACCTTCGCGCCGGCGCCGTTCGATCCCCCCAACTCCACAGGCGAATTCCAGTGGGGTGGCCTCGCGGGGACGCATTGGTGGATTTGTCCTGGGGCCGATACCGCCGGCGTGCTGATGGCGCAGCGGTACATGGGCTTCTGGAATCCATTCTTCTTCGAATTCAAGCGCCTCGCTTACGAGGCGTTGGGGGCAGGCTGACGCGCTCCGCGAAGATCGCTCAAGCGAACGGCGCAAGCGAAGTGGGAGGCATCGCCTCCCGCTCATTGTTTGCGTCAGTCCTTCCGGGGATCGAACTCACCTTGCCGACCATGGCGACGGCGCCGCTAGCCCGCGCTGTTCAGAGCCGTCGGAACTAGGCCAAAGATAATTAAACCGATTGGTTGACAATTGGCTTCAGTCGATTATGTTAAACCATATGGTTGAACAATTCTCGCATCTGGACGCCATTTTTCATGCCCTCGCGGATCCAACGCGGCGGGCGATGCTTGGTCATCTGGCGGAACGGGAGCTCACGATCGGGGAGCTTGCGACACCGTTCAGCATGAGTTTCGCGGGCGCCTCGAAGCACGTTCGGGTGCTGGAGAATGCAGGCCTCGTCACCCGCACGATCCGCGGCCGTACCCATCTCTGTCGGCTGCAAGCCGCTCGGCTCGCGGAAGCCGATGCCTGGCTGCGACGTTACGAACGCTTCTGGAATGACAGGCTCGACTCGTTGGAGGCGTTGCTGCGCGCTGAAGACGAGGCGAAGGCAAAAAAGAAGTGAGGAGCAGAACGATGGATGCAAAGATAAAGCCCGATGCCTATGGCGAACTGATCGAACCGGCGACGCTGAAGCTTCAGCGCCTGCTACCCGGACCGATCGAGCGTGTCTGGGCGTATCTCACCGACAGCGACCTTCGCCGCAAATGGCTGGCGGCGGGCGTGATGGAGACGAGGGTCGGTGCGTCCTTCGAGTTCGTCTGGCGCAACGATGACCTCAACGATCCCCCGAGCAAGCGCCCGCTCGGCTTTCCCGAAGAGCATCGGATGCAGAGCCGGATCACCGAGTGCGATCCGCCACGAAAGCTTTCGATTGCCTGGAGCAACAGCGGCGACGTGACCTTCGAACTGGAGCCGAAGGGAAAGGGCGTTGTGCTCACCGTGATCCATCGTCGTCTGCCCGACCGCTCGACCATGCTCAAGGTCGGCGCCGGCTGGCACATGCATCTCGACATTCTGGTCGCGCGCATCTCCGGCGAAGAGCCGGCGCCGTTCTGGGATGGCTGGGCTCGGCTCCAGCAGGACTACGACCGGCGGCTGCCGGCCTGACGGTACGCACCAAACAACAAACAGGAGGTCAGCTATGCAAACTCATGTCGTTTCGGCGCAGGAGTGGGAAGCAGCGCGTCAGCAGTTGCTCGTCAAGGAGAAGGCTGCAACCCGAGCCCGTGACGCACTGGCCGCTGAGCGGCGGCGGATGCCGTGGTTCGCGGTGGAGAAGAGCTACGCGTTCGACGGACCCGAGGGCAAAGCGAGCTTGCTCGATTTATTCGAGGGCCGCCATCAACTCATCGTTTACCGCGCCTTTTTCGAGCCGGGCGTATTTGGCTGGCCCGACCACGCTTGCCGGGGCTGCTCCATGGTGGCCGACCAGGTGGCCCATCTCGCTCATCTGAACGCGCGCGACACTACGCTCGTCTTCGTCTCGCGTGCTCCGCAGGCGGACATCGCACGTCTCAAGGCACGGATGGGATGGGAGATACCGTGGTACACGATCACGGATGACTTCGACGCCGACTTCGGCGTGGGCGAGTGGCACGGCACCAACGTGTTTTTCCGCGACGGCAGCCAGATCTTCCGCACCTATTTCATCAATAATCGCGGCGATGAGCAGATGGGAGGTACCTGGAACTACCTCGACATCACACCGCTGGGCCGGCAGGAGGTGTGGGAAGACTCGCCCGAGGGCTATCCCCAGACGCCGACCTACAAGTGGTGGAACTGGCATGACAATTACGAGGCAGGTGCGGCGCCCGACAAGAGATGGGTCGAGGTGTCGGATGCCGGAGAGGCGGCGTTCCGGAAGCAGCAGGCGAGCGCAAAGTCGTGAGCGGGACCGCGGCGATCGGCGCAGCCAATTGGCTACGCCTCGCGGCAGCGCCGACCTTCGCGATCATGGCGCTGCTGACGGCCGTTCTTGGCGGCGGATCAATGGATGCGTTGTGTTCGACTGTGGGAGCGTCGCCGTTCGGTGGAATGGTCCCGATGTACCTGCTGATGAGCGCGTTCCATTTGGCGCCCTGGCTGAAGTTGATCGGCAGCCGTGCCAGGCTGTCCCGCGTGGGTGAAGGCCCGACGTGAAACCGAGTGACCCGGGCGCGGGAGGCCGCGCCCGGGTCGTTCGTGTGGACGCATCAGTGCAGCGTCGTCTCCGATGCCGCGATCCACGCGATCACGGCCTCAGAGAACCCGTTGACGCGCGTCCAGCCGCCGTGGCCGACGCCATGCTGATACGAGGCGATGTTGACCAGCGTTCCGCGCGCCGCAGGGTCCGGCACCCGGTCGTGGCTCTGCTCGTCGGTGAAGACGATCAGGCGGTCGCCCTTGCGATCGATCTCGGACACGGCCTTGCCGAGATAGGTCCCGCCATGGGCCTGCGAGTTGATGATCGCATCCCTGAGCGCAAAGCCGCGGCGCGGAGGGACCTTCACCACCTCATTGCTGAAGGTGAAGATCTCCACCTCGTCGCAGACCTCGCGGGCGAGGATCGCCAGACCGCACGCGGCCTCCGCACGCGTCATTTCCGACTGCGCGGAGAGGGTCGCGAACATCGAGCCCGACACGTCGATCAGGAGTCGCGTGCGGCCAGGCAGCCGCACATGGTCCTTGACCGACTTCAGCATCGCACCTTCGAGCTCGGGCTCGAAATCCGGTGCGTAGCGCGCGGCCGTGATGAAGCGATAGGGTAGGATCCGATCCGTCCGCATCGCCTCGATCGCGCCCGCGATCACCTCGCGCGGCACCTGCGCATTCTGCATCAGTCGCAGGTTGCGCAGGAGCGCCATGCCGCCGAGCTTCTTCTCGGCAATCAGCCGCTCGAAGCTCTCGCGCTTGCTCTTGCCGGCCGAGAGCGAGACCTCCCAGGTGTCGGCGGAGGCGAGCTCGCCATCGACGAGCTGCTTCCACACCTTCTCCTGCGCGGCATCCTTCGGCTTGGCGTGCACCAGAAACAGCACGTCCCTGATCCGTACCGCGCCGTCGCGGTCGTACTTCGCGAGCTGATAGGCGTCGAACTTGGTCAGTGCGCGGGCAAGGCCCTTCTTGACCTGCGCCGAGACCGGCTGACGCTTGCGCTGCTGCTGCGGGCCGAGCGCGTCCGCCCAATAGATCGCGAGCAGCTCCGTCATCTCGTCGGGGCGCTGGATCACCTGCGCGAGCGTATCGGCAACGAGAGTACGATGCTTCTCGCTGCGCGCCATCTCGCGGACCACGAGGAGCGGTGCGTGCCGCAGCTTCATGACCTCGCGCGCCTCGATCGCAAGCTGCGCCACGTGGGCAGGGGCGACCTTGGGGACGAGTGCCTTGATGCGATCGGCGATCGAGACGCCGTCCTCGTAGAACTGGTCCTCCCAGAGAAGGCAGTTCATCAGCGCGCGCTTCAGCTCCATCTCGGGCGTGAAGCGAGTTGCGCGCGCGCCCTCACGCGTGAAGGCGCGAACGATCTTGTTGAGCCTGACCATGACGGCCTCCTCTAGGGTTGATGGTGGAATGGAAACGGGTGCCGGGGAACAAGCGAGGCTGTACTGCCCTTGCAGGCTTGTCGCACGCTCTCCCTCTGAGCTACGGACTTGCGTCCGGGAGGACTTGAACCTCCGTCCTTGCGATCCCGAAGTAACAGCGCTCTTCACCACCGGCGGTGGGGACGAAAGGGACACGATCCGGGAACAGGCGATTGCTGTGACCCGGCCAACTGACGTTGGCCGGAAAGCGCTCTGTCCACTGAGCTACCGGCGCATGGAACACCGGACGGGATTCGAACCCGCGACCTCTCGCGTTGCAGGCGAAGTAACAGAAATCTTCACCACGGATCGTGATGGGGTTGGCGGGGAACGGGCGATGCTGCGAGTCTGAGCTACGGCATTTCAGCCGACGGGATGCGAACCCGCGACCTCCGTTCTGGCAAACCAGCACGGCGCTCTAACCGAAGTAACAGTCATCTTCACCACCGCCAAGCCGATGCATTCGCATCGGCCGTGATGGGTACGCTGGGGAACGCTTGATATCGGCTTTTTGGGATGGTGCGCAGCGTTTTTCCTCACCCGCTCTTCCATCGTGCGAAGTATTCGACATCTTCACCACCAGCGTCGGTTGAGCCGCGAAGACCGCGGCAAACCGGACTACGAAATTCTTGATTGCGGCGCTGTCGACGCGCCGCCGTTTGCGAACCCTTTCGAGGTCCGCTCTGCCATCGGTGTCCGGCTCATCGCCTCGTTCCCTCCGGCAGGCCCCGCGCGCTTGGGCGCGCGCTTCTCCAGCGCGAGCCCCGGGATCCGGGTCTCCCGTTCCGGCGTCATGCCGGGGTATTCGAACGGGCCGCACGGCGGGCAACAAAAAACCCTCCGGAGCGACTGGCTCGGGAGGGTCCGTGAGAAGCGGACTTTCGATCTCGCTCTCAAGCGAGATCGCTCCCATGAGCCGGGCATGCGCTATCGATCGGTCCGAGACCGTTCGACAGTCGTGCAAATCTTTCGTAGCGATGCTTCATCACTCGGTTCATGATCTTTTCGCGAACGGAAGTGTTCGCGAGGGCGCGGGAAATACGCCCGCAACTTGCGGATGTCAAGCGCGCTCGAAGACATGCAGCGGACGGAAGAGGGAATGCCAACCTATCTCGGCCTCGACGGCTTTCGGTTTGGCTGGGTCGCGGCCTGGATAGATGGGCGCGGCGATCATGGGTTCGACTATGCGCCGGGCCTTACGCGCTTGCTCGCGATGCCGCACAAGCGAGCAATGATCGACATGCCGATCGGATTGAAGATGACAGGCTATCGAGCCTGCGATCTTCGCGCCCGCGAATTGGTCGGAGCCGCGGTCTTCCTCGGCGCGCGTCGCGATCTCTGGACGTTTCCGGACATGGCTGCTGCGAACCGGCACTATTGGCAACAGAACGACAAGGGCGTGTCGTGTCAGCTCTGGAACATCAGAGACAAGATGAGGGAGCTCGACGACGTCATGACACCGGAGCGCCAGAAGACGATCGGCGAAGCGCATCCGGAGTTGATCTTCTGGACTCTTGCGGGCCAGCGGAAGCTGGAACGAAAGACGTCGGCGGCCGGGCGCGAACAGCGCATCAGGTTGCTGGAGAAACAGGGCTTTGCCAAGCTCCGGAAATGGCTGATGCAGCGTCACGGCACGGGCATCGGGCGCGACGATCTGATCGATGCCTGCGCCTGCGCGATCGCTGCGCGCGACAGCACCAGATGCCTCGATGGCGAAGATCCAGATCCGCGCGGGTTGCGGATGGAGATCAACTATTGAGCGCGATCAGTTGCCCCGATCGCCTCCGCTCCGGTGCGGCCGGGACTCGCACGGCGCTGCTTGAGATGCTGCCGAAGTTGATCTTCCTGGTGCTCCAGCCTCAAAGCTCTGGCTTCATACTCCTCGGCCATCGCCCGCAGCCGTCGCGCGGCTTCGTTATGGGCAAGGTCGTCCGCGACCCGGCGACAACGCTCGGCATGATCGAGCAAGGCGCGCTTCTCGATATTCATCTCCCGACAACGCGCGCGTGGCTCAATGGTCCCTCGCTCTGGTTTTGGAACAGAGTGCTTATCTTGTGCTCGGAGTGGGAAAGAGTGGCAATCTTTTCGCGGGAGCGGGGAACATGGCGAACGGGCCGACGTTGAGAGATCAAGTTTTTTGCTGAGGGACAAATGCAATGAACGATGTCAGCCAATTGGCGACCGCGATGCTTGCGATCGCCTTTACGGCGATGCTGCTGGTGACGGGGCAATGGTTCATGGAGTATCGGCTGCAACATGACTCGACGATGCCGATCGCAGCGTTGATGACGCTGCCACCATAGTTGCGTTAGACAGGCTCGTGCTGGATTTTATCGTCGTGACCATAACGTGCAGGTCGTAGTAAGCCGGTGATCTTGCGTTGGTCGGCGTCTCGCCTAGATTAGATGCGCTCCAACATACGCATCCAAGGTCCCGATGTCCGATCTCTCAGCCTTCCCCATCACCAAGCGCTGGCCCGCGAAGAATCCCGAACTTCTTCAACTCTACTCCCTGCCGACGCCGAACGGCGTCAAGGTCTCGATCATGCTGGAGGAGATCGGGCTGCCTTACGAGGTCCATCTCGTCGACTTCGGCAAGGACGACCAGAAGACAGTGGAATTCCTCTCGCTCAATCCGAACGGCAAGATTCCGGCGATCCTCGATCCCAACGGGCCCGGTGGCAGGCCGCTGCCGCTGTTCGAATCCGGCGCGATCCTGCAATACCTTGCGGAGAAAACCAGCAAGCTTCTGCCGCAGGACGCGGCGCGCCGCTACCAGACCATCCAGTGGGTGCACTTCCAGATGGGCGGCATCGGGCCGATGTTCGGCCAGGTCGGCTTCTTCCACAAATTCGCCGGCAAGGATTTTGAAGACAAGCGGCCGCTCGAGCGCTACGTGAGCGAGTCCAAGCGTCTGCTTGGCGTCATGGAAACGCATCTCGCCGGCCGGCAATGGTTCATGGATGACGACTACACCATCGCCGACATTTCCATGCTCGGCTGGGTGCGCAATCTCATCGGCTTCTACGGCGCCGGCGATCTCGTCGCGTTCGGCCAGTTCAAGTCGGTCGCGGCCTGGCTCGAACGCGGGCTGGCGCGGCCTGCCGTGCAGCGCGGGCTCAACATTCCGAAGCGGCCGTAAGATCAACTCAGGGCCTTGTAGGTCATGTAGAGCGCCGTCAGCCCGACGAATCCGATGATGGTTTGGCGCAGCACCGATTTGCTGACGTTGTTGGCCATGCGTGCACCGAGATCGGTGCCGACCCAGAGGCCGGCAACGATACCAATGATGGCCGGCCAACCGACCATCAGCCCCTTGCTCCAATAGATCCAGGCCGCGGGAATGTTGGTCGGGATGACCGAGAAGATGAGGCTGATGAGCTGCGCTTGATGCTGCGGTACGCGGAGACCGGCAGCGAGACCGACCGTTATCGCGAGCCCGCCGCCGATGCCCATGAAGCCGGAGGAAAAGCCGGCAAGCACGCCGATCAGGAGCAGGGGGAGCCAGGATCGTTGGTCCTGATCACGGGCGTCGCTGCTGCTGTCCTTGCGGTCGCGACGCAGGATCAGGAGAGCGATCAGCGCGACGAGATAGACGACATAGGTCGATTGCAGGACCGTGTCGGGGACGGCGGCCGCCGCATAGCCGCCGCCCGCGCCGCCGACGAGAAATCCGATGCCGATCCAGAAGATCCATTGCAGCGGGCTGCGGTTGCCGCTCTGCCAGTAGCGGCGCACACCGGCGAGTCCTGTCGGCGGGACCTGTGCAATCAACGCGGTGCCCTGGGCGATGTGTTGCTCCGCGCCGAGCAGCAGCATGCAGAAGATGACGAGGCCGCCGCCCGGACTCGTGCCCATGAAGCCGGATGTCAGTCCGCCGACAAGACCGACGCCGATGCCTGCTAGGAGGTCGTGAAGCGTCGACATCGCTCACGTCCTGGTTCGTCGCTTGAAGTCCGGCTTGGTCGTGCGAAAACTCTCGATCACGCCGGTGACGGCCGCCATGCAGGCTTTGAGGTCGAACTCCTCGCCCCAGCTTTTTTGCAGCACGAAGCCCTGGAAGATTGCGATCAGCACGCGTGCGATCGCATCCGCCTCGAGATCGCGCTTGACGAGGCCATCGTGCTGGGCGCACTCGACCAGCGCGACGATCAGCGCGCGCGGCATGTCGATGCCCTCGACGACGCTGGTGCGGACTCGGCGGTTGCGCAGCGCCTCGGCCCAGCCGTGGATTCCGACGCGCCGGCGCGCCTCGCCCATGGGATCGGTGAGCCATTGCGCGTAGACGCGGACCAGCGCCTGCAATCGCTCCAGCGGATCGGCCGACCCTTGTGCGACGGAATTGAGCATGGCCTCGCGGCGATGCCGGTCGTCGGCCAGTGCCTCGATGAGATCGTCCTTGCTCTGGAAGTAGAGATAGACGGCGCCGTGGCTGAGCCCGGACCGTTTGACGATGTCGGCCATGCCGGTCTGGTGGAAGCCGTTTTCGGAGAAGCAGGCGAGAGCGGCCTCGAGAATCTGCTGGCGGCGGCTCTCGCGCTGTCTTTCGCTGATCTTCGGCATGGCGGCTCGCCTCGCTAAATAACTGACCAGATGATCGTTTTGTTTGCGTTTTTCTTTTTTTATGAGGAGAAGTCGTTATAATAAAAAACGATCAGTCAGTCAGTTTATCGCTGACGAACGGTCGCGTCAAGTGACCGGCCGGCCATCGCTGGGATGCCAGAGTCGAGCGACGGTACATGGCTGATGGACTGAGGTGGCTAGAACAGCCGGCCGCCGTTCGGCACGGGTTTGCTAGGCTGCATCAGCACGACCTTGCCCCCGGCGTCGGGGAAGCCGAGCGTCAACACCTCGGAAACAACCGGCCCGATCTGGCGCGGGGGGAAATTGACGACGGCTGCGACCTGCTGTCCCACCAGCGTTTCCAGCGGATGGTTTTCGGTGATCTGCGCCGAGCTCTTGCGCACGCCGATCACGGGGCCGAAGTCGATCCACAACCGCCAGGCCGGCTTGCGCGCTTCGGGGAACGGCTTTGCGTCGATGATGGTGCCGACGCGGATGTCGACCTTCAGAAACGTGTCGAAGTCGATCGTCGGCGCCGCGGCGGCAGCGGAATCGTGATTGACATGCATGGTGAAATCCGTGTGGCGAACTTGGTTGGCGAATATTGTGGGGCGCGCGGTAGTTTCGTACAACGCCGATCATCGTCACGCGACCCATGCATGAGGAGCGGCCTTGCCCACCACGATTTATGGCATCAAGAACTGCGACACCATGAAGAAGGCGCGCGCCTGGCTGGATTCCAAGGGTGTGGCCTATGACTTCCACGACTACACGGCCGCGGGCGTCGAGAAGGAGAAGCTCAAGGCGTGGAGCGACAAGGTCGGCTGGGAGACGCTGCTCAACCGTGCCGGCACCACCTTCAAGAAGCTGCCCGAGGCCGACAAGGACGGCCTCAACGAGAAGAAGGCGCTCGCGTTGATGCTGGCGCAGCCCTCGATGATCAAGCGGCCAGTGCTTGAGATGGGCGGCGGCAAGCTCCTGGTCGGATTCAAGCCGGATATCTATGCCAAGGAAGTCGGCGCCAAGAAACGCTAAAGCAGAGGCTGGTTCGGCTCGATGATCTCGGGGGGCGCGCCAAGTGCGGGCTGGTCGGCGAATTCGATAACGTCTGCGGCTGCGATGCGATGAAAGAGATCGCGTCGATCACCGGCGTCGTGTCATTTCCGCGCATCAGCTTCATGATCTCGAAGCGACGGCTTGACGATCGATGCTTTGCGCGCGAGGTCATCGGGCAGGTGCGACATCAATGCCTTCGACTAAGGGAGCATCCATCCCGTAGTCGGCAATGTGACCGGCTCAGCTTTCCGCCTTGCCTAACCCCCGTCACCTCCGGCATATTCCGCCGCCGGAGGCGGCGTTCCGGGAAGGCTCCAAGGCCTTCGGAGCCGATAGCAATAAGCAAAGCCACGCGCGGCCAGCGCGTCGCGCGGGCAGGGGGAAATTTGTTTGGCCGATGAGTTCATTCTCGAAACGGAAGGGCTGACCAAGGAGTTCGCGGGATTCTTCGCCGTCCGCGATGTCGCCCTCAAGGTCCGCCGTGGGAGCATTCACGCCTTGATCGGTCCGAACGGGGCCGGGAAGACGACGTGCTTCAATCTCCTGACCAAGTTCCTCAGGCCCTCTGCCGGAAAAATCCTCTACAAAGGGCAGGACATCACCGCGATGGCGCCGGCCGACGTCGCGCGCATGGGATTGGTACGCTCGTTCCAGATATCGGCGGTATTTCCGCATCTCACCGCGCTGGAGAACGTCCGGGTCGCGTTGCAGCGTCAGCATGGCAGCTCGTTCGACTTCTGGCGCTCCAAGTCGGTGCTCAACCGCTTCAACGATCGCGCGCGCGAGCTGTTGAACGATGTCGGCCTCAGCGAGTTTGCGAACACGCCTGCGGTCGAGATGCCCTATGGGCGCAAGCGCGCACTCGAGATCGCAACGACGCTCGCGCTCGACCCCGAGATGATGCTGCTGGACGAGCCGATGGCCGGTATGGGCCACGAGGACATCGACAAGATCGCGGCGCTGATCAAGCGCATCTCCGCGAAATACACCATCCTGATGGTCGAGCATAATTTGAGCGTCGTGGCCAACCTTTCCGACATCATTACGGTGTTGACGCGCGGGCAGGTCCTTGCGCAGGGCCATTATAGCGAGCTCACCAAGGACGAGCGGGTCAAGGAAGCCTATCTGGGAGCCGGTCATGCCTGACACTGCGATCGCCGAGGCACCGGCAAAGGCCGCAACGACCGGCGGTAACATCCTCCAGGTTCGCAATCTAGAGGCGTGGTATGGCGAGTCCCACATCCTGCACGGGATCAATTTCGACGTGAACGCGGGTGAGGTCGTGACGCTGCTTGGGCGCAACGGCGCCGGCAAGACGACCACGCTGAAGTCGATCATGGGGGTCATCGCCAAGCGCACCGGCTCGGTGCGGTTCAACAATCAGGAGATCATCCGCGTAACCTCGGACAAGATCGCGCGCATGGGGATTGCCTTCTGCCCAGAGGAGCGCGGCATCTTCGCAAGCCTCGACGTGCGGGAAAACCTGATGCTGCCGCCGGTGGTGCGGGCAGGCGGTCTTCCGCTCGATCAGATTTTCGAGCTGTTTCCGAATCTGAAGGAACGCCTCTCGAGCCAGGGCACCAAGCTCTCCGGCGGCGAGCAGCAGATGCTGGCGATTGCGCGCATCCTGCGCACCGGCGCGAGCTTCCTGATGCTGGACGAGCCAACGGAAGGCCTCGCGCCGGTCATCATCCAGCAGATCGGCCACACCATTGCGCGGCTGAAGAAGGAGGGTTTTACCATCCTGCTCGTCGAGCAGAACTTCCGCTTCGCCTCGACCGTCGCCGACCGCTATTATGTCGTCGAGCACGGCAAGATCATTGACGGATTCTCCAATGCGGAGCTTGCCGCCAATATGGACAAGCTCCACGCCTATCTCGGCGTCTAGAACTGCCAACGAGAAACTTCAAAAAGGAAAGTGCATGAAGACAAGGTCGATTGCGTCATTTCTGCTCGGCACCGCGCTGTCACTCACCGCAGTGGGCGCGGCTTGCGCACAGGACAAGACCGTCAAGATCGGCGCGCTGTCCGATCAGTCCGGTCTCTACGCCGATCTCGGCGGCCCCGGCTCGACGCTGGCGGCGCAGATGGCGGTCGAGGATTCCGGCCTAACCGCCAAGGGCTGGAAGATCGACATCATCTCCGGCGACCATCAGAACAAGCCGGACATCGGTACCGCCATCGCGCGGCAATGGTTCGACGTCGACAAGGTCGACGTCATCGTCGACGTGCCGAATTCCGGCGTGGCGCTTGCCGTCAACAACGTCATCAAGGAGAAGAACGGCGTCTACATCAATTCGGGCGCCGCGACTTCCGATCTCACCAACGCGCAGTGCTCGCCCAATACCGTGCACTGGACCTACGACACCTACATGCTTGCCCACACCACGGGCCAAGCGCTGGTGAAGGCCGGCGGCGACACCTGGTTCTTCCTGACCGCCGACTACGCCTTCGGTGCGGCGCTCGAGCGCGACACGACGGCGGTGGTACTGGCCAATGGTGGCAAGGTCGTCGGTGGCGTCAAGCATCCGCTCAACACGCCGGACTTCTCCTCCTTCCTGCTCCAGGCGCAGTCGTCCAAGGCCAAGGTCATCGGCCTTGCCAATGCGGGCGGCGATACCACCAACTCGATCAAGCAGGCGGCCGAGTTCGGCATCACCAAGGGCGGCCAGAAGCTCGCGGCGCTGCTTCTGTTCCTCACCGACGTCAAGGCGATCGGGCTCGAGACCGCCCAGGGCCTCAACTTCACCGAGACCTTCTACTGGGACATGAACGACCAGACCCGCGCCTTCTCGAAGCGCTTCGCCGCGAAGATGAAGAATGGCGCACCGCCGACCATGGTGCAGGCCGGCGTCTATTCGGGCCTGCGTCATTACTTCAAGGCGCTGGAAGCGCTCGGCGGCAATCCGCACGACGGCGTCAAGGTCGTCGAGAAGATGAAGTCGATGCCGACCGAGGACGACCTGTTCGGCAAGGGCGAGATCCAGCCGAACGGCCGCACCATCCACAACGCCTATCTGTTCGAGGTGAAGAAGCCCTCCGAATCCAAGGCGCCGTGGGACTTCTACAAGCTGGTCGGTACGGTGCCGGGCGATCAGGCCTTCACACCGTTGTCCGAAAGCAAGTGCGCGCTGTTGAAGAAGTAAGCGGTAATAACGGTTCGCCGGCCGACGCCGGCGAACCACGTGAGGAACGCTGAAGGGACTGGGTGCGGGATCGATGCAGGCTCTCTATGCACAGCTACTGGTGGGACTGATCAACGGCTCGTTCTACGCGCTGCTCAGTCTCGGGCTTGCCGTGATCTTCGGCATGCTGAACATCATCAATTTCGCCCATGGCGCGCTCTACATGATGGGCGCGTTCGTCGCATATTTTCTGCTCAACAACGATTACCTCAGTATCGGCTACTGGCCGGCGTTGATCATCGCGCCGATCGTGGTCGGCATCTTCGGCATGATCCTGGAGCGGACCATGCTGCAATGGCTGACCGGGCTCGATCACCTCTATGGCCTGTTGTTGACGTTCGGTATGGCCCTGATCATCCAGGGCGTGTTCCAGAACTATTTCGGCTCGTCCGGTCTGCCCTATGCCATTCCCGACCAGCTCAAGGGCGGCATGAATCTCGGATTCATGTTCTTGCCCGTCTACCGCGGCTGGGTGGTCGTCTTCTCGCTGGTGGTGTGCCTCGCGACCTGGTTCCTGATCGAGAAGACCCAGCTCGGCGCGTACTTGCGTGCCGCGACCGAAAACCCGACGCTGGTGCGCGCCTTCGGCATCAACGTGCCGCGCATGATCACGCTGACTTACGGTCTCGGCGTCGGTCTTGCCGCACTCGCCGGCGTGCTCTCCGCGCCGATCAACCAGGTGCGGCCGCTAATGGGTGCCGACCTCATCATCGTGGTGTTCGCGGTGGTGGTGATCGGCGGCATGGGGTCGATCATGGGCTCGATCATCACCGGCTTCGCGCTCGGGGTGATCGAAGGCCTGACCAAGTATTTTTACCCCGAGGCCTCCAACACCGTCGTGTTCGTGCTGATGGTGCTGGTGCTGCTCGTGAAACCGACGGGACTGACGGGAAGGGCGGCCTGATATGACAGCCTTGACGGACGATACCCTGCCGATGACGGCGCGCGCGATGCGCGACGAGATGATCGTGTTCGTATTCATGGCGCTGGCCCTGGCTGCCGTGCCGTTCACCGGCATCTATCCGTTCTTCGTGATGCAGGCGCTGTGCTTCGCGCTGCTCGCCTGCGCCTTCAACCTGCTGATCGGCTATGGCGGTCTCTTGTCGTTCGGCCACGCGATGTTTCTCGGCACCGCCGGCTACTGCAGCGCGCATGCGCTGAAGGTGTGGGCCCTGCCGCCAGAGCTCGGCATACTCGCCGGCGTTGCCGCGGCCTTCGTGCTCTCGATCGTAACCGGCTACATCTCGATCCGCCGGCAGGGCATCTACTTCTCGATGATCACGCTGGCGCTGTCGCAGCTCCTCTATTTCATTTATCTGCAGGCGCCGTTTACGCATGGCGAAGACGGCATTCAGGGCATTCCGCAGGGCCATCTGTTCGGGATCTTCGATCTCTCCAAGCCAACTGTGCTCTATTACGTCGTGCTGGTCGGCTTCCTTGCCGGCTTCCTGCTGATCTACCGCATCATCAACTCGCCATTCGGCGAGGTCTTGAAATCAATCCGCGAGAATGAGCAGCGCGCGATCTCGCTCGGCTACCGCACCGATCAGTACAAGCTGCTGGCCTTCATTCTCTCGGGCACGCTGGCGGGCTTTGCGGGCTCACTGAAGGTGTTCGTGGCGCAGAACGCCTCGCTCACGGACGTGCACTGGTCGATGTCGGGTGAAGTCGTGCTGATGACGCTGGTCGGCGGTCTCGGGACCATTTTCGGGCCCGTGGTGGGCGCCTTCGTGATCATCGCCATGCAACAGTACCTGGCGAGCTACGGCCAGTGGGTGACGGTGATTCAAGGCGCGATCTTCGTGATCTGCGTGCTCACCTTCCGCCGCGGCGTCGTCGGCGAAATCGCGCATTACTTCCGGAGATCGCTTTAAGCGGTTGACTTAACGGTCATTTCCAAATGGGCAGCTCGATTACATCACGAGCTTCAACCCGACGATGCCGCCGACGATCAGCCCAATGCTGGCGAGGCGCAGTGCCGTGGCCGGCTCGCCGAACAGGATGATCCCCAGCGCGGCGGTACCGACCGCGCCGATCCCGGTCCAGACCGCATAAGCGGTTCCAATCGGCAGCCACTTCAGTGCCAATCCGAGCAGGATGACGCTGCCAGCCATGGCGGCGAGCGTGAGCACGGATGGAACGAGCCGCGAGAAACCATCGGTGTATTTGAGGCCGATCGCCCAGCCGACCTCCAAAAGACCGGCGACAAACAGGATAGTCCAGGCCATGACGCCCCTCCGTTCAAGGCAGGGTCGTCCCCGCGACCGATGTGCTGATTAGAGGAAGGTCGTCCTTCCCACGGGGATATGGGGCTGGCCTTGGCGCCCCGCAATCACCAAATGATCCTTGATTAGCCCCGTTTTCCCTGCCAAACGCTCCCGCCATGTCCGACATCGCCATCACAGCCGAATCGCCGGCCCGTTCCCCGCTTGCTGCCGAAGTGGCGCGGCGGCGTACCTTTGCGATCATCTCCCACCCGGACGCCGGCAAGACCACGCTGACCGAAAAGCTGCTGCTGTTCGGCGGCGCCATCAATCTTGCAGGCCAGGTCAAGGCCAAGGGCGAGCGGCGTAACACGCGCTCGGACTGGATGAAGATCGAGCGCGAGCGCGGCATCTCCGTCGTTACCTCGGTGATGACCTTCGAGTTCGAGGGCCTGGTGTTCAACCTCCTGGACACGCCCGGCCATGAGGACTTTTCGGAAGATACCTATCGCACGCTGACGGCGGTCGACTCCGCCGTAATGGTGATCGACGCTGCAAAAGGCATAGAGGCGCGCACGCGAAAACTGTTCGAGGTCTGTCGCCTGCGCGACATCCCGATCATCACCTTCATCAACAAGATGGACCGCGAGAGCCGCGACGTTTTCGAGCTCCTGGACGAGATCGAAAAGACGCTGGCGCTCGATACCACGCCGATGACCTGGCCGGTCGGTCGCGGCCGCGACTTCCTCGGCACCTATGACGTCGTCAATGGCGGCGTGCGTCTGCTCGAAGGTGGTGGCGCCAAGACTGGTGCCGCCCAGCAGATCGAGATCGCCGAGCTGGCCAAGCTCAATGCCAATCTCGACGCCGCTGCCGTCAAGGACGAGCTCGAGCTTGTCACCGAGGCGTCCAAGCCATTCGATCTGGGGGCGTTTCGCGAGGGCCATCTGACACCGGTTTATTTCGGCAGCGCGCTGCGCAATTTCGGCGTCGGCGACCTCCTGGAAGGCCTTGGCAAATTCGCGCCCGAGCCGCGCGCGCAGGAGAGCGACCAGCGCAAGGTCGAAGCAACCGACCCACGCATGAGCGCCTTCGTGTTCAAGATCCAGGCGAACATGGATCCGAACCATCGCGACCGCATTGCCTTCGCGCGGCTGTGCTCGGGCAAGCTCAGCCGCGGCATGAAGGCCAAGCTCGTGCGCACCGGCAAGAGCATGCCGCTGTCGAGCCCGCAATTCTTCTTCGCGCAGGACCGCTCGGTCGCCGATGAAGCCTTCGCCGGTGACGTCGTCGGCATTCCCAATCACGGCACCTTGCGCATTGGTGACACGCTGACGGAAGGCGAGGATTTCACCTTCGTTGGCGTGCCGAGTTTTGCTCCGGAAATCGTCCGCCGCGTGCGGCTTACCGACGCGATGAAGGCGAAGAAGCTTAAGGAAGCGCTGCAGCAGATGTCCGAAGAGGGCGTGGTGCAGGTGTTCCGCCCGCGCGACGGCGCGCCAGCGCTGGTGGGCGTCGTCGGCGCGCTGCAGCTCGACGTGCTGAAGGCGCGGCTCGAGGCGGAATATTCGTTGCCGGTCGAGTTCGAGGTGAGCGAGTTCCAGCTTGCGCGCTGGGTCTCCTCGGATGACCGCAAGAAACTCGACACGTTTGTCGCCGCGAACACCTCCAGCATTGCCGACGACGTCGACGGCGACCCCGTGTATCTGGCCAAGAATGAGTTCTATCTCGGCTATACCAGGGAGCGCGCCGAGGGGATCGAATTCGCCAACGTCAAGGACGTGAAGAAGAAGGGGTAGGGCGGAGCCCTCTCTCTGCTGGAGCTTCAGCAAGGGCGGCAGGCCGCGCAACGACCACGAACTGAACGCGCGCATGTGAACGCCGGTGGGCTTGACGGGTCGACGGCCGGTGCCACGTTTGAAGCATGTGGCATTGCGGTCTGGCGGTCATGTGGCGCTGCATCCTTGTTCTGCTCTTGGCGACGGTAACGTCGGTCTCTGCCGATGCGCGGTACCGACACTTCCATTCGATTCCGTACTTCTACCAGCCTTATTCCTACGAGCCTTGCGGCGGACCATTTCAGGGGCCCTGCATCACCGAGATACCCTTTCCATTCGGCGAGACACTCCAGGTCACTGTCGAGACTGTTCCATCGCAAGCCGACAGCGCGAAGTACCAGAAGCCGGATCACGACCTCGACACGATCAGCGACCTGATGGCCCAGTTGCGCTCATGCTGGTCGCCTCCCTCGGTCGATCTTGCGCGGGAGGGCATGCAAATGTCGGTGCGTTTCAGTCTCAACAGGTCGGGCAGCTTGATCGGCCCGCCGCGCCTGACATTTGCGACGGCAGGCGCGTCGGCGGACACACGAACCACGTACCTGGATGCGATCAACGCGTCGCTGAATGCCTGCCTGCCGCTGAAGCTCACCGACGGTTTTGCCGGGGCGTTGGCTGGACGGCCGATCGCGATCCGCTACGTCGACAATCGCGAGCTGAACAAGCCCGGGACGCAGCAGTGATCCGCGAATGACGCATTGCGGGCGGCAGGCGTGAAGTGATACCCGATAGAGGGGGCGCTAATTGAGGGGACGACGTCATGGGTCTGCTGGTGATGATCCTGGGGCTCGCTTTGTTTTTCGCGGCCCACATCTTTACGACCAAGCGCGAGGCGCGCGCACAGGCGATCGCGCGGCTCGGCGAGGGCACCTACAAGATCCTCTATTCGGTGGTTTCGCTGGCCGGCCTTGCGATGATCGTGTGGGGTTTTGCCCAGTATCGTGCAACTGGCTGGATCGACGTCTGGTACCCGCCGAAGGCGATGAAGCACATCACCGTCGCCCTGATGCTGCCGGCGGTGATCCTGGTGGTGGCGTCCTACATCCGCGGCCGCATCTATGCGACACTGAAGCATCCAATGCTGGCCGGCATCAAGCTGTGGGCGGCGGCGCATCTCTTGGCCAATGGCGATCTCGGCTCCATCATCCTGTTCGGCTCGTTCCTCGGTTGGGCGGTGTATGACCGGATCTCGCTGAAGCATCGCAAGGATGCTGGCGGCCCGCCGATTCCGGTCGGCGGCGTCACCAACGATCTGATCGCCGTCGCCGTCGGCGTCGTCGCTTATCTGGCGCTCGCCTTTGCCTTCCATCCCGTCGTGATCGGCGTTCCCGTGATGGGAGGTTAGAGCATGATCCGGAAAAGTGTGAAGCGGTTTCTCCTCGCGACAAACGCAGAATGTGTTTTGCGCGGAGATCATGCTCAAACAATAACCTAAAGCGCGATGACGATTCATCCCAATCTCATCGCGCTTTAGCGACAGCCGATCAGCGCAAGACAAGACCGGCTGTCCATGCAGGGAAGGTGAAGACAAAAAAAGCCGGGAGCATCCCGATGGACTGGTCGCAATCTCAGCTTCCCCCGATGCGGCTCGAGGCGCGCTTCGCCGACCGCATGGTGAGCGCATTCTGTGAGCGGCCGACAAGCATCTGGGCGATGATCGCGGAAGCAGCCGACCGCAATCCCGATGGTGAGGCGATGATCGCGGAAGCAGCCGACCGCAATCCCGATGGTGAGGCGCTGATGTGCGGCAGCATCCGGCTGACCTGGCGGCAGGCCGTCGAGCAGTCGGCGCGGATCGCCGCCGGACTTCGCACGCTCGGTCTGCAACGCGGCGATCGCGTCGCGCTCCTGCTGGGCAACCGCATCGAATTTCCGCTGATCCTGTTTGCTGCCGCGCATGAGGGCCTCGTCACCGTGCTGCTGAGCACGCGCCAGCAGAAACCCGAGATCGCCTATGTGCTCGCCGACTGCGGCGCCAAGGTCCTGATCCACGAGGCGGCGCTTGCCGACCGTCTTCCGGAGCCGCGCGATGTCCCCGATGTCGTGCATCGTATCGCGGTCGACGATGACATGCGTTTGTCCGAGCTCAGCGATCACGCGCCTGCAGATGCGCCGGCTGATGTCGGCGAAGAGGATACCGCGATGATCCTCTACACCTCCGGCACCACGGGCAAGCCGAAGGGGGCGATGCTCGCCCATTGCAACATTATCCACTCCTCGATGGTCTTCGCGACTTGCCTGAAGCTCACGGCGGCGGATCGTTCGATCGCGGCGGTGCCGCTCGGTCACGTCACCGGCATCGTCGCCAACATCACGACGATGATCCGCTGCGCCGGCACGCTGATCATCATGCCGGAGTTCAGGGCGGCCGACTATCTCAAGCTCGCCGCGCGGGAGCGCGTCACCTACACGGTGATGGTGCCGGCGATGTATAATCTCTGTCTGCTCCAGCCGGACTTCGACAGTTATGATCTCTCGAGCTGGCGCATCGGTGGCTTTGGCGGCGCGCCGATGCCGATTGCGACCATCGAGAAGCTGGACGAAAAAATTCCCGGCCTGAAGCTGATGAACTGTTATGGGGCGACCGAGACAACGTCGCCGTCGACGATCATGCCGGGAGAGCTTACCGCACGCCACATCGACAGCGTCGGCTTGCCCTGTCCCGGCGCGCGGATCGTCGCGGTCGATACAGAGGGGCGCGAGTTGCCGCGTGGCGCGATCGGCGAGCTCTGGATCGGAAGCGCGTCCGTGATCAAGGGCTACTGGAATAATCCGAAGGCGACCGCCGAGAGCTTTACCGGCGGCTTCTGGCACTCCGGCGATCTCGGCTCGGTCGATGCCGAAGGCTTCGTCCGCGTCTTCGACCGCCAGAAGGACATGATCAACCGCGGCGGCCTGAAGATCTACTCCGCCGAGGTGGAATCCGTGCTGGCCGGACATCCGGCCGTGGTCGAGAGCGCGATCATCGCAAAACAGTGTCCGGTGCTCGGCGAGCGCGTCCATGCCGTGGTCGTCATGCGCGAGGCGGTTGCAGGCGAGACGCTGCGTGCCTGGTGCGCCGAGCGGCTCTCCGACTACAAGGTGCCAGAGACGATTTTCCTCACCGTCGACCCGCTGCCGCGCAACGCCAATGGCAAGGTGCTCAAGCGGCAGTTGCGAGAGACGCTGGCCGGATCATGAACTCCGGCCGGAACCCGGTAGGGGCGGCTGCGGAGGGTTAACGCCTTGATCCGGCTCGCTTTGCCTTGCCACCGCCATATCGATAGCGTATCGCAGCCGCGACGCGGGGACGGGATTCCTGACGCGAACGCTAAGGCGCGCGCTCCCGACCGGGCATGGGATTAGCATAAGTGTCTGAATTATTTGACGAAGTCGACGAGGAAGTACGTCGTGAACAGCTCAAGAAGCTGTGGGACAAGTATTCGATCTATTTTATCGCCCTGATGGTCCTGATCGTGGCCGCCGTCGGTGGGTGGCGCGGTTATCAGTACCTGGAGGCCAAGAAGGCCGCGGAGGCCGGCGCCGCCTTCGAGAAGGCAGTGGAACTGTCCGAGCAGAACAAGCATGCCGAGGCCGAGGCGGCCTTCACCGAGCTCGCCGCCAAGGCACCCGGAGGCTATCGCACCTTGGCGCGCTTGCGCGCCGCTGCCGAGGCTGCTGCACGCGACCCCAAGGCTGCCGTCAAGACGTATGACGATATCGCGGCCGACAGCAGCGCTGGTGCCGAGCAGCAGGCGCTCGCAAAACTCCGCGCCGCAGGGCTTCTGATCGATACGGCGCCCTATGCCGACATCCAGCAGCGGCTGGAGGCATCCGCCGAGGCCGGCTCTACCTTCCGCCATAGCGCACGTGAAATGCTGGCCCTGTCGGCCTGGCGCAATGGCGATGCGGCCGCCGCACGCAAATGGCTGGATGCGATTGCCGAAGATGGTGAAACCCCGCAGGGCCTGCGCTCGCGTGCCGAGGCCTTGCAGGCTCTGCTGCCGCCGGTCGCCAAGAGCTGACGGACCGAGAACAGTTGGACGAGACCTGAGATGCGCCGTACGCAACGTTTGATCGCAGCTGCCGTTCTGATCGCCTTCTCGGGCCTCCTTGGCGGCTGCTCGAGCGGCGGATTCGATCCGAGCGACCTTATGGACTGGCTCGACACCAAGAAGAAGCTGCCGGGCGATCGCAAGCCGGTCTTCCCCGAGGGCGTGCCGGGCTTGGAGCAGGGCGTGCCGAAAGATCTCTACAAGGGCGCTCAGCAGCAGCAGGACCAGCAGAATGCGGACGCCGCGGCTGCTGCTGCCGCACCGCCGCCCGAGCCGCCGAAATCCGCCAAGGCCGCGAAGTCGAAGAAGACCAAGCAACCGGCGGCAGCCGCCGCTGCGCCGGCCGAGGCGCCGGCTGGCGAAGTCGACGGCGAGGCCCAGCCCGAAGCGGCGCCGGCCCCCGCGGCACCGGCGCCGAAGCAGAAGATCGTCCGCAAGCGCACCACCGCGCCGCCGCCGGATCAGGATCAGACCAGCCAGCCCGCGCAATCGACCCAGACCACGCAGCAGCAGTCGCAGGGAGCTTTCCCGGCGCCGATGCCGAGCGGCAGCTTCACGCGCTGATATTTTTCACTGCATTGACAGGCGCAGCCTCGGCAGCGCACGAATGACCAATGTCTTTTACGATTGCCATCATCGGCCGGCCCAATGTCGGAAAGTCGACCCTGTTCAACCGCCTGGTGGGACAGAAGCTCGCGCTCGTCGATGACCTGCCCGGGGTGACCCGCGACCGCCGCGAGGGCGATGCAAAGCTCGGCGATCTCGCATTCACCATCATCGACACGGCCGGTCTCGACGAAGGCGCCAAGGGTTCGCTGACCGCGCGGATGCGGGAGCAGACCGAGACCGCGATCGCGCAAGCCGACGCACTGTTCTTCGTCATCGACGCCCGCGTCGGCCTCACGCCGACCGATCGCGCCTTCGCCGATTTTGCGCGCCGCGCCAACAAGCCGGTGCTGCTCGTTGCCAATAAGAGCGAGGGCAAGCACGGCGATGCCGGCGCGATGGAATCCTTTGCGTTGGGGCTCGGCGATCCCATCCAGATTTCCGCCGAGCATGGCGAGGGCATGGGCGAGCTCTACGATGCCTTGAGCAGGCTCCTGCCCGAGCCGCTCGATGAGGATGAGGTCGAGGACGAGGAGGAGCTGTCCGAGGAGGAGGCCGCCAGGCGCCCGATCCGGGTTGCGATCGTCGGCCGCCCCAATGCCGGCAAGTCGACGCTGATCAACCATCTGCTCGGCGAGGAGCGCCTCTTGACCAGCCCGGAGGCGGGCACCACGCGCGACTCGATCGCGGTCGAGATCAACTGGAAGGGGCGCAATTTCCGCGTCTTCGATACCGCGGGCCTGCGCCGCCGCTCGCGCATCGAGGAGAAGCTGGAAAAGCTCTCGGTCGCCGATGCCTTGCGCGCCGTGCGCTTTGCCGAAGTCGTCGTGCTGATGATGGACGCGCAGCACCATTTCGAGGAGCAGGATCTGCGCATCGCCGACCTGATCGAGCGCGAGGGCCGCGCCGTCGTGCTGGCGGTCAACAAATGGGACCTGATGGAAAGCAGGGGCGGCGGCGCGATCTCCAATCTGCGCCGCGATGCCGATCACTGGCTGCCGCAGGTCAAAGGCGTGCCGATCGTCGCCGTCTCCGGCCTGATGGGGGAAGGCATCGACCGCCTGATGCAGGCGATCCAGGACGCCTATGCGGTCTGGAACAGGCGCGTGCCGACATCGGCATTGAACCGGTGGTTCGAGCAGGCGATCCAGGCCAACCCGCCGCCGGCGGTTTCGGGGCGCAGGCTGAAGCTCAACTACATCACCCAAACCAAGGCGCGCCCGCCGAGCTTCGTGTTGTTCTGCTCGCGCGCCGATGCCGTTCCGCAGGCCTATTTGCGCTACCTCACCAACTCCATGCGCGACGCCTTCGAGCTGCCGGGCACGCCGGTGCGGATCACGTTGCGCGAGAAGGCCAACCCGTTTGCGCACAAGCGCAAGCGGCTGTCGTGAGCGGCAAGGCGCGTGAGACGATAAGCTCGGATGCTGCGCCGATCCGGCGCGGTGCGGTCGCCTTTATCTTCGTCACCATTCTGCTCGACATGCTCGCGCTTGGTGTGATCATGCCGATCCTGCCAAAGCTCATCGAGAGTTTCGTCGGCAACGACACCGCGCACGCGGCCCGCATCTTCGGCCTATTCGGCACCGCATGGGCGCTGATGCAGTTCGTGTTCTCGCCGGTGCTGGGTGCGCTGTCCGATCGCTTCGGCCGGCGGCCGGTGGTGCTTTTGTCGAACTTCGGCCTCGCCGCCGACTACGTGCTTATGGCGCTGGCGCCGTCCCTGATCTGGCTGTTCATTGGGCGCATCATCTCAGGCATCACGTCGGCGAGCATCTCGACCGCCTTTGCCTATATCGCCGACCTGACACCGCCGGAGCGCCGCGCCGCGGTCTTCGGCAGGATCGGTGCGGCATTCGGTGCGGGGTTCATCTTTGGCCCGGCGCTGGGCGGGCTGCTCGGCGATATCGATCCGCGGTTGCCATTCTGGGCTGCGGCGGTACTGAGCTTTGCCAATGCGATCTATGGTCTTCTAATCCTGCCGGAATCGCTCGCGCCGGACAGGCGCGCGCCGTTCCGGTGGCGCCGCGCAAATCCGCTCGGTGCGCTGCATCTGTTGCGCTCGAACGTGGTGCTCGCGGGCCTCTCCGTCGTCAATTTCATCGCGCAGGTGGCGCACGTCGTGCTGCCCTCGACCTTCGTGCTCTATGCGACCTATCGTTATGGCTGGGACTCCAAGACCGTCGGCCTCACGCTCGCGATGGTCGGCATCTGTGCCATGGTGGTGCAGGGGCTCGGCGTCGGCCCAATCGTGCGTGCGCTCGGCGAGCGCAACGCGCTGCTCCTCGGCTTGAGTTGCGGCGCCATCGGCTTTCTGATCTTTGGGAGTGCACCGACCGGCCCCTTGTTCTGGCTCGGCATTCCCGTGATGTCGCTGTGGGGCGTGTCAGGCGCGGCCGTGCAATCGCTGATGACGCGGCTCGTCGCACCCGATCAGCAAGGACAATTGCAGGGTGCAACCACGAGCGTGCAGAGCGTGTCGCAGCTCGTAGGACCCTTCCTGTTCACGCTGACGTTCTCGTATTTCATCAGCGGCAGCGCGTTCTGGCATCTGCCCGGCGCGCCGTTCTTGCTTGCGGCCGTATTGATGGTCATGGCGGTGATGATCGCGATGCGAACGCTGGCCGCGACGAAGGCGGCTTCGTAGGGTGGGCAAAGCGACCTGTCCGCCGTTGCTCGAGGAGCGAGGGCGGAAGCGTGCCCACCGCTTCTATCAACAGCGATGGAGGAGCGGTGGGCACGGCGCTTTCGCGCCTTTGCCCACCCTACGACACCATCGTTTACTTCTTCACCAGCGGACACTCGCTCGCCTCGAGTGGCTTGGCGGCGTCTTCCGGTGCGATGGTGGCGACCAGCTTGTAGTAGTCCCACGGACCCTTCGACTCTTCCGGCTTCTTCACCTCGAACAGATAGGCTGGGATGAGGCGGCGGCCGTCTGCGCGCAGCGGGCCCTTGCCGAACAGCGGATCATCTGTCGGCAGTTCCTTCATCTTGGCGACGACCTTGGCGCCGTCATGCGGGTTGCTGCCCAGCGCGTCCATCGCCTTCAGATAATGCAGGATGCCTGCATAGAGACCGGCGACCGTCATCGACGGCATCGAGCCCTTCGGCGAGACCTTCTGGAAGCGCTTCGACCATTCGCGCGTCTGGTCGTTGAGATCCCAATAGAAGGACTCGGTGAAGGTCAGCCCCTGCGCGGTCTTGAGGCCGAGCGCGTGCACGTCGTTGATGAACAGCAGCAGCGCTGCGAGCTTCTGGCCACCCGCGACGATGCCGAATTCGGACGCCTGCTTGATCGCGTTGGTGGTATCGCCGCCGGCATTGGCGAGGCCGACCACCTTGGCCTTTGAGGACTGCGCCTGCAGCAGGAAGGAGGAGAAGTCGGACGTGTTGAGCGGATGCCTGACCGCGCCAAGTACCTTGCCGCCACTGGCAGTGACGACGGCGGAGGTGTCGCGCTCCAGTGCGTGGCCGAAGGCATAGTCCGCGGTCAGGAAAAACCAGGTGTCGCCGCCCGCCTTCGTGAGTGCCTTGCCAGTGCCGTTGGCGAGCATGTAGGTGTCGTAAGTGTAGGAGATCGTGTTCGGCGTGCACGCCTTGCCGGTGAGGTCGGCGGAGGCTGCGCCCGAGTTGAGCAGAACCGAGTTCTTCTCCTTGACCAGATTGTTTACGGCCAGAGCAACGCCAGAATTGGGTACGTCCGAAATGACGTCGACCTTGTCGTTGTCGATCCACTGCCTTGCGATGTTCACGCCGACGTCGGGCTTGTTCTGGTGATCGCCGGAGACGACCTCGATGGTCCAGCCCTTGGCCTTCATGCCGGAATCCTCGACCGCCATCTTCACGGCGGCGACCGAGTTCGGTCCGCCGATGTCGGCATAGAGGCTCGACATGTCGTTCAGCACGCCGATCTTGATGGTCTTATCTTGGGCGGAAGCCGAGGTGGCGAAGCCGAGGCCGGCACAGGTCAACAGCGCGGCGTAGCGCCACGCGCGCAAATTTTTCATTGTATTCCCTCCAACTGTTGATGCCGGGACGGCCCTCTTGATTGGGGCTTTTGACCATCGGCGCGATCGGTCACGATCTTGATGTTCCCGATAGCCTGTCCTGATGCTTGCGGCAATGCGCTAATCGTAGCGGGCCGGCCGATCGGTTAACCCGATCGTCCTTCCACTGACTTAAATTTCATCAACCGGTCGCATGGCCGCGTGGCGGCCAGCATGCACGGACTTCAGGCCGGCGGACGGAAGCTCATTAGGGTGCGCGACTTGTAGTCGTAGAATTTGCCGGTTTCCGCCCAGTCGGGCGCGCACATCGGCACGATGAACTCCGCCGCCTGCTCGGGCGTGTCGAGCGTCAAGGGATCCTCGCCCGGCATCAGCGTCGCGCGCATGCGGGTGCGGATCGGCCCAGGATTGAAGAGGTTGACGCGCAGAGTGGTGCTCGCGGTCTCCTGTGCCCAGGCGCGCGCCAGCGTTTCCAGCGCGGCCTTGGAGGCGGCGTAGGGGCCGACATAGGCGGTCGCCTTGTTGGCTGCGCCCGAGGTGATGAACACCGCGCGGCCGGCGTCCGATTGTTTCAGCAGCGGCTCCATGCAGCGGATGAGCTGGAAATTCGCCGACACGTTGATCGCCATCACGTCGGTGAAGGTCTTCAGCTCGATATGGCCGAGCGGCGAGGAGGGGCCGAGCACGCCGGCATTGCCGACGAGAATGTCGAGCTTGCCGTGGCGCTCGTGCAGTGCGGCGCCGAGCCGCGCGATACCGTCGAAGTCGGTGAGGTTGAGCGGTACCAGCGTGGCGCTGCCGCCTGATTTCCGTATCTCGTCGTCGAGCTCTTCCAGCCCGCCCTGCGTACGCGCGACGGCGACGATGTGCGCGCCGGCTTTCGCCAGCGCGATTGCGGTGGCGTAGCCGATACCGCGCGAGGCGCCGGTGACGAGAGCGATGCGATTGGCGAGGGGCTTTGTCATGGCGGGGTTTTACAGGCGTGGATGGCCGGGACAAGCCCCCGCTTGGTCGTCATTCCGGGGCGATGCGAAGCATCGAACCCGGAATCTCGAGGTCCCACAATGCGCAATTGCGCATTGGGGTTCGGTCCTGCGGACCGCCCCGGGATGACGGCTACGCCGTCAACTCGCTTCCGCCAGCAGCGACAATTGCCGCGGCTGCTGCTCGGTCTGGGTCTGGTCGGTGAGATGCGTCGGATAGGCGCCGGTGAAGCAGTGATCGGAGAACTTCGGATTGGCCGGGTCGCGGCCGGGCTCGCCCATCGCGCGGTACATGCCGTCGATCGAGAGGAAGGCGAGCGAGTCCGCGCCGATGATCTCGCGCATCTCTTCCAGCGAATGCGTTGCGGCGAGCAGGCCGCCGCGATCGGGCAGGTCGATGCCGTAATAGTCGGGATAGAGGATCGGGGGCGATGCGAGACGGAAGTGCACTTCGGTCGCGCCCGCATCGCGCATCATGCGTACGATTTTCTTCGAGGTGGTGCCGCGCACCAGGGAGTCGTCGATCAGGATGATGCGCTTGCCTTCGATCGCGGCGCGGTTCGCCGAATGCTTCATGCGCACGCCGGATTCGCGGATCGCCTGCGTCGGCTGGATGAAGGTGCGGCCGACATAGTGGTTGCGGATGATGCCCAGCTCGAACGGCACGCCGGAGAACTGGCTGTAGCCGACTGCGGCGGGCACGCCGGAATCCGGCACCGGCACCACCACGTCGACCGGCACATGGCTCTCCCTGGCGAGCTGCGCGCCAAAGGCCTTGCGAACCTCGTAGACCGAGCGGCCGTGGACGATGGAATCCGGACGCGAGAAATAGATGTATTCGAAGATGCAGGGGCGCGGCGCCATCGGCGGGAACGGCTTGTGGACGTCCTGGCCGTTCTCGTCGAACACGATGACTTCGCCGGGCTCGATGTCGCGCACGAAGCGCGCGCCGATGATGTCGAGCGCGCAGGTCTCCGACGTCAGGATCGGGCAGCCGTCGAGCTCGCCGAGCACGAGGGGGCGGATGCCGCGCGGATCGCGCGCGCCGACCAGCTTCTTGTTGGTAACCGACACCAGCGCATAGGCGCCTTCGATCTCGCGCAGCGCGTCAATGTAGCGTTCGATGAAGCGGTTACGCTTGGAGCGCGCGACCAGGTGCAGGATCACCTCGGTGTCGGTGGTCGACTGCATCATCGCGCCGTTCCTGACGAGCTCGCGGCGCAGCGTCAGGCCATTGGTGAGGTTGCCGTTATGGGCGACCGCAAGGCCGCCGGCATTGAGCTCGGCGAACAGCGGCTGCACGTTGCGCAGGATCGTGGCGCCGGTGGTGGAGTAGCGGACATGGCCGACCGCGACACTGCCGGGCAGGCGGTCGATCACTTCGCGGCGGGAGAAGGTGTCGCCGACGAGACCGAGGCGGCGTTCGGAATGAAAGCGGGAGCCGTCGTAGGAGACGATGCCGGCGGCTTCCTGGCCGCGGTGCTGAAGGGCGTGGAGGCCGAGGGCGGTAATGGCCGCGGCGTCGGGATGGCCGTAGATGCCGAACACGCCGCATTCCTCGCGCAGCGTATCCCCCTCGAGATCGTCCTGAAGCTCGAGCCCGGCCGGGGGGAGGTCGAGATCAAGCTGGGCGTTCCAGTCGGGGTTTTGCATCTCGTCCATCGCGCCTCTCTTCGGGCTCAATTCAACGCGCCGCGGGTTTCTCGATCAGCTTTTTAAGGCTGTCACGAGCCGGTTTACTGTAGCCGTCGCTGCCGCCCGGAGGCTGCTGCTCGGTATCAGCTTGATCATCATCTGGTTTGTTTTTCTTGAATCTCTTCAAGATGGTGTTCTCGGGGTCATCCGGCAAGAGCGACATCAGCCAATCTCCGGTTCCCTGCAAGACCACACGGGACTTCGCCCCCGTCACCCAGTCCGGGCGCTGCTTGTCCGGGACCAGCCAGGTGAAGAACAGGAAGGCGACCACGACGATCAGGAGGCCGCGGGCCAGGCCGAACAGGAAGCCCAGGGTACGGTCCAGCGCGCCGATCCGGGAATCCAGGATCATGTCGGAGATCCGGACCGTGATCACGGAGACCACAATCAGCGTGCCGACGAATACGCCAGCCACAACCACGACGCTCGCGACCGTGTCGTTGTTGAAATAGGTCTTTGCCGTCGGCAGCAGCTTCGAGAATGAATAGAGGGTCACGATTGCCGCCGCGCCCCAGGCCGCGATCGACAGGATTTCGCGCATGAAGCCACGGACCATGGCAAGCAGGCCCGAGATCAACATCACGCCGAGCAGGATCAGATCGAGGAGTGTAATCGGCATCGGCTGGTCTGGTCCGCTCGTACTCTCAATGCTCAGCGAATCGATGTTTTGGCCGCCGCCCTAAGTGAGGGGCAGACGGTGTTCCCGGCAAGTCCGGAACCATGCAATCCCGCTGCTTTGTGACGGCTGTATAGCGGCGGGGCCGGGGATCGTCACCTCCACCTAGCCCTCTCCACGGCGGAATCTGGCAGGTGTGGCATTTTTCTCGGGCTGACTTGCGGATTCGCCCCGGCGAGAGCCGCGGGCGGCAATCTCGGCGACGAGCGTGGTCAGGCTGTTCACGGCGTTGAGCGACAGCCCGGCGTCACCGCCGGCCTCGCCCCGGGCCGATTCGGGCAGTACGGCGCGGCTGAAGCCGAGTTTCGCGGCCTCCTTCAGCCGTGAGGGGGTCTGGGCCACGGGCCGCACCACGCCGGAGAGCGAAATCTCGCCGAAATAGACGGCATCGGTGGGTAACTGTGCGTTAACCAGGGATGAGACCAGGGCCGCCGCTGCCGCCAGATCGGCTGCCGGCTCATGGATGCGAAGGCCGCCTGCGACGTTCAGGTAGACGTCGTGGCCGGACAGCTTGACCCCGCAATGGGCCTCCAGCACCGCCAGCACCATGGAAAGCCGGCTCGGGTCCCAGCCGACCACCGCGCGGCGCGGGGTGCCGAGCGAGGTGGGCGCCACCAGCGCCTGCAATTCGACCAGCACGGGGCGGGTGCCCTCGATACCCGCAAACACGGCGGTGCCGGGGGTGCCGAGGTCGCGCTCGGACAGGAACAGCTCGGAGGGGTTGGTGACCTCGCGCAGACCCAGACCCGTCATCTCGAACACACCGATCTCGTCGGTGGGGCCGAAGCGATTCTTCACGGCGCGCAAGATGCGGAATTGCTGCGAGCCTTCGCCCTCGAAGGACAACACGGCATCGACCATGTGCTCGACGACGCGGGGGCCGGCGATCTGCCCGTCCTTGGTGACGTGGCCGACCAGGATGATGGCGGCTCCCGTCTTCTTGGCGAAGCGGATCAGGGCCTGTGCGGAGGCGCGAACCTGCGTCACCGTGCCGGGCGCGGACTCGACCGTGTCGGTCCACATGGTCTGGATCGAGTCGATCACGATCAGGCGGGGGACCGAGCCTTCCGACAGCGTCGAGATGATGTCCTCGACCGACGTCTCCGCGGCGAGCTGCACCGGCGCGTCCGACAGCCCGAGCCGTTCGGCGCGCAAGCGCACCTGCGCGATCGCCTCCTCGCCGGAGATGTAGACGATCCGGTGGCCGGCGCGCGCCAGCAAGCTGGTTGCCTGCGTCAGCAGCGTCGACTTGCCGATGCCGGGATCGCCGCCGACCAGCAGCACCGAGCCGCGCACGAAGCCGCCGCCGGTGACGCGGTCGAGCTCGGTCATCCCCGAGGACAGGCGAGGGGCGTCGGGGCTCTTTCCCGCCAGGCTCTCCAGCGCGAAGGTGCGTCCCTTGCGCTTGGAGCGGATCGACACCGGCACGTTGCCGGTCGCGTCCTCCTCGGCCAGCGTATTCCACTCGCCGCAGGCCTCGCACTTGCCCTGCCAGCGGTTATAGGCCGCGCCGCAGTTCTGGCAGACGAAGGAGAGCGTGGATTTGGCCATGGGAACTGGTGAATCGGTGTCAGGGGGATTGGGTGGCGTTCCATAGCATGGAGAGGCCGGCCGCGACCATGATGGCGTCCATCACCAGGCGGAACACATCCGGCTTCATGTGCAGCACGAAGCGCTTGGCGATGAAGGCGCCGAACATCAGCGAGGAGCCTGCGATGAGGCCCTTGATTGCGACGTCGCCGGTCAGCGCGCCGAAGTGTTCGAAGGTCACGGACTTCGACAGATAGAGGCCGAGCGAGGAGGCGGCCTCGGTCGCGAGGAAGGCGCCCTTGGCGAGGCCATAGAACAGGAACAGCGGCACGCTGAGCGGGCCGGTCGAGACCACTATGCCGGTGAGATAGCCGATGATCGCGCCGCCGATCGCCAGATGCCAGAGATTGGCCTTCAGATCGTGCCGCGCGAGCCAGTGCCGCACCGGCACCATCGCGATCAGGAAAATCCCGATCGCAACATCGACCGCGTGCGAGGGCAGCGCCAGCAGCGTCCGCGCGCCGAGCGCTGCGGCGGGAATGCCCGTGATGGAATAGGCGGCACACGCCCTCCAGTCGACCTCGCGCCACCAGGCGAGGATCCGCGACAGGTTCGCCATCACGGCTGCGACTGCCATGATCGGCACCGCTTCCTTCGGCCCGTATTCATAGACCAGCACCGGCATCAGCATGATCGACGACCCCGTGCCGACGATGCCGGAAATGGTGCCGGCGACCAGGCCGACGATGAGGACGAACAGGAAGGCCAATTGCAACGGCTCCGGGAATCGGGGCGAGTGTAGCCAAATCTTGCCGCAGGTCGGACCGCTTCGCCTGCGTGACAAAAATCTCTAAAACAACCCCATGCAAAGTAGACGGAGGGCCAGTGTGACGCGCTCCGCGAAACCCTCTGGCACGGGCACAGGCCGGCATTGCCCGGCCGGGCGCTGCCTCCAAACCGGGCAGTGCGCCGCAGCACATGCTGACAGCATGTTGGCAGCAGGCCTCGGCTACGACCATCTCCTGACATTTTTGGGAACCAGGAGCGGGCCATGCCGGTCGAGGGAAGCTGCCATTGCGGGGAGACGGTGTTTGAGGTTACGGAGCCGCCGGCCAGCGTGACGCGCTGCACTTGCTCGCTCTGCGCCAAGCGGGGGGCGCTATGGGCCTATTACAAGCCGGCGCAGTTTCGCTTGCTCTCTCCGCAGGAGAACGTCGCGACCTATCAATGGGGCAGCCGCACCGTTAAACATCATTATTGCGCGAGTTGCGGCTGCGGCACCTATTCGGAGTCGCCGGACTGGTCGACCGGCAAGCCCGACTTCGACAATCCCAAGGTCGCGATCAACGCGCGTTTGTTCGACGATTACGATCTCGATGCGGTGCCGGTGAACGTGATCGACGGCAAGAATTTGTGGTGAGGGCGCGTACTCGGAGGCGCGAAAACGCACCCAAAATCGCCCGAGGATCCGGTTCAGATTCAATGACCAAAGTAGACGAGCATGGATACGATTGCTGCATACAGGACCGAACGTAGAAGGACACTCGAACGCCCCCATCGTCTTTCAGCGGAGGCCACGTTCCGCCTGAGCCAGTATTGCTCATACCAATCAGGCTGAACCCGAAATGCGCGCATCGTGGCTTGTTCGAATTGATTTGGGTGAGCCTCTTTCGGCTGCATGACACGTCCCTTATGCAGCCGGTTCATTTTTGAACCGGCTGCGCGGTCTTGCTCACGGCGAGACGACGGCGCCGCGTGGGTCGAAAGCGCGATTGGAGGAGACGTAGTCGATCTCGCCGCGCCCGATACCGAGATCGAAAAGTTCTCGATCGCTCAGACCGTCCAAGCTGGCGCGCAACTTCCCGCGTTTGCGCCATTCGAGAAACGCTTCGCGGCAATGCGCGAGGATCGTGAAGCCGAACCGCACCGTCACGACTGTCCGCCGTGACTCCAACGAGTTAAGGGCCGTTGTCATCGGGCTACCTCCCGGCGTTTCGCTGGGTCAGGATGCCCTGATGCGGCCGAGCACGCTTGACGGGCGGCTTACATTTTCCTTACCGGCGGCTTATTCTTTCGCGTCAGACCGTGCCGTGGCGACCTCGAAGGGCAATCGAGGGAATATCCCTTGCGCTATTTGTTCGAGCACTACGCGTTCGACACCGACCGGCGCGAGCTGCGGCGCGGAGATGACGTGGTGCCGACAGCGCCTCAGGTATTCGATCTGCTCGATTACTTGATCTGCAACAGGGCGCGCGTGGTCAGCAAGGACGATCTCGTCAACGCCATCTGGAAGGGACGTATCGTATCCGAGGCGGCGCTGACGACCCGCCTCAACGCTGCGAGAAGCGCGATCGGCGATACCGGCGAGGAGCAGCGCCTCATCAAGACGTTGCCACGAAAGGGTTTTCGTTTCATCGGGACGGTTCGCGAAGAGAGTCTGCATTCGGGCGCGACAGGGATCTCGGTCCGCCCCACGGGATCGGCGGAGGCTGCCCTCCCACCTGACAGGCCCTCGATCGCGGTACTGCCGTTCGAGAACATGAGCGACGATACCGAGCAGGACCATTTCACGGATGGGATCGTCGAGGAGATCATCACTGGGCTCGCCGGCTTCCAATGGCTGTCGGTAGTCGCCCGCAATTCGAGCTTCGCCTACCGGGGGCGTGCCATCGATGTGAGGCAGATCGGTCGCGAACTCGACGTCCGCTTTATCCTGGAAGGTAGCGTGCGCAAGACGGGGGATCGCATTCGCATAACGGGTCAGCTCATCGATACGGCGACGGGCACGCACGTCTGGGCCGATCACTTCGACGGCGGCCTGGAACATGCTTTCGATCTGCAGGACCAGGTGACGGCCAGCGTGGTCGGTGCGATCGAGCCGGTCGTCCTGCGGGTCGAGACCCGGCGCGCGACACGGAAGCCTGCGGCTACGTCGTGGGAGCGTTTGATGCACGGATTTGCGGTGCAAAGACGGTTGACCAGGGAGGCCAATGCGGAAGCGCTGCAAATCTTTCAGCGGGAAATACAGATCGACCCGGACTCAGCCGCGGGCTATGCGTTCGCCTCGCAGTGCTACACTTGGGCGAAGTCGTTCGGTTGGTTCACCGATCACGCGGCCGAATCCGCTGAAGGCGCGAGACTTGCCCGACGAGCGCTCGACCTCGGAAGGGATGATCCGCTATTCCTGACCGCGGCCGGTTTTGGCCTGGCGTATCTGCAAGGCGATCTCGACGTTGCAACGGATGCGGTCGCCCGTGCGCGGGCGCTCAACCCGAACTCCCCCGCCGCTTTGGGCCTGCATGGCTGGATTCATGTATGGCGCGGTGAGCCCGAGCTCGCGCTGGCCAACGTCGAACGTGCGCTGCTGTTGAGCCCTTCCGATGTCTTCGCCTTCGCATGGTGGTGTGTCGGCGCCTATGCGCATTTTGCCTGCGGCAGAAATGACGACGCACTGTCATGGGCAGAGCGGACTTCGCGGGAGCATCCCGGCTACCTTCCGGCCGCAAGGATGATTGTCGCCAGCGCCGCGCTCGGCGGCCGGCCAGAGAGCCCTGAGATGTCGTTAGCCCGCCTGCGTCAGCTCGATCCGATGCTCCGTCTTTCCAATCTCAGGGAGCAAATGCCGTTCCGCCGCGCCGAGGATCTCGCCAGGTTGACGGATGGCCTGCGAAAAGCAGGGCTGCCCGAGTAACGGCCCAGCTCCAGCATTGCCGGCTTCTGGCCCATGTCGGAAACGATCAGAGGCGCGACCGACATCTGGTTCGAGCGAGCCAAACCGACGAGTTGCTGCATCTGAGAGGCGATATGCGAAAACGTGAAAGCGAGACGATAGCTTTCGGGCGTTAAGTAGACAAAGCTGAAGCTTAGGGGAATGTGGCCCTTCTGCCCCTAACGGACGGGCCGATTGACCGGTCATTATGCGTTGGTCTCTAAAAGGAGATTGATATGTTTGAATCCGAGCAGTTCATTGCCGACTGCCGCGCAGCTTTCGCAACGGACCCAACCCACAAGGCAGTTCGTGAAGTCCTTGCGCGCGCGGTGTCCGATCCGGCGGCAGTCCTCAAAGGGCTTGGTGAACCGAAGCGCCCCGAAAGCCGCACGCTCTTCCATTCGGGCTCACTTACAATCCTCAACGTAGTATGGGCGCCGGGTATGATGGTGATGCCTCATGATCACCGCATGTGGGCCGTGATCGGCGTTTACTCAGGCCGAGAAGACAATATCTTCTGGCGACGCATTCCAAGCACGCCACACAAAGTCGAGGCAGCGGGCGCGAAGGCCCTCTGCGAAAGAGACGCCGTGGCACTCGGTCCCGACATCATCCACTCGGTCATCAACCCGATCGATCGGTTGACCGGTGCAATCCACATCTACGGCGGCGATTTCCTTGCAGTCGAGCGCAGTGAATGGGACTCGCTGACCCTCGACGAGCACCCCTTGGACCGCGAGCAGAGGCGCCGCATGTTTGAGCAGGCGAATGCACGTTACGAGGCCAGTCAACGGATTTGATCAAAGGCACCACCGACATCTGCTTCGAGAGCAAGATCGACGAGTTGCCGCATCTGGCCCGTCAGCGGAAATCGCCCGCGTGGGCCTACCTCAGCACGACCCATGCTGGTCCCAACTCGCTGGAGTCAGAACACATCGATGGTAGGGAACTGGGCATTCCCAGTGATGCAATCCCAAAGGTAGATTGCAAGGCCGATGTCTCCGGTCCAAAGCGAATATCGACCACGACCGGCAACCATCTGAGCGCCGCGATACTGGACGATGGCAGTCATGGCGAACTGGCGCGCGCGGTCGAGCCAAATCGGGTCCTTCGTGCGTCGGTAGAGTTTGAGGAATGCGTAGCCATTTCCACCCGTGCCGTGGCAAAGGTTCGAGCCCTTCGTTAGCGGTCCGGCGGCCCAGGCAAAGCGCCCGCCATCCAACAGAAGCGTGTCAAATTCTGGCGTAGCGAAGGGCGCGTCAGCAAAGGTCGTCACCATTCCCGGCGCACCGTGACAGTGCTGACATATGAAAAGTCGCTTCTCGCGCTTGCTTCTCGGGCCCCATGTCGTTCCGACATCGTACCGCCACGCGTTCGCTTCAAGCGACTTCGGCACAAATTCGGCTATGTGCGCCTGCTGTGGCGGCGTCAACCAATCCCATCCGAGCAATAATGGAATAACGTTGCCGGCGAAGCCGTGAACGGGCCCGAGAAAGCGATCTTTGGCACCGTAAAGATCCTGGGTCCAAAGTGGGCCTTGTGGCGTGTCCTCCAGTTCGGCTAACAGCCGCGCTGCCTGCACTTCGAAGAGGCCGCGCCAGCGCGTTTCCCCTGTCATCTCGCCCATATGGACTGCCGCTACCATCGACCCCGGCATACCCCACATGAGTTCTCGGATAGGCAGTCCATTGTTTGCTTCGGCGCGCCTATAAACCAGGTCGGCGAGGCTCGATGTCGGCTCAAGGCGCATTGCAAGAAGTGCCGCGCCCATGTCGCCGCGAAGCAGCGAGCCATGCTTCTCATAATCGGTCGGCGAACTGGCTTCGTGGTCGATGATTGTCCGCTCCATCAGCTTTGGCAGCACAGAGCGAAAGTCTTTGGCGACGCGGGTGGCACCTATGCGGTGTAAGTAATCTAGCGCCCAAATGACCCCTGCAGCGCCCTTGTAGAAGCTAGGGTCGCCATCGCCCGTCCCATCGTCACTCGGGTGAGCCGGCCAGAAGATGTCGGGACGGAAATGTGCGGTCGCATCGGCTGCAATTTCTTCAATTGCGGCCCGAACAACCAATTCATTCCAGGTGTCCTGGGCAAGCGGACGATGACGTCCGGGGGTAATCATTGCGTAGGGGTCCTGAGCGTCGTCCATCTGTACGTCAGATGAGGCAAGTAAGGATCGCACTATTGAACGAAGCTATCCAAAAGCGTGCCGCGTGGCAAACCAAGGTAGTGGATTTGCGAGCACGCACCTAACGCAGCACCACCCACGCCGGCGCGTGGTCGCTGGCACCGTCTTCGCCACGGATATTCTTGTCGACGCCAGCTTTGCTCAGGCGCGACGTGAGGGCAGGGCTGAGCAGGAGATGATCGAGCCTGAGGCCCGCATCGCGCAGCCAGCGATTACGCTTGTAGTCCCAGAAGGTATAGATGCGCTTCTCGGGATGGAGCGTGCGGAGCGAATCGCACCAGCCTTGCGCGACGAGTGAAGCGAACGCCGCGCGGCTCTTGGGCTGGATCAGGGCGTCCTTGTCCCAGGATTTCGTCGGATAGATGTCGAGCGCGGTCGGGGCGACGTTGTAATCGCCGGCGAGCACGACCGGCAGGTCCTGTTTGAGGAAGCTTTTTGCGTGACGCTTCAGGCGCGCGAACCAGTCGAGCTTGTAATCGAATTTCGGTCCAGGCTGCGGGTTGCCGTTCGGCAAATAGATGCTGGTGAAGATGATGCCGCGCACGGCGGCCTCGATGTAGCGCGCCTCGAGGTCGTCAGCGTCGCCGGGCAAGCGGTCGCGGGTCAACACCGGCTCGGCGTTGCGCGCGAGAATGGCGACGCCGTTCCAGGTCTTTTGTCCGCGCCAGACCGCACCATAGCCGGCCTTTTTGATGGCCGCCGCCGGAAATTCGCCATCACTAGCCTTCAATTCCTGAAGCGCGACGACATCGGGCTTCGCTGCATGGATCCATGCCAGCAGATTGGGCAGGCGGCGATTGATGTTGTTGATGTTGAATGTCGCAATCTTCATGTAGAGCTAACCGGCTCCTGCCTTCTGTCACCGGAGATACAATGTCCAAGTTGAAGTTTGCCGCCATCGTCGTCGCCGTCGCGTTCTCCGGAGCGGCCTCGGCACAATCGTCCGATCCGCGCGGCGCGTGCAAGGCGGATTATGACAAATTCTGCGCCGGCATCGCTCCTGGCGGCGGCAAGATCATCGCCTGCCTCAACGCCAAGCGCGATCAGCTCAGCGCGGCCTGCAAGACGGCGCTCGACAGCAGGAAGAAGTAGAGACTCGTGTCCCGGACGCGGCGCAGCGCTCCTGGCGATGCGAAGCATCGTCCAGTGCGGTGCGACGCAGAGCCGGGACCCAGAAGGCGGCACGGTTACAATGCGGAAAGATGGGCCCCGGCTCTGCAGCGCACCGCTGAAGTAGCGCTGCGCTGCGTCCGGGGCACGAGAGAATGTCGGTTAGGTCGGCAGCGGCGGCGGGCTCGCAGGCTGCTCGATCGGCGGCGGGGAGGGCGGCTGCTCGGCTGCCTGTACGGGCTCCGGCTTCGCCAGCGGCTCCACCACATTGCCGCCGTTGTAGACCCGGGCATAACGGTGGCCGAGGCTCGTCAGCACCTCGTAGCCGATGGTGCCGAAATGATGCGCGAGCTCGTCGACGGTGATGCCTTCGCCTAGCAGCGTTACCATGTGGCCGCGCCGCACCGCATTCGGCGGCAGATCGGTGATGTCGATCGCGATCAGATCCATGGAGACGCGCCCCGCGACCGGACAGCGTTTGCCGGCCACGATCACCTCGGCGCCGCGGGTGCCGTCATTGGAGCTGGCGGCTCGGAAGTAGCCGTCGGCATAGCCGACCGCGATGATCGCGAGCTTCGTGGGGCGCCGCGCGCTCCAGGTGCCGCCATAGCCGACCGTCTCGCCGCGTTCGATGTTGCGGATCTGCACGATGCGCGCCTTGAGATCGACCACGGGCTGCATCGGATTGTCGGCCTCCGGCGTCGGGTTGACGCCGTAGAGCGCCGCGCCCGGCCGCACCACGTCGAACTGGAAGGGAGCGCCCAGGAAAATGCCGGAGGAATTGGCGAGTGTGGCGGGAACGCCGGCGAACTCGCTCGCGATGGAGCGGAAGGTGGCGAGCTGCTTGGCGTTGACCGGGCTGTTGAGCTGCTCGGCGGAGACCAGATGGCTCATCACCAGCGTGATGCCGTGATCGCCGGCATTGATGCGCGGAATGATGGCCTGCGCCTCCTGGAGTGTCAGCCCGAGCCGGTTCATGCCGGTGTCGACGTGAATGGCCGCGCCCCTGGTCCAGCCCGTGCGTCGGCAGAACACATCCCATTCAGCGAGCTCGTTGAGATCGCCGATCACGGGGCGGCAATCGATCTTGGCGTAGTGCTCGCCGGTGTTCTGGAAAAAGCCGCCGAGCACATAGATCGTCGCGGTCGGCACCGCCGCGCGGGCGATGCGTGCTTCCTCGATCGTCGCGACGAAGAAGGTCTTGCAGCCAGCTCCGTACAGCGCGCGCGCCACCGGCTCGGTACCGCAGCCATAGGCGTCGGCCTTGATCACGGCGGCGCATTCGGCGGGCACCGCGGTCTTCTCGAGCTTGCGCCAGTTGGCGACGATCGCGTCGAGGTCGACGGTGAGCACGCCGCCATGGGCGGCGAGCGGCGCGGCCTGGTTGGCCTCCTCGGAGAGGAAGCCGGTTTGCGGGATGAGATTCGGAGCGGACGCCGCTGTCATGGCGCCGTTTTACGCAAGAGGCCGGTCTGGTTCAAGGAACTCAATAGTCGTTGTTGCTGCGAGCCGGCAGCTGGCTGTCGGGCGCAAGGTCGCCGAACCGCGTGACCGAGGCTTCAAACGCCAGATCGACGGTGCCTGTAGGGCCGTGGCGCTGCTTGCCGATGATGACTTCGGCCTTTCCGTGCGCAATACTCATGTCAAGCTGCCACTTCTCGTGTTCAGGCGTGCCCGGGCGCGGCTCCTTCATGGCGAGGTAATATTCCTCGCGGTACACAAACAGCACGACGTCGGCGTCCTGCTCGATTGACCCGGATTCACGCAAGTCGGACAGCTGCGGCCGCTTGTCGTCGCGAGATTCGACCTGGCGCGAGAGCTGGGACAACGCGATGACGGGAACGTTGAGTTCCTTGGCGAGCGCCTTCAGGCTGGTCGTGATCTCCGTGATTTCCTGCACGCGGCTGTCGCTGGCGCGCTTGCCCGAGCCTGACAGCAGCTGGATGTAGTCGATCACGAGGAGATCGAGGCCCTTCTGGCGCTTCAGCCGACGCGCGCGTGCCATCAGCTGCGCGATCGACAGGCCGCCGGTCGCGTCGACGTAGAACGGCAGCGACTGGAGCTCGATCGAGACCTCCCGGATCTTGTCGAAATCGGCTTCCGAGATGCCGCCGCGGCGGATGTGGGAGGAGGGAACGCCGGTGCGCTCGGCCACGATACGCGTGGCGAGCTGGTCGGCCGACATTTCGCAGGAGAAGAAACCGATCACGCCGCCATTGGCGGCCTTCAGGGTCCCGTCGGCCTGAAGCTCGCCGACATAGGCCTTGGCGACATTGTAGGCGATGTTGGTCGCCAGCGATGTCTTGCCCATGCCCGGGCGTCCAGCCACGATGATGAGGTCGGAGTGCTGGAGGCCGCCCATCTTGGTGTCGAGGTCCCGCATGCCCGTCGAGATGCCGGACAGCTTTCCGTCGCGCTGGAACGCCTTTGCCGCGAGGTCGACCGCGACTGCCAACGCCTGCGAGAACTTCTGGAAGCCGCCGTCATAGCGGCCGGATTCGGCGAGCTCGTAGAGGCGTCGCTCGGCGTCCTCAATTTGCGCTCGCGGCGCGAAGTCGACCGGCGCGTCATAGGCCACATTGACCATGTCCTCGCCGATGCCGATCAGGTCGCGCCGCAACGACAGGTCGTAGACGGTGCGACCATAGTCTTGGGCATTGATGATGGTTGTCGCTTCCGCCGCAAGCCGCGCCAGATATTGCCCGATGGTCATGCCGCCGATGTCGGTATCGGCGGGCAGGAACGTCTTCAGCGTCACCGGCGTGGCGATCTTGCCCATCCGGATCAGGCTGCCGGCGGTCTCGAAGATGGTCTGGTGCAGTGGTTCGAAGAAGTGCTTTGGCTCGAGGAAGTCGGAAACGCGGTAGAAGGCGTCGTTGTTGACCAAAATGGCGCCCAGAAGGCTCTGTTCCGCCTCGATATTGTGCGGTGCGCTCCGGTAGGCGGGGGTTCCGGCGTCGGGCGCGAGTTTCAGGACGGTCGAATCAGTCAGGGCCATGGTCGGATGTGCTTAGCAACTTTTCCGGCGGGATGCGGGGCGGCGATTAAGGCGCCCGCGGCTCCCAAAGCGGAAGCGAAAGCTGGTTGCTATCAACCGGTCTTTAAAATGGTGGATGATTAGCAGTCGCAGCATGGGCGATGCTTGACTGATGCTTTGCGGATTTCGCCCCGGGCGCCTTGATCTGGCTCAGGCCGGGTCACGGAAAAATCCGGATGATGTGAACCTTATGTGTCGGCGCGCAGACCTATTTTGCAGGCGCGTGGCGCGCTTGCCGGCCGACTGGTCAGACGATCAGCAGGTAGACCAGCGCAACCAGGGCGGCGGCAACGCCCGTGGCGATCAAGGCATAGTCGGTGCGGAGATCGTCCTGCACGTCGAAGGAGGTTTGGATCTTCTTGCTCATGGGTGACGGTCTAGGACAATTCCGACCACCACTTTGTGAAGCAGATCACAGACCCCCGGAATCTTTCGGGTAAGGCCCGGAACCAGCCGGCAGGCAAGGAATTGGTCCGGTCCACGACCGTCAGGAGACGAGGCGACAATGCGGCAGGAGCTGCAGGCATGGCGGAAAAGCGAGGCGGGCAGCCGGATCTGGCTGTCGGCGCTGATTGCTGCCATGGAGGACGCGTCCCGCCCGGAACCTGAGCGATCCAAGCTGCCGGCCGAGACGCTGGCGCAGTTCCGAGCGCAGCTCGCGCTGCCGGTCTCGCTGCGCTATCCGGCCTCGCGCCTGCGCCACTAGCCTTATTTTTCCTACTCGCCAGCCAGCTTCAGCCTCGGCCTGCTGCCGCTTTCCAGGCCGCGCAGCCGCGCCTCCTCATGCGCGATATAGTCGCGGGTCACCGGGACCACGCCCTGGCGTTTGGTGACCTGGATCTGGAAGTTCATCATCCCCTGCTTGCGGAACGTCATCTCGCAGGCGGCCAGGTAAAATTCCCACATCAGAGCAAAGCGCTCGTCATAGAGCTGCACCGCTTCCTCGCGCCGCGCCATGAACCGCTCACGCCAGGCCTTCAACGTCTCGGCATAGTGCAGGCGGAGGATTTCGATGTCGCAGACGAGGAGCCCAGCGTGCTCGATGGCGGGAAGTACTTCGGACAGCGCCGGGATATAGCCGCCGGGGAAGATGTATTTGGCGATCCAGGGATTGGTGGAGTCCGGCCCCTGCGACCGGCCGATCGAATGCAGCAGCATGACGCCGTTCTCGGCGAGGAGCTCGGCGCAGCGCTGGAAAAAGATCTCATAGAAGTTGATGCCGACATGCTCGAACATGCCGACCGAGACGATGCGGTCGAATGGACCGTCGATGTCGCGATAGTCCTGGAGCAGGAACTGGGCCGACCGGGTCAGGCTCTTCTCGGCCGCGCGGGCATTCGCAACCTGCAACTGCTCGGTCGAGAGCGTGATGCCCGTGACGTCGGCGCCTGCGATCTCGGCGAGGTAGAGGCCGAGCCCGCCCCAGCCGGAACCGATATCGAGCACGCGCTGGCCGCGTTTGATGACGAGCTTCGCTGCGACATGCCGCTTCTTGGCGAGCTGGGCATCGTCGAGCGAAGTGTCCGGGGTCTCGAAATAGGCGCAGCTATATTGCTTGTCGGCATCAAGGAAGAGCGAATAGAGCCGGCCGTCCAGATCGTAGTGATGGGCAACATTCGTCTTGGCGCGGGTACGCAGGTTGAACTGCCTCAAATGCCGCGTCAGGTAGCGCAAGTGCCACTGGGGTTTGGCCCATTGCGGCAATATTTCGGGTTGATCCAGGAGGATCGCCAGGGCATCGGCGATCGTGCCTTGCTCGACGACGAACTCGCCGTCCATATACGCTTCGCCGAGCCCGAGCTCGGGGTTGAGCAGGATCTTGCGCTGCGCCTCGGTTGTCGCGAAGCGGACCGCCACGTGCTGGCCGGAGCCGTCGCCACACGTGAATTTTGCGCCGCTCGCGGTCGTCACCGTCATCGATCCGCGACGGATGAACTTCATCAGGAAGCTGCGCAACAAACGGTCCATAGAACCACCCTGTCGAGCGAACCCGAAAAGATGCGACTAGCCCCCGTCACACCGACGCATCGGAATTGCATTGGTTCCTATGCATCTGCATTGGAATGTAATCAGCCGGTTCCGAACCTGCTACTGCGTTGTGTTCAAAGCCGATATTCGCAAAACGCGCGATCACATCCTTGCGTCATGAGCGCGCTTCCAATTGCGGCTCAATCGGCTAAAAGGTGACCCGCTGCCGGCGCCGCCCGACGCGCGGGCCGGCCTTCTTGCGTATTTTCAATGGAGATGACGGGATGTCGAGCCGAGCGCTCAGCCTCGCGACGGTGTTGCTTCTGATTGGCCTTGGTGCTCCAGAGGCTGCGTTAGCGCAGGCGACGAACCTCGAGGCCGGCAAGAGCCCGTCCCAGATCTTCGCCCAGACCTGCAATGCCTGCCACAAGTCGCCGCGGGGGCTTCTCAAGTCGGTGCCGCCGGGCTCGCTGCCGGGCTTCCTGCGCCAGCACTACACCACGAGCTCGGACATGGCGGGTGTGCTCTCCTCCTATCTCGTCTCCAATGGCGCGACCGACACGCGCTACCAGGCCAAGGACGGCAAGGACAAGAAGGACGGCGCTAAGGAGAAGGACGCCAATTCCAGCGCCACGCAACAGTCCGAGCATCCCAGCCGGCGCCAGCACCAGGACGCGGCGAAGCCGGAGGGCGAGGGCGCTCCCGCATCCGAAACCGGTCGCGCCGGTTCGAGGCGGATGGCGCGGCCGAGCGAAGAGGGGTCGAAGGATGGTGCAAATGAAGGCACCAAGCCCGAGGGCCAGGCGACCAATGAGCGCGGTCCCGAGGGCCGCAAGTCCAAGCAGCGACTGAGCAAGCGCGGCAGGCCCGAGCCGGAGGAAGCTCCGAAGGCCGAGACGCCCAGGGGCGAAACGCCCAAGGACATGCCTGCCGCAGCCGAGCCACCTGCCGAGGACAAGAAAAACGATACGAGGAACGACAGCGCCAAGGTCGATCCCGAAGCCAAGCCTGACAGCGCGAAGGACAAGCCGGCGGAGAAGCCCGCCGACAAGCCCGAAAGCGCCAAGGTCGAGCCTTCGACCAGCCAGACGCCCGCGCTGCGGCCCGATCCGGTGCCGCAGGTGACGCCGGCTCCGCCGGCGAAACCGGCCGAGGCTGCGCCCGAGCAGAAGCCAGCCGACACTGCGGCGAAGCCCGCCGATGCCTCTTCAAACGGCAGTGGCGCCTCTGCACCGGCGGCCAAGCCGCAGGATGCGCCGCCGACCGCGGCCGCCCCGTCGGCTCCAGCGGAGTCGTCCGGCTCGCCGGTCCCTCCGATCTCCCGTTAAAGAGAGAACGTCGCTGCCAAAACGAAAAGCCCGGCCGCTTAGGCGGCAGGGCTTCCGTTCGTCGTGTGAGCGCTCGGCTTACTCTTCGGTCGCTTCCGCCGCCGGCGCAACGTCGTCGTGCTGAGCTTCCGGATCGAAGAACTCGCCGGCGGCGGCGATTGCTTCCGCGGCCGCGTCGCGGTCCTCGTTGCGGGTCGAGATGTCCTCGCCGCGGTTGATGCGCTCGGCCTCTTCCTGGCTACGCGCGACCGTCACGGTGACCTCGACCTCGACCTCGGGGTGAACGGCGATCGTGATGGTGTGCTTGCCGATGGTCTTGATCGGCGCGTCGAGCTGCACCTGCGGGCGGGCGAGCGAGATGCCGTCCGCTTCGAACGCCATCACGATGTCGCGCACGGTGACCGAGCCGAACAGCTGGCCGGCTTCGGAAGCCTGACGGATCACGGTGATGTTCTTGCCCTCGATCTTCTCGGCGACCTTGGACGCCTCGGCCTTGGATGCGAGGTTGCGGGCCTCGAGGTCGGCCTTCATGCCGTCATACTTGGCGCGGTTGTCGGCGGTGGCGCGCAGCGCCTTGCCGCGCTTGAGCAGGAAATTGCGGGCATAGCCGTCGCGAACCTTCACGACTTCGCCCATCTGGCCGAGCTTGGCCACGCGTTCCAGCAAAATGACTTCCATAATCGTTCTCCTTTTGAAGTTCTGTGAGTTGGGATTTGGGTTGGACTTAAGGGGTTGGCAGTGGCGGCGGCCGGTTGCGCAGGAAGCGCTCGCGGAAGCCGAAGACGGCATCGGCAAGCCCGAGCGCGATCATCGCGATCACGGGCCATCCGAGCACGACGACGACGGCGTAAGTCGAGCCGAGCCAGAAGGCGCGGCTCTTCAGCGCAAGCGTCAGCGTATGCAGCACAGCGAAGCCGGTCAGCGCATAGGCCATCATCAACGCCGCCGTGATGATCTGCGCGGCGATCGCGATCAGCCCGCCGGCGAAGCAGAAGGCAATGGCGATGCACAGCACAGCGAGCGTCATCGGTGGCAGCTCGGCGGTCATCAGCGCGGGCCAGGGACGGCGCAGCCGCCCCGACGTCGCCGTCACCTTGGCCGCGAGCCAGAGGTTGAGGGTGAGCGTCATCATCGAAACGATGGTGGCGACGGCCGGTGCGACGGTCGCCAGCGCATCGATGAACTGGTCGGTATCGCCGGAGACTTGCGGATCGGCCGCGTGCAGGATGCGCATCAAGCCGCGGCGCAGCGAGGTCGTGATGCCCTCGGCATCGCTGCCGAGCGTGAGCAGCGCAGCGATCGTGATCAGCGCGGCAAAGCCCGCGATCCAGAGCAGGATGCGCCCGACCGGATACCATTCGATCTCAGCTTCGGCCGTTTGCTCCGCGCCCGCCGTGATCACGGCAGGCGTGGTATGGCGGCCGAGCAGCACGAGATGGCCGAGCCACCAGGCCGGCAGCGCGACCGTGACGGCGAAGGCGAGGCAGTAGGGCAGACCGAAAATGGCGCCGAGGCCGATCGCGGCAGCGATGCCGCCAAGGCTCGCATAAAGCGGTCCCCAGCCGATCGCGGCGACCATCAGCGGCAGGGGCGAGAGGTAGAACAGGACGAGCGAGATCAGCGCGCCCGAGACGATCGAGGCGAACATCAGCGCCGACGCAGCGCCGGCGATCAGGGCAATGAGTACAAGTGCCATCATCAGCTGTCCCGCTCCCTTCGAGCGGTTAGAGGCATTTCGCCCCAACCATCGGCAACCGGACGACCCGGAAGCCTTATGAGTTTGAATGATACGACCGGCGGCTATGGGGCCACCGGTCGAAACGTCGTTTAGCGGATCACGTAGGGCAAGAGGCCGAGGAACCGCGCGCGCTTGATGGCGCGGGCGAGCTCACGCTGCTTCTTGGCGGACACGGCCGTGATGCGGCTCGGCACGATCTTGCCGCGCTCGGAGACGTAACGCATCAACAGCTTGGAATCCTTGTAGTCGATCTTCGGCGCGTTGGCGCCCGTGAACGGGCAGCTCTTGCGGCGACGGAAAAACGGACGGCGTGCACCAGCTTCAGCCATTGTTCTTACTCCCCATCCGTCGTTTCAGCTTCGTCGCGCGGACGGCGCGGGCCGCGGTCACCGCGGAAGCCGCCTTCGCGGTCGCCACGGAAGCCGCCTTCACGCTCGCCGCGGAATCCACCGCCGCGGTCATCGCGCTCGCGATCGCGGTCGGCCTTGCGCATCATCGCGGAGGGACCTTCCTCGAGCTCCTCGACGCGGACGCTGAGATAGCGGATCACGTCTTCGCTGATGCGCTCCTGGCGCTCGATCTCGGCGATCGCCGCGGACGGCGCGTCGATGTTGAGCAGCACGAAGTGCGCCTTGCGGTTCTTGTTCATGCGGTAGGTGAGGGAGCGCACGCCCCAGTTCTCGGTCTTGGTGACCTTGCCGCCGAGACCCTCGACGATACCGGTCATCTGGGTCGTCAGCTCTTCAACCTGCTGCGGGCTCGCGTCCTGACGCGCGAGAAAGACATGCTCGTAAAGAGGCATGGAAGTCCTTTCCTCATGTTGGCGCTTCACCCGGCGTCAAGCCCTTAAGAGGCCTTCGGAAAGGACTCTGGGATTAAGCTCAGAAGGCGGAAACACGGGACGACGGGCCGACTGGCCCTGCCACATCAAAATCAACAAGTGAATTTGCTGAGACCGTCCGTTCAGCTCCCGGCCGGGGTCTGCGGATGGCGCGCTTTATACGGATTTTGGGCGGCTTGGCAAGGTTCGGCAGGCGGGTTTTGGGAGAACCGCAAGCGAACAGGATTGCGGCCGGTTCCGGTGCGGGAACACCGCGCTTGTACGGAATCCCCAGAATTTATGGAAAGTTGTAGGGTTGTGACTGCCGGGGCTGAATTTCATCTCGAAACCATTTTTACCGGCAAGGGGCCGCTCAGGAGCGGCCCCTTTCGATTCCAGCGCAACCCAAGGCCGCGCGCACCTTTGTCTTGATTTATTTGTTTGTATAGCATACAAATAAATGACGGGAGGAGCCGATGGTCAAATCCGTCAAGGATCCGCTGGAAGCGCCTCGGGGCGACCCGAAGCATACAGCTCGGGCCACCCGTTCGGCGGGGCGCAAGATGCGCTCGCTGCTCCTCGATGCTGCTAGTCCCTTGTTCAGGGAGCAGGGGCTTTCCGGGACATCGATTTCCGACATCGCGACCGCCGCGAACGCGTTTCCGAGCCAGATCACCTATTACTTCCGCACCAAGGAGGCGCTGTTCGTCGAATGCGCCTGCCGCGATCTGCTGTATCTGGCGCGCGCCACCGAGCAGGCGGCGCTCAGGGCGCACACGCCGCAGGCCTACACGCACGCGCTCGCGCAGACAGTCACGGCGACCGATTCAGTGGCCTTCTTCGCCGAAGCGCTGACGTTGACACGGCGACGACAAGATCTTGCGCCGCTGGTCGAGCGCACCATCGAGCGCCTGCACACCGAGGGCGCGCGCGCCTACGCGGCCCAGATCGAGCGCCACGGCTGGCGGACGCTGCGCGCGCCGGACGAGAGCTCACGCAGGTTCTGGGCGGTGGCGATCGGCGTCATCGTGGAAGGCTACGCGATGGGCCGCTCGCCGGATGAGCTGTGCGCAGAGATGCTGCGCGTGCTCGGCGGGCAGGCGAAATCGGCTGGCGATGCGGCGCGCCTGCGGCTCGTCGGGGATCGCGACGCATCAACACCATCGGACGAGGAGAGTTAGGCCATGACCGCGCTTCGCATGCGTGCCCGCGATTTCCTGACCGAAGACCAACTCGTCGACGTGCGCGAGCGCGTCACCTGGAAGGGCGTAGCACTGATCGCGCACGCCTGGGCGCTGATCGCGGCTGCGATCGCACTGGTTGCGTGGTGGCCGAATCCGCTGACCTACATTCTCGCGGTCGCGATCGTCGGCTCGCGCCAGCTGGGCTTGGCGATCCTCATGCATGACGGCGCGCATGGCTGCCTGTCGCCGGATGAAAAGACCAATCTGGCGCTGAGCCAGTGGTTCTGCGCCTATCCGATCTTCGCTGAGACGCGCAGCTATCGCCGCTATCATTTGCAGCACCATGCGCGCACGCAGCAGGAAGACGACCCCGATCTCGTGCTGTCGGCGCCGTTCCCAATCACCCAGCTGAGCTACCGGCGCAAGTTCATCCGCGATATCACCGGGCAGACCGGCTATCAGCAGCGCAAGGCGCAACTGCTCAATGCGCTCGGTCAGAAGGAATGGCCGTGGTCGCAGCGCGCCGCGCATTTCTGGGAGAAGCTCGGGCCGCAATGCGTTATGAATGCGCTGCTGTTTGCAGTGCTCGCGGCCACCGGCGTTTGGTGGGCCTATCCGCTGCTATGGCTGGTGCCGCTTTTGACCTGGCAGATGGTCATTACACGTATCCGCAACATCGCCGAGCATGCGGTCGTGCCCGACAGCCACGATCCCCTGCGTAACACCCGCACCACGCATGCCAATTTTCTCGAGCGGCTGTTCATCGCGCCGTACTACGTGAACTATCACCTCGAGCATCACCTCTTGTTCTATGTGCCCTGCTACAATTTGCCCAAGGTGCATCGCCTGCTGAGCGAGAGCCGGCACGCTGGCCGCATGGAGGTGCAGCCGAACTATCTCGCGGTGCTGCGGCTCGCGACGGCCAAGCCAAACCGCGATGATCGTCCCGGGCAATTGGTCAGCAGCGTTCGCCGCGCGCAGGCGGGCGCCGAGGTCGGCGCGGATCAGAAGGCAGGCGGGTTCTAGTCGGCCAGCGCAGGAGCTCTTGCCGCGGGAACGAGTGGCACCACCTCGGTGATCTCTTCGATGTCGGAGGCGTGAATCACGAAGCCGCCCTTGCCGCGGCGCTTGGCCTCGTACATCGCGCGGTCCGCCGCGCTCAGCAATTCATCTGCGGTCATCCCGTCCCGGGGCGCCGTTGCGAGCCCGATGCTTGCGCCGACACGCGCCGCCGGCGCAAATTCGAATGGTTCGGAAACCCGCGCGATGATCCGCCGGGCAATGTCGGCGGCCTCGGTGTCCGCGATGTCGGGCAGTAGGATCACGAATTCGTCGCCACCAACGCGGCAGACGACATCGGCCTCGCGCACGCTGGCGCGCAGGCGGTCCGCGACGGCGACGAGGACGGCGTCGCCGGCCGCATGTCCGAGCCGGTCGTTGACGCCCTTGAAGTTGTCGAGATCGACGCAAAACACGGTGAGCTTCGCGGCCGATGGTGACGCGGCCTCCGGCCATGGTCCGTCGAGCAGCTCCGAAAACAGCTTCCGGTTCAGGGCGCGATTGGGAAGACCGGTGAGCAGGTCGTGGTGCGCCATCTGGCGATTGTTGCGCTCGGAGCGATGCAGGTTGAGCAGGATCTTGTGATTTTCAAGCAGCAGGAAAATCAATCCCGCGGTGTAGACCGGGGTTTGCAGGCCGACGATGAACAGGAAGGGAATCGGGGACAGCATCGTGGCCACCGCAAAGGGCAGCGTCAGGATGCAGATCATGAGAATTCCATAGCGCGGCGTTCCGGCGCTACGCGAGGTAATTCCACCGGTCAGGTTGGCGAGGCCGACGCCGGCGGTCAGGACCAGTGGCAGCTGTCCCGATGCGACGCATTGATAGCAGCCCGCAGAAATCAGGATCACGGATAGCAGGCCGACCCAGACCGGCGTGCCGCTCGCGGCACCTGGCCCGTCGGCCTTGGCTCGCGCGAAGGCTTTCATCATCAGGTAGATTCGGGTGCTGCCCAGGACCAGTTCTGCCAGCACCCAGGCATAGGCCCATGCGGCGCCAGTCAAGGCAGCGGCGAGCGATGCGATCAGCAGGGACGCGAGCACCGCCACCGCGAGCGTCTTCGTCTTGTTGGTCCTTTGCTGAAGAAACTCGTTATGAATGTCGTCGGGCTGCGAGGTCGGGCCGGCAAGCAACCAGTCGACGCAGCCGTGCCACCACAGCTGCGGTTGCGCGGCAGCGGTGGAAGCTGTCGAAGTCGGTGTAACTACGGATGCCATGGCCGCAATTTCGACAGCCGGTATTTAAGGTGGCTTAAAGCGCACCAGCGAGTTCCAGACAGCGTAAATGTTTGCTGCATGGCGGCTGCACCGTCCGCCGGAAGGCATGGCAGCAGCCCATGGCCGCGCGGTCGGGCCGGGAGGGATGAATCAGGCTGCATCGGGGGCCGGCGGTGGGGCGTAATCCGTCAGTGATCCCCGGTCCCGGACGTCGTCGCGGCTTGACATTCCGGCCCCGGTCAGTGTCTACGGCCCCCTTTGGAGCATGATCGGGAAACGGCCCGCGCCCGGCGTAGAATGGCCGCCCGGTCCTAATGAGGCTCAGCGAGCCAGGGAGCGCCGATGACGGCAGCATTCACATTTCCGGGGCAGGGTTCCCAGGCCGTCGGCATGGGCAAGGCCCTGGCCGAAGCCTTTCCTGCGGCCCGCGCCGTGTTCGACGAGGTCGATGCCGCGCTTGGGGAAAAGCTCACGGCCACCATCTGGGATGGCCCGGCGGAGACCCTCCAGCTTACCGAAAACGCCCAGCCGGCCTTGATGGCGGTCTCGCTCGCCACCTTGCGCGTGCTGGAGGCCGAGGCCGGATTTTCCGTGGGGCGGGATGCGGCCTTCGTCGCTGGGCACTCGCTCGGCGAATATTCGGCGCTGGCTGCGGCTGGGAGCCTGACGATTTCCGATACCGCGCGGCTGCTGCGCACACGCGGGCTCGCAATGCAAAAGGCCGTCCCGGTCGGCGCCGGCGCGATGGCCGCGCTGCTCGGCCTCGACTACGAGGCGGCCATGGAGGTCGCTCATGAGGCGGCGCAGGGCCAGGTTTGCCAGGCCGCCAACGACAATGGCGGCGGTCAGGTCGTGGTCTCCGGCGACAAGGCGGCGGTCGATCGCGCCGTCGAGATCGCCAAGGGCAAGGGTGCCAAGCGCGCGATGCTGCTGCCGGTATCCGCGCCCTTCCATTGCAAGCTGATGCAACCTGCCGCCGATGCCATGGCTGAGGCGCTGTCCAAGGTCACGATCAAGGCGCCCGCGGCGCCCCTGGTCTCGAACGTGCTGGCAAGCGCCATCACCGATCCCGACGAGATCCGGCGCCGTCTGGTCGAGCAGGTCACCGGCACGGTGCGCTGGCGCGAGTCGGTCTCCTATATGGCGGGTCACGGCGTGACGCGCTTCTTCGAAATCGGCGCGGGCAAGGTGCTGACGGGTCTCGTCAAGCGCATTGCGGACGGCGCCGTCGGCGTGGCCGTCGGTGGGCCAAACGATATTGCCGCGGCCAAGGACGCCTTGAAAGACGCCTTGGCTGCCGCGAAGCAGGGTTGAGGAGCTATCGATGTTCGATCTGACTGGCAGGAAGGCGCTCGTCACCGGCGCGACCGGCGGCATCGGCGGCGCGATCGCGCTGGCACTGCACGCGCAGGGCGCCACGGTTTCGATTTCGGGGACGCGGAAAGAGGTGCTGGACGAGCTTGCCGGCAAGCTCGGCGAGCGCGTGCACGTGCTGCCGTGCAATCTCTCCAAGGCCGACGAGGTCGAGGCGCTGGTGCCCGCCGCGGAAGCTGCGATGGGGCAGGTCGACATCCTCGTCGCCAATGCCGGCATCACGCGCGACAATCTCTTCGTGCAACTCCGTGACGAGGACTGGGAAGAGGTCATCAACGTCAACCTCACCGCGACCTTCCGCCTCGCGCGCGCCGCGACCAAGCTGATGATGCGCAAGCGCTTCGGCCGCATCATCGCGATCACCTCGGTGGTCGGCGTCACCGGCAATCCCGGGCAGGGCAACTACACCGCCTCGAAGGCGGGCCTGATCGGCATGATCAAGACGCTCGGCGCCGAATATGCCAAGCGCGGCGTGACCGCGAACTGCATTGCGCCCGGCTTCATCAAGACGCCGATGACGGACGCACTCAACGACAAGCAGCGCGAGACGATTCTGACCAAGGTTCCGGCCGCCCGGCTGGGGACGCCGGAGGATATTGCTGCAGCTGCGGTGTATCTCAGCTCCAACGAAGCAGGCTACGTCACCGGCCAGACCATCCACGTCAACGGCGGCATGGCCATGATCTGAACGTAATCCGGCCGGCCGAGGGCCGGGCGGACCGGATGCGGCAAACGGCCGTTTCCGAAGCGAATTGAGGCTTGTAGTCAAGGCAATTGAAGTGTGATAACCGGACCTTCAACGGATGGGCAAAGAACGCCATTGCAGGTTTTTGAAACCCTGTATATTGGCGATGCGGAGCCTTGGCCGTCGTTCGCCGGGCCCTGCATCGGCTAGGATGGGGCCAAATCAAGTTCGTACGCAAAGGCAGTTAAACGACCACGACGGCTCGTATCGTCCCGGGGGGTCGGGTCTACAGGGAACAACACGAGGTTAAGCAATGAGTGACATTGGCGAACGGGTTAAGAAGATCGTGGTCGAACACCTTGGTGTTGAACCCGAGAAGGTTATCGACAGCGCGAGCTTCATTGACGACCTCGGCGCCGACAGTCTGGACACCGTCGAGCTGGTGATGGCGTTCGAAGAAGAGTTCGGTTGCGAGATTCCGGACGACGCCGCGGAAACGATTCTCACCGTCGGCGACGCGACCAAGTTTCTCGAGAAGAACGCGAAGAGCTAAGGCTCCAAAATCCGCGGTCGAGCCACGAAACCGGACGGATCGTTACAGCGATCCACCGGTTTCTTATTATCGGCCGCGATTCCTTGAGAACCGGAGTTTCGGGATATGAGACGAGTTGTCGTCACGGGCCTCGGCATGGTGTCGCCACTCGGCTGCGGCGTCGAACCGACCTGGCAGCGTATCCTGAACGGCGAGAGTGGGGCGCGCAAGATCGAGACGTTCGACGTCTCCGATCTGCAGACCAAGATCGCTTGCGTCGTGCCGCGCGGCGACGGTTCGAACGGCACTTTCAATGCCGACCAGTGGATGGAGCCGAAGGACCAGCGCAAGGTCGACGACTTCATCATCTTCGCGATGGCTGCGGCGACGCAGGCCCTCAACGATGCCAACTGGCATCCTGAGAACGAAGAGGACAAGTGCGCGACCGGCACCCTGATCGGCTCCGGCATCGGCGGCCTCAACGGCATCGCGGAGACCGCAATCCTGCTGAAGGAGCGCGGGCCACGCCGGGTCTCTCCGTTCTTCATTCCGGGCCGGCTGATCAATCTCACCTCCGGTTACGTCTCGATCGAGCATGGGCTGAAGGGGCCGAACCATTCCGTGGTCACGGCCTGTTCGACCGGCGCGCATGCGATCGGTGATGCCGCCCGTCTGATCGCGCTGGGCGATGCCGACGTGATGGTCGCCGGCGGTGCGGAATCGCCGATCAGCCGCATCGGGATCGCCGGCTTCAACGCGGCGCGCGCGTTGTCGACCGGATTCAACGATACGCCCGAGAAGGCCTCGCGGCCTTATGACAAGGATCGCGACGGCTTCGTGATGGGCGAGGGCGCGGGCGTGGTGATCCTCGAAGAGATCGAGCACGCTAGGCGCCGTGGCGCGAGGATCTATGCCGAGGTGATCGGCTATGGCCTGTCGGGCGATGCCTATCACATCACCTCGCCATCTCCGGATGGGGACGGCGGCTTCCGCAGCATGTCGGCCGCGTTGAAGCGCGCCGGGCTGACGCCGGCCGATCTCGACTACATCAACGCGCATGGCACCTCGACGCCGCTCGGCGACGAGATCGAACTCGGTGCGGTTGAGCGGCTGCTCGGCAACGCGGCGTCCAAGGTCGCGATGTCCTCGACCAAATCCTCGACCGGGCATCTCCTCGGTGCAGCGGGCGCGATCGAGGCGATTTTCGCCATGCTGGCGATTCGCGACAACATCGCGCCGCCGACCATCAACCTCGAGCACCCGTCGGTCGAAACCGCGATCGATCTCGTGCCGCAGGCGGCGAAGAAGCGCGAGATCAACGTGGCGTTGTCGAATTCATTCGGTTTTGGCGGTACCAACGCATCGGTGATCGTCAGGCGTCTGGCCGATTAGCTCGCGTTTGAGACGAATTCACCGTTTTGCCTAAGTCATAGTTGCGGGCGTGTGCTATTAGCCGGGCAGACGATTGTCAGGCTGCGATTGAACCGGCAGGATTCAGGTTTTCGATGAGTGAAAGGCCGCCCATTTCGCCCCGAAGCCCGCGCGCTGCGCTGGAGCCTGAACAGGTGCCGCCGCCGCCGAAGCGGTCGGACCGCGCGCGAAACCCCTTCGTGGTGATCGGCAACGCCATCATTACCATCCTCCTGATCGCGATGCTTGGGGCCGGCGCGGTCTATTATTACGGTCGGCAGGTGCTCGAGGCGGCGGGGCCGCTCCAGGAAGACAAGATCGTCAACATCCCCTCGCGTGCGGGCAAGCGCGACATCGCCGACGTCCTGAACAGGGAAGGCGTCACCGACGTCAATCCTTGGGTCTTCATCGCCAGTGTCTTCGCGCTGAAGGCGAGTTCGGACCTGAAGCCCGGCGAATATTCGTTCCAGAAGAACGCGTCCTTGCGCGACGTCATCGCCACCATCGTCGAAGGCAAGGTGGTGCAGCATGCGGTAACGATTCCGGAAGGTCTGACCTCCGAGCAGATCGTGGCGCGGCTTTCGGACAATGACATCTTCACCGGCAGCGTGCGCGAAGTGCCGCGGGAGGGCACGTTGCTGCCGGAGACCTACAAGTTCCCGCGCGGCACCACGCGCGAGCAGGTCGTTCAGCGCATGCAGCAGGCACACAAGCGCGTGCTCGCCGAAATCTGGGAACGCCGCAGCCAGGACATTCCGATCAAGACGCCGGAGCAACTGGTGACGCTCGCCTCGATCGTCGAGAAGGAGACCGGCAAGCCCGACGAGCGCAGCCGTGTCGCGGCCGTGTTCGTCAATCGCCTGAAGCAGAAGATCAAGCTGCAGTCCGATCCGACGATCATTTATGGCCTCGTCGGTGGCAAGGGCACGCTCGGCCGCCCGATCAAGCGCAGCGAGATCACCCAGCCCTCGCCCTACAATACCTACGTGATCGACGGCCTGCCGCCGGGGCCGATCTCCAATCCCGGCCGCGCCTCGCTGGAGGCTGCTGCCAATCCGGCCCGCACCCGCGACCTCTATTTCGTTGCCGACGGCACCGGCGGGCACGCCTTCACCGAGACCTACGACGCGCACCAGAAGAACGTCGCAAAACTGCGCGCGATGGAGAAGCAGATCCAGAACGACACGGTCGAGCCGGCCGACGACGCCCAGGCGCCGGCCGCCGCCGCGCCCGCCGGCGCAGATACGGCGCCGACCGCAACCACGCCGCCCAGGCCGACCCAGCAGAAGAGGCCGCCCGCGACTCGCCCGGCCAATCAGGCCCCGGCCCGCCAGGGAGCTGCGCAACCCTCGCCGCAGGTTATCCAGCGCTAGGGCCGCAAGGCTCACCTGCGGTGGTTACGGATACCACTTTGCGGCAAAATGGTCTTAAGATTCGCGTGCCTTGATGGCTTTGCGAATCTCATCTGTCTGGAGAAGTTCACCCGATGGCGCTGTCGTCCATGACCGGCTTTGCCCGAAGCCACGGCGCGAGCGGGCCGTATACGTTCGAATGGGAATTGAAGTCGGTCAACGCCAAGGGCTTTGACCTGCGCGTGCGGCTGCCGCAGGGCTTTGACGAGCTCGAGGCCCACGCGAAGAAACGCGCCGGCGAGGTTCTGTCGCGCGGCACGGTCTACGCCAATCTCAACGTCAAGCGCACCAACGCCGAGGCGACCGTGCGGATCAACGAGGACGTGCTCTCAGCCGTGCTGAAGGCCGCCTCGCAGATCGCCGGCAAGGTCGACGCGGTGGCGCCGAGCATCGACGGGCTTTTGGCCATCAAGGGCGTCATCGAGGTCGCCGAGCCCGAAGGCAACGAGGAAGAGGACAAGGCGGCGCGCGCCGCCGCGGCCGAAGCCTTCGACAAGGCGCTCGCCGAGCTCCTCGACATGCGCAAGCGCGAGGGTACCTCGCTTGGTCAGATCCTGACCCAGCGCGTGGACGAGATCGAGGCGCTGGCGAAGAAGGCGGAAGCCGCGCCCGGCCGCAAGCCGGAGGCGATCAAGGCAAAACTCGCCGAGCAGATCGCGACGTTGCTCGACACCTCCGATCGCTTCGATCAGGATCGCCTGATGCAGGAAGCGATCCTGATCGCGACCAAGGCCGACATCCGCGAGGAGCTCGACCGCATCGCCTCCCATGTCGCGCAGGCGCGCGAGTTGATCGGCAAGGGCGGCCCGATCGGGCGCAAGCTCGATTTCCTGGCGCAGGAGTTTCACCGCGAGGTCAACACCTGCTGCTCGAAGTCGAACGACATCGAGCTGACCAATACGGGGCTCGCCATGAAGAATGTGGTCGAGCAGTTCCGCGAGCAGGTTCAGAATCTGGAGTGATCGATGACGACGGGCGGTCACGGAACTGATGGTGTCGAGCGGCGCGGACTGATGTTCGTGCTGTCCTCACCCTCCGGCGCGGGCAAAACGACGCTGTCGCGCCTGTTGATCGAGCGAATGCCCGGACTGAAGATGTCGGTCTCCGCGACCACGCGCGCGATGCGGCCCGGCGAGGTCGACGGCCGTGACTACCTGTTCGTCGACAAGCCGCGCTTCGAGGCGATGGTGAAGGGTGACGAACTGCTGGAATGGGCGATCGTGTTCGACAACCGCTACGGCACGCCGCGCGCTCCGGTCGAGGCCGCGCTGTCGGCAGGGCAGGACGTGCTGTTCGACATCGACTGGCAGGGCACGCAGCAACTGCGCGAGAAGGCGCGCGCCGACGTCGTCAGCGTCTTCATCCTGCCGCCCTCGGCGGCGGATCTCGAGAAGCGCCTGCACTCGCGTGCGCAGGATTCCGACGAGGTGATCCGCAACCGGATGAGCCGCGCCAGCCACGAGATGAGCCACTGGGCCGAGTACGACTACATCGTCATCAACCACGATGTCGATGAAGCCTTCTCCGAGGTGCAGTCGATCCTGAAGGCCGAGCGCCTCAAGCGCGAGCGGCGGATTGGCGTCGTTGGCTTTGTACGAGGTCTGCAAGGTCAGCTTCAGGGTTAGGCGGCGCCAGCCGCGGGCCTTCCTTCGCCAGCCGTTCCAGGATCGCGGTGATCGCATCGATATCGACCGCGTCGGCATCGCGGTCGTCGCCGTCATCCGCAGCTGCATCGACAGCGGCGACATGCGGCTCGTCGGTTTCCGCGCCCGATGCGACGTGCAGGTCCTTGCGGTCCAGATCCTCGGGGACCAGCTCTTCGAACTCGCTCGTTGCATCCTCGAGACGCTGATCCACGTGCAGCGCGGAGGCGCCATTGGTCTTGCCATTGGCGGTCTTGCCATTGGCGTTGGCCGCCGTGGCCAGCGCAGCACCGAAATCGACCGGGCGCGGCCGCTGTGCGCGCGGTGCGGCAGTTGCCGCCGCATCGATCCACGGCGCGTGGCTCCTGTCGTCCTGCGCGGGCTCCCAATTGACGCGGCGGCGGCCGCCTTCAGCCTGGACGCGCCTGCGCGAGCCGGCGAAGCGATAGATGACGCTGCCGGTGATGCCGGCGAGCGCCAGCGCACCGCCGATGACGAGCAGCAGGGTCTGCAGCGAACCGGTCGGCTTTTCGGCCGGGGCATCGGCCGAGGCGAGCGTCATCGAGCCGGCGGAGGGCGAAGTCTGCGGTTTGGGCGCGGGCCGTGCATCGGCGAGTTTCGGCGCGGGCGCGGGCGCGGCTTGCGGGGCGGGCGAGGGGGCCGCACCCGGGTCGGGCCAGCGCGCATCGACGGTCGGCTGGCCTGCACCGGCATCGGCCACCGCGACCGGACGCTGAAGCGCTGCGGGCGGTGTGCTAGGTACGCTCGGCGTCGGAATTGATGCGGTCGCGTCGGTTGTTGCAGAAGCGGTCTGTGTTGGGAGTTCGGCGTGCGCGTCCTGCACCGAGCGCGGCGCAGGCTTGTCGGCCTTCTGCGTGGCTGAGGTCGCCGGCGCGCTCTGCGTCGCCGGCGCGCTCTGCGTCGCCTGTGCGCTTTGTGTCGTCTGCGCGCTCTGGGCAGTTTTCGCGCCTTCCTCCCGCAGATACCAGCACTGCCGCTTGGTGCCGCGTTCGACGCGATAGTACCAGTGCTGACCCTCGGGCGCTGTGCCCTTCGGTGCGCGAAGGCAATCGTCGGTGGCGCTTGACGAATTTTGCGACGCATTCTGCGCGTCTGCTGCGTCCGGGGCGCTCGCCGCGTTTTGCGATTCCGCACTCAAAGGTATGCCGGCGAGTACGCTCGCAAACAGAGCCGATAGGAATTTCGCGGTTCGGTTGCCCATCCTGGTCTCCCGGCTACGCCTTACGCAACACGTCACTGTCCCCCTTCTCGTCAAAGAGTTGGGTGGCAATGAGCCGCAAATCCGGAGAGGATGAGGCTTAAATCGGGCCTGCGCAGCGTTCGTTGCGCCGCGAAAATGAACGATTTTCGGGACAATCGTTTGATCGAGATTTGCGTTTCCGAGCAGCCAGCCGCCTGGGGTCACAATCTCGAAGTTCGGGTTCCCTGCCGCAAATTTGCCTATCCGACGGTGCCACCAAGGCGATAAACTTGGCCTGCGGTATCGTTTTGATGGATCATGGCCATGGCCCTTTTCCACGATCATTCCGACAAGAGCAGTTCTGCCGAAAAGTGGTCGGTTGCGGGCGAGGAGTTCGTCCTGCTCGACACCGTCCAGCCGCCGGCCCGCATCGCGATGGCGCGGGAGCGCATGCTGCTGAGCAGGCTCTATCTCGGCCTGATCCGCAGCCTCAACGACGACTACGGCGCCGACTTCGTCAGGCAGAACGACAGCGCCACCTTCCGCACTATTGGCATCTACCTGTTCCTGCGAACCGCGATGTGCTCGCCGGTGCGGGCGAGCATGGTTGCGGCCGCGCTGAAGCTGCCACGCGCAACCGTGCTGCGCAGGCTCGAGGAGATGATCAGGCAGGGATATGTGGAACGCATCGGCAATGCCTACCGTGTCACCGACAAGGTCAACATCCCCGATTTGCAGCAGCGCTTGCAGCAGCGGATCGACATGATCCTGGAGACGGCGAGCGAGCTGGCGAAGCTGACGGGCAGGGATGGACACGCGCATTGAGGCGACACGGCCGCAATCTCAATTTTGCAGGATTTGGATAGTATACCGCGGTTTTGCCGAAGCCGGAGAGACGCTGTGTGTCGTCCTGGAACGATAGCGGCGAGGGGCCGGCTCAGCCAAAGAGGATGCGACTCGAACGTACAAAAACAATGTCGAGGCGGTCATGGTACAGGCGTCAAAATCAGCGCTCGCATCCGAGGTGTTGCTGTTTCCGGAGCAGCCCGCTCTGAAATCGATTTACGACACTGCACCAATTGGACTTGCCTGCCTCTCCCCGGATTGCCGTTACCTGCAAATCAACCAGCGGCTCACCGAGATCTGCGGCATCTCGGTCGAAAACCATCTCGGCCGCTTCGTGCGGGATTGCGTTCCGGCCTTGGCGGATACCGTCGCAGAGATCGTCCGCTCGATCATGGATACTGGAGAGCCGGTGGTCGGCATAGAGGTCGCCGGCCAGCGCGCCGATCAGGCCGAGGAGCGTTACTGGGTGACCTACTGGCATCCGCTGCGTGCGCCGAGCGGCGATATCATCGCGGTCAACGTCGCGGCCGAGGAAATCACCGAACGCAAGCGCGCCGAGGCGGAGGTGCGCAAGGCAAGGGACGCCGCCGAAACCGCGTTGCGTCATTTGCGCGAGACCCAGCAGTCGCTGATCGAGGCCGAAAAGCTCGCGGCGCTCGGCCGGATGGTTGCCGGCGTGGCGCACGAAATCAACGGTCCCGTGGGCAGCAGCCTGACGATCGCCTCGACGCTTCAGCGCAAGTCGGAGGCCTTCACCTCGGAAGTTGCGGGCGGCAAGGTTCGACGCTCGAGCCTCAACGAGTTCATCAGCCTCGCCGGCGACGCGTCCGCCCAGCTCATCGCCAACCTGTCGCGCGCGGCGGAGCGGATCCAGTCCTTCAAGCAGGTCGCGCTCGATCCGGGTCAATCAGCGCTGCGCCGCTTCGACGCTGCCGAATTGTCGGAGCAATTGCTGTCGCATCTCGATCGCGAATGCCATCGCCGCGGTATCGCACTCGATCTGCGCCTCGCGCGAGGTCTCGAAATGGACAGCTATCCCGGTCCCTTCGGGCAGGTTCTGACCCATCTGGTCATGAATGCCATGACCCATGCATGGCCGGATGGTGCCGGAGGTCAGATCCGTGTCGATCTGAGATCTGCGGGTGATGATCAGGTCGAGCTCGTCGTGTCCGACGACGGCCGCGGAATGCCGCCGGACGTCAAGCACTCCGCTTTCGATCCGTTCTTCACCACGCGACGTCACCATGGCGCGACGGGGCTTGGACTGCACGTCGTCCATGGTGTCGTCACCGAACGCCTGGGCGGCCGCATCAGGCTGGACAGCGAGCTGGGGGCAGGGACGTATGTGCGGCTGATCCTTCCGAGGAGCGCACCGCGGTCCGACGACTGAGCTGTCCCGGGCCATTCAGCTCTCGGAGGGATCGCGGATCTCGCCGATCTTGTGAACCGCGACCTTGATCGACATGCCCTGATAGTCCCCTGCATCACCGAACCACGATCCCTCCAGCGGAATGGCCTGGCCAGGATGCCGGGCGACCGCGACCGGGATGAGATCGAAGCCTGCATTGATCTGGTTGGTCGGGTCGTAATCCAGCCATCCGGCGCCGGGGAGAAACACCTGGAGCCACGCATGCGTGGCGCCGGAGCCGGTCATGCCCACGGCGCCGCCATCCAGCGCCTGGTCGTAAAGGTAGCCGCTGACGAAGCGTGAGGCGAGGCCGAGGCGGCGCAGCACCTCGATCATCAGCCAGGCGTAGTCCCGGCATGTGCCGGATTTCGTACGCAGCGTCTCGCTCGGGGATTGTGTGCCTTGCGTTTCTCGGGCGCGGTAGCTGAACCCCTCACGAAACGTGCGCAGGATCCGGTGCAAAACGTCTGTCGTCTGGTCCTGGTCGCCGGCGACGAAGGCCTTCGTCCACGCTGCAACGATGCCGTCGGGGTCGTCGGCGTGGGGACGCAAGTAACCGGCGAGGTCGGTCCACTCGTCGGGCGAATACTGCACGGGGATTTCATCGGCGCGCGACTCCAGGGGAAAGGATTCAATGCCTTTGATGCCGAAGAACACGCCGCGCACCTGGAAGGTGAAGGTCAGCTCGCTGCTCGGCTCTGCGAACTCCATCACCGTAACGGTGTTGGAGCGGGAATCGGTAATCCAGTGGATCTTCGACGTCGGGCTGGTTTTCGCCGACCAACCGAGCAGCCGGGCAGATGCACCGCGCCTCGGCAAGAACATCGCCCGATGCGTCCCGAACGTAACAGGCTTTGCATATTTGTAGGTGGTGGTGTGGGTGATCTCGCCCAGCATTGCCATGCCGGCCTCCCTCGCGCGACCCGATGACGGTCTTGTGCAGTCAGGGCGGCCCGAGAACGCCGGCCTATGTTGATCTATGTCAAAGGCGCTCCCGTGTGATCTCTTTCAGGATGCCGATCACCACACGTGCCGGCCCATGACAGGAGCAACGAGATGGGGATCGTCTGGACTATCATCATCGGCTTTATCGTCGGCGTAATCGCAAAATTCATCATGCCGGGCAGCAACGAGCCGAAGGGCTTCATCCTGACCACCATCCTGGGAGTCGTGGGCGCGTTCGTCGCGACGTTCCTGGGCCAGTCGGTGGGCTGGTACCGGGCGGGCGAATCTGCAGGCTTCATCGGCGCGATCGTCGGCGCAGTGATCCTGCTCTTCGTCTATGGCCTCGTCCTGGGCCGTCAGGGACGAACGAGCTGAACCCGGCGCGTTCGAGTCGATCAGTTCTTCAACACGATGCGGCCCACGACCTTGCCGGCGCGCAGGCTATCGATCCATTTCTGGACGTCGGCCATCGGTTCTTCCTGCATCGGCGTCGGTTTGATCTTGCCGGCGCGGGCGAGCGCCATCAGCTCGTGGGCTTCCGCAAGCGTGCCGACCATGAAGCCCTCGATGGTCATGCGCTTGTACACCCATTGCACCATCGGCAGCGTGAACTGGCCGCCCATCAGGCCGGAGACAACGACCTTGCCGCCGCGCGCGAGCACGGAGACTGCGAACGCCATCGACCTCTCGTTGCCGGCGAAATCGACCACCTCATCGAAACCGCCGTCGGTCTCCTTAAGGATGCGCCTGATAACCTCCGGCTCGGCCGGATCGTAGGCGGTCGCCGCACCGTTCCTCAGCGCGGTCTCGCGCGCCGCCGGGCTCAGATCGGCGACCGTAATCGGCTGCTTGAACATGGCCTGCGCGAATGACAGGCCCATCATGCCGACACCGCCGAGGCCGATCAGCAAGAGGTTGCGCTGGCGCGGACGGTCGACGAGGCGCTTGAGCGCGCCGTAGGCGGTCACGCCCGAGCACATCAATGTCGCGGCCTGGTTGACCGGCAGGGGATCGTAGTCGAGCAGGTATTTTGCATCGGGCACCAGCACGTGGCTGGCAAAGCCGCCGTCGATGGAGACGCCGAGAAAGCGCTGCTTGGCGCAGATATTCTCATCGCCATTGGCGCAGTCGCGGCACTGTCCGCAGCCGATCCACGGGAAGACCGCTTTCCTGGCGCCGACGAGGCCAGCCGGCACATCGCTGCCGACTTCCTCCACGAGGCCGGCGATCTCGTGGCCGAGCGTGAACGGCAGCGTCATGCCGCGCGTGGTGTCGAGCTTCTTGCCGCCGCCGAGATCGGCATAGCCGTCCTGGATATGCAGGTCGGAATGGCACAGGCCGCAGCGCTCGATGCGCACCAGCACCTCGCGTCCTTGCGGCTTGGGCGTGTCGATGATGGTCTCGCACAAGGGCGCATCGAACTTGACCAGGGACTGCCGACGCATCAACGCCATTTTCCTTCCTCCGAAATTTCCGCCAAAGCGCGATCATCGCGCGTTGGCTTGTTGTTTGCGCATGACCTCTTTGCAAAACCGCTGCGCACTTTGCGCTGGCGCGGCCCTGCGGGTCCGGATCGTGCTTCAGGCTTGGCGTCGTATATCGGCCAATTCACGCGCCATGGCAACAAAGCCCGCGACCGGAATGGTCTCGGCGCGTCGCGTCGCATCGACGCCAGCGGCCGCGGCGAGGCGCGCGGGATCGGCCTGAAGTGATTTCAGGCTCTGGCGCAGCATCTTGCGGCGCTGGCCGAAGGCGGCGGCCGCGACCTGTTCGAGCAGCCGGCGGTCGCAGGGCAGAGGCGCCGCGCGCGGCACGAGGCGCACGACGGAGGAGGTGACCTTTGGCGGCGGCACGAAGGCGGAGGGCGAGATGTCGAACAGGATTTTTGTCTCAGCGCGCCAGTTGGCGAGCACGCCCAGGCGTCCATAGGCCTCCTCGTTCTCGCGCGCCACGATGCGCTCGGCAACCTCGCGCTGGAACATCAAGACCATCATCTCGTACCACGGCGGCCACGGCTCGCTGGTGAGCCAGCCGATCAGGAGCTGGGTCGCGATGTTGTAGGGCAGGTTGGCGACGATCTTTGCCGCCTGGCCTGCGAGCAGGGGCCTCGGATCGAAAGTCATGGCATCGCCATGCACGATCTCGAGCCGCCCCGGATAGCGCGCGGAAATATCCTGCAAGGCGGGAATCGCGCGCTCGTCATGCTCGATCGCGATGACGCGCGCAGCACCAAGCGCGAGCAGGGCACGGGTCAATCCGCCGGGACCCGGACCGATTTCGACGATCGTCGAATTCTCGAGCGGTGCAGCGGCACGCGCGATGCGCGCTGTCAGGTTGAGGTCGAGGAGGAAGTTCTGGCCCAGCGACTTGCGGGCCGACAGCGAATGCTGGCGAATGACCTCGCGAAGCGGCGGGAGGTCGTCGATCGCGCTCATGCCGGTTGCGCGGCCATGCGGCTTGCCAGCTGCAGCGCCGCGATCAGGCTTGCGGGATTGGCCTTCCCCGTGCCTGCGATGTCGAACGCCGTGCCGTGATCCGGCGATGTCCGGATGAAGGGCAGACCGAGCGTGACGTTGACCGCGTCGTCGAATGCGAGCGTTTTGATCGGGATCAGCGCCTGGTCGTGATACATGCAGACCGCACAGTCATAGGTGTTTCGCGCGGCGTCGTGGAACATGGTGTCGGCTGGCAGGGGGCCTCTGGCCTCGATGCCGTCGTTGCGCAGCATCTTGATCGCCGGCATGACGATGGTCTGCTCCTCGTGGCCGAGCGAGCCGTCCTCGCCGGCATGCGGATTGAGACCGGCGATCGCAATTCGCGGCCGGCTGATGCCGAAACGGGATTTCAGCTCGGCTGCGACGATGCGCACCGTCGAGACGATGAGCTCGCGCGAGAGCTGTGTCAGCGCGTCGCGCAGCGAAAGATGAATGGTCACCGGTACCACCGCAAGTCGCGGCGACCAGAGCATCATCACAGGCTGCGGCACGCGTCCGTCATGTTCGGCGAGTTCGGCGAGAAATTCGGTGTGGCCGGGATGGCGGAAGCCCGCGCGGTAGAGCACGCTCTTGGCAATAGGGTTGGTGACGACGGCGCCAGCGTGGCCTTCGTGGACGTCGGCGACGGCCTGGCGAATGGAGGCGAGCGCTGCGGGCGCGCTGCTCTCGTCGGGCCGGCCCGGCCCGGCCGTTGCGATCTCGCCGGTGGCAACCACCGGCAGGGCGTCGGGGAAGGCGGCGACCGCTTCCTCGGCACGCACTCGCGCGATCTTGATATCGGCGCCGAGCGCCTTGGCGCGGCGCGCGATCAGCGCGTCATCGCCGAGCAGATAGAACGCGGGCAGCTCGAGCTCGTTGCGGCGCAGCCAGGCCGAGATCGTGATATCGGGGCCGATGCCGGCAGGCTCGCCCAGGGTCAGCGCGAGGGGCCTTGCCATCAACGATATTCGATCATCGCCGCTTTGCGGATTTCCGCCAGGTACCGCTTCGAGGTCTTCTCGTACTTCTCGACGTACATCTTCTCACGGACCTCGCGCCGCTTCGGCGTGTCGATCATGGTCGGATTGCGCGCGCACAGCACGACCATTTCGATGCCCTGCTTGGTGACCTCCGGCGGGGTGAGATGGCCGATCGGCGTGTCGTCGAGCACCTTGCGAAGCGCCTCCGGGAGGTCCGCGGTGGTCTTGGTGACGCTCTCGCGGATCGCCGCATTGGGAGTCGAGCGGAACAGCGAATTGGCTTCATCGCAGCTCGTGATGCGGCTGCGGTACAATTCGGCCTCCTTGTGCCGCGCCTCGGTTGCCGCCTGCGACGAGCCGCGCGGCACGATGAGAACGATCGGCTGCATCTTGTATTCGAATCCCTCGACCTGAAGCTTCTCGCCGTTCTGGGCCTGCACGGCGGACGCGACATCGCGCTCGCCGACCTGCAGCTGTTCCTTGAAGCGCCCGCGAACGAGGCTGGTCCAGACCATTTCGGCGCGCATGCGGTTCTTCAACGTTTCTGGCCGCACGCCCTTCACCTCGAGTGATTTCGCGAGCTGCTCTGGCGAGATGCGCATGCGCTGGGCCATGCCGGAGAAGGACTGGTCGACATCGGAGCTGGTGGGCTCGACGCCGTATTTCTTGCCTTCCTTGATCTTCACTTTCTCGTCGATCAGCTCGTTGATGACCTCCTGCCGGCCAGCATTCTTCTGGTTCGTCAGGACGTCGAGCTTGCTGCGCTGCTCGATGTCGAAATCGGTGATGGGCTCGCCATTGACCATGACGACGACGGTCTGCGCCCGCGACGGGGCTGCGCCGCCGATCAGGAGCAGGGAGATGCCGAGCGCGATGAGGGGAAGGCGATGGACTCGCAAAGTGGTCGTCATAGATGTCGTCGCTCGTATGCTTGCGATCAGAACAAGCCCCGCAAGGTCAAATCGGCCTACTGCATGCCGGCAGTGCCGCTGGTTCCCGAGGAGTTCGCCAGCGTTCGCAGGCCGATCTGGAACATGAACGCGTGGCTCAGAACAGGCGGGGTGCTGCCCGCCGAGTAGCTATAGGACGTTACATAGTTCGCCGCCAGCACGAAGCAATCGTCGACATAGCCGGCGCCGACCACATACTGATTGATCTTGTTGGCCTCGAGGTCCCAGCGCGCAGAGCCCTGGACCACCCAGTTGGCCGCGACCTTCACCGAAGCGCTGGTGAGGATGCCCTCGCGGCGGGTCAGGTAGCCGAGTTCCGGCTGCGGCGCATAATTGCCGTAGATCATGCTGACTGACCAGCGGTCGAAATTGGCACGACCTTCAGCCTCGAAGCGCTCGACATTCCAGGTCTGCTCGTCGAACCGGCCGCGCACGCTGAACGTGTAGGTCCGGTTCGGCGAATAGCCGACGCTCGCGACATAGTCGGATCGCGGCTTGTCGAGACCTGAATCCAGGCCGGTATTGGTGGAATCCTGGACAGCGAAAGAGTTCATGCCAAACAGCTGGTAGGACTGCCCGAACAGCACCTTGACGGCGCCGCCCTTGTCGAACTGGGTGGTGGCCTGCACGCCGACATTGGCGCGGCCGCCGCCTTCGACCCGATCGTAGCCCGAGAACTTGTCGACGCTGAACAAATTGCTCGCATCGAACACCATGCTCTGCGCGTCCTCGTTGGGGAGCTTGCCGGCATAGGTCTCGTTCGGCCGGATGATGACCTGCGCGATCGGCTCGACGACCGTCGAGCCCCACGGCTGGACGTTGATGAAGGGATAGCGGTACTCGAGGCCGACCGTCGGCATCAGGCGCAGCGCCTGGGTGTCGCCGACCGGAAGATAGTTCGACACGCCCGGCTGGTTCGAAACCGAGGAGTTGATCGCGTCCGCACGCAGGATGGCGAACGGCGTCCAGATTTCACCGAAGGGATCGGTGAAGGACTTGCGCCACTGCGCTTCGGCCGTCAGGCGCGTGTAGGTGCCGGGGAAGCCGCGCAGCAGACATTGTGAGGGCGTGCGCGCGGCGGTGTCGGCCGAGGTGGTGGTGCAGAGGCCGTTGGTGTTGGCGGTCGTGGTGATCGGATCGAACACCGCGTCGTTGCGCGTCAGGTTGAGGAAATTCGTCTTGTAGGAGACCTCACCACCGAAGATCGGATAGTTGATCACATTCGAGTAGTCGATCACGGGGTAGACGACCGGCACCTGCTGCTGATTGCCCGAGAAGCTCAGGAAATACATCGTGCGCGCGTCGAAGTAGCTGCGGTTGCCCACCCCCGTCAGATAGAGCTGGGAGATCGCTTCCGTCGGCAGGCTCAGGAACGAGGAGAAGGGGTCGCGGTACTGCGACAGCCGGTAGTCCGACATGAAGTAGTAGTCGGAGAGCAGAACGCCGTCCCAGCCCCAGACCCATTTGTCGTTCAGCGCGAACTGGCCCTTGGTCTCGACGCCGCCGCGGAACTGGCGGTCGCCCGGCTGGCCGGCGAAATTGCTGGGGTTGAGCTGATCGATGCCGTAGACGCGGATCTGGTAGGCGCCGTCGATCAGGCGCTGGCGAAATTCAGCCTGAAACAGCACGCCCTGCTTGGACGTGATGCGCGGATTGAAGGTCGCGTCCATGTCAGGGGCGATCGCCCAGTAGAACGGCACTTCGACGCCATAACCGAACGCCGTATAGGACGTGAAGCCCGGCATCAGGAAGCCGGTCTTGCGCTTCACCGTCGGGTCGGGAGTCGAGAAGTACGGCATGTAGGCGAGCGGCACGCCGAAGAATTCGAGCTGCGCCGTCTCGAAGTACAGCATCTTCTCCTGCTGGTCGTGGATGATGCGGGCACCCTTGACCTGCCACAGCGGGGGCTTCTTCGGATCGTCCTTGCACGGCGCGCAGGCGGTGTAGACGCCGTTCTCGAACACCGTGTAGTTGCCGCTGGAGCGGTCGGCGCGGCTCGCGGCCATGCGGGTCTGGTCGGCGGTGTCCACGCGCAGCGAATCGACGAAGCCGTCGCGGTAGTCGTCCGAGAGGTCCATGATCTCGGCGTAGGTGATCTTGCCGTCGGCATCCGTCATGCGGATGTTGCCTTCGGCATGGAGGCGCTTGGTCTTCTGATCGTAGATGACCTTGTCGGCCTCGACGCTGGTGCCGTTGTAGAACAGCTGGACGTTGCCGACCGCGGAGACGCGCGAATTGTTGTAGTCGTAGTCGACCTCGGTCGCCTGCACGAGCATCTGGTTGTCGTTGGGGGCCTTCGGCGGCTTCGGACGCGGCGGCAGCGGATTGTAGGTGAAGCTCTGCGCGGCCGCAGGCGCGGTCGCGGCAAGATCGAGCAATCCACCCAGCGCGAGCGCGGCAAGGAAGGCGAGCAGGAGACTACGGGCAGGCAAGCCACATCCGTTCGCGCGCGCCTCGGTGCGCCGCGTCAAACGAGACACGAGCTCTCGGTGGACGGCAGTCACTATCCGTCCTCCTGATAGAGCAAGGCCAAAAAGCCGGTGAGGCCGCCCACCACAACGGGCAGCCACGCCGCAGCGATCGGATGCATCAACTCAGCCTTGCTCAAATCCTCAGTAACTTTGGACAGGACGTAGAGCAGAAAGCCTGCGCCCACGCCACTCAAAACCATCTTCTGCACGCCGCCCATCCGGAAGAAACGCAACGACACCGAAGCCGCCAGCATCACCATCGCTGCAAGCAGAAACGGCTGCGCCAGAAGCTTATGGTACTGGAGTCGATATCCGGCTGTCGCGAAGCCCGAGCTTTCCGACGAACGGATGTAGCTCGGTAGTTGCCAAAAGGACACAGTTTCGGGTGTGGAAAAGCTGTTGCGAACCTGCGCTTCGGTCAGAGTCGTGGGAATCTCCAGGCGGTCCTGATCGACAGGGGGCGCGTCCAGGGAGAAACGCCGTACCGTCCTGAACACCCAGCGGCCATCCTCGAGCGTTGCCTCGCGCGCCTCGATACGCTCCTTGAAGTGATACTCTGTATCAAACCGGAACAGCGTCAGGCCGGTTAGCCGAATGCCCTGCTGCTCGCTGCGTGCGGCGTTGATGATGACCTGGCCTTCGCTGGTGACCTGGTTGAGCCAGAAGCCGGAGGCATCCTGGATGCCGCCGCCGGGCGCCGAGCCGAACAGTTCTGCCTCCATGCGCTTGGAGAGCTCGCGCAGGTTCGCCGACATCGGATTGTAGGCAACCGTCGCGATCACCCCGATCAGCAGCGCGCTACCGAGCGCGGGGGAGATGAACTGCCAGGCGGAAATGCCGGCAGCCCGTGCCACCACGAGTTCGAGCCGGCGGGAGAGGGCAAGGTAGCAGGTCATGGCGCCGATCAGCATGCAGAACGGCGTCAGCTTCTCCAGGAGCTGCGGCACGCGGAACAACGACGTTTCGGCCACCATGATCGCGGAGGCGGACGCAAGCCCTGAGGTCTTGCGCACCATCTCGATGTAGTCGACCAGCACCAGCAGCAGGAAAATGCTCGCGAACACGCCCAGCGCCGCGATGACGAAGCGGCCCGCGAAATAGCGTCCGAGTGTGTTGGTGAGCATGCTCATGCGGCAACCGGTCGTCGGAACAGCCGCGCAATACGCGCATTGGATTTGTTGACGGCTTCCAGCAGCGCAGGCGGCGCTTCCACCACGATGCCGCCGACGATCATCCAGACGCCGAGGCCGATGGCGATCGCCAGCATGGCATATTGCACGAGAGGCGCCACCGGCGACTTTACCGCCATCACCGAGCAGGCGAAGCCCGCCATGCGCAGGCCGAACACGGCGAGGATCGAGCTGCCGATCGAGAAGTTGCGGCTCTGACGGGTGGTGCGCGGCGCGCCCAGGAAGGCGAAGGTCAGCGCCGCAAAGGCGAAGGGATAGAGCGGCGCCATAATGCGGTCATGCAGCTCCGAGCGGAACTGGCCGGGCACCGACTTGTAGACCGGATCGTCCTCGGAGGGGGAGAACAGCTCCCAGAGATAGCGTTCGCGAATTCCGAGCGTGACGTCGCGCCCCTGGTTGGAGAATTTCGACATGTCGAAGCCGTGGCGGGCGAAGGTCACGAGTGCGGGATCGCGCTTGCCGACCTCGAAGCGTTGCAGATTGCCGTCCTCCAGCACCAGGATGGTCTCGCCGCCGCTCTTCACCACCGTGCCGCGCTCGGCGACGATCGAGTTGCGCTCCTTCGGATCGCGGCGGTCGTCGATGAAGATGCCGGCCATGATGCCGCCGGGCTGGCGCTCGCGAATCCGGATCGTGAGGTTCTGGTCGAGCTGGGCGAAGCGGCCGGGCTGCAGGATGTTGGTGAGGACGTCGGCGGTGATCTCGGCGTCCCATTGCTTGATCCGCCGCATGCCGTCGGGGGCGAGATAGGCGGCGATGAAGGCGACCAGCAGCGCCACCACGCAGGTGGCATAGAAGAACGGATAGAACAGCCGGAACGGCGAGAAGCCGGCGGCGTTCATCACGATGATCTCGGAATCGGTCGCGAGCTTGTTCAGCGTGTGCGAGATCGCGATCATCAGCGCAATCGGCGAGATGATCAGCACCAGCGCCGGAATCACGAGGCTGGTGATGCCGAGGAAGGTCAGGATCGTCTGGCCCTGACTCGTCATCAGGTCGATGCCGCGCAACGCCTGCGTAATCCAGATCACGCCGGTGAGGCTGACCAGGACCAGCGCAAACGACGCCAGCGTCGTGCGGAAAATATACCTGTCGATCGACCCCATGCGCTACCGCACGATCCCCACCAGGCCCCTTCTGGGTCCCAAATTCCGGACATCCCGACCCATCCCCAAAGGGATCCCCAAGGATCGTTCTGCCACGTCTTTCACCACTTCACACTCTCACTACCATCCCTTTGATCCGTCAACAAAATGGCTGCCCCGTGGCACCCTCATCATATGGCTAATATTTCCTTCTTGTGGCCCGCCGGCCACGGGCGGCGCTTGGCATGCGAGGCGCGGACAGGTCATAGTGCGCCCCGGAGCAGTGAATCGTCATTCAGCCGGTACCCGGAGCGGTGCCCAAGGGGTGGCAAAAGTCTCGTCTTTTGGAGGAGTTATCCATGTCCGACGCCGTTAAGGTCGGCTTTGTCCCGTTTTCCGCCATCCCGCGCGACACGCTGGTGGCGTTTTGCGACGACGGCCTGCGATTCGGCCCAGCGACCGCCAAGGCGCTCGGATCGGCAGCGGACATGGTCAAGCGGGCCGCCGAGGCGAGTCAGTTCAAGGGCAAGACGGGCGCGGCGCTCGACATCCTGGCTCCCGAGGGGCTGAAGGCGAGCCGCCTGATTGTGATCGGGGCTGGCAAGGCTCCGGCCCTGAAGCTCAACGATTTTCTGAAGTTCGGTGGCGTGACGGCCGGCAAGCTGAAGGCTGGCGCAAGCGCCGTAACCATCATGGCCGAACTGCCTGACGGCGCCATGACAGCGGAGCAGGCGGTCGCGATCGGCGCGGGCCTGCGGCTGCGCGCCTATAAATTCGATCGCTACAAGACGAAGAAGAAGGATGGCGAGGAGGGCGGTGCCTTGCGTGCCGACGTCGCGTTCGCCGTCGCTGACTTGGCTGCGGCGAAAAAGGCCTTCGCGCCGGCGGGCCATGTGGTAGACGGCGTGCTGATAGCGCGCGATCTCGTCAACGAGCCGCCGAACGTGCTGTACCCCGAGGAGTTCGCGCGGCGTGCGAGCCAGCTCCGCAAGCTCGGTGTCAAGGTCGAGGTTCTCGACGTCAAGGCGATGCACAAGCTCGGCATGGGCGCGCTGCTCGGCGTCGGGCAAGGCTCGGCACGGCCGAGCCGCACCGTGATCATGCGCTGGGACGGCGGCAAGAAGGGAGAGGCGCCGGTCGCCTTCGTCGGCAAGGGCGTCTGCTTCGATACCGGCGGCATCTCGATCAAGCCGGCCGGCAGCATGGAGGACATGAAGGGCGACATGGGGGGAGCGGCCTGCGTCGTCGGCCTGATGCACGCGCTCGCGGCGCGCAAGGCAAAGGTCAACGCGGTCGGTGCCATCGGTCTGGTCGAGAACATGCCCGACGGCAACGCGCAGCGTCCCGGCGACATCGTCACCTCGATGTCGGGCCAGACCATCGAGATCATCAACACCGACGCCGAAGGGCGTCTCGTGCTGGCCGACGTACTCTGGTACGTCGCGAAGAGGGTGAAGCCGAAATTCATGGTGGATCTCGCAACGCTCACCGGCGCGATCATGGTCGCGCTCGGCACCGAGCATGCCGGCATGTTCTCCAATAATGACGAGCTCGCCGAACGTCTCCTGACGGCCGGCGTCGAGAGCGGCGAAAAAGTCTGGCGCATGCCGCTCGGTCCCGAATACGACAAGCTGATCGATTCCCAGTTCGCCGACATGAAGAACACCGGTGGCCGCCATGGCGGCTCGATCACCGCGGCGCAGTTCCTCCAGCGTTTCGTCGACGGCACGCCCTGGGCGCATCTCGACATCGCGGGCACCGCCATGGGTGCGCCGAAGACCGACATCAACCAGAGCTGGGGCTCCGGCTATGGCGTTCGCCTCCTGGACCGCCTGGTCGCCGACCACTACGAGCGCAAATGACCGAAGTGCTGTTCTACCATCTGCAAAACATGACGGTGGAGAACGTGTTACCGCCGCTGCTCGAGAAATCGCTCGAGCGCGGCTGGCGCGTCGTGGTGCAGTCGACCTCGGAGGAACGCGCCGATGCGCTCGACGCGCATCTATGGACCTATCGCGACGATTCCTTCCTGCCGCACGCGACATGGCGGGTCGGTGACGCCGCGGAGCAGCCGGTCGTGCTGGCGGTCGAGGAGGGCAATCCCAACGGCGCCAATGTCCGCTTCCTGATCGACAACGCCGCACTGCCTCAGGATTCGGAGGGCTATGAGCGCGTGGTGCTCCTGTTCAACGGCGACGATCCTGACGCGCTTGCGCTTGCGCGCAGCGCCTGGACGGATTGCAAGACTCGCGGATTTGATGTCACGTATTGGCAGGCCGACGAGCGCGGCCGGTGGCAGCGGCGCAACTAGCGATTGGCCGTCGAATTAATGATAATTTGCGGCTTTGGGGGTAATGCTGGCCTCCGTCACGGTCGTGCCGCAAAGTGATGTTGGGACAATCGTTTAGGGCTGGTCCTTAACGCGGGGATTTGAGTTTATCGTGCAACATCAAAAGCTTCCTCCGACGCTTCTGCTGGCGTTGTGCGCCCTTGCGCCGCTGATCGCGGGCTGCTCCAGCGCGTCCGATATGATGTCGAGGGATGCCGAATGGTTCAATAAGCCGGCCCGGCTCTTCATCAAGAACATCTCGATCGAATCGCCGCCGCTGACTCCCGACAAGCCGGTGACGGCGGAAGATCTGGTCAGCGCTGACGGTGCCTGTCCAGGCATGGCGCCTGCGGGCGCGCCGGTTGATGCCAATGCCTCGACCACGGCGCCCGCTCCGTCGGGCGGAACGGTCGCGCTCGGCCATACCGAATGCGACGTGGTCCGCGGCATCGGTGCGCCGAGCAACGTCAATCTCTCCAATGATGCCGGCGGCAGGCGCGTGGCCGTGATCACCTGGGCGAGCGGTCCGCGTGCCGGCATCTACACCTTCACCGCAGGCCGCCTGTCGTCGATCGAGGGCGGCCCCGAGCCGGCGCCGATGCCGAAGGCAGCCAAGCCGAAGCCTAAGAAGAAGGCGGCGACCTGAGCGAGGGTTCGTGTTGCGGGCGCGGCGCCGCCTGATGCGACGCTATCGTGGACTCGTAGAACTTCCGCCTCTGCTGCCGGATCGACGTGTTGCGATCGTGGCGCTGCAGCGTTACGAGATGCTCGTGAGTCGTATTGACGATCTCCTCCCGCAAATGGGTTGCCGGGCGAGCTACGCGAGGCAGATGCCGGGGACCGCGACCTTCTGGAACAGGTGCGGAGACGCAACGGCAGAAGAGGGATAGGCCGAAATCTTCGATCTGAACTCAGGGTGCGTGAAGGCAGCCCGGAAATGGTCAGTCGACTCCCAGACGGCGTAGTTCAGATAGGTCGGGCTTTCGCCGATCGCGCGGTGAAGCTGCGTAGCGATGAAACCCGGCTGCCGCTTCATGAAGGCAGCATCGTCTTGCCAGACCCGGAGGAATGTTTCCTCATCGGCTTTGTCGAGCGTGAACAGATTCACGAGCACGACAGGGCTCGTATCGATGCCGAGCTGACGTTCGATCGGAAACGCGGGGTCCAATGGGCGTAGGTGGGACATGAAGGCCTCCGTTATGTTGGTTGCATGATGTCAATGTGGTATTATATCTAGAATGCCGATTTGACATTATGATGTCAATAAAGATTTATGGTGACGGATGCTGAAATCCCAACGAACGACTGCCGGCGATGCCCTGAGCAACCTCATGCTTGACCTGTTCCGGCTGAATAGCCTGGTCCTGACTGCAGGTGACCGGTTGGTTGCCAGGCTCGGGCTCACGAGTGCCCGCTGGCAGATTCTCGGCGCCATCGTGCACGCAGAGCGAGCGCAGCCGGTCGCATGGCTCGCCCGCGACCTCGGTGCCAATCGGCAAAACGTGCAGCGGATCGTCAACGACCTTCACGCGGAGGGGCTCTTGGCGTTCGAGGTCAACCCCCATCACCGGCGCGCGCAACTTGTGGTCCTGACTGACAAGGGAAGGCGCACTTTCGACGCCGCGATGGCTTTGCAGGCCCCGTGGATCAACGACCTTTCGGAAGGACTTTCGGTGAAGGACCTGCAGACGGTTCACCGCTTCATCACGGCATTGCGCAACAAGCTCGAGAGCAATGACGAAACTGAAGATCGGATGTAGTGGCGGCGCCAGTGTCTTTGCGCTCTCCATCCTGACGCTGATTAAGCCCGCTGATCGAGAATGAGATCGGCGAGCAGGAGCCGCCGATCCGTTCAACGATCATCGATCGGACTTTTTGCCGTTCGCTTGGCCGTAAGCCGGCTTGTTGTCAGGCTCAAACGCGCACGCGCTGACTGTGATACCGATCAGGATCAGCAGCGTTGCGGTCGTCCAAAATTTCATCTGCTCAGCCCCAGAGTATCGACGGGTCATTCCCTGAAAAACACGGATCTTTGACGTCGCGGGCTGGGATGGGGTTCAACGCTGCGCTTGACCCCAGGCTACCAGAATCACGCAGAAAAATTACGGTGCACTCAATTGAGGCGCCGCGCTTTAAGCGGGAAAGCCGGGATTGCCGACATGATGAACCAGGATGGAGTTTGAGGAGACGAATGCCCGGAAGCGAAGGCATTTCGACGTGAAATGGTTGAAGCGATACGTAGTTGGCTGCCTGATCGCGGTGTTCGTCTTCGCCGCCATAGATGGATATAATCGGCCGGACGGGGATATGCGCGTCGGCGCGATCCTCATGGCGGCTGCTGGTTGGCCCGTAGTCGTGGCCATTATCGTGGGAAGCACCATCGGCGGAATGATGCATGGGATGAACCAAGAGAAGGCAGGATGAGTGTGGGGTGGCGTAAAGGCGCTATGAAAACGTTCTCTCGATGGCGCTCGTGATCGCGTGACATGACGTCGTTTCAAGAGGCGCTGACGACCGGCGATTTGGAAGCGCTCCGGTCATTTCCGAAGAGCGACTTGCACAACCATGCTTTTGGTGGCGGCAATCGAGCATGGATCGCTCGCATGACGGGACACGACGTCGCGCCGCTCGACAGGCCGCTCGGTTCGATGGCTGAAATGCATCAATGGGTCAGCGGGCATATCGGTCCGCTGTTCGACGGTCCGAGGGGCCGCCTGACGGCCTTCGAGGCGACGCTCGTCCAGGCGCAATATGATGGCGTTTCGCGGCTGGAGATCGGTGAGGACGTCTGGGCTATCACTTTGTTCGACGGGTGCGCAGAAAAGCTGACCCGCGAGCTTATCGGCATCCATGCGCGCGTGGCTCCTGAGATCGAATGGATTCCGCAACTCGGGATGTCTCGACATTGCAGCGTAGCGAGCTTGATCAAATGGCTCGAGCCATTCCTGGAGCTCGGCGTCTACAAAACGATTGATCTGTCGGGAGACGAACTCGCTCAGCCTATCGAAGCGTTCAAGCCTCTTTACCGCATGGCCAAGGAAAGAGGTCTAAGACTGAAGGCGCATGTTGGGGAATGGGGCGACGCTGACTCGGTGTGGCGCGCGGTTGAGCAGCTTGAGCTTGATGAAGTCCAACATGGCATTGCAGCGGCAAATTCTGCTCAAGTCATGCGTTTCCTTGCGGACAACAAGATTCGCCTGAATATCTGCCCGACATCGAACGTCATGCTTGGAAGGGTCGAGTCGCTGGCTGCTCATCCGATCCGAACGTTGTTTGACGCTGGCGTTCTCGTCTCGATCAACACCGATGATGTGCTGGTCTTTGGCCAAGGCGTTTCGGAAGAGTTCTGGAACCTGTTCGACGCAAAACTTTTCGACGCGGATGAGCTGGAGGCGATCCGCCTGGCGGGCCTCACCGATCCGGCACCGCAACGCCCTCGCACGGGTACTGGAATATCTAGCGGTTCGCCTTGAAAGCTTCCCACCGTGCCTCGCGCTCTCGTTGGTATTTGAGAGCCCGCTCGGCGACCAGATCCTCGCGATGAAGTGGTTTGCCGCAGGATTCGCAGGCCGGACCTAGGCCCGCCGGCTTGCCACAGGTGAGGTGCGTATAGTTCACTGCGCGGGTTTCCTTCGGCGACTTGCACCAGGTCTCTCCCCAGGCGCGTAACGCCAGGATCACGGGATAGAAGGCCTCGCCTTTCTTCGTGAGTTGATACTCGTGGCGTAGCGGCCGCTTGTTGTAGACACGCCGCTTCACCAGCCCGTCCACCTCCAGCTTCTTCAGTCGCGCCGCAATCATTTGCGGTGTTGCACCCGTCTGCGCCTGGATCTCCTCGAAGCGGTGCATCCGCATGAACAGCTCCCGTAGGATCAACACCGTCCAGCGATCGCCTACGACTGTCGCGGCGCGTGCCACGGGGCAGAGTGTTTGGTCAGCAGTGTTGTCATTCATCGTCTTCATCACGTTTTCTTCATCGCGCTTGTGCCTATGACTTTCATAGCAAATATGGGGCGAGGTCGGTTCAAATACAACGGGCGGCCATTGGCGCCCGGTTCGTCAACGAAGGAGCGAACCATGGCCACCGCAAGCAAGGACGCGAAACCGGGCAAGGTCGACATGAAGCTGGAAGTCACGGTCATTCCCGTTTCAGACGTCGACCGCGCCAAGCGCTTCTATGAAAATCTGGGTTGGAGGCTCGACGCCGATTTCGTCAGGGCGGACGGATCTCGGGCTGTGCAATTCACGCCTCCGGGCTCGCCGGCCTCGATCCATCTCGGCACCGGACCGGCGCTACCCCGCTTTCTCATCGTGAACGACATCGAGGTGGCCCGCGCCGAACTGATCGCTCGCGGCATCGACGTGAGCGAAGTGTTTCACCGTGGACCGCAAGGTCGCATCCCGGGTCCCGATCCGGATCGCCCCAGCTACGGCTCGTTGACGACGTTCAACGATCCGGACGGAAATGTCTGGCTGCTCCAGCAGGTCACGCAGCGGCTGGCGGGTCGCGTCAGCGAAGATCGCACGACATTTGCCTCGCCAGCCGATCTCGCCGCAGCCCTCCGTCGCGCAGCCGTCGCTCATGGCGAACATGAGAAGCGGGCAGGCGCCCCCGATGCGAACTGGCCGGACTGGTACGCCGAGTACGTCATGCGGGAGCAGACCGGCCAAAAGCTGCCTGACTGAACCCGATGCAACCGGCCGCAGGGCGGCCCGAGGAGGCGACAGTGACCGAGACCGTCTATCCACGCGGGAGAACCGCTCTGCTTTTCGTCGATCCCTACAATGATTTCTTGTCCGAGGGCGGCAAGGTGTACCCGCGCATCAAGCCGATCGCCGATGAGGTTGGGCTTCTCGACAACCTTCGCCGGCTGGATGGCGCCGTACGTGCGGCAGGCGTTCAGGTCGTCATCGTCCCGCACCGACGGTGGGAGCCGGGCGACTATGAGGCCTGGGATCATCCCAATCCGAGTCAGCGGTCGATCATGCATCGCCACAGCTTCGCGCGCGGGGAGTGGGGTGGCGAATGGCATCCCGACTTTGCGCCGAAGCCAGGAGACCTCGTCGCTCATGAGCACTGGGGACAAAGCGGCTTCGCTAACACCGATCTCGACTTGTTGCTGAAGCAGAAGGGCATCACGCACGTGATCGTAGTCGGGCTGCTCGCCAATACCTGCATCGAGTCCACCGCTCGCTACGCCATGGAGCTCGGTTATCACGTCACGCTGGTGCGCGACGCTACGGCCGCTTTTACCCACGACATGATGCATGCCGCGCACGAACTGAACGGTCCGACCTACGCCCATTCGATCCTGACAACCACCGAAGCGATCGCGGCTTTGCCGGCCGCGTCCCATAGTGAGGAGATCGTCAAGTGACCACGCAATCTCGGAAGCCAATTGCAATCGCCGCAGTGCAGCCAAACCGTGAGACTATCGATCATGAGAGGCGTAAGCTGCTCGTCGGAGCTGCCGCTGGACTTGCCGCTGCAGGCGCCGTCAACCTGTTTGCGATACGTCCGGCGCCGGCCGCAACCAACGACGAGATCCGTCCGTTCCACGTCGACATTCCCGAAGCCGATCTCGTCGACCTGCGCCGTCGCCTTGCGGCGACCCGGTGGCCCGAGAAGGAGACGGTCGCCGACGACTCCCAGGGCGTGCCGCTCGCTATGCTGCAGGACCTCGTCCGCTACTGGCAAACCGATTACGACTGGCGGAAGGTCGAGGCGCGGCTCAATGCCCTGCCGCAATTCATCACCGAGATCGACGGACTCGACATCCACTTCATTCACGTCCGCTCGAGGCACGAAAACGCGTTGCCGATGATCGTGACGCATGGCTGGCCTGGCTCGGTCATCGAGCAGATGAAGATCATCGATCCCTTGACCGATCCGACCGCGCATGGCGGCTCCGTGGAGGACGCTTTCCATCTGGTGATCCCTTCGATGCCGGGCTACGGGTTCTCCGGCAAGCCGACCGCGACCGGCTGGGATCCGCAGCGCATCGCGCGCACCTGGGTCGTGCTGATGAAGCGGCTCGGCTACAAGAAGTTCGTCGCGCAGGGCGGTGACTGGGGCTCGCCCGTCTCCAATGAAATGGCAAAGCTGGGAGCGCCGGAATTGCTCGGCATCCACGTCAACCTGCCCGGCGTCGTTCCGCCCGAGATCTTCAAGGCGGTTGCAGCGGGCGATCCCGCTCCGGAGAATCTTGCTCCGGATGAGAAGCGCGCCTTCGACCAGCTCAGGATCCAATTCACGAAGCGGCGCGCCTACGCGCAGATCATGGGGACGCGTCCGCAAACGCTGGCAGCCTTGACGGATTCGCCGGCTGGCCTTGCAGCCTGGCTGCTCGACCACGGCGACGGCTTTGCCCAGCCGGCCTCGGCGATGCAATCGGCGGTGCTCGGGCGCGCCGTCAACGGGCACTCCGCGGGCGCGCTGACCCGCGACGACGTGCTCGACAACATCACGCTGTACTGGGTGACCAACACGGCGATTTCCTCTGCCCGGCTCTACTGGGAAAACAAGGCAAATCTCTATTTGCCTGCCAACGTCCCGATCCCGGCCGCCGTGACGGCATTTCCCGGTGAGAGCTTCGTGGCGCCCCGGAGTTGGGCCGAGAAGGCCTATCCCAAGCTGATCTACTTCCATCAGGCCGACGCCGGCGGTCATTTTGCGGCGTGGGAGCAGCCGGAGATCTTCAGCCGGGAGGTCCGCGACGCGTTCCGGCCTCTTCGCAAGGCAACTTGAAAACTTCGGAGCGCGTGGCGCGCGCACACACATCAGATCGAGCGAGCGGCGTTGCGACATTGAATCACCAACGCATCTCGCTCAGGCGCGAGGGAAGGAGATTGTCATGGTCAAGCTTGTGATTATGGGAAGTATCGAAGTCGCGCCGGGAAAGCGGGATCAGGTCGTCCCGCTGGTAATGGCCCATCGCGCGCGATGCCTCGAAGATGAACCCGGCATGCTGCAGTTCGAAGTGGTGCTGCCCCGCGACGACGCGTCGAGACTTCTGATCTATGAGGTCTACCAGGACGATGAGGCCTTTGAGGTGCACCGGAACGGAGCGTCCATAGCGCAAATGCGGCACGAGACTGCCGGTTTGGTCGTCAAGGTCGTTGCGACCAAGTGCACAGCCGTCGAGTCGTCCCAAGCACGGCTATGACAGCTTGACTTGCGCTCGCGCGACTTTAAGGCCCTGAGAACGGTCCTGTCGGGATACGGAACGTCCGCTCTCGATCTACGCGAGGTAACCGGACACTCCATCCCAGAGCAGCTTCAATGCCGTGACGACCAGCAATCCGTAGCAGGCCCGGTAGATTTGTTGCTGGTCCAGCTTCCCGTGGAGGCGCCAGCCAAGCCAGACGCCACTGGGAATGGCGAGCAGGCATGCTGCCATCACGATCCAGACGTTGCCGCTCGGCCTTACCAAGAGCAACCACGGCACCGCCTTGGTCGCGTTGCCAACTGTAAAGAAGAGGCTCGTCGTCCCGGCGTAGACTTCCTTGCTGAGGCCGAGCGGCAGCAGATACATCGCAAGCGGCGGACCGCCGGAATGCGCGACCATGGTGGTGACGCCCGAGGCGAGACCGGCAGCAACCGCCTTCGGCGACGAGCGCGGTTGCACCGTCACCTTCGATGCACTCAAAAGCCATAGGCCGACGAAGACCAAAGTGACGACCGCCATCACGATCGCGACGGCACGATGGTCCAATACCCGGAATAGCAGATAGCCTAGACCGATGCCCGTTACGAGGCCGGGCAGCAGAAGCGCGAGGTCCGGCTTCGACCAGGTCGAGGGTTTCCAGTAGCGGAGCGCGAACAGATCCATCGCGATGAACAGCGGCGCGAGCAGGCCTCCGGCCGTGACCGGGTCCATCACGAACGACAACAGCGGAATGCCCACGATGGAAAACCCGCCGCCGAACGCGCCTTTCATGAAGCAGATCAGGAACACGCCGGCAAACGCGATGAGGACTGTGGTGACCGTCAGATCCATGTGCTGGTCTCTATGAGAGTCGCGCCATCGGGCCACCGCCAAGCGCTGGTTGCAGCGCGCGATCGAATTAATGTCACCACATTGATCCGAGAGTTGTCTCGGTTCAATGGAAACATTGTCATCGGTGCAATTTAGCAGAGAGCGTCTCCGGGACGGGGCCGCTCCGGGTGCGGTCCGCACGGGCATAGCCAACCTTCAGTGCGCGACTGCTTCTCCAGCTTGGAGACTTCCGGAAAAGGAGGCATTTACGGATCTTGCGTGGCGTCTCTCATCAGTCGGATGAGCCTGGGAGCGGCCATCCAGGGACCGAATGCCATCGGCTGTCAGGCAGACCGGAAATTGTCCTCGTGCTCGCGTTCCTCAACTCGCGTTATCAATCCGCTTCGCAGCCCAAAAAGCACGAGCTCAACATCGGAAGAAACGCTGAGCTTCGACTTGATGGCATAATGGTAGTTCGAGACGGTCTTCGGACTGAGATTGAATGCGGCGGCAATGTCCTCGCCCGACCGGCCGGCGAGCAACATGCGCAGGATTTCGAATTCACGTGGCGACAAACTATCAATGGCACTTGCATCATCCTGCAAGCTGTTCCTCGCAAGGGCTTCACTGATCTCGGGGCAGATTGCAACGCGGCCGGCAGCCGCGTCACGTACCGCGCTAACGAGCAACTCGGGCGGGCTGCTCTTTGTAACGAAGCCCTTCGCACCGGCCCTGAAGGCCTGGAGAGCGAATGTCGCGCTCAAATGCATGGTGAAAACGAGCAGGCGGGCTGCTGGGTCCCACTGACGTATCTGGCGAATGGCATCAATACCGCCGCGACCTGGCAGCGACACGTCCATCACCACGACATCGGGACTTTTGCTCTTATAGGCTTGATAGGCTGCCGCCGCATCGGCGGCCTCGGCAACGACGGTAATGCCTTCGTGCTTCTCGAGAAGCCGACGGTATCCCTCACGCACAACCGCGTGGTCATCGACAAGCAGGACGCTGATGCTTCGCGGCGTCATGATGCTGTCCCCCGGATATCGGTAACAGGAATGATGGCACTAAGGATGAGGCCCTTCTCTGGCCTCGACATGACTTTCATCTGCCCGCCCAGCGCGAGTGTTCTCTCGCGAATCCCGATCAGCCCGAGGCCAAAACCAGTCTCTTTCCTGATCTCAGGCACTAATCCAGCACCATCGTCTTCAACCGTTGCCTCGACCGAGCCGGCGCCAGACGGTGGCGTACCACCTCGGGCAAGATCGATGCGCACCACGGCACGCACGTTGGCCGCCTGCGCGTGTTTCGCCGCGTTTGTGAGACCTTCCTGAACGATATAAAAGACGTGAACGGTAATCGCCGGGGGGAGCGCATCGAGGTCCCCGTGCGTTTCAAGAAAAAATCGGGTCTTCCCGCAACCGCGGCGATTGTGATCGCCGATTAATCCCTCGAGGCTCGTGAGCAGGCCGACGTCGTCGATCTCCTGCAGTCTCAACTCCTGCACGGTCCTGCGAAGCCCCTTCATGATATTGCCAGCGGTTTCCGTCAGGGCCTGAGCTTCGGCAACAAGAGGTGGACAATCGGTCGTGGCTGTGAACTTGATCGAAGCTGCCGTCGCACTCATGGCACTGAGGCTCTGGGCCAGCTCGTCATGAAGTACCCTTGCGAGGTGACGCCTTTCCTGCTCCCGCGCTTCCACCAGACGTCGCGCAAGCTCGGCGCGCTCCGAGGTCGCGACTTCCAGGGTGTTCGCGAGGTCGTTGAAGACGCTGCTTATGCTCTGCAACTCGGCAAGACGGAAGGGCGGGAGGCGGCACTTCAGATCGCCCGCAGCTAATCTGTTGAGGCCGCTGACGACATCTCTCGTCGGCCGCAGCGCGCGCTCGACGACGAAATACACCAGGATGCCAAGTGCGCCAATTGTCGCTGCGGAGAGGCCGAGCATCCGCGAGATCTCGGACCAGGCGCGCGCCGTCACGGCTGACGGGTTCGTGCTGACGACGACCGAGCCAAAGACAAGACTTTGGTATCCGATGGGACGCTCGTAGGTCATGCGACTGCCGACTGCCCACCGATAGATGGCCGAAAACCAGGCAGGCGCCTCGTCCACCTGACTGCGGAAACCCAGACAGCTGGAGACGACATCCTTGCCGGCTTCATGGAGCCGCACGCACTGACCGGGGCTCATCACCTGGTCGAGAAAGCCATCCAGCTGACGAAAGCGGACTTGCAGATCAAAGCGCCTTCCGAAGAACGTCCGCACGTCGCCATGGAAGAACGCAAGCGGCATTTCGACGAACCTGCCAACAGCATCGGCTACAGCCCGATTGGCCTTCGACGTCTCCTCTGCTGCTCGGTAGACGGAGATCGCCGCTCCGCCAAGAAAACAGAGTAGCGCAACAGCCGCTACTTGCCTCAATAGCGACCACTTGAGATCGATGACCGGCCGGCGCCGAAGAATCCTCATCTTCCGCATGGCGAGGGGCCCGTAGCAATTTCGGCAGATTACAGCATCCAGCTGCCGCTCGGTACTGTTTGGTTCGATGTCGGGCAAATTTCCCAGGACCTCGCATGGAGTCCGCCGTTTGCCCGGTTGACGGTCTATCGGATGCTGCGCTCGCGGCCTTATGAAGTGCTGGCGAATTGAACCAGGTCAATTTGGAAGTCGTGGTGCAAATATCTCTGCCATCCAGGAGGGATGTCATCATGAGAAATCTATTTGTAATCACAATTGCCGTCGTCTCCATCGGAGGCACTTGGACCAACAAAGCGGGCGCGTGCAACTTGGACCGTCCGACTTTCGAACTCATGGGCTTCCCGATCTCCCCGCACCAGGTAGCGGTATTGGGGGCGGCCCATGTTGAGGAGAGCCCAGCCACGTCGCAGCTCATGTTCGCTGGTATGCCCGCTTCTCCTCACCAGATTGCGGTTCTCACGTCGCGCTCGAAATCCCCCAAATTGGCTCAGGCCACGGTTGGTATTCGAGAACCGGCCACCGTTGGCTTGGCGCCACCTGGCTTGCCGATAGGGGCGACTGGCGCGGGGCTTTGTACCGCCGACTGAACGCTTGAGAGATCGACCAGCACTTCAAGACCGCTCGATGAGTCTTCCATTGTGAGTCTTCCATTGCGCCAGACCAGATTACGGAGGCGAAGACATGCTGGCGATGAGGCGGGCGACTGTTGCGATCTGTCTGCTGCTGCTTACCACCGCAGCGCTTGCGCGAGACGACGGCCGCTACGCGAAATCCCCGCTGAAACCTTGGTTCGAGAGCCTGGAAAGCGAATTCGGGAAGTGCTGCGAGGACTCCGACGCCTACGTGGTCTCCGAGCCGGATTGGGAGTCCGATCACGGACGATATCGCGTTCGCATTGATGGCGAATGGGTTCTGGTGCCAGACGGCGCTCTCATCACGCAACCCAACCTCGCCGGACGGACGATGGTCTGGAAGCACTACATCGACGGCCATCCCCGTGTCCGCTGTTTCATACCGGGCAGCATGGGCTGATGGGTCCACCAACGCGAAAACGCGGTTCTCTCCGGCAGGCCGCATTTTGACCCATCTGCGAAGTCGTGCTCTTGATGGAAGAGCTGCGCTGATGCAGCGCAACACGCGGAGGCGGCGATGAACAGGGCAACAGGGCTGATTTCGATCATCGCGGTGGTTATGCTCGCGACCTTCGGCATCACAAGTGCGCAAGAAGGCGCCAAGCGCGCCGCCGCCGGACCGGTCTTGTCGAACACCGGTCATGATGCGGCCGCTTACGGCGCTGACGAGGGATATCCCCTTGGCACATTGTCGACTGGCGCAGAGATGCGGCATCTCGTGGCGACCTATAGCCATTTTGACGAACTGACACCGGCGCGCGTCGTTGCGCGTGCAGCCACATCCTGGCCGTTTCAGCGCGCCACCGAGCCCGAGATTTACTACAGCTTCGACGGCGAGCGCCGCACGATCGCGGATTATCTTGCCCGGCAGCCGACGACCGGACTGCTGATCGCCAGGGACGACACTATTCTGTACGAACATTATCAATACGCGCGATCGGACCGCGATCGCTTTCTCTCCCAGTCGATGGCGAAAACCATTACTGCGATGCTGATCGGCATCGCTGTGGCCGACGGTGTCATCAAGTCGATCGACGACGACGTCGCGACCTATGTCACCGCACTCGCAGGTACTGAGTACGGTAAGACGCCGATCCGTGCGCTGTTACACATGTCCTCTGGTGTCAGCTTCGAAGAGCGGTACGATGGGCAGGACGATATTGCGCGCCTCGGGCGCGATCTGTTCGGCCGGCCCGGCAAGGCCCCCGTGGTCAGCATCGCGCAGTTCAATACCCGCATTGCGCCGCCTGATACGCGATGGCACTATGCCAGTTCCGAGACCGAAATCCTTGGCCTCATCTTGCGCTCGGTGACCGGCACTCCAGTCGCAGATTACCTCAGTCAGAAGATATGGCAGCGGATCGGCACCGAAGCCGATGCCTCGTGGGCGATTGACGGTACCGGCCAAGAGGTGACCTTTTGCTGCTTTAACGCCGTGTTGCGCGACTACGCCCGTTTTGGACGCCTGCTGGCGCATGACGGCGTGTGGAATGGGCGCGAGGTCATTCCACACCAATGGCTGATCGATGCGACGACGGTGAGTTCAGCCGACGTCCATCTCGCACCTGGTGTGGCCACGAAGTACTACGGCTATGGCTATCAGGTCTGGCTACTGCCCGGCGGCGAACGCCGGTTCGTGTTGCTCGGCATCCGCGGCCAGATGATCTTTGTGGATCCCGGGACCAAGCTGGTGATGGTACATACAGCGGTGCGTCCCGAAGCGGTCGATCGGAATGCGTCAGCAGAGACCGTAGCACTATGGCTGGCCGCGGTGGACCAGCTTGGTCGCACCGCGCGATAGGCGTCCCATTTCGTGGGGCCCACAGCGGACATCGGTTGCCGATGGCAAATGGCCTGCCGTTGGGGATAAAGTCACGTCAGACGTTCGCGCCGGAGCGCCTGGCGGAGGAGAACAGCATGGCAGCGCGCGGATCAGGTGGACTGCTCCTTTGCGTGGCGCTCCTGCTCGCCATGCCGGCGCGGGCCGCTGCGCCGGTCGATCGGGACGGGTGCGCCGCCAGCGCCGACAAGCCCGATGTCGGAGGCGCGGCATGCAGCCGCGTCATCGACGATATGAGCGAGCCGGTGGCCGAACGCGTCAGGGCGTTCAAGAATCGGGGGCGCGGCTCGTTCAACAGGAAGGACTACGACCGAGCGATCGCCGACTACGGCGAGGCCATCAAGCTCAGCCCGAAGGACGCCTGGGCCTTTGCGCACCGATGCGAGGCTCACGAGAGCAAAGAGGACCACGACGCGGCCATCGCGGATTGCACCGCGGCGATCAAGATCGATCCGAAATATGGCAGGGCCTACAACGATCGTGGCGTCGCCTATTACGGTCTGCACGACTACGACGCGGCGCTGGCTGACCACGCCGAGGCGATCAGGCTCGATCCCAAAGAGGCGTGGGCCTATGCCCGTCGCGGCATGGCCTGGACGGAAAAGGGCGAATTCGACCAGGCCGTCGCCGATCTCACCAAGGCGGTGACCATCGATCCGAAATCCGCCTTTGATTTGGGCCAACGGGGTCAAGCGCTCTTCAGGAAGAGGTTGATCACGAAAAAAGGTGGATGGGAGCCCGCGATCGCGGACTACGGCGAGGCCATCAAGCTCGATCCAAATCTGGTTTGGCTGTACAGCTCGCGTGGCGTCGCCTACAGCAACAATTTCCAATACGATCTGGCCATTCCGGATTGCAGCGAGGTCATCAAGCGCGAACCCAACAATTCCGGCGGGTACAACTGTCTCGGCGTCGCCTACGAAGGTTTGAAACAATATAGCCGTGCGATCGCCGCCTATAATCAGTCCATCAGCATCAATCCAAGGAACGGCGTGGCGTATTGGAATCGCGGCAATGCCAATGTGGGGCTGCGCAAGATCGGTGACGCGATCGCCGATTATGACCGGGCGATCGCGATCAACCCGAAAGACTTCAACGCTTTCAACTCCCGCGGCAAAGCCTATGTCGTAAAGGGCGACCGCAACCAGGCGATTGCGGATTACACGCAGGCGATCCAGCTCAATCCGTCCTATGTCGAAGCCTACGACAATCGCGGCCTCACCTATGAAGCGCAGCAGCGCCGCACTGATGCAATCGCCGATTTCCGCAAGGCGCAGTCGATCAACCCGGCCGACCAGGTCAGCAAGCAACAGCTCCGCATGTTCGATTTCTGATAGCGGGGCAAGCAACGCTCTCCGGCAGGTCGTAGACGAACCGACGCCGGTCATGGGATGGACAACCGGGGAGATTTGAACCTTCGGCCGGCCTTCATGGACCTACGTCTGGGATAATAGCCTGTGTCCGAGGGGGAGGGCGCGGTCCGGGAAAGTGGGGATGCCATGCAGACGATGACGATCCCGCGTCGCTTTCGTGGTCCGCCGAATTCCGGCAACGGCGGCTATGTCTGTGGGATGCTGGCGCGCCAAATCGCCGGTGCCGCGGAAGTAACATTGCGCGCTCCACCGCCCTTGGAGACAGAGCTTGATTGTGTTGAGGTCGAGACGGGGGCATGGGAGCTTCGCCAGGGCACGGCGACGATAGCGATCGGCCGGGCCGTAACGCTGGACGTCAGCCGCATTGAGAGGGCGACCTACGCCGAGGCGGTTGAGGCGGAGAAACGAACCCCGGTCAAGCCGCACGAGCATTTTCTGCCGATGTGCTTCGTTTGCGGGCCTGACCGGGCGCCGGGCGACGGGCTGAGGCTTTTCGCAGGACCACTGGTCCGACAAAACGGCGGCGGGGCCTTTGCTGTACCCTGGACGCCCGACGCTTCTCTCACCGCCGCCGATGGCCTGGTTGCGCCCGAGTTCGTGTGGTCTGCACTGGATTGTCCGACCGGCTACGTATCCCAGTGCGACTCCGAAACCGGGAACTTCGGCGTCTTGCCGATCCTGCTCGGGCGCCTTTCCGTGCGCATCGACGGCCGACCACGTCCGGGCGAGCGATGCGTGGTGACGTCCTGGAAAATTGGCAGCGAGGGCCGCCGTCTCATCGCCGAAGCTGCGCTGTTCGGTGAAGAGGAGAACCTGCTCGCGGTCGGCCGTGCCATCTGGATTGTCGTTGATCGGCAGGTACAGCTTGGAAGGACATAGAGAGCCGGGGCTGCCGGAGGCTGGACCGCGGAAGGCGGAGGAATACATGCGCGCGGTACTCTGCAATGGCTTCGATGGAATCGGCGCATTGAGCCTCGGTGAGGCGGTTGAACCTCGACCCGCGGCCGATGAAGTCTTGATCGACGTACATGCGGCCTGCCTCAGCTTCGCGGATTACCTGATGATTTGCGGTGGCTATCAGAAGCGGCCGGCTCTCCCTTGGGTACCGGGAATGGACGCTGCATATAGTCGCCCCAGTATCGGAGCAAGGGATCAGCTTCCTCGAGCTTCCGCTTGAGCTTGCTCTCGCTGATGGCCAGGAGCTCGCATCCATTTCTGGTGTAGGCCGATGCTGCGTGCTGCGCCGGGTCGCTTGCTGCACGCTGGCGGTCATGGCGATCTCCCGTCGACCGGATTCCCGTGGGAGCGCCGGCCGGCCTAACGCGGGTCGGCGCTCTGTTTTGCGGCTTTCAACCGCCGTGCGCACTCTCCAACTGGCTCATGATCTGATCGACGCTGAAGCTTGACGGCTTTTGCCGTGGCGGGAAGTCTTTGAATGTCGCGACAAACTGCGCCACGAACGCTTGCGCGGGGACAAACAGGAATGCCCGCTGCATCGTCCAGTCGTAGTAGGTATTTGAGGTGATATCCGCGCGCTCGTAGGGATCCGTTCGCAAGTTGAACAGCTTGGGCAACCGCCGGCAGACAAAGGGTTCTCCCCAAAGATCGAGGGTACCGGGCGTCTTCTGTTCGCAGAACACGACCTTCCAGTTCTGATAGCGTATCGCAACGAGCTCGGCGTCGTCGTTGATATAGAAGAACTCCTTGCGCTCGGATTTGTCCTGCTGGCCAGTGAGGAACGGCAACTGATTGTAGCCGTCGAGATGGACCTTGAACGTCTTGCCCATCGAGCCGTAGCCGGTCAGCAATTTGCTCTTTATGTCAGGCTCGCCGGCCGCGGCCAGCAACGTCGGGAACCAGTCGAGTGCGGCGAAGATTTCATTGCTGACCTGTCCCGGCTTGATGCGGCCTGGCCAGCGGATCATCGCAGGAACGCGGTAGGCGCCTTCCCAATTGGTGTTCTTCTCACTGCGGAACGGCGTCATCCCGCCGTCGGGCCACGAGTTCATGTGTACGCCGTTGTCCGTCCCATAGATCACGATGGTATTGTTGGCGATGCCGAGATCGTCCAGTGTGTTGAGCAGGCTCCCGACGTCCCCGTCGTGTTCGAGCATACCGTCGATGTATTCACTCAGACCGCTGCGTCCCCTGTATTCCGGCCGCACATGCGTGTAGAGATGCATGCGCGTGGCATTCCACCAGCAGAAGAACGGTTTGTTGGCCTGTACCTGCCGCTTGATGAAGTCGATCGCGGCGTTGGTCGTCTCGTCGTCGACCGTTTCCATTCGTTTCTTGGAAAGCGGGCCAGTGTCCTCGATGGTCTGCGTGCCGACCTTGCCGAACCGCGGATCGATGGTTGGGTCGTCGCGATCGGTGGCCTTGCATTTGAGCACGCCGCGCGGCCCGAATTTGGCCTTGAACGAGGGGTCCTTCGGATAGTCCTCGCGCTCAGGCTCTTCCTCGGCGTTGAGATGATAGAGGTTGCCGAAGAATTCATCGAAGCCGTGCATCGTTGGCAGGAATTCGTTGCGATCGCCGAGGTGGTTCTTGCCAAACTGGCCGGTGGCGTAGCCCATCGGTTTGAGCGCCACGGCAATGGTGATATCCTCGGAACGCAGGCCGAGGGCCGCGCCGGGCAGGCCAACCTTGGTCATTCCGGTGCGCAGACCGGACTGGCCCGTGATAAACGATGCGCGTCCCGCGGTGCAGCTCTGTTCGGCGTAGTAGTCGGTGAACATCAAGCCTTCATGGGCGATACGGTCGATGTTCGGCGTCCTATATCCCATCAGGCCGAACGAATAGGCGCTGACGTTGGCTAATCCGACATCGTCACCCCAGATGACGAGGATATTCGGCCGCTGTCCGGACGGGGCGGGTTGTTGCGCTTGTGCCTCGCCCACCTGGATCCGCCCGGCAGCTGCAAGCGCGGAGGTCGCTGCAAGCGCGGTGCTACCCAGCAGAATGCGGCGTCGATTCAGGGGGGCATCCTTCATTTTGATTGCGTCTTGATCGCTATTCGCACTCATGCTTCGCTCCTTTCGCGGATGACACAACGAAATCCGACATGGGTCGTGGAGGTATCGACCGGCTCAGCGTGGCGAGCGGCCGGGCGGTAGCGGCGGCAGTAGTTCGGCGCGCACAAGTGCGAGCCGCCTTTCAACACCTTCCGCGGAATCTTGATATTGGGCTGGCAGGGATCGTAGCTCTGCTGTTGACACCCACCGTGTGGGTTCTCTGGAATGCAACAGGCCTTCGGCGCATCGGCTTCGTGCCTTGGTGTGTACCAGTCGCCGGTCCATTCCCAGACATTGCCGATCATGTCGTAGAGGCCATAGGCGTTGGGCGGGAAAGCGATGACCGGCGAGGTGAATGCGAAGCCATCATCGCCGCGGTTCTGATGCGGGAAGCTGCCCTGCCAGGTGTTGGCCATGTGCTTGCCCCCCGGCGTGAGCTCGTCGCCCCAGGCGAACTCCGCGCCATCCAGGCCCCCTCGCGCAGCGAATTCCCATTCAGCCTCCGTTGGTAGGTCTTTGCTGGCCCATTGCGCATAAGCGAGCGCATCGGAGTAGGCGACGTGCACCACAGGATGATCGTCGAGATTGGCGATACTGCTCTTCGGACCGTAAGGGTGGCGCCAATCGGCACCTTTCATGAAGGTCCACCATTGGCTCCAGTCGTGGAGGTCAACCGGTCGCGGGGGAGGCACAAAAACCAGCGAGCCGGCATAGAGCATATGGGGCAATGCGCCCGGATAGTCCTTCGGATCGGGCGGGATTTCAGCAAACGTGACGTGGCCCGTCGCTTTGGCAAACGCCTTGAACTGACGATTCGTAACCGGCGTACAATCGATCCAGAACGGATCGATTGCGACGCGGTGCACAGGAGCTTCCTCCGGATAGTGCCGGTTCGAACCCATCCTGAACGTGCCACCGGGGATAAAGGTCATGCCCTTGTGGTCAGTCGTCAGCATCGGCGTTGTGCTCGCATCTCGAAGTGCCGGCTCCGGTGACGGGCAACGGGGTTCGTGCGCGGTCATCCCCGCGAGACCACGGAGTCGCGACCCCTGCAAAAGGGGATTGATCATTCGCCGTGCCTCTCGGTCTGCTCCACCGCCTTATCGGCAGCCCTCTTTTGTCGGCTTGGATGTCTTTTGCTCTCAGTCACTTTTCAGCCCGCCGCCAAGCACGGCACGCGCCGAAGACGAAATGTATTGGCCGCCTGCGAGAACCGTTTCGACCGCATCGGCCAACTCGTCGCCCGCATCGGATTTCACGACGTAGCCGCGCGCGCCTTCGGCGAGCGCTCGCCTGATGATGGCCGGCTCATCCAGAACGGTCGCGAAAATGATTGGAATCTGCGGATGCAGCTCCAGAATGCGGCGCGCCGCTGCCAATCCGCTGATGCCCGGCATTGCGACATCGCTGATGATGAGATCGGGAATATCGAGCTTCACGGCCGCGATCAGGGCCTGCCCGTTTGGAACGATGTCGATGGCATATCGAAAATCGAGCAAAGCTTGCAGGTGTCGAGCCATGTCGGGATGATCCTCTGCCAAGATGACACGTACTTGCCGCATGTTCGTCTCGGCTTGTGGCAATCGGCTTGAGTGCGCGTGAGGCTACGCGTTCAGTCAGACGGACACATCGGGGAAAGCCGAGGCGGGGGATGTGGAAATCACGGGGTGGTCGATCCGGATTTCCCGGTCATCTCACTCGGGAATGAGCCTTTGTTTGATGGCAAATTTTACCAAATCGGCGGTGCTCTTGACGCCGAGTGCGGCAAGCAGCTGGCTCTTGTGATCTTCCACTGTCCTCACGGAAATCCCAAGCTGGGCCGCGATTTCTTTCATGCGCTTGCCCTGCGCGATCAGCCGCAGCACTTCCAGCTGGCGTGAGGAGAGCGAGAGCCCACCGCCATCGGCGGAGCGTGACATCGTCTGCAGCACGTCCTTGGTGATGTGTGGCGTCAGATAGATACGGTCGGCCATCACCGCTCGGATCGCGTCGAGCAATTCCTCTCCGGCGGCTGCCTTGAGAAGGTAACCGCATGCGCCGTCGCGTATCGCCTGCGTCGCGAGCTGCGGTTCGGTATGAACCGTCAGGAAAATGAAGCGGGTCTGCGACCCTCCTGCCTTGAGCTGGCGAAGAGCCTCCAGTCCGCTCATGACTGGCATGGTGACATCGGACACGACGATGTCGGGTTTCAATCTCCGCACGGCCTCGACGAGCTGTTTTCCGTCTCCGACTTGCGCAACGAGGTCGGCGACTTCGCTGATCAACCGGCCCAGCCCTTCCGCGACCATCACATGGTCGTCTGCGAGAATCACGCGCGGTTTCAATGCGATCCTCCGGCTGGAATGCAAATGGTGGCAACGGTGCCTGCCTTCGGTGCCGACTTGATCTCGAACGTGCCGCCCAGCATCCTCACACGCTCGCGCATGCTCAGGAGCCCGAGACCGCACTGGCTGCCGGAGGCGTCAGCGTCGAAACCGTCCCCGTCGTCGGCAATCTTCATCACGATTTGACCGTCCTCGCGGGCGACCGAAATACGCCCGGTACGGGCATGGGCATGCTTCGCGATGTTGCGCAGTGCTTCCTGTGCAACCCTGTACAAGCACAGCTTGACGTCGTCCCTTACCTCCGTGCAGCCTTCGGCTACATCGAGATCGATGGATGTGTTCGAGCCACGGGCGATCTCTTCGCAGCGTTCGCGCAACGCTTCTGGCAAGCCGGCATGTTCGAGCACGCCTTGATGCAGACCATGCGAGAGGTCGCGCATATCTTCCGCCAGATCGACTGTCAGCCGCTGTAGCCGTGTCAGTTCGGCTTTGGTCGGCTCTTGCGAGCTCGGGAGGTGGCGTCTCAGACTGCTCAATCCGATTGACAGTGAGGCGACGCGCTGGCCGACATCATCGTGCAATTCTCGTGCAATTCGCCGACGCTCTTCGTCTTGCGCATGAATCAGCCGGCCGGCAAGGTACCGCAGCTGCTCGTAGCTGGTTCGCAGCGCGTTCTCCTTCGAGCGATTGTCCTGCTCCGCCGCCCAGCGACGCGACCGCTGCACGATGAGGGCGGCTATGAGGAGCGACTGGAGGACGATGAGGGAGCCGGCTCCGATGATGTAGCGATGATAGAGCTCCCAAACGCCGGGTTCCTTGAAGAGAACCACCGAGCCCGGCGGAAGATTGCTTTCGCTCAGGCCCCAACGCTGCATGGCCTGATAGTCCACGCGATAGGCCGCTTCGGCGCTGGTTCGTGGGGGAATCGTGTCCGGGGCCTTGCCCGCAAGAATTTCGAGCGCGATGTCGCCAGCGGTGCGGCCCATTGCTTCGTAGCTCTCGCTGAACCCGCCGACAAAGCCTCTCACCGGATAGGGATAGGGTGCATAAATCGGGGCCGACGAAGACTTGATGAGCTGGGCGGCGACCTCGGATGGCATCAGTGCCCTCCCGCCGCCGTCGCGAAACATCGAAAGGAGAATGACGATCGCGTCGCCAGGGATCTGGGCGACCTTGGCGATGACTTCATCGTAGCGTAGATCGAACAGATAGGTTGTCTCAACCTTGTGATCTCGCGCCTCGACTACCCTTCGAGCGATCGGTTGCCATCGGCGGTCGACAAGCCCGCTTCCTGCGATGATGAAGAGGCGACGCGCGTCCGGTTGGAGACGCTCGGCCAGAGCGATGGTCCCATTCAAATTCGCGTCGAGGTCGACAATGTGGCCGGTCACGTCAGACGGCGGCTTTGCAGCGGAGTAGCCCTGCTGCGAGACGCCGAGAAAGACAACGGGAACATGAGGAGCGAAATCGTCCCGGTGCTTTATGACGAAGGGGAGGGCATCGCCGCCGATGAGCATCACGACGTCGGGCCGCCGCTGTATGTATCTGTCCCGAAGAAAGTCGGCCATCAGGGACTCGTGACCCGGCTCGGCAAAACGTGCGAGGTCGAGATATTCGGCGTCGAGCTCGATCTTCTGCGGCGAACGCTCCAGAAGACGGCCTCGCGCTCCATCCGAAGCCATGGACGTAGCTGGAAATGTATAATTGTACGAATGCAGGATCAGAATGTGCTTCGCCGCCTCGTCCGCGTGGCTTGGCGATCCAAGGCCCAGCAAGCCGCACAAGAGGAGTCTCGTCGTTCTGTGGCGCCTCATTGAGGCACGCAGGCGCGAGAGACCGAGAATCTTGGCCCAGCACATCGAGAAACCTTGGCTTTCGTCGATCCAGGAAAACTATCGACTACCGCGGGCGTTGAGATGTGCAGTTCGTGCCACACACCAATTTGTCGCGGTCAAGGAGGGACTTAGCGATCTTCCTCGATAAGCGCTCCAAACCAGGTGTCGCATTTGATCTAAGTCAAAAGTGCCGCGTGCCGCGCGTGCAGATGAGCTCATGACCTCTTGAGTCGGAAATCTGGCGCTCTCAGACCGTCCCGATGAAGGCGAAAGCACATTTCGATAGGGCACGCGTCGTCGCGCGAGAGCAACGGGCAAAGTCGTGGGAATTGCGTGCTGCAACGAGCTTGGCGACGCTCTTGCGCGATCAAGGTCAGCAGGATGCCGCTCGCGAAGTGCTCGCTCCAGCTTATGGTTGTTTAGCGAGGCTTCGAAACGCTCGACCTGAAAAGAGCCGAGGCATTGCTCCGTGAGCTCGCATGACGTCTTATCCGCTCAACCGACTTTGCTGACGAGCGCGCCCCGCGATTCGTTGGACGCTTTTACACTTCGACCGCACGCGGATCACCATTGATCTAGATCAAAGCTAACGTGAGACACGCTGTCACCAGTGTCCAAGTTCCAGCCTTTTACGCCCAGGCGGTGGATCCGATTCCGAGAACTCAAGCCTTCGATAATGCCATCAAAGGCGGCGTCTTATGGGACGGGAGGCGTGTCGTGAGTAAGTCTCGATATCTGCTATTCCTAACTTTCCTTGTCGTCGTCGGCGTGCTGTCGGGCGGTGAGCGTTGGCTATCCGCGGCCTGGGCCGCTGGCGAGACGCCCAAGGACATGCTTGCTGCCCAAATCCGCAGCCAAGGGATGGCTTGCGACAGGGCGCTCCGCGCCACGCGAGACGCCAAGCGGTCAGGCCCGGATCATGAGGTATGGGTTCTGAAATGCCAAAACGCGACCTACAGGATCGCGCGATATCCCGACATGGCAGCCAAGGTAGAGCAGTTGCGATAGCGCCATCTGCATCCCTGATGCAGGCGTAGCAGCAAGGGAGATGGTCATGAAAATATCGGCGCTGTTACTCTCGACCGCGATAGTGTGCGTGTTCACGACTGTGCCGGCCGCAGCGCAACAGACCGCGGGTACTGCAGGTTCGCCCGCTGCCACCACAACGATCGACGGTCGCTACCTTCCGCCACCGCCACAGCGGTTCGAAGGCGAGATCGGTCTCAACGCGGCGCAATCGAAACCAGCGTGGCCCGCGCGTGTAGTGCCACCCAAGGGCGCGCCGAACGTTCTCTTGATCCTGACCGATGACGTTGGCTTTGGAGCGCCGTCGACCTTCGGCGGTGTTATTCCGACGCCGACGCTCGACCGCGTCGCCGCCAACGGGCTGCGTTACACCAACGTTCACACAACGGCACTGTGCTCGCCAACGCGCGCGGCGCTCATCACAGGTCGCAACCATCACTCAGCCGGCTTCGGCGTGGTCACGGAGCAGTCCACCGGTTTCCCCGGCTACGACAGCATCATCAAGAAGGATACTTCGACGATCGGCCGGATACTCCAGGAAAACGGTTATCGCACGTCGTGGTTCGGCAAGAACCACAACACGCCCGACTGGACCGCGAGCCAAGCGGGCCCATTTGACCAATGGCCGAGCGGCATGGGTTTTGAGTATTTCTATGGCTTCGTCGGTGGCGATACCAGCCAGTGGCAGCCAAACCTGTTCCGCAACACCACCGCGATTTCCCCTAATGTCGGTCATCCAGGCTGGAACCTGACCACCGCGATGGCGGATGATGCCATTCACTGGCTAGCCCAGTTGAATGATATCAACCCGTCCCTGCCATTCTTCGTCTATTACTGCCCAGGAGGCACGCACGCGCCACACCAGCCCACGCCGGAGTGGATCAAGAAAATCAGCGATATGCACCTTTTCGATAAAGGCTGGAATGCGCTGCGTGACGAGATTTTTGCCAACCAGAAGAGGCTCGGCGTCATCCCGCAGGATGCCAAGCTGACACCGTGGCCCGACAATTTGCTCAAGAAGTGGGACGCGCTGGGTGATGATGAGAAGAAGCTTTTCATCCGGCAAGCGGACGTCTATGGGGCCTATCTCGCTTACACCGACCATGAAATCGGCCGCGTCATCCAGGCCGTGGAGGACATGGGCAAGCTCGACAACACGCTCATCATCTTCATCAGCGGCGACAACGGCGCTTCTGCCGAAGGAACGCCCCTCGGCACACCGAGCGAGGTTATGTCGTTCAACGGTGTCCAAGTGCCCGTAGCCGATCAGATGAAATGGTACGACGTCTGGGGGTCCGACCAGACCTATGCACACATGGCCGTTGGTTGGACTTGGGCGTTTGATACCCCGTTCAAGTGGACGAAACAGATCCCATCCTTCTTTGGAGGCACGCGCAACGGCGTGGCGATCTCCTGGCCGGGGCATATCACTGACAAGGGCGGCATCCGCAATCAGTTCGGTCACGTGATCGACATCGTGCCGACGCTGCTGGAAGCGACCGGCATTCCCGCGCCGGTCATGGTCGATGGCATCGCGCAGAAGCCGATCGAGGGCGTGAGTATGGCTTACACGTTCGACAAGGCCAACGCAGACGCGCCGTCGCGGCATCACACCCAGTATTTCGAGATGTTCGGCGTGCAGGGGCTGTACAATGACGGCTGGATGCTCAGCGCCGTTCCGCTTCGCGCACCGTGGGAACTGGTAGGAAAGGCAATCCTGGATCCCGCGAGCGCCTACAAGTTCGAGCTGTATGACGTCCGGCACGATTGGACGCAATCGACCGATGTCGCCGCCGCCAATCCTGGCAAGGTGCGCGAGATGACCGACCTGATGTTTGCCGAGTTTGCCAAGTATCAGGTGCTGCCGCTTGATGCCTCAGTAGCAACGCGCCTGGTTGCTCCGCGACCCAACGCGGCGGCCGGCCGGCGTCTCTTCACCTACTCGGGCGAGACCGTGACCGGCATTCCCCATGGGGACGCGCCGAGCCTGCTCAACACGTCCTGTACCATCACTGCCGATATCGACGTCCCGCAGGGTGGGGCTGAGGGCATGATCCAAACCAACGGTGGGCGTTTCGGCGGGTATGGTCTGTACCTGTTGAAGGGCAAGCCCGTATTCGTCTGGAATCTGCTTGACCTCAAACGGATCCGCTGGGAAAGCCCGGACGCTCTGTCGCCCGGCAAGCACACCATCGAGTTCGATTTCAAGTATGATGGTCTGGGCTTTGCGACGCTCGCGTTCAACGACATGAGTGGCCTTGGCCGCGGCGGCACGGGCGCACTGAAAGTCGACGGCAAAGTGGTGGCGACGCAGGCCATGGATCGTACAGTGCCATTGATCCTGCAATGGGACGAGACGTTTGACATCGGGGCAGACACCGGCACGCCGGTGGATGATTACGATTACAAGGTCCCGTTTGCGTTCACCGGCAAGATCGACAAGCTGACCATCGCGCTCGATGAGCCGAAGCTCTCGCCGGACGATGTGCAGAAACTGGAGGCTGCATACCGCGCCGCGCAGGACGCGAACTAGCGCCCGGGCACTCGGACAATCCCATCTCGGCTTCGCCGAAGCGGCGATTTCGGCCCTTCGGCGTAGCCAAAGCCCAGTGCGTTCGCTTAAGGTATGATAGCACCTCTACTTTGCATGGGGTTGTTTTTCAGTTTTTGATGTGAGCCTGCCGCGGCAGCCCCCGCAGGCAGCCTCTAACCCGCCGCCTCATCATACTGCGCACTCGCCTCGAGCCATTGCTCTTCGGCGCGCGCGAGCGCGTCGGCGGCGTTGGCGCGTGCTTTGGAGAGCTGTGCGGCCTGCTTGGGATCGCGGGTGAAGATGTCGGGCAGGGCGAGTGCGGTGTCGATCTTGGCGATGATCTCGCTGACGCGGGCAATCTCGGCCTCGGCCTCTGCGATGCGCTTCTTGAGCGGGCCGCGATTGTCCGATCGTGCGCGCTGCGGTTTCTCGGCTGGCGCGCTGCGCTCGCGCGGGTCATTGTCCGCGCTTGCCGCCGACAGCACCACACGCCGGTAGTCGTCGAGGTCGCCGTCGTAGTTGGTCACCGTGCGGTCGGCGACCAGCCAGAGCCGCTCGGCGCAGGCCTCGATCAGATAGCGGTCGTGCGAGACCATGATGACGGCGCCGGGAAAGTCGTTGATCGCTTCCGCAAGCGCAGCGCGGCTGTCGATGTCGAGATGGTTGGTCGGCTCGTCCAGGATGATCATGTTGGGACCGAAGAAGGTCGCTAAGCCCAGCAGCAGCCGCGCCTTCTCGCCGCCCGACAGCTTGCCGGCCTTGGTGTCGGCCGCCTTGCCGGAAAAGCCGATCGCGCCGGCGCGCGCCCGCACCTTGGCCTCGGGCGCATCGCCCATCAGCTTGCGGACATGGTCGTAGGCGGACGCATCCTCGTTCAGCTCGTCGAGCTGGTGCTGCGCGAAATAGGCGATCGACAGTTTGTCGGCGCGCGTGACCCTGCCGGAGAACGGCGCGAGCTTGCCTGCGAGCAGTTTCACCAGCGTCGACTTGCCGTTGCCGTTGGCGCCGAGCAGCGCGATGCGGTCGTCATTGTCGATGCGCAGGGTGACGCGGCTCAGCACGGGTGTCGTCGGATCATAGCCGACCGAGACGTTGTCGACGGCGATGATCGGCGGCGACAGCGTCTTCTCCGGCGGCGGGAAGCTGATCTCGTGCACGTCCTGCGTCACCAGGGCTGTGATCGGTTTCAGCCGCTCCAGCATTTTGACGCGCGATTGGGCCTGGCGGGCCTTTGAGGCTTTGGCCTTGAAGCGGTCGACGAAGGCTTGCAGGCGCGCGCGCTCGGCCTCCTGGCGCTTGACCTGTTTTGCGTCGAGCAGTTCGCGGGCGGCGCGCTGCTCCTCGAACGACGAATAGGTGCCGCGATAGAGAGTGAGCTTGCCGCGGTCCAGGTGCAGGATCTGGTCGACCGAGCTTTCCAGCAGGTCGCGGTCGTGGCTGATCACGATCACGGTGCGCGGATAGTGGGCGAGGTGATCCTCCAGCCACAGCGTACCTTCGAGGTCGAGATAGTTGGTGGGCTCGTCGAGCAGCAGCAGGTCGGGCGCTGCAAACAGCGTCGCGGCGAGGGCCACGCGCATCCGCCAACCGCCGGAGAACTCCGAGCAGGCGCGCAACTGGTTCGCGGCGGAGAAGCCGAGGCCCGAGAGGATCGCAGCCGCGCGGGCAGGGGCCGAATGCGCATCGATGTCGACGAGGCGGGTCTGGATCTCCGCGATGCGATGCGGGTCGTGCGCGGTTTCGGCCTCGCGCAGCAGCGCGTCGCGCTCGAGATCGGCCTTGAGCACGACCTCGATCAGGCTTTCCGGGCCGTCGGGCGCTTCCTGCGCGAGGCTGCCGATGTGCCAGCGCGGCGGCAGCGCGACCGCGCCATGCTCGGCGGCGAGCTCGCCGCGGATGACCTTGAACAGTGTCGACTTGCCGGTGCCATTGCGCCCGACAAGACCGACGCGCGAACCAGGCGTGATCTGCACGGAGCTCTCGTCGATCAGGAGGCGTCCGGCGAGGCGGATCGAAAGGTCGGTGATGGTGAGCATGCGGCCTTGTCACCGCAGCGCGCGGCAAACGCAACCCCGTTGTTGCCCCTAATTCTGGGATCTAGTTCTTGGGCTCTAGTTGTTGGGATCGCCGTCGCGATCCCGCTTGCGCAGCTCGTTCACGAGGTGCTCGAGATATGTCGGAAGCCGCGGCTCGGGCCGAAGGCTCTGCTGGAGCCGTTCGCCGATGGCGTCGCAGATCGATCGGCTGGTCCGCCGGTCCATCTGTTCGCTGTCATTGGCGGATTGCCGAGGCATCACGGGTTCCATCGTAAGAAGCAAGGACACCCTACCAAGTCACTGACCGCGAAATAGTTTCGGGCCCCGATGGGACCGCCTTCCATTCTAGTAAAGACTGTATGAAAGCGGCGATGTGCTACCCAAGGTAAAAGCCCCGGCGGCGGGGGACGCCGGGACTTCTTCTGGTCGTTCTCTTGGTTCGTTCTCTTGGTTCGTTCTCTTGGAAGGTGCTGACGGGCTCAGTAGCAGCGGTTCACCAGCCGCCAGCGGGGTCCCCAGGGGGTCGGGACCAGCTGGCGCACATAGCACCCGCCATAGCCGTAGGAGACGGGGCCGCCGACATAGAAGCGCGGTGCGCCCCAGCCGTAGCCGTGCCAGCCGCCATGCCAGCCACCCCAGCCGCCATGCCAGTGGGCGGAGGCAGAGGTCGGAGCCAGCGCGGCACCCAGCGCGACCGCGGCGACTGCAGCAAGCGAAAGTTTCCTGAACATGTGATCTCCTCAAAACTGCCGGCGCGGGCCTGCGCGTCGATGGAATGGCCGCCGAAACGCCTGTTGAAAGGCAGAACGCGTCTCGATGGCCCCGACCTTAGGCCCGCGATCCTGAACCGGGGCCTGAACGGAGGTTGCAGATTGGGTTCATCTCGGTGAAATAATTGTAATTCCACAGCTCGGTCTCCCGCGGCGATCAGCCCGTGAAGCCCTTTAGCCGGTCGCTTGCCGTTCGCCGAGAGCGCCGATATAAGCCCGGCAACTCCAAATCACCCCCTCTCAAGGATAGAACCATGGCGATTGAACGCACCTTCTCGATCATCAAGCCCGACGCGACCGAGCGTAACCTGACCGGCGCTGTCAACGCCGTGATCGAGAAGGCCGGCCTGCGCATCGTCGCCCAGAAGCGCATCCGCATGACCAAGGGCCAGGCCGAGACCTTCTATGCCGTGCACAAGGCCCGCCCGTTCTTCGGCGAGCTCGTCGAGTTCATGACCTCCGGCCCCGTGGTCGTCCAGGTGCTGGAAGGCGAGGGCGCGATCGCCAAGTACCGCGAGGCGATGGGCGCGACCGACCCGTCGAAGGCGGCTGACGGCACTATCCGCAAGCTCTACGCCAAGTCGATCGGCGAGAACTCGGTGCATGGCTCCGACGCCCCCGAAACGGCCGTGATCGAGATCGCCCAGTTCTTCTCGGGCAACGAGATCGTCGGCTGATCGGAAGGACGCATTGTGAACTGGCTCTGGCAGATCTTCGACCCCGGCACGCTCGGGTCGTTCTTCACCCAGTTCCGCAATGAAATGGCCGAACCGGCCTTCTGGGTCGCGGTCGGCAAGATCATCTGGATCAACATCCTGCTCTCCGGCGACAACGCGCTGGTGATCGCGCTTGCATGCCGTGGGCTGAAGCCGCGGCATCGGCTATGGGGTATGGTGCTCGGTGCGGGGGCGGCGGTGCTGCTGCGCATCGTGTTCACCGGCATCGTCGCGAGCCTGATGGCGCTGCCATACCTCAAGCTGGTCGGCGGTCTCGCTTTGATCGTGATCGCCGCCAAGCTTTTGGTGCCGGAAAGCGAGGACGAGGACGACGTCGCCTCGGCCTCGCATCTGTGGCAGGCGGTGCAGATCGTCGTTGTCGCCGACATCATCATGAGTCTCGACAACGTCATCGCGGTCGCGGCTGCCGCAAACGGCAGCGTGCCGCTTCTGGTGCTCGGTCTTGCCGTCAGCGTGCCGCTGATCGTCGCCGGCGCTGCGCTGATCATGGCGCTGCTGTCAAAACTGCCGATCCTGGTCTGGGCCGGCGCGGCGTTGCTCGGCTGGATCGCCGGCGAGGTGATCGCGACCGATCCGGGCGTCGAGCCGAAGCTGCATGCGCTGTCCGACGGTCCGTTCGGCGCATCGCTGGATTCGCTGCTCGCAGGCTTGCGCATCCCGCCGCAATTTGCCCATGGCGGGGCGGGCGCCGAGTATCTCAGCTGCGTGCTCGGCGTCATCGTCGTGCTGGTCGTCGGCTATATCTGGCGCCGGCGCAGCATGCATGTTGCCGCGCTCGAGGCCTCCGAGCGCCACGCCAAAGTGTCGGCGGAATAATCTAGCGCCTTACGATCGACCCCGAGCGGCCTACCAGACGGGCGAGCTGCTTGAATCGGCCGCCGACGCGATCGGCGACGAGATCACCGAGACGGTGCTCGAACACCAGCATCAGCTTGCGGCCCTCGGTGCGGAAATGGGTAGCCGGCAGCACGCCGGGCCGGGCCGCCGAGATCAGATGCGCAACGCGGAACGCGGCGCCCAGGAGCCGCGTGCGCTCGAGATGCGCAGGCGTGAGCAGCTCCTGCATGGTCAGGGGCGGCTGGTTCTCTTCGCTCAAGCCCGCGTAGCGATAGAACACCGACAGGCCGACGAAGGCGCGGCCCTCGTGGCTGACTGCGCCGAAATTGCCGTTGACCACGAGGCTCAGGGTCTGCTCGCCGCGGTGGTCAGGATGGACGCGCCAGCCGATGTCCGAGAGCAGACACGCGGTGTGGCGCAGCCTGCGGTCCTCCTCGGTCTCGCGCAGCCTCACCACGCGCGCGAAGCGGTCGGTCCATTCGATGAGCTCGCGGGCATGGCGCGCCGAACGCGACATCAGCTGGTTCAGCTCTTCTGCAGCGCAGATCAATCCGTCCTTGGCGCGTTCGGCTTCCGACAGCTTCTCGTGCAGCAGGCCTTCGCGCACGCCGAAGGTCGAGAACGCGATCGTCTTCGGCCGTGCGACGCGGATGACGTGTTCGAGCACGAGCGCGGCATAGGCAAGGAGGGGCCGCCGCGCGTCGGCGACCAGTTCGATGTCGGCTAGCAGGTTGGACGCAGCCAGGCGCCGCAGGCGCCGCGCGAAATCCAGCGCATCCGCGGCCGGTATCGAATAGCCGTGCATCACCTGCAGCGGATAGCCGCTCTGGATGATGTGGATGCGGGCGAGTGCGCGCCATGTGCCGCCAACCGCATAGAAGGTGCGGCCGCGCCCGGCCTTGAGCTGCGCCACGGCGTCGAGTTCCTCGCGCACGATGCGGTCGGCGCGCTTCAACGATTTATGCGCGAGATCCTGCAAGGCGAGCCCGCCGAGCGGCAGCGTCACGCCGCTGCGCACGCTGTTGCGGTGGACCTCGACGAGCTCCAGCGAGCCGCCGCCGAGATCGCCGACGATGCCATCGGGGTGATGAATGCCGGAGACGACGCCGAGCGCCGAGAGTCGTGCCTCGCGCGGGCCCGACAGGATCTCGATCTTCACCGCGCAGATGCGCTCGGCCTTGGCGATGAAGTCGGGGCCGTTGGATGCATCACGGCACGCGGCGGTCGCGATTGCAAAGACGCGCCCGACCTGCATCACCCGACACAGCGCCCGAAATCGCTTCAGCGAGGTCAGCGCCTTGTCGACCGCGTCGGGCGCGAGCAGGCCCGTGCTCTGCACCTCGCGGCCGAGGCCGCAGAGCGTCTTCTCGTTGAAGATCGGAATGAGGCTCCGCGCCAGTGCCTCGTAGACGACGAGACGAACCGAGTTGGAGCCGATATCGATCACCGCGACGCTTGCGCCACGTTTGCGCGGCCGCGTCACGGCAACAATCCCCGGTCAGGACTGATGACGTTCGTTCCGGCGCGTGAGACGCCGCGGCGAGGATTCCTTGAGCGACTTTCCACGGCCAGACAGACTCGGATTTGTCATGAAGTAGTTGTGCACGTTGAAAGGCTCCTCGCCCTTCGCGGCCTTCATACGCGTTGACGATCCATCGGGCAACAATTGCCAGCTCTGCTCATTGTCCTTCAGATTCGCGACCATGATCTGTTCGAGAACCTGCTGATGTACCGTCGGATTTTGCAGCGGGCACAGCACCTCGACACGGCGGTCGAGATTGCGCGGCATCATGTCGGCTGACGAGATATACACAGCCGCTTTCGCGCTCGGCAGGCCCTGGCCCATGCCGAAGCAGTAGATGCGGCCGTGCTCGAGGAAGCGCCCGATGATCGACTTGACGCGGATGTTCTCCGACAGGCCGGGGATACCCGGCCGCAGGCAGCAGATGCCGCGCACCACGAGCTCCACCTGGACACCGGCTTGAGATGCCTCATAGAGCGCGTCGATGATATCGGGATCGACCAGGGCGTTCATTTTCATCCAGACCGCGCCGGGCTTGCCGTGCCGTGCATACTCGATCTCGCCCTGGATGTGCTCGATGATGCGCTTGCGCAGCGTCAGCGGCGATACCGCCATCTTGTCGAGATCGCTCGGCGCCGCGTAGCCGGTGATGAAGTTGAACACGCGCGCAGCGTCGCGGCCGATGGTCGGGTCCGAGGTGAAGTAGGAGAGGTCGGTGTAGATGCGCGCGGTCACCGGATGGTAGTTGCCGGTGCCGGTGTGAACATAGGTGGTGAGGCTGCCGCCCTCGCGGCGCACGACCATCGAGAGTTTCGCGTGCGTCTTCAACTCGAGGAAGCCGTAGACGACCTGCACGCCGGCGCGCTCGAGGTCGCGTGCCCAGCGGATATTGGCTTCCTCGTCGAAGCGCGCCTTGAGCTCGATCAGCGCGGTGACGGACTTGCCCGCCTCGGCGGCCTCGGCCAATGCACGCACGATCGGCGAATTGTTGGAGGTGCGGTAGAGCGTCTGCTTGATCGCGACGACGTCTGGGTCGCGCGTGGCTTGCTGGAGGAACTGCACGACGACATCGAAGGATTCGTAGGGATGATGGACGATGAGGTCCTTCTGCCGGATCGCCGCGAAGATGTCGCCGCCATGCTCGCGCACGCGTTCGGGATGACGGGGCACGTAAGGGGTGAATTCGAGGTCGGGGCGATCGAGGCGGGTGAGTTGCGACAGCTCGTTCATGGCGAGCACGCCGTCGACCAGGAATACTTCGTCTTCGGCCGCAGAGAGCGCGTGCTGCACGAAGCTGCGCAGCTGCTCCGGCGTCTTGGCGTCGACCTCGAGCCGGATCACCGATCCGCGGCGACGGCGCTTCAGCGCCGTCTCGAACACGCGCACGAGGTCTTCGGCCTCTTCCTCGATCTCCATTTCGGAGTCGCGGATGATGCGGAAGGCGCCCTGGCCGTGCACGGTGTAGCCGGGGAACAGACGGTTGATGAAGAGCGCGGTGGCCTGCTCGAGAGGGATGAGCCGCGTCACGCCCTCAGCGGGCAATTTGATGAAGCGGTCGATCTTGCCGGGCATGCGGATCAGCGCGTTCATCTGCTTGCCGTCGGCATCGCGCGTGAGCTGGAGCGCGATGGTGAAGCCGAGGCTTGGGATGAACGGGAAGGGATGGGCGGGATCGATCGCCAGCGGCGTGAGCAGCGGGAAGACGTTGTGGAGAAAATAGTCTTCCAGCCAGGTTCGTTCGGGCTTGGTGACTTCCTTGCCGTCCACGAGCACAATGCCGACCTCGGCAAGCGTGCTGCGCAGGTCGCGCCAGATCGCCTGCTGGTCGCTCGCAAGCTGGGAGACGGTTCGGTTGATCAGCGCCAGCTGCTCGGACGGGGTCAGGCCGTCGGGGCTGCGCTCGGGGATGCCCTCGCGGACCTGAGCCTTGATGCCGGCGACGCGGACCATGAAGAACTCATCAAGGTTATTCGCGGAAATCGACAGGAATCGCACCCGCTCCAGCACCGGGTGGTGCGAGTTGACCGATTCCTCCAGGACCCTGCGGTTGAAGTGCAGCCAGGAAAGCTCGCGATTGATGAATCGCTCGGGGCTCGTGGCGATCGCCGGCAGGCCAGCCGATTCCGATTCTTTTTCTTTAATTTCAACAGCTTGCGCGGAGTCCATGAGAAGTCGGTCCATCTTGTCTCGCCTTACTTTGCGACTTACGCGCAAAACCGGCGGGAGCATGTGTTAATGCGATGACGTTTCGATGACATTGATGTTCTGCTTGTCGGCCGCGTCAAGCGGGCGGGGCTTGCAAAGGGTCTGAAAAGGTCAGGCGTCGCGGAGCAGCTCGGCGGCTAGTGCACGGGTCACGGGCCGGCCGAGCCGCAGGGCTTCGCTGTCGAGCAGCTCCACGGCCCGCCGAGCGGCTGCGGAGGAGCGCTCCAGGCGGGTCGCAAGATAACTCACCACGCTCTCATCGACGCTCAATTGGCGGTCGGCGCAGAACTTGACGATCAGGCCGCGGAAAAGCTGGTCGTCCGGGGGCAGGAGCGACACCACCGGCACGGCGCGCACGCGCGAGCGCAGGTCGCGCAGCTCGATATCCAGCGCCGCCGGTAACTCGCGGCCGGTGAGCAGGACGTAGGCTCCTTCCTCGCGCGCGAGGTTCAACAGATGGAAGAGCGCGCGCTCATCAAAGTCCTGCGCTTTCAGGTCCTCAACGACCAGTGCGCCCGTGGCGAGCGCTCCAGGCACCGCGGCCGCGATCAATGCATTGGCAGTGGTGGAGCGGGCGCCGGCTTCTTCGGCCCAGATGGCGGCGAGATGGCTCTTGCCTGAGCCCTCGGGCCCGGCCAGCCACATGATCCGGTTTGGCCATTCGGGCCAGCCGTCGATCAGCGCGAGCCCTGCGGCGTTGGCCGGGCCTTCGAGAAAATTGTCCCGGCTCAGGCTTTCCGCGTGCGGAAGCGAAAACGCCAGTTGTCGGGGATGAACGCGGCCTGCCACGCTTGCTTTGCTCCATGCCGGACGGGCCGGCCAAAACTTGTGCCAAAGGGGTTTGGCGCAAAAGCCTATCGGTTGCGAGTTGGCCTTTTGCGGGGCCGGTCTGCGCTCATTTCGCTTCGATCGTGCTCATGTGCCGCAGCCACTCGACGAGATAGAGCGACACCGAGGTGAGCGTGAAGACCGTGACGAGGCCCATCAGGATAATATCATAGGGCTCCGGCTTGAAGCCGAAGGCGAGTGCGGCCAAGACCAAGGCTGCGAATGCCACCTGGGCTGCGGTATTCAGCTTCGACACCATCAGGGGTTTCATGGCCACCGGCTTGTCGAACAGCCAGGACACGATCACGGCGGCGACGATCATGATGTCGCGGGAGACCACCAGGATGACGATCCAGCGCGGGATGGCACCCCAGATCCCCAGCGCCATGTAGATTGAGACCAAAAGCGCCTTGTCGGCGAGCGGGTCGAGCAGGGCGCCGAGCTCACTCGTCATGTTGAAGCGCTTGGCCAGGAAGCCGTCGACGGCGTCGCTGATCCCAGCGATCAGGAACACACCGAACGCCACCTCCATTTGGCTCGACACGATGGCCCAGACGATGATTGGGACCAGCATGATGCGGCCCAAAGTGATGATGTTCGGAATACTCACGCGGCGCTTCCCGGCACCCGGTGTGACCTCGAATCCGGCCCTTTGGAGGCTGAACCGGTTGATATCTACATAGTATAGCCTCAGGCCCCTTGCGAGCCATTGCGCGGCCCTCGAATTCGACGTAACCAGCCGCAAATCCACTGGAAATCGGGCATGACCGACCGCAAAAACGGCCTTACCTACGCCGATTCAGGCGTCGACATCGATGCGGGCAATCGCCTGGTCGACCTGATCAAGCCGATGGTGCGCGCGACCGCACGTGCCGGCGCCGATGCCGAGATCGGGGGGTTCGGCGGCCTGTTCGACCTCAAGGCAGCCGGGTTCAAGGACCCCGTCCTGGTCGCCGCCACCGACGGCGTCGGCACCAAGGTCAAGATCGCCATCGAGACCGGCCTGCATGGCGGGATCGGCATCGACCTCGTCGCGATGAGCGTCAACGACCTGGTCGTGCAGGGGGCCGAGCCGCTGTTCTTCCTCGACTATTTCGCGTGCGGCAAGCTCGACCCCGAGGCTGCTGCGTCGATTGTCGCGGGCGTTGCCGAAGGCTGCCGCGAGTCTGGCTGCGCATTGATCGGCGGCGAGACCGCCGAGATGCCCGGCCTCTACAAGGACGGCGACTATGATCTCGCCGGATTCGCGGTCGGTGCCGCCGAGCGCGGAACGCTGCTGCCCCGCAAGGATATCGCCGCGGGCGATGCCGTGATCGGGCTGGCCTCCTCGGGGGTGCATTCCAATGGCTTCTCGCTGGTGCGCAAGATCGTCGAGCAGTCCGGCCTCGGCTTCGAGGCCCAGGCGCCGTTTGCGCCCGTCATGACGCTCGGGGGCGCGCTGCTCGCGCCGACCCGGCTCTATGTCAAATCCTGCCTGCGTGCGATCCGCGAGACCGGCGCGGTGAAGGGCCTTGCCCACATCACCGGTGGCGGTTTCACCGACAACATCCCGCGCGTGCTGCCAAAACATCTCGGTGTCGGCATCGATCTCGCCCGCTTGCCGGTGCTGCCGGTGTTCAAATGGCTGGCGGCGCAAGGCGGCATGGCCGAGCTCGAAATGCTGCGCACATTCAACTGCGGCATCGGCATGATCGCGATCGTCGAGCCGGATGCCGTCGACAAGGTGATGCAGGTATTCACCGATGCCGGCGAGACGGTGGCGCAACTCGGCACCGTGATCCCGGCCGAGGGCGAGCATCGCGTCGTCTATAACGGCCAACTCGATCTGTCTCTGTAAAACCCATGAAGCGCCGCGTCGCCATCCTGATCTCCGGCCGAGGCTCCAACATGGCGGCGCTGATCAAGGCCGCCGCCATGCCGGATTTTCCGGCCGAGATCTCGCTCGTCATCGCGAACAAGGCCGACGCGCTGGGCCTGGAAAAGGCGAGGGCGAGCGGCGTGAAAACGCTGGTGATCGAGAGCAAGCCGTTCGGCAAGAACCGCGCAGGGTTTGAGGCGGCGCTGCAGGCCGCCCTCGACCAGCACTGCATCGAGCTGATTTGTCTGGGCGGCTTCATGCGGTTGTTCACGGCCGAGTTCACGCAAAGCTGGTACGGGCGGATGCTCAACATCCATCCCTCGCTGCTGCCGTCATTCCCCGGCCTCGACCCGCACGGCCAGGCCTTGCGCGCCGGCGTGAAACTGTCTGGCGCGACGGTGCACTTCGTGAACCCTGCGACCGATGCCGGCCCGATCGTGATGCAGGGCGCCGTTCCCGTCAGCGACAACGACACGCCGGACACGCTGTCCGAGCGCATCCTCGAAGTCGAGCACCGCATCTATCCAGAAGCGCTGCGACTGCTTGCAACCGGCAAGGTCCGGATCGACGGCGACGTCTGCAAGACGGCGGGAAGCGGTGGCTCGGAGAATTTCCTGATCTCGCCGGTGGTGAGCTGAAGCGCCATGCAGGCTTGAGCCACAAACGAAATCCCCCGGGCGGGGCCGGGGGAATTCACGCTTGCCTGTGTCGATCGTGAGCAGAAAGTCAGTGAACCTTGAGGTTCTCTGCGGAAGTCTTGCCGCGATTCTCCACGAGATCGTATTCAACCACCTGATTTTCATTAAGGGTGGTCAGCCCAGCGCGCTCGACCGCGGAAATGTGGACGAACACGTCCTTGTCGCCGCCGTTCGGCTTGATGAAGCCATAGCCCTTTGTCGGGTTGAACCATTTGACGGTGCCCTTTTGCATCGCCAGTCTCCTCCTTTAGACATAAAAAAGACGCGGCGACGTCTTTGCGCGTGCCACGCCACAAACGGGCTTCCGGAAGTCTGTTCGAGTCTTGAGTCTCAATGTCGCGAAACGCACAGTCGAGCGGCCAAATCCGATTGTGCCTGATATTGCAACATGAAAACCGCTTGCTCGCAAGCAGCGCGCAAAGTTCAAAGTCCCGACCGACGTTCGATGGCACAATTTGCGACCTGTGGCAGCGGTACCACAGGGCGGGGCAATCATCCCATTCAGTGTTGCCCAGGCGATTGACCCTTCATGCCGGTTCAGCGCAAATCGTCGGAGGTACTGCAATGCGTGTTGCATTTTTGCGCGTTGCCATTTTGCTTCGGGAATTGTGTCGACATGCGCTGCCTCTCGCAGCCCTCAGGAACAAGACGGACGAGCCGGTTGGACCTTGTCCGGCGTGCCGCGAGCGTTATTGCGGTCGCCTTTGCGCTCTCGCTGATGATCATGGCCGCGCCGGCACATGCACAGTCGCCCACACCGACGCCGACGCCCACAGCGACGCCGACGCCAACCCCGACGCCCACGCCGTCACCGACGCCATCACCGACGCCTACCGCGATCAACTACGGCCAGTCGGCGGGCAACACCACGCTCAATCTCGGCTCTAGTTTCCTGGAGCGACTGGGCAACCAGGCCTCGAACGGCTTCGACAGGACCTCCCGCACCAATCCCGGCGGTGGCGGCGCTGCCGAGGCGGCGGAAGGGCCGCGCTACCGGACCTGGTTCGAGGGTTACGGCATTTCGATGCGAACCGACGCGCAGGGCGACTTCGTCGGCGACAAGCGCACGACCGTTGGCGGGGTCGCGGGCTTCGGCGCGCGGCTTGCGCCGGGAGTCAATCTCGGCTTCTCCGTCGACCAGAGCCACACCGACATCGACGTGCCCTTGGCGCTCCAATCGGCAACGCTGGATCTGACCCAACTCGGCGTCAACGGCTCCGTCGACAAGGGGCCCTGGACCTGGGCCTTTGCGCTCGTCCATGGCTTCGGCAACGTCCATTCCAGCCGGGACAGCGGCTTTGGCTTTGCGACTGCGCGCTATAGCGCCGCCATCGACGGCGCGCTGACCGAGATCAGCTACTACTGGACCCAGGACCAGATCCGCTTCGTCCCCAAAGCTGCGCTGGAATATGTCCGCGCCACCAGCGCTTCGTTCCAGGAGACGGGCAGCCTCTTTCCCCTGACCGTCGGCTCGTCCGCGCTTGCGCGCGCGCGCCTCATGCTCGGCGCCGAGGTGGGGCGCTACTTTATCTTCGACCAGAAGATTCTGGACCTGTCAGCCTACGGCAAGTTCGTCGACAATTTCTATCAGGACCTGGGATCGATCCAGGTCAGCCTGGGCAGGCAGAGCCTCGTAGTGCCCGGCATCGGCGAGAGCCGCTACGGCCTCGACACCGGCGCGTCGGCCTCGCTCAGCCTGACCAACACCGCGCGCCTCTACCTCAATTATGACGGCAAGTTCCGCAACGAGTTGCGGTCGCACCAGGGCACGGTCGGCTTCGAGTACAGATGGTAGCCGCTGCCGATCAGGTCGGCGCCGCCGCGACATAGCCCGTCAGGCCAAAGCTCTCCCGGGCCGTTGCCATCATCGGCACCAGCTCGTTCGGGTGGATGAATTCGTCGCGGAAGCAGGGATAGGTGCGCGGATCGAAGATCTTCTTCAGCCACTCGACCACGATCTTGTGTCGCTCCGAGGCGCGGAATTCCTTGTGATAGGTGAGCCAGAGATCGGCGTGGTGGCTGACGCCGAGATCGACGGCGACGACCGGCGCGCCGATTGCGATCGACACCGTCGGCAAGAAGCCGATGCCGGCGCCACGTTCCACCGCGTAGAGCACGCCCACCGATGAGTTGGTCTTGATCCCGACGATGCCCTCGAGCGACTTGAGCCCCAGGATGCGCGCATAGGCGGTATCGTCGACCTGCGGTGCGCTCTGCTTGATGATCCGGTGGTTCGGCAACTCGGCAAGTGTGCCGGGCACGCCGTGCAGGCTCTCGTAACCCTTCGAGACGAAGGGATAGATGTGCAGCCGGCCAAGCTTGGCCACGATCAGATCCGGATTGGTCGGCGGCTCGAGCTGGATCGCGATGTCGGACTCCAGGCGCGCAACATCGGCCTGCTCCATTGCGCAGCGCAGGTCGACGGTGATCTTGCGATAGGTCTTCTGGAAGTCGATCAGTCGCGGCAGGATCCAGAAATTTCCGGGCCCTTCCGTCACTGCGACGCGCACGGTGCCTGTCGCGTCGCTCGAACCACGCGAGGCGCGGCGAAATACATTGAAGGCGTGACGCTCCATCAAGGTGACATCGGAGATCATCGCCGTGCCTTCGTCGCTCAGCGTCAATCCGCTCTGGTCGCGCAGAAACAGCTTGCAGCCGATGCTCTCTTCGAGCCGGTCGATCCGACGCATCAGCGTCGTCGAGGTGAGGCCGAGCTCTTCGGCAGCGTTGCGGAAACTTTTATATTTCGCGCAAGCTAAAAACAGCTTCAAATCGTCCCAGGATGCATCCAGGGACTCATCGCTGCGGTGCTGCGTCATCGCAGCACCCCGGTGCAATAGTTGCTGCATACACCTGTTCCTTACCCGATAAGCTCCTCATCCTAACGGGACAGGGCGAAACTTAGAGGGGTGGGATGGGTATGGAAAGAGGCTCGTTTGCCGCGAGGCATGAATTTGACGCGCTGCCGCTCAGTCCAGACATCGATGTCCACTGTGCGCAATTTTCCGAAATTGCCGCGCTTGCCGGCATGGCGCACCGGTTAGTCCCCGGCGTGCGCATCGGCGAGCAGGAGCTCGCGCGCTATTTCACCTTCGATTCCCAATGCCTTCTGACCTTCACCCGGAACGGCGTACTGGTGGGTGGAATGGCGTTCCTGTTTCTCAACGAGCGCGGCCATGACGCACTGCTGCTCGACGAGATCTGTCTGACCGAACCCGACATCCGGCATCTTGCATGTGGCGACGAGGAGGTCTCGGCCATCTACATCTGGGCCATCGCGACCACCGGCCGCGGCATCGCCGGACTCGGCAAAGCGGCCGCGCATCTGCGGCAGCCGCGGTTACGAAGCGCCGATTGTTTCGCGCAGCCGTCGACGGCTGCCGGACGCGATATCATGAAAGCGACGGGTTTTGAGCCTATCGCGAGCTTCCAGCCCGACCTCTGGTGTTACGAGAGGCCATGGAATCGACTGCCCATGCGCGGGCGGGGCGCAATGATCGAAGTAGGGAGTTTTGCAAATGCACGGCACTAGAATTCCTTTTGCCAAACCTGACTCGCGCGCCATCACGGTCCGCATCGCGCGCGATCCCAGCGACCTCATGCTGGTCACTGCCATCCGCTCGGCGGTCTATCTCGCAGAGCAGGACTGTCCTTTCGAGGAAGAGTTCGATGGCAATGATTTGGTCGCCGCGCATTTCATCGGCTTCATCGGCAACGAGCCCGCCGGCTGCCTGCGCGTTCGCTTCTTCGGCGAGTTCGCCAAGGTCGAGCGACTCGCGGTGCGGCATCAGTACCGGCGCTCGCGCGTGTCGTTCAAGCTCGTGCAGGCAAGCGTCGAGTACGTGAGGCGCAAAGGCTTCCGCAAGATCTATGGGCAGGCGCAGGACCGGCTCGTCGACTTCTGGGCCCATTTCGGTGCCAAGCCGCTCGGCCACAATCGCAAGATCACCTTCTCGGATTTTTCCTATACCGAGATGGTGCTCGAGATCGAGCCGGGGCCGGACGCGATCACGCTGGACAGCGATCCTTACGTGATCATCCGTCCCGAGGGCGATTGGGATCGGCCGGGGGTGCTTGACGCCTCGGCGGGACGAGCGGTGACATCGCCGCTGCGTAACGTCTCGATGGCTCAACGCTGAAATTGGTGCAGCTACGAACAAGCCAATGCCGGACTTCATTGACGACGATCCGCCGATCCTGGTTTGCGCCGATCTGCAGGTCGAATATCTGACTCCCGGGCGTCGCCATGTCATTCTCGATGGCGACGCCACGACCTCGCGCTGCCTGGAGTTGTTGACGCTGTGGCGCGACAATCTCTGGCCGGTGATGCACCTCAAGCGCATCGCGCAGGCCGCCTGGTTCAATCCGGCATCCAAACTGACCGATTGGATTGGCGAGCTGAAGCCGCGCCCAGGGGAGATGACGTTTGAGCATCCGCTGCCGTCGGCCTACAGTTCCGCGCGGTTCGCGGACTACAGCGCGAACATTCGGAACATCCGCTGCGTGCTACTCGGTTTCTCCCTCGACGAGACGATCTTGGCGACGGTGGTCGACGGGTTTCACAGAAGCCATCGCTATCAGGTTGTCAGCGACGCTGTCGCCTGTCGCCATCCGGGCCGTGGCGACGCGGCGACCTATAAGCAGTCGGTGATGAATGTGATCGGCAATTTTGCTACTGTTCGCGCCAGCGCCGAACTCAACAGGACCGGCGCCATCGCGGTATAGACGGGCGCGGCCCGCGACGAGGGTGATTGACGACATTATCCCGGGGGCAAGAGCTGGAAGGTTTGGTCGGCGATTTGTCGCGCGCCCTCGAAGCCGCGCGCCGACTTGGGCTGTCAACGACCGTCTATCTGCTCTCGATGGCACTCGTCGAGGCGCGCGAGGCGGCCGAGGCCGACTCGGATGGTGGCGATGATGACGGGGCTGCCTGAACCGACGCATTACCTGTTTTCCTGCAACGCTGCTGTGCTGCCGACGAATTGACGTTGCAAGTTGTGCCGTGCCGCAATAGCCAAGTGACGATGCCATCGACAGACGAGCTCCGTTTCGGCGCGAGCCGAAGGCTGAAGGAATGATGTGATGACCATGCTGCCCAATTCGCAAGAAGCCCGGGATGTCGCGTTCCAGCTCCATCCCTATACGAACGCGCGTACCCATCAGCAGAATGGCCCGCTGGTGATCGAGCGAGGCGAGGGGCCCTATGTCTTCGACGCCGCGGGCAGGCGCTATTTCGAGGCGATGGCCGGCCTGTGGAGCGTCGGGCTCGGCTTCAACGAGAAGCGGCTGGTCGAGGCTGCGTACCGGCAGATGCAGGCCCTGCCGTTCTATCATACGTTCTCCGCGAAATCGCACGGGCCCTCGATCGATCTCGCCGAGAAACTCGTCGCCCTCGCGCCGGTGCCGATGAGCAAGGTGTTCTTCACCAACTCCGGCTCGGAAGCGAACGATACGGTGCTGAAGCTGATCGCTTATCGCTCGAATGCGCTCGGTCAGCCGCAGCGCAAGAAGGTGATCAGCCGCATGCGCGCCTATCACGGCGTCACGATCGCCTCCGCAAGCCTCACGGGTCTGCCGAACAATCACCGTTCCTTCGATCTTCCATTGCCGAATATCCTGCACGCGGGCTCGCCGCATTTCTACAAGGATGGCCAGGCTGGCGAGAGCGAGGAAGCCTTTGCGACGCGACGTGCGGAGGAGCTGGAAGCGCTGATCGTGAAGGAAGGTCCGGACACCATCGCGGCCTTCTTCGGCGAGCCGGTGATGGGAGCCGGCGGCGTGATCGTTCCGCCTGCGACCTACTGGGACAAGGTCCAGCAGGTCTTGAAGAAGTATGACATCCTGCTCGTCGCCGACGAGGTCATTTGCGGCTTCGGCCGCACCGGCAAGATGTTCGGCTGCGATACCTACAACATCAAGCCCGATGCGATCGTCGTCTCCAAACAGATCACCTCAAGTTATTTCCCGTTCTCGGCGGTCTTGATGAATGACCGGATGTTCGAGCCGATCGCGGACGAGAGCAACAAGATCGGCGTTCTCGGCCACGGTTTCACGGCAGGCGGTCATCCGGTCGGCGCGGCGGTCGCGCTGGAAAACCTCAAGATCATCGAAGAGCGCGGCCTGGTCGCGCATGCTGCAGAGACGGGAGCGCATTTGCAGGCGCGGCTGCGTGAGCTTTCGAGCCATCCGCTCGTCGGCGAGGTTCGCGGCGTCGGCATGATCGCCGCGATCGAGCTCGTGCTCGACAAGCAGCGCAAGATGGCCGCAAGCACGCCGGGCGCCGTCGGCGGCATCGCGGCGCGGATGCTCCAGGAGCGCGGCGTCATCTCGCGCAACATGCTCGACGCCATCGCCATCTGCCCGCCGCTGATCGTCACCAAGGGCCAGATCGACGAGCTGGTTGGCACCATCGCTGGCGTGCTGGACGACATGAAGGCGGAAGCTGCAAAGCTGACGCCGGCGTAGGGGGCGTGTGGTGGTGAGCGGTACGGTTGGTCACATCTTCGGGTGTCGTCCTGGCGAAAGCCAGGACCCATACCGCGTGATCTATCGATAGAACTCGGGGCTAGTACCGACTGCCTAACGAAATCCTAGGGTAATGGTCCTGGCTTTCGCCAGGACCACCTTGGGGAGGGATTGCGGGCTATTACGCCCGGCTCACCCCGACGACGCGGCCCTTGTCGATCGCGAGCGCGAGCTGGCCGTGCTTCAGCTTGAGCGCGGCGTCGCCGAACAGCTCGCGGCGCCAGCCGCGCAGCGCGGGCACGTCGGCCTCGTCGTCGGCTGCGATCTCTTCGAGATCGTCGACGGTCGCGATCACCTTGCTCGCCACCGCGTGGCGCTCCGCGGTCATCCGCAGCAACACCTTCAACAGCTCGACGATCGCCGCGCCGTTGGAATTGTTGCGCGGCTTCTCCAGCTTCGGCAGCTTCGAGAGGTCGCGCGCCAGCCCGCGCTCGACGGCGGCGATGATGTCCGCGCCCCACCTGGATTTCTCAAAGCCCTTTGGCACCGAGCGCAGATGGGCAAGCTTCTCCACCGTGGTCGGCGCGTGGGTGGCGATGTCGCTGATCGCGTCGTCGCGCAGCACGCGGCCGCGCGGCACGTCGCGGCTTTGCGCTTCCTGCTCGCGCCATGCCGCGACCTCCATCAGCACCGCCAGATCCTTCGGCTTGCGCACCCGCGTCTTGAGCCGCTCCCAGGCGCGCTCGGGGTGGAAGTCGTAGGTGCGGGGCGAGGTCAGGATCTCCATCTCGATGGAGACCCATTCGCTGCGACGGCGCTTCTTCAGGTCGGCATCGAGCGCGGCGAACACTTCGCGCAGATGGGTGACGTCGGAGACCGCATAGTGCATCTGCTCCTTCGTCAGCGGACGGCGCGACCAGTCGGTGAAGCGATGGGTCTTGTCCGGCCGGTGGCCGGTGACCTTTTCGACGAGCTGGTCATAGGCGATGCTGTCGCCATAACCGAGCACCATGGCCGCGACCTGAGTGTCGAACACCGGATGCGGGATGATGTTGGCCTGGTGCCAGATGATCTCGATGTCCTGGCGGGCGGCGTGGAAGACCTTCAGGACCTTCTCGTTGCCCATCAGCTCGAAGAAGGGTTTGAGGTCGATGCCCTCAGCCAGCGCATCGATGACCACGGCCTCCTTCGGGCTCGCCATCTGCACCACGCACAGGAGCGGGTAGTAGGTGGTTTCGCGCAGGAACTCGGTATCGACGGTAATGACGGGGTGCTCGGCCAGCCGGCTGCAGGCAGCGGCTAGGTCAGCGGTGGTGGTAATCAGATCCATGAACGGCCCATGACACGTACATCAGCCGTTCTGCCGAAAGTGCTGTGATGTCAAGGGGGTTGGAACGAATTCGACGCTTGATTTCGGCCGGAATCGTCGATGCCGGCCGCGGAAGGGCTAAACCGCAGGCCGCGGACACGAAATCCTACTCGTACCGGATCCGCTGCGACGGTTTCCGCCCGCAGGGCAGCGCCACCACGACCACGCACATGGCGAGCATCGCCAGTCCCAAGAACTCGAAAACCAAGAGATCCACGGCCAACTCCCCGAAAGATCGCTAGACTTGTCGGCGGGAAATTGACGGTCTGTTAATTGTCGTGGTTACCGGCGCCGGGACGGGCCGGATGGTGGACGGGAGGTTAACGGGCGCTCCGTCTGACGGAGCGCCCGGTTTGACTTCAAGGCAGCTTCAGCGCCGTCTCGGCATTGTACGGCTTGAGCAGCTCGTCGGCGGCCTTCTGGGCAGCGGCGAGTGCATCCTTGGGCTGCTTCTTGCCGTTCAGGACCAGCATCACCTCGTCCTCGAGGGTCTTGCGGACCGGCACGGTCTTGTAGGTCGCAAACCAGGGCTTTGCGACTTCGAGCTGGTCGACCGCGGTCTTCGCGTCCGGATTCTTGCCGAGGAAGTCGAGCATCTCCGGCGTCTTGTAGGCGGCCACGTTCGGGGCGAAATAGCCGGTGGCACGGCTCCACCAGCCGCTCTTCTCCGGCGAGGTCATCCACTTGATCAGCGTCCAGGCCGCCTTCTGCTTGTCGGCCTCGAGTCCCGCCGGGATGATCAGCGATGCGCCGCCGATCGGCACGGCATTGCGGACGTTGCGCGGGATGAACGCGACCTTGTAGGGGAATTTGGCGTTGTCGCGCACGTAAGTGAGCGAGCCGGTCGAGAGCATCATCATCGAGGCATTGCCGGAGATGAAGGCGGTGCTCACGGCCGGGCCTGGCGTGGCGCCCGGCGGATGCACCTTGTGCTTGGCGATGAGGTCGTTCCACCAGGACAGCGCGCCGAGCATCGAGGGCGTGTCGTAATAGACTTCGCCGCCGAACTCCTCGTTGTAGTAGCGCCCGCCATTGGACATGGTGAGCGTCTCCATCATCCAGCCGCAATAGTCATAGGCGCAGGGAATCTCGATGCCCCAGCGCGTGACCTTGTCGCCCTCGCGCTTGGTGAGCTTCTTGGCCCAGTCGGTGACTTCGGTCCAGGTCTGCGGCGGCTTGTCGGGATCAAGACCGGCTTCCTTGGCCTGCTCGGCGTTGATGTAGAGCAGCGGCGTCGAGTTGTGGAACGGCACGCCATAGACCGAGCGGTTGATCACGGCATTGCCGTGCAGCGCGGGGAAGAACTGGCCGAGGAACTGCGCCTTGGTGGTGCCATCGGCGGCGATCAGGGAATCGAGATTGGTGAGCTCGTTCTCGATCTGCATGTCGAGGAGAAAGTTCGCCGACATGATCACGGCCGCCGGCGGCTTGCCGGCCTTGATCGCGGCACGCGTCTTGATCAGCGTGTCGTCATAGGAGCCGGTATAGACCGCGGTCGTCTTGATGTCGGGATGGGTCTCGTTGAATTCCTTGATCATGGTGCCCATGTCGCGGGCGAGCTTGCCGTCGACGGGGACGGGGAAGAACAAGTCGATCTCGGTCGGGCCTTCGGCAAAGGCCGGAAAGGCGAGGGCGCCCGCGATGGTGAGGCCGAGCGCAAGCCGGCGGGAGAACAGCATCGAAAAATCTCCTATTTGATGCCTGAGGTGACGAAAGAGCTGATGAAGCGTTTCTGAAAGATCAGGAAGGTGACGAGCAGCGGCGCGATCACGATCAAGGTGCCGGCGGCGATCGTGCCCCAGGCCTGCGTACCTTCGGCGGTGGCGGTGAACACGGACAGCCCCACGGTGAGCGGCCGCTTGTCCGGCGAATTGATCACCATCAGCGGCCAGAGGAAGTCGTTCCAGTGGCTGGTGACGGAGACGATCGCAAACGCCGAGAAGCTCGGCAGTGACAGCGGCACGTAGATGTGGCGGATGCGCGCGAACACGCCGGCGCCGTCGATCAACGCCGCGTCCTCGAGCTCGGTCGGGATGGCCTCGAATGCCTGTCGCATCAGGAAGGTGCCGAAGGCCGAGGCGAAAAACGGCATCATCACCCCGGTCAGGGTGTCGTAGAGCCCGAGCTTTGCCACCAGCGTCAGGTTCGGCACGATCAGCAGCACCGGCACCAGCATGAGCTGGAGCAGGAACAGGTAGAAGATCAGCGTCTTTCCGGCGAAGGAAAGCCGCGCGAAGGCGAAGCCTGCAAGCGTCACGGTGACGAATTGCACGAGCAGGATGCCGGTGCAGATGATGGTCGTGTTGAGGAAGTAGCGCGGGAAGTCGCCGATGTCCCACGCGTCTTTGATATTGTCGAGCGTGGGTTTCAGGCTCGGCATCAGCTCGGCCATGGCGTTGATGCCGTCCGAGGCCGGCCGCAGCGTCGCCACCACCATCCACAGGAACGGGATGAGCCAGACCAGCGCGAGCAGCACCACGAGCACAAAGCCGAGCTTCGGCGTGATCTCGTTTCGCGTTGCGAGCGGAACGTCCTCGAACAGCCGCTTGAACGGATTCATGGCCCGCCCTCGCGGTTTGCCAGCGTGCGGAAGGACAGCGCGGTCAGCCCCATCAGCACGCCGAGCGAGAGCAGCGTCGCGGCCGAGGCCTTGCCGACGTCGTAATGCTCGACCGCCTGCTCGTAGATGTAGAAGAGCACGAGATTGGTCGCGTTCGACGGTCCGCCCTTGGTCATGACGAAGACGTGGTCGACCTGCGTCACCGCATTGAGGCCGGCGATCACGGTGACGAACAGGAAGGTGGGCCTGAGCTCGGGCAGGATGATGTAGCGCAGGCGCGCATAAGGTCCGGCGCCGTCGAGGTAAGCTGCTTCCATCGCGTCTTCGGGCACGGCCTGGAGGCCAGCGAGGAAGAACAGCATGTAGTAGCCGGCGTTCTTCCAGATCGTGATCACCATGATCGCGCCGAGCGCGATGTCGGGATCGCCGAGCCAGTTGGGCAGCACCGGAAGCAGGCGGCCGATATAGTGGTCGAGCAGCCCGACATTGGGCAGGAAGATGAACAGGAACAGCGCCGATGCTGCGACCATCGGGATCAGCACCGGCAGGAACAGCGCAGCGCGCAGTGCGCTCGTCACCGCATTGGTGCGCGACAGCGCCAGCGCAAAGAGAAAGGCGAGCGCCATGCTCGGCACCACGGTGCCGACCGCGTAGATGAGATTGTTGACGACAGCGCCGGTAAAGGCGGGGTCGGCGAGCACGGCCGCCAGATTGTCCAGCCCGACGAAGCGGCTCGGTGCCCGCGGCGTGGCGCGCTGATAGAGCGCATCGACGAACACCCGTCCCACCGCGCCGTAGGTGAACGCCGCGAGGAAGATCAGCGACGGCAACAGCAGCAGATAGGCCGGAAGCGAGGCCTTGAAGCCGGCGGCGAACCTTTGGAGGACGTTGAGGCGCGGCGGTGCTGCTCTGGTAACGGCGAGCGATGCTGGTTCGGCCAGGCTCATCTCACCGCGCCGGGAAGTTGAGCGCATAGTCGCGGTCGTCCATCCCCTCTGGTGGGGAGAAGGGGAAACGCAGGTTGGTGTCGAGGAAGTCGTGGCTGTGCACGACCAGGTTCTCCTGGTCGATCAGCACCACTCCGTAGGCCGGCGGCTCATGGCTCGCCAGATGGTTGGTGGCGGCAGGATCGAGCTCGAACCAGACCTGGTGATTGGTGCCGCGCAGGGTGGAGAAGGGGATCTTGCCGTAGCTGCCCGAGATCGGCCGGTGCACATGGCCGAAGAACAGGTGGCGGATGCGGGAACGATAGGGCGCGATCACCTCGGCAAATTCAGCGCTCTGCTTCAGCGCGATCTCGTCCATCGCGTGGACGCCGACCGGGAACGGCGGATGATGCATGAAGAAGACGAACGGCACATCAGTCGGCGCCCTGGCGAGGGTCTCGGCAAACCAGCCGAGCCGCTTTGCACACATCTCGCCGGCATCGCTGGTCTCGTCCAGCGTGTCGAGGAAGACGAACAGGCCGTGATCCGTGATCCGCGTGCCCTGCACGAAACCGTTGGTATCGCGCGGCGCCGCCTTGAGCCCGTCAAGGCAGGCGACGCGGCGGTCGTGATTGCCGACCATCGCGATGTAGGGAATCTTGAGCGGGGCCATCGCAGCTGCGAAATCCGCGTAAGCCTCGGCGTCACCCCAATGGGTGAGATCGCCGGTCACGACGGCAAAGGCGGCATCGGCATGGTGCGTGTTGATATCAGCGATGGCGGCATCGAGGCGGGCACGCGGATCGAGGCCGTAGAGTTTCAGGCCGGGGCCCGCAAGATGCGTGTCGGTGAGGTGGATGAATTTGAAAGGCATGGCGCGTGTGTCAGGTCTCTGGGAGGACGGTCGCCTCCGGCAAGACGGCCCGCCAGCCGGTTAGAGTGCGAGTGTTTCAGTTTGATGACGATGGTTGCCGATGCGACAAATTGTTGGGCAGAACGGCAGAGGGGGTCAACCGGGTCGTCTCGCGGTGCGGTAGGGAGCGGATCGTGCAACGGGTAGCAGCGAGCGCCAGCCGCTCACGTCCCGCAGAACGTCCGCAACACGCGTTGATCCGGCAACGGCGGGTCGGAGTAGGCCGCGTAGTCCGGCTGATCTTCGTACGGCTTCGCCAGCACCTTCACCAGCTCTTCGAACGGCGTGTAGTCGTCATTGTCCACAGCGGCGCGGATCACCGCTTCGACGCGGTGGTTGCGCGGGATGAAGGCGGGGTTGACGTCGTGCATGGCGGCCTGCCGCTCGGATGCGGACTGTGGCTCTGAAGTGAGACGCTCGCGCCAGCGCTTGGCCCAATCGTCGAACGCTGTCGGGTCCATGAACTGCGCGCGGACGTCGGCAACTCCATCTTCGTCGGCCGCGGCCTCGCTGAGCTTGCGGAAGGTGAGGGTGAAGTCGGCGGCATTCTTGGCCATCGCATCCAGCAAGTCCTGGATCAGCGCCTCGTCGCCGTCGCGCTCGGTGAAGAGGCCGACCTTCCTGCGCAGGCCCGCCTGATAGGCCTTGCTGAAAGTGTCCGGGAACGCGCCAAGAATTTCCTGCGCCTGCTCGATCGCTTTCTCCTGATCGTCGGAGAACAGCGGCAACAGGCATTCGGCGAGCCGCGTCAGATTCCATAAGCCGATGCGCGGCTGGTTGGCATAGGCGTAGCGGCCCATCTCGTCGATCGACGAGAACACCTGCGCAGGATCGTAGGAGTCCATGAAGGCGCAGGGGCCGTAATCGATGGTCTCGCCCGAAATCGAGGTGTTGTCGGTGTTCATCACGCCATGGATGAAGCCGACCAGCAGCCAGCGCGCGACGAGATCGGCCTGGCGGGCGACGACGCCGGCGAGCAGCGCGTGATAGGGGCGCTCGGCGCCACGCAGCTCCGGATAGTGTCTCTCGATGACATGGTCGGCGAGCCGGCGGATCGCGTCGGTGTCGCGGCGCACGGCAAAATACTGGAAGGTGCCGACGCGGATGTGGCTTGCGGCCACGCGGGTCAGCACCGCGCCGGGCAGCGCGGTCTCGCGGATCACATGCTCGCCGGTGACGACGGCGGCGAGCGAGCGCGTGGTCGGGATGCCGAGCGCGTACATCGCTTCGCTCACGACGTATTCCCGCAGCACCGGCCCGAGCGCGGCGCGGCCGTCGCCGCGGCGGGAGAAGGGGGTGGGGCCCGAGCCCTTGAGCTGGATGTCGCGGCGGACGCCGTCCTTGTCGATGACCTCGCCGAGCAGGATCGCCCGGCCGTCGCCGAGCTGGGGCACGAACTGCCCGAACTGGTGCCCGGCATAGGCCATCGCGATGGGGTCCGCGCCGGCAGGAACCGTCTTGCCAGCCAGGATCTCGGCGCCCTCCGGCGTCTCCAGCAGGTCCGGATCAAGCCCGAGCTGGACCGCGAGCGGCCGGTTCAGCTTGATCAGCCGGGGCGCGGCAACCGGGGTTGGCGCCACGCGGGCAAAGAAGGTGTCCGGCAGCGCCGAATAGGAGTTCTGGAACGGGAAATGGACGGTCATGGGCTTAAATGTAGGGCTGGAACGCCCATTGGCAAAGGCTCAGGTCCGGCTTGCGTAAAAATGGACTGTTCGGGCCGAAAACAGGCCGTTCCCTTGGTTGCCGCACCCGTCCTCGTCGGGTAAACCCACCCGCAACGTCGGACCGGCCATTTGGGTCGTCCGATTCGATCCTCCGACATCATTTTGGGACTACCATGCATCGCTACCGGTCACATACATGCGGCGCGCTCCGCGAGAGCCACATCGACGAGACGGTTCGCCTGTCCGGTTGGGTCCATCGCGTCCGCGACCACGGCGGCGTGTTGTTCATCGACCTGCGCGATCATTACGGCCTGACCCAGTGCGTGGTCGACCCGGACTCGCCGGCGTTCGCGCTGGCCGAGAAGCTGCGCTCGGAATATGTGGTGCGGATGGACGGCAAGGCCCGCCGCCGCCCGGAAGGCACTGACAATGACGACCTGCCGACCGGCAAGGTCGAGGTCTATGTCAATGAGATCGAGGTGCTGGGCCCGGCTGGTGACCTGCCGCTGCCGGTGTTCGGCGACCAGGAATATCCCGAAGACATTCGCCTGAAGTACCGCTTCCTCGACCTGCGCCGCGAGAAGCTGCACCAGAACATCATGACGCGCGTCGCGATCATCGATTCCATGCGCCAGCGGATGAAGGCGCAGGGCTTCTTCGAGTTCAACACGCCGATCCTGACCGCGTCCTCGCCGGAAGGCGCGCGCGACTTCCTGGTGCCGTCGCGCATCCATCCCGGCAAGTTCTACGCGCTGCCGCAGGCGCCGCAGCAGTACAAGCAGCTGCTGATGATGAGCGGCTTCGACCGCTATTTCCAGATCGCGCCCTGCTTCCGCGACGAGGACCCGCGCGCCGATCGTCTGCCCGGCGAGTTCTACCAGCTCGACGTCGAGATGAGCTTCGTCACGCAGGACGACGTCTTCGCGGCGATGGAGCCGGTCATCACCGGCGTGTTCGAGGAGTTTGCCAAAGGCAAGCCGGTGACCAAGGGCTGGCGGCGGATTCCGTTCGCGGAAGCTCTGCGCAAATACGGCAGCGACAAGCCGGACCTACGCAACCCCATCGAGATGCAGGACGTCTCCGAGCATTTCCGCGGCTCCGGCTTCAAGGTGTTCGCGCGCATGCTCGAAGACCCGAAGAACCAGGTTTGGGCGATTCCGGCCGCGGGCGGTGGCAGCCGCGCCTTCTGCGACCGCATGAATTCGTGGGCGCAAGGCGAGGGCCAGCCCGGCCTCGGTTACATCATGTGGCGTGAGGGCGGCGAGGGCGCGGGTCCGCTTGCAAACAACATTGGCCCCGAGCGCACCGCTGCGATCCGCACGCAGCTCGGCGTGAAGGAGGGCGATGCCGCCTTCTTCGTCGCCGGCGATCCCGACAAGTTCTGGAAGTTCTCTGGCCTTGCCCGCAACAAGGTCGGCGAGGAGTTGAACCTCACCGACAAGGAGCGGTTCGAGCTCGCCTGGATCGTCGACTTCCCGATGTACGAGTACAACGAGGACGACAAGAAGGTCGACTTCTCGCACAACCCGTTCTCGATGCCGCAGGGTGGCCTCGAGGCGCTGAAGGGCCAGGATCCGCTGACCATCAAGGCGTTCCAGTACGACATCACCTGCAACGGCTACGAGATCGCCTCGGGCGGCATCCGCAACCACGTGCCGGAAGCCATGGTGAAGGCGTTCGAAATCGCCGGCTATGGCGAGCAGGAAGTGGTCGAGCGCTTTGGCGGCATGTACCGCGCCTTCCAGTACGGCGCGCCGCCGCATGGCGGCATGGCTGCGGGCGTCGACCGCATCGTGATGCTGCTCTGCGGCACCACGAACCTGCGCGAGATCTCGCTGTTCCCGATGAACCAGCAGGCCATGGACCTCCTGATGGGCGCGCCGTCGGAAGCCACGACCAAGCAGCTCCGCGAGCTGCACGTTCGGGTGAACTTGCCGCAGAAGTGATGAGCAAGTTCGGGTCTCGTGCCCCGGACGCAGCGCAGCGCTCTTCAGCGGTGCGCTGCAGAGCCGGGGCCCACGTCCCCCCGACCAGCGGCCTCTCTAGGTCCCGGCTCTGCGCAGCAACGCTAGCGCGTTGCAGCGCGTCCGGGACACGAGACCAACCAGCTCTCTTTACAGCCTCGTCGACGCCTCGATCCTGAACTGCGCCAGCGTGCCCTCTGGGTCGGCGTTGAAGAGCTGCATCAATTGCAGCAGCGGCACCGTCGCGCGCGGCGTGACCTTGATGACGAGTGTCTGGCCCGGCGTCTCGATGAAGCTTGCGATCGCATCCACGGCCGCGCCCGCCTCGGGATTAGCGGCCGCGATCTCCGCCCGCTGGGCCTTGACGCTGTCAACGAGCGTCTGGCGTGCAGCGTCACGGCTGACATTTCGTCCTCGTGCATTCTGCGTCACCGCGGTATCGACGAGACCATTGTCGCGCACTGAGAATTCGAGCGAATCAGCCTCAATATTGGCCGCCTGACCCATGAACTGGGCTGGATCGGCCGAAAACAGCTCGCGTGGCACGTTGCTCAGCGCAATTCGCAATTGCGCTTTTGCGATGCCTCCGATGTCGAGGGTTGCCGGCGCCAGGGCGAAGCTCTTGGAGGACTCTGTCCACTCCGCGCCGAGATCGAGGTCGATGGGGAGTTGCTCGATTCCGCCGAGAACCAACGGAAGCTGCTTCGGGTCGGATGGATCGGTAGGCGTGACGAATTTCGCAACCACATGCGCCTTGCTCGGGATCGAGCCGATCAGCTGCCCCCAGTCCAGTCTCAGCGTGTCGATCGTGACGAGCTTTTTGGTGTTCTTGAAGGGCGCGGCCACGCCCTTGACCTCTGCGCCTGCGAGCACACCGAACAGCCCGAGCATCTGGTCGGGCGAGGGCGCCCGGCCGGGAGTGGTCAGACTCGCTGCCCAGCGCATCAGACCCGCTACACTGAAGGATTTCAGCGCGAAGCGCTCCATCTTGAACTGCCCCTGCGGCGCCGGCGCGTCGAGGCCTTCGAGCGCGAACTCGCCTTGGGCGTATTTGATCGCATTGAGCCGGACGGTCCCTTGCGGCGTGCCCATCGACAGATTGCTGATCTCGATCTTGCCGACCCGCAGGCCCTCGTACATCGCGGCCACCTTCTCCATCATCTCGCGCCCCTGGGCAGGCGTTGGTGGAGACGACGGGTCCTTCGGCAGCAAGGCCAGAACCTCGGCCGGCCGGAATTTTGACGGCTGAACTCCGAGGTCCTCGATGGCGATCCCATCGACTTGCGCGCGCACGCCTTGGGTCGATGTCAGCACATAAGGCCCGACCGAAATCCTCCCATAGGCCCGATGATAGCTGTCGTCATTGGCCTTCTCCGGATCGAGTGCGGCGATCACGGCATTCACGTCGACATCGTCGATGATCATGTCGGAAAACTCGCCGATGAGCTTGTCGGGCTTAGCCGCCCTAAGCGTGGTGAAGCTGAAAACGGCGCGATCGATCTTCGCCGTATCGACCTTCCCGCGATTGATGTTGCGGATCGCGAGCCCCGAATAGGTGATTTCACCGCTGCCGGCTGCGTTTGAGCCGGTGTCCATGGTGACGCTCACCGTCGGCACCGTGACCGAGGCAGCCGTGAGGCTCGCATACTGCGCGAGCGCGAAGCGGTAGGCGTCGACCAGCGAGGGTGAGGCCGGCGCGCCTTGGGCGCGGGCTGGGCCGGAGTAGCCGGTCACCGCGACCTGCGGGAGCTTGTACGTTGCCTTTACCTTTGCCGGACCGGCAGCGCCGTCGATCGCGAACTCAGCGCCTGCGATGTCGATCGTCTCGGCCGAAAAATGCGCCTCGTCGGTCTGGCGGACGCCGGCCGCCTTGATGCTCGCGGCCCTGAGCCCGGCCAGCGGCGGCTGTGCCGGCTCGACGGTGATATCTTCGACCGTCAGGGTCCGCGTCATCAGGTCAAACGCCACCTTGCCATGGCTCGCCTTGCCGCCGCGGCTGCGGATCTGGTCGAACGCCGCCTCGACCTCGGCGGTGGCGCGGTGCTGAACGTAGAGATTGAAGCCAAGCCAGCCGCCGCCTGCGAGCAACGCAAGCGCGATCAGGCCGATCAGGATTCGTCTCATGCGGTCAGCTCCAGTTGCTGGCTCAGGGCAGAACAACCTGCCATATTCGCAATAGCTTGCCCGGTCCAGGGAAAGCTATGGTTTTCAAATGTTTGACGGCACCGTCTGTTGATGGGGCCACAATCGGATGTTGCCACAAAGCCGCCGGCCGTGCTTGATCCCGTTTCCATGATCCGGAATACCGTCTTCGGGCTGGGGCCGGTCGGGGAAAAAAGCTTTGAGGCCGCAAAACGCGAGGCGAGGCAGGGCATGTCGTCTTATTCTGAAGATCTCCACCAAGCGGCGCTGGCCTATCACCGTCTGCCGCGGCCCGGAAAACTCGAGATCCAGGCGAGCAAGCCGCTCGCCAATCAGCGCGACCTTGCGCTCGCCTATTCGCCGGGCGTCGCCGCCGCTTGCACCGAGATCGCCAACAACCCGGCCGAAGCCGCCACGCTGACGGCCCGCGCCAACCTGGTCGCCGTCGTCTCCAACGGCACCGCGGTGCTGGGGCTCGGCAATATCGGGCCGCTGGCCTCCAAGCCCGTGATGGAAGGCAAGGCGGTCCTGTTCAAGAAATTCGCCGGCATCGACGTCTTCGACATCGAGATCGCCGCCGACACCATCGAGCGCGTGGTCGAGACGGTGGCGGCGCTGGAGCCGACCTTCGGCGGCATCAATCTCGAGGACATCAAGGGCCCCGAGTGCTTCGAGATCGAGGCGCGGCTGAAGGAGCGCATGAAGATCCCGGTCTTCCATGACGACCAGCATGGCACCGCGATCATCGTTGCGGCCGCGATCACCAACGGCCTGCGGCTGAACGGCAAGAAAATCTCGGACGTCAAGATCGTCGCGTCGGGAGCAGGGGCGGCGGCGCTCGCGACGTTGAACCTTCTGGTCTCGATGGGTGCACAGCGCAAGAACATCTGGGTCTGCGACATCGACGGCCTCGTCTATGACGGACGCAACACGCTGATGGACCGCTGGAAGGCGGTCTATGCCCAGAAGACCGACAAGCGTACGCTCCGCGACGTGATCGGCGGCGCCGACATATTCATCGGGCTCTCGGCACCGGGCGTGCTGACGCCCGAGATGGCCAAGGCGATGGCCGACCATCCGCTGATCATGGCGCTTGCGAACCCCACGCCGGAGATCATGCCGGAGGAGGCGCGGAAAGCGCGCCCCGACGCCATGATCTGCACGGGGCGGTCCGACTACCCGAACCAGGTCAACAACGTCCTTTGCTTTCCTTTCATCTTCCGCGGTGCGCTCGACGTCGGCGCCACCGCGATCAACGAGGAGATGAAGCATGCCGCGGTCGATGCCATCGCGCAGCTCGCGCGCGAGGCGCCGTCGGACGCGGTCTCGCAAGGCAGCTTCGACACCGGCGAGGCGGGTGGCTTCGGCCCGGGCTCGCTGATCCCGAGCCCATTTGATCCTCGGCTGATCCTTCGCATCGCGCCGGCGGTCGCCAAGGCCGCGATGGAATCCGGGGTTGCGACGCGTTCCATCACCAATTTCGATGAATATGCGGCCCAGCTCATGCGCTTTGCCTTCCGCTCCGGCATTGTCATGAAGCCGATGTTCGCCAAGGCCAAGACCCAGCCTGTGCGGGTGATTTACGCCGAGGGTGAGGACGAGCGCGTGCTGCGCGCCACGCAGGTGGTGCTGGAGGAGAAGCTCGCGCGTCCCATCCTGGTCGGCCGTCCGTCGGTGGTCGAGGCACGCATCAAGCGCTTCGGCCTCTCGATCAAGGCGGGCAAGGATTTCGACCTGGTCAACCCCGAGGACGATCCTCGCTACCGCTCCTATGTGCAGTCCTATGTCGAGGTCGCTGGCCGCCGCGGTATCACGCCCGAGGGAGCGCGCACCGTGGTGCGCACCAACAACACCGTGATCGCGGCGCTCGCCGTGGGGCGCGGCGAGGCCGATGCGATGCTCTGCGGCGTCGAGGGCCGCTACATGAGCCATCTGCGCCACGTCCGCGAGATCATCGGCTTCTCGAGCGGGATCAGCGACTATGCCGCGCTGGCGCTGCTGATCACCACCAAGGGGGCGTTTTTCATCGCGGACACCCAGGTGCGGCCCAATCCGAGTGCGGAGGAGCTGGCCGAGATCGCGGCGCTCGCAGCCATCCATGTGCAGCGCTTCACGCTGAAGCCGAAAGTCGCCTTCGTGTCGCATTCCGATTTCGGCAGCTATGACACGGACACCTCGCGCAAGATGCGCCGTGCGACGCAGCTCCTGAAGGAGAAGCATCCGGAGATCGAGGCCGATGGCGAGATGCAGGCCGACACTGCCCTGTCGGGGGCGGCACGCAAGCTGGTGCTGCCGCACTCGAACCTGGAAGGCGAGGCCAACATCCTGATCATGCCGACGCTGGATGCGGCCAATATCGCTTACCAGACCATCAAGGTGCTGGCCGACGCGCTTCCCGTGGGACCGATCCTGATCGGCCCGGCGCGCCCGGCACACATCCTCACGCCGGGTGTCACCGCGCGCGGCATCCTCAACATGACCGCGGTCGCCGTGGTGGAAGCCCAGGAGCGGGCGGCGCGGCAGCAGCCGAGCTTGTTTACGTAAGCAGTCCAGGCCTCACCGGATCACCGCGCTTTCTCTTCTCCCCTTACAAAGGGGAGAGGGGAAGATATTTCCCCGTTTGAAAATCGCGCGTGGACTCTTCATAATCGCGCTGTCATCGCGTCAGCGTCCCGCCCTAAAGCATTGCCAAGAGGCCGACCATGCCAGCGTTCGTGACTTTCGGGCGAATCCTGTTCGCCGTGCTGTTCATCTATACGGGCGCAACGAAGCTGTTCGCGATACAGGCGACTGCCGATTTCATTGCCAGCAAGGTCACTGTGCCCGAGATGATCGCGCCCTATGCCCAGCAGGTCGAGCAGGCCACCAGCATGACGACGCCGCAGCTGCTCGCGATCGCGGTCGGCGGACTCGAGATCATCGCGGGGCTGATGATCGCGCTGAACTTCGGGGCGCGTTTCTTTGCGCTGCTGCTGATCATCTACGTCGCGATCTCGACGTTCCTGTTCTACGACTTCTGGAACCAGACCCCGCCCGACAACGCGAAGATGCTGGTGGACGCGCTGAAGAACCTCTCGATCATCGGCGCGCTGTTCATGATCATGGGCTATGGCCGCGCCACACGCCCGGTCGAGGCGGCTTACGGCGACGTATAGCGTCGCAGCACGACATGCAACCGGAAGTGACAGGGCTGCGCTGATGGAATGGCGCCGCGCGACTGATTTTCCCGACGTATCAATGACTTTGCAAAAGCCGCCGGGCGCCGCGCCGACGGTCATTGGCTACTGTGCATGGGGTTGTTTTCGACATTTTCGCTCGGCAGCAGGACGAGCAACTACCCGCGCTTCCACGGTGTGACCGTGACGCCATGGGCCATTTCGAGCATTTCCGCTTCACCCGGCTTCATCCCATGCGCCGCAAGCACCTCGTGCGGCGTCCGCTCCGGCACACCGACGAAGCAGCCTTCGCCGCCAGGCAGGCGCACCCGCGGGGCTTCCGAGAGCCAGAAGGTGTCGTAGCGGTCCATGAACATGTCGAACACGACGGGGCCGCCGATGATTGCGACCGTGCCCGAGGATACGTCGGCGAAGGCGCAGGCCTCCTCGAAGCTCGCGCCATGCGGATTCCACAGTGTCGCGTTCGGCATCTCCGGATCGACCGCGAGCGCGGCTATCTTGCGGGTCAGGATCAGCCGCTTTCGCTTGGGTGAGTTCGGCTGTCCCTCATGCGAGTGCCGGCCGTGCACGATCAGCGCGGCGCGATCGAGCGCCTGCTCGAAGAACCTCTTGTCACCCTCGAACTTCAGGCTATCGGGCATGGCATGCCGCGCGTCGGCAAGCATGCCGTCGGCGGAGACGATGACGTAGCCTTCGAAACGGAAAGACAAGTGTGAAGGCTATTCGGAAACGGTCGTCACCACGCTGTTGACCGGGCGCTGGCTCACCGTCGGCAGCTTGACGTCCTTGAGCAGCTCCTGGTCGTACTCGGGCAGCGTCGATACCGGGCTCTTCGCGCGCATCGCCACGACCTTGTAGCCACCGGCCTTGAGCTGCTGCAGCAGTGCGGGCAGCGCTTCGGCGGTGTGCTTCTGGAAGTCGTGCATCAGGATGATGCCCTTGCCGAGCTTGGTCAGCTTCTTCATCACGGTGTCGATCACCTTCTCGGGCTTGGAGGCCTTGAAGTCGAAGGAGTCGAGATCGCAGGAGAAGATCGCGATGTTGCGGTTGCCGAGATAGGTGACCATCTCCGGTGGGTGCTGCAGGGCCGGGAAGCGGAAGAACGGCGAGGGCGAGATGCCGCCGAGCGCCCACTTCACCGCGGAGAAACCTTTCTCGATTTCGTCCTTCTTCTGCTGTTCGGTCAGCTTCTTGTCGTTGAGATTGGCGTGCGACCAAGTATGTGCGCCGACGGTGTGGCCGGCGGCATAGACCTGCTTCAGGATCTCCGGCTCGTAGGTCGAATGCTTACCGATCGGGAAGAAGATGCCGGTGGTGCATTCATCGGCCAGCGCCTTCAGCACCGCGGGCGTGTTACGCGGCCAGGGGCCGTCGTCGAAGGTCAGCACGACCTCGTGGTCGCGCAGGAAGTCGAGCTCCTTGAAGTGCTCGAAGCCGAAGCCGGGACCACCCGTGGTGTCGATCTCGACGGTACGAGCGACGCCGAGCGCATTGGGATTGCTGCAGGCGGCGCGTGCCGGCTGCGCGCCTTGTGCCGCCGCTGGCGGGCTGGCGGCCGCCGCGGGAGCTGCCGCCGGGGCAGGTGCCGCTGCCGGCGCTGCGGCAGGGGCGGCTTGCGTGGCTGCCGCGGGCTTCGCGGCCGGGGTCTGCGACCATGCGGCGCTCGCCATCGCAAGAGAGATTGCGCTCGCCAAAATCAGTCTTGCCGCAACACGCATGACGTTGTCCTCGATAGATTGATCCCGTTGTTCGGCCGTAGCTTTTTTGCCCCTGTCCGAACCTGTCCGCCCCAGACAGTCTTAGCCTAGATGGTTGGCCATCGCCAATGCAACGGCTGTTTGGCTCCGCGAGGGAATTGTGCCCAAGCGCGTGAGACCGGCTCAGCTATCGGCAAGCGCCTTGGCGACGGCTGTCTTGATGCGGGTGTCGGTCGGCTCGACCGCCGAGGCAAAAACCTCGGTGATATAGCCGTCGCGGCCGATCAGGTATTTGTGGAAGTTCCAGCGCGGAACTTCCTTGGGCCGGGCTTCCGCGGCCCATTTGTAGAACGGATGGGCCTTCGGACCGACCACGACGACCTTGGCGGCGATCGGGAAGGTAACGCCGTATTGGTGATGTGCGGTCTCCGAGATTTCCGTCGCGCCGCCTGGCTCCTGGCCGCCGAAATCGTTGGAGGGCACGCCGATGATGGTTAGTCCGCGCTCGCGGAACTCGCTCCAGAGTTCCTGAAGTCCAGCATATTGCGGGGTGTAGCCGCACAGCGAGGCCGTGTTGACGATCATCAGCGGCCGGCCGGTAAACGCGGCGAGCCGGATATCGTCGCCGGAGAGCGCGGGGAAGGAGAAGGCATAAGCCGAGATCTTGCTCATCGCGCCCTCGGCAAGCGCGCGAGTCGCGGCGGGAACGGCGATCGCGCCGACCGCCGCGGTGAGCATTGTCCTTCGGTTCAGCATGGCGATGTCCCCCAAGTTGATCCGGGACGGATCATACTCCGGGAGAACGATCCCTCGCGCTCAATACCGCGTTATGCGCGCTACAGCGCGATCAGTGCAGACGAACGATGAAATCCGTGCCTTCGCCGGTTTCGCCCTGGTTGATGCCCTGGTCGGAGACGATGATCGAGCTGCCGGTGGCGAGCATCTCGTTGATCTTCGCCATGGTGTCGGCGGCGATGGAGATGCGGTCGAGCGCCTCGGCCGGACTATCCGCAGTGATCACGGGCTTTGCGGCAACCGGGATGACGCCGGCCATGCGGTGGCGGCGGGTCATGCGGCCGTCGTCGTCACGCTCTACCGAGCGGACGGCGACAGGGATCGACACCACCGACCAATGCAGCGCGTTGGCATCGCTCTTGTCGGCTTCCGCGGTGAAGACATGCGTGCCGAGCGGACGGTCGCTGGCGGCGATCGTCACGGGCGCTTCGAACAGTGGCGAAAAGTTCTGCCGCACATAGATCTTGGAATCCTTGCGGCTGATGAACACCGCGATCTGGCCGGCGCGCTTCGGCGGCTCGGGCTTTGCGCCAGGGGCCGGCTCGGTGGCGCGGGTCTGATCCTTTTTCGCATCGGCAGCGGGCTGCGCAGGCGTCGGTGCCGTCACCGCGATATCGGGTTTCTTGGCATCGGTCGCTTCGGTTTTTGCAGGTTCAGGCTTGGCGGTCGCTTCGTCCGATGCCGGTTTTGCCGGCTCGGATGCGTCGGCGGTTTTCGCACCGTCCGTGCTTGCGCCTTCGTTCGGAGCGGGCGTGTTGGCGGGGGCTTCCTCGCGCGCCATCGCGTTGCCGATGGTTGCGTCGGACATCACGCTGTGGCCGACGGTCGAGCGGAGCTCCATCGCCGGCTCGGCGTTCGCACTCTTGACCTCGGTAGCCTCGTTGGCCTCGGCGGCTTTGCTCTCGTCGGCCTTGCTCTCAGGAGACTTTGCCGCGGCCGGGCCCTTGTCCGACTTGTCGGCGACAGTCGTCGCAGGTTGCTCCAGGCTCGCAGCGGGTTGCGGCGGGACGCGCAGGCTCGCGAGCAGGGGATGCGAGAAACTGTGTGGCGTCATCTCGCCGGGCGTCACGATCACGCGCGCGCCCATCTTGGTCCAATTCCACATCTTCACCGCGAACGCCATCGGCATGCGGATGCAGCCATGAGAGGCGGGATAGCCAGGCAGGACGCCTGCATGCATGGCGACACCCGACCAGGTGATCCGCTGCATGTACGGCATCGGCGCGCCGCTATAGATGTTGGAATGATGGAATTTGTGTTTCTGAATGACGCTGAACACGCCCAGCGGCGTCGGATGGCCCTTCATGCCGGTCGACACCGGCGATTGCGCGAACACGCCGTTGGAATCGTAGACCGTCACCTTCTGCCGGTCGATCGAGATAGCGATGACCAGAGGCCCTTGCGGCTTGGCGCCGGTCTCCCTCTCAGCGATCTCCTTCTTGCCCGGGACAGTCGCGCGTTTGCGCGGCTTCGCACGCTCAATCCGCGGCTGTGGCTGGTGGTAGTAAGCACCGTCGGTATAGTCCGACCAGTAATACATCGCGGCTTCCGCCCGGGTCGTGGTGACAATCGCACCCGCCGCCGTCAAAATGGCGACCCGCCACAACTGCGCCCTTGCGGCAGAAGAACCGGTCACGCTCACGCTGTTCATCCTCGAATCCGTATTCCAAATCAGTAATTAGTCTCGCAAAGGGGATACGCGTTCACTACCACAGCGGTTCGGCTATCAGCCAATTTTGTCGAAGCCGTAGCAAAAAAGCCTCACAGACCGGTAAACGGTGGCCGCGCAGGTAGCTTGTCGCCTTCCTGATCGGCCCTCGCATCCCTAAATTGCGGGGACTTGTTACCGGAGAACTTCATGTCATCTCGTTTCCCCGGTCTTTCGGGCATGCGCTTGAAAGGCCTCGCTTTATTCCTCCTGCTCATGGCCATGCCGGCCAGCTTTGCCCAAGCCGCCGACGAGCCCGATCTGATCTTCCGCCGCTCCACCGTCTTCAAATGGCTGAGCCCGAACGACAAGCTCGCGACCTACGGCCTCGACGATCCCGAGGTCGAGGGAGTTGCCTGTCATTTCACGGTGCCGGAGAAGGGCGGCTTCAAGGGATGGATAGGGCTCGCGGAGGAGGTCTCTGACATCTCGCTCGCCTGCCGGCAGGTCGGTCCTATCAAGTTCAAGGACAAGCTGGAGCAGGGCGATGACATGTTCCGCAAGCGCCGCTCGCTGTTCTTCAAGAAGATGCAGATCGTGCGCGGCTGCGATACCAAGCGCAACGTGCTGGTTTACATGGTTTATTCCGACAAGCTGATCGAGGGCTCGCCGAAGAATTCGACGTCGACCGTGCCAATCATGCCGTGGGGGCCGACGGATAACAGTATTCAGAAGTGCAGCGACTTCTTCACTCAGTGACGAGATTGCGGCTGAAGCGCGGCTTTGCGAGATGCGAGCCGCTCAGCCGCACGAAGGCCTGCGGTGCCGCCTCATAACCGCGGTCGGATTGCAGCGCCATCGCGCCGGCGGCGTAGCGCGGCCACTGCCTTTCGTTGGCTCGGTCAGAGCCCTGGTCCACGTCGCGCGCCATCGCGCGATCTAAAGCCATCATGATTGCCATCCCTCAACTCTGAGCCTCGGTTTGATGCCGGGCTTATCGCTGTTCGAAGCTTCGGGCGTCGCTGAAACGTCCCCGGTGCAGCGGAACTTCGCGCTTCTTTGCGCTCCTCTTCAGCAGAGAAACGTAAAATGCCTGTGAAGCGTCTGCTTCGGGACTGTGGCCGCGAGCGCTTGCGGGTTGCTGCGGGAACACCGGAGAGCGCCGCGAAGCAGCCATCGGGCTGTGAGACGACCTCACTGAAATAATTGGGGTTTTTGACTTAATGTTTCGTCGTATCGGCGCCGACGAAACAATTCTCACGAAGATGAAACCATTTTACGCATTTGGCGCATCACGCCTGAAACCGCCCGTGGTTATCAACCGACCAGAGGTAGCGGCGCACAGCCGCGGGGAACTGGAGACTTCACATGCGGGCGCTCAGCTTCATCCTTGCTTTCAGCTTTGTGCTCGCCGGGTCCTCGCTGGCCGGAACCAGCGACGGTGGGCTGCCGGGCGTCGGGACCTTTGCCTATCGCGGCACGCCGGTCGGCGCCAAAGCGCCTCAGCCGATCGTGATGGCCGCGCGTCTCTGATCGCAAGAAAAAAAGACCAGCAGGATCAAGAAAAGCCAATCATGTCTCGCATAGGCGCCGCCGTTTTCCTCGCGTCCCTCCTCACGATCACTGCGGCCCAGGCTCAGGTGCGCTTTCCCAGCAGGTTGCCGGATCCTCGCACCGATTTCGTGCGCCAATGCGCGCCGCACATGCTCGGGCGATGGGCGCATCCGGAGGAAGTCTGCGGCTGTCTGCATGACCATGCCGCCGCAGTTGTCGAGGACCGCGACCTGCGCGAGGCGCTCCTTCGTGGCATCAGCGAGACCGGCGTGCCGACCATCGAGAACGAATGGGTGCCGGTCACAAAACAGTCCGAGATCGGACCAACCTTCACCAAGATCGCCAAGCCGACCCTTCAGTGCATGTTCGACCCGGCGAAGTAGACTTTAGAGCATGATCCGGAAAAGTGCGCAGCGGTTTTCCGAAGAGATCACGCTCAAACAATAACCTAGCGCAATGACGCTTCATCCCCGATCTCATCGCGAGTTGGGGCTATTTCGACTTCGGTCCGAACCGCGGCACGCAGGTGCGCGTCCGCGTGATGCCGCTTTCGGTCATCTTCGCGCCGCGCACTTCCTTGATCTGCCCGGCTGGGCAGGTGCCGTCATCGACCATCACGCGCTGGCCAAGCCGCAAGCCGACGATGTCCTGCTCGCGCCCGACCGTATCGGCGCGTGCCAACGTTATTGTTGCTGCGACGAACAGCGCACATACGCAGATTGCGCGGAAATGGGGCATGACGAAAATCCCGACCTCGATACCGCAATGTTAGAAAGCCGCGCGCGATTCTCATAGTGAACCTTCGTCACGCCCGGCGCGCCGGCTTGTCGCTGCCGCGAAGTGCGGCCAGCGATTGCGTCGCGAGCTTTTCGGCTGCCGCCACCAGTTGCGGAACCGAATGGCCGGAAAAGCCGAGAACGAAACCGGGCAGGGGACGGGCGCGCGCATAAGTGTCGGCGAGCAGCCAGCCTTCCGCTCCGGCCGCGTGCTTGGCCTGCGAGGCGACGCGCAAATCGACCGATGGCTCGAACCGCGCGACCAGATGCAGGCCTTGAGAGGGCACGGGAACCGACAGCCGGCCGTCGGACGCCGCCTGAAGCGTCGCAGCCAGTGCGTCGCGCGCTTCGCGATAAAGCTTTCGCACGCGCTTCAGGTTTGCGGCGAAGGCGCCGGAGTTGAGCATGTCCGCGACCGCGCCTTCCATCAGCGTACCGGGAAAGCGGTCCAGCGCGGCCCGCGCGGTCGCGACCGGCCCGATCAGGCGCTCCGGCAGCGCGCAATAACCGATGCGCAGGCCCGGAAACAGCGTCTTGGCAAACGTGCCCATGTAGATCACGCGCTCGAGCTGATCGATGCCGGCAAGCGACATCAAGGGCGCGCCGTCATAGCGGAACTCGCTGTCGTAATCGTCCTCCAGCACGAAAGCGCCGGCCTCTTTCGCCCAGTCCAGGAGCTCGAGCCGGCGCGGCATCGACATCTGCACGCCCAGCGGAAACTGGTGCGACGGCGTGACATAGGCCGCGCGCGCCTTTGGTGCCGCCGTCCGGCCCTTGGCGACGCGCAGGCCATGCTCATCGACCGGCACGGAGACGGCGCGATAGCCGCAATGGAGGATCGCCGCGCGCGCGGTCGGATAGCCGGGATCCTCGCACCAGATCTGGTCGTTGGTCTTGAGGATCGCCCCGAGCACGATGCGTAAGCCGTGCAGCGTGCCTGACGTTAGCATGATCTGGTCGGGATCGCAGCGCAGGCCCCGCGCCGCTAGCAAATGATCGGCAACCGCCGCGCGCAGCTCGCGGCTGCCGCGCGGATCACCATAGTGCAGGTGTTCGGTGCCGAAGGCGCGCATGCGCCGGCCGACGAAGCCGCGAAAGCGCTGCAGCGACCGTTCGTCGACATGGGTGCAGCCGAGTGCCAGCGTTCCCTGCCGCGGGACCTCGACGGTGACCCTCGCCTTGCGCAATTCGCTCGTGCGCGCGGGAATTTTAGCGGCGACGAAGGTCCCCGAGCCGACGGTCGCTACCGCAAATCCATCTGCAACCAGTCGCTCATAGGCCGTGACGACGGCGTTGCGCCGGAAGCCGGTCTGCTTCGCCAGCGTCCGCGATGGCGGCATCGGCTCGCCCGGCCTGGCAAGGCCCTGCACGATCGCGTGGCAGAGCGCCTGGTAAAGCCGGTGCGCCGAAGAGGCGCCCGCCGTGATGTGCGCTCCCGAAAAATCGAGCGGCAGTTCGGATTTCCGCGGCGGGGCTTTCGGGGACGGCTTTGAATTGGTCGGATTTTTTAGCATCGAATTGGAACTATCGCAGACCAAATGGGCCGCTACAACTCCTTCCAGATTCAAATTCCACGACAGGAGTCGCCGTGTCCGATGGTATCGCCACCACGTCCTATCCGGTCTCGTCCCGTAACCAGGTGAAGCGCCGCCATGATCGCGGCGCTTACGATCACGCCACCGTTCACCGCATCCTGGACTCTTCGATGCTGTGCCACGTCTCCTATGCGATCGACGGCCAGCCCTATTGCACCCCGACCTTTTTCTGGCGGGAAGGGACAAAACTCTATTGGCACGGCTCCAGCGCGAGCCGCATGCTGCGCAATCAGTCGGAAGGCCAGAGAGTCTGTCTCACCGTTGCACATCTCGACAGCCTCGTGCTGGCGCGCTGCGGTTTCAACCATTCGGCGGATTATCGCGCGGTGATGGCTTTTGGCGCCGCTTACCTCGTGACCGATGCGGAGGAGAAGAGCCGCGCGATCAGCGCCATGGTCGACCGCTTCTTCCCGGATCGCACTGCGGGGCTGCGCCCGAGCAGCACGCAGGAGATCAAGGCGACGACCTTCATCGCGATGGAGATCGAGGAGGCCTCGGCCAAGGTTCGCGCGAAGGGGCTTGCAGACGACGAGGAGGACTATGCGCTGCCGATCTATGCGGAGCGGATATCCGTGCGCACCGTGCTCGGCGCGCCGGAACCTTGCGCGCGTCTGCTCGACGGCGTCACGCGGCCGCAGACCCTGAATGGCTATTCGGAAGGCCGACTGCTCGAAGATGCATTGCTGGAGGCCTATTTTCAGGAGTACCCGGAGGGTTGAAATCGGCTAGCTTCGCGGCGCTCTTGAAAGCCGATCGGAGTTGCCAGCATGAATACCGAAACGCAGCAAAGGATTCTCGATGCCGTCGATGCGAGCTTCGAGGCCCAGCTTGCGACCACACGGGATTTCGTCGCGATCCCCTCGATCCGCGGCGCGGAGGGGCCCTGTCAGGACATGATCGGCGACCTCCTGCGCGCTCGGAGTTATGAGGTCGACGACTGGCACATCAACATCGACGAGTTGAAGGATCTGCGCGGCTTCGGTCCGATCGAGCACGATTTCTCCAAGGCGCGTACGGTGGTCGGCACCTATCGCCCGCTAACGAGCAGCGGCAAATCGCTGATCGTGCAAGGCCATTGCGACGTCGTGCCGGCTGGACCGCTGGAGCTCTGGGACACCCCGCCATTCTCGCCGGTCATCAAGGACGGCAAAATGTATGGCCGCGGTGCCTGCGACATGAAGTCCGGCACCATCGGCGCGCTCTACGCGCTCGATGCGATCAAGGCCGCAGGCCTTCGGCCCACGGCGCGGATCCATTTCCAGTCCGTGATCGAGGAGGAGAGCACCGGCGTCGGCGCGCTCTCGACGCTCCAGCGCGGCTATCGCGCCGACGCCTGCTTCATTCCCGAGCCGACCGGCGGCAAGATGGTGCGCTCGCAGGTCGGCGTGATCTGGTTCCGCCTGCGCGTCAAGGGCCATCCGACCCATGTGGCATTTGCCGGCTCCGGCGCCAACGCGATCATGGCGGCCTATCATCTGATCCAGGCCCTGCAAAAGCTCGAGATCGAATGGAATGAGCGGGCAAAGGCCGATCGCCATTTCAAGACACTCAACCATCCCATCAACTTCAACCCCGGCATCATCAAGGGCGGCGACTGGGCCTCCAGCGTGCCGGCCTGGTGCGACGTCGATTGCCGCATCGCAGTGCTGCCGGGCTGGTCGATCGCCGATCACCAGAAAGAGATTCTCGCTTGTGTCGCGGCTGCGGCGCGCAACCATCGCTTCCTCGCCAACAATCCGCCCGAGGTGGAATGGTCCGGCTTCCTGTCGGAAGGTTATGAACTGACCAACGCGGCCGCGCCCGAAGCCGCCTTTGGCAAGGCGTTTAACGCCGTCTATGGCGGCGGGGTCGAAGACCTCGTCTTCACCGCGCTCACCGATACCCGTTTCTACGGCCTCAACCACGGCATCCCCAGCCTCTGCTTCGGCCCGAGTGGCGGTGAGATTCACGGATTCAACGAATATGTCGATCTGGAGTCGCTGAAGAAGTCGACCAAGGCGATGGCGCTGTTCATTGCCGAGTGGTGCGGGGTGGAGAAGGCGTAGGCTCCGTCGCCGTGCTTCGTAGGGTGGGCAAAGTCGCCCTTGCGCCGTGCCCACCAGCTTTCCCGGATCGAGGCCAAAGTGGTGGGCACGCTTCGCTTTGCCCACCCCACAGGCGCCGGCGTCACGATGCTTTAAGCTTAAAATAAAGACTATGATGGCGGCGCTGCAGGTGGCAGACTGGCGACCTGTCGCCTGAATCTTCTGGGAGCAACGATGCGCGATTGGGATGACGCCTATGCCAACTCGGCTCACGTGCCGGGCTCGGACCGACTGCCTGAACTCTGGGCAGAGCGCGCAGCGGCCTATCGCGCGAGGCTGAGGGCATTTCGCCCCGACGTCGCCTATGGCGAAGGCGAGCGCAAGCGCTTCGACCTGATCCTGCCCGATGGAGACAGCAAAGGCCTCGTCGTCTTCGTCCATGGCGGCTATTGGATGCGCTTCGACAAATCGTCATGGACCGACCTTGCCGAAGGCGCGCGCCACCACGGCTGGGCGGTGGCGCTGCCGAGCTACACGCTGACGCCGGCCGCACGCATCTCCGATATCACGGCGGAGATCGCGGCGGCCGTTGCGGCGGCCGCTGCACTGGTTTCCGGACCGATCCGGCTCGCCGGGCATTCGGCGGGCGGCCATCTCGTCACGCGCATGCTCTGCGACGACAGCTGGCTTGAGTCCGCGGTCTACAATCGCATCGCCGCGACGTTGTCGATCAGCGGCCTGCACGATCTGCGCCCGTTGCTGAAGACCAAAATGAACGCGACGCTTGGAATGTCGCTGGAGGAGGCGACGCTTGAAAGCTCAGCGCTGCATCTGCCGCGCGGGCATGCTCCGGTTACGACCTGGGTCGGAGGCGCCGAGCGTCCCGAGTTCATCCGCCAGGCGGAGCTGATGGCAAACGTCTGGACCGGTTTTGACGTGCCCACGCGTCTCGTGATCGAGCCCGGCTTCAACCATTTCTCTGTCGTCGACGGGCTCAAGGATCCCTCGTCAAAAATCACCGCGAGCCTGGTTGGCCTAGACTGACGGCAGTAGAGGGATGTCATGACCAGCAACGACTACGACCCCACCGCCGAGGGCGCCGAGACCAACTTCGCCCGGCGCATGTCCTATGGCGACTATCTCCAGCTCGATGCGATCCTCGGAGCGCAGCATCCGTTGTCGGATGCCCATGACGAGATGCTGTTCATCATCCAGCACCAGACCTCGGAGCTCTGGATGCGCCTTGCCATTCACGAGCTCAGCGCCGCCCGCCGCGCCATCGCGCGTGACGAGGTGTCGCCGGCGATGAAGATGCTGGCGCGTGTGTCCCGCATCTTCGAGCAGCTCAACAGCGCCTGGGATGTGCTGCGGACGATGACGCCAAGCGAGTACACGCATTTCCGCTCCAAGCTCGGGCAGTCCTCGGGATTCCAGTCGAGCCAGTACCGCCTGATCGAATATCTCCTCGGCAACCGCAATCACGCGATGCTCAAGCCCCATGCGCATGACGCCGAAGTCACGCGGCTGTTGGAGGCAGAGCTGGCAACGCCGAGCCTCTATGACGAGGTGCTGCGCCTCGCCGATCGCAAGGGGCTCGCGATGCCGCCTGGTGTGCTGGCGCGCGACGTCCGCGAGACGCACAGCCTGAACGAAGGCGTGCTTCAGGCGTGGCGCCGGGTCTACGAGGCGCCGGAGAAGCACTGGATGCTCTACGAGCTCGCCGAAAAACTCGTCGACTTCGAGGACTATTTCCGCCGCTGGCGATTCAACCATGTGACCACCGTCGAACGCGTCATCGGCTTCAAGCGCGGCACTGGCGGCACCGGCGGGGTCAGCTATCTCAAGCGCATGCTGGAGATCGAGCTGTTCCCCGAACTCTGGCGCGTGCGCACGATCCTTTAAGAAGTCCTGCTTCCAACCAAGTCCGGCCTTTGAGCAAGCCATGACCGAGACCCGACTTCGCGTCTATGACGACACCAGGGCGCTCTTCCATCTGCCCGAGGGCGTGATCTATCTCGACGGCAATTCGCTCGGCGCGCTGCCGCTCGGCGTTGCCGAAAAGGTGGACCGCGTGATCCGGCAGGAATGGGGCGATGAGCTCATTCGCGCCTGGAACACCGCGGGCTGGTATGTGCAGCCCCGCAACGTTGGCAATCGCATCGGCCGGCTGATCGGCGCGGAGGCGGGCTCAGTGATGATGGGCGATACGCTTTCGCTTAAGGTCTATCAGGCGCTCGCCGCCGCGCTCGATATGAGCCCTGAGCGCAAGTTCGTACTCTCCGACACCGGCAATTTCCCGACCGATCTCTACATGGCCGAAGGCCTGATCGCGACGCTCGGGCGCGGGCACCAGCTGCGCCTCGTCGCGCCGGAGGCGGTCGAGGCCGCGCTGTCGGAGGAGATCGCGGTGCTCTACCTCACCGAGGTCGACTACCGCACTGGTCGGCGCCATGACATGGCGAAGTTGACTGCGAAAGCGCATGCGCTGGGCATCGTGACCGTCTGGGACCTCGCGCATTCGGCCGGCGCGCTGCCGGTTGATCTCGCGGGTACGGCTGCCGACTTCGCCGCAGGGTGCACCTACAAATATCTCAATGGCGGGCCTGGTGCGCCGGCTTTCCTCTACGTCGCGCCGCGCCACGCCGATTGGGCACGCGCCGCCCTCTCTGGCTGGATGGGCCACGCAAAGCCGTTCGCCTTCGATCTCGGCTATGCGCCCGCGGGCGGCGTGGAACGCATGCGCGTCGGCACGCCGCCGGTGCTCGCGATGGCTGCGCTGGAAGCTTCACTCGACATCTGGGATCGCGTCGATCTTGGGGAACTGCGAGCTCGTTCGCTTGCGCTCGGCGATCTCCTGATCATGGAGGTCGAGCGGCGCTGCCCGCAGCTCAAGCTGGTCACGCCGCGCGTGCATGCGGAGCGCGGCTCGCAGGTCTCCTTCGCCTTCGACGTCGGCTACGCCGCCATGCAGGCCCTGATCGCCCGTGGTGTCATCGGCGACTTCCGCGCCCCCGACATCATGCGCTTCGGCTTAACGCCGCTGTATATCGGGGAGGACGAGGTGATGAAGGCGGCCGAGATCATCGAGGAGGTGATCACGGGCGAAATCTGGAGGCGACCGGAATTCCAGGTCGTCAATGCGGTGACGTGATCGGATTTTACCCCGCCTTGCGGGCTTTGGCGCGCGCCGCCGGCGCTTTCTTCTTCGCCTTGCCCTGATTGTATTCGATGGCTGCACGTACGAGCTGTTTCAGCGCCCGCGCATTGATCTTGTCACCCTCGAGGAAGTCGATCGAGCGGCGTTCGTTGCCTTCGAGGCCGGCGTTGAAGAGTTTTTCGGGATCGGCGAGGCGCGCGCCGTACATGAAGGTCAGCTTCACCTTGCCCTTGTGGGCATTGGCGACCGCGATGATGCCGTCGCGCTCCCACACCGGGCTGCCCATCCACTTCCATTCCTCGACGATCTCGCTGTCGGCATCGAGGATGGTCTTGCGCAGGTTCGCGAACGTCTTGCCGCGCCAGTCTGTGATCCCGGCGATCAGCTGGTCGATTTTCTCCGATGGAGTCATTTGAGTCCCTGTGCTCCGCAATAATCCCGTTCTACGTCAGGCAAGCGGTCGCCGTCAGCCGCAGCGCCATTTGGTGGCATAGGGCAGGGCGAACAGATAGAGGCCGGAGAGCAGAAGCAGGATGAGCGGGAACAGCGCCAGGAGGCCGATCCAGATCGCCTGCGTCTGCAGTGCCATGGCGAGGACATTGATGATGACTGCCGCCGTGAAGCCCATCGACAGCCAGCGGTGAACCTTCCGAATCCACGTGTTCCAGTTCAATGAGATCTCCTGTCCTAGAGCATGATGTGAAGCGGCTTTCCCTCGCGACAAACGCGGAACGCGTTTGCGCGGAGATCGTGCTCAGCCAATAACCTAAAGCACGATGACATCGCGGTTTAGAGCGCGACGGCGGCATCAGTCTGCCTGCGGCAATACCTCTTCCAGCTTCGCCAAAAACTGCTTCCATCCGGCTTGTGCGCCACCAAAGGCCTGCTTCTGGTCCGGGCGGAATCCCACCTGCTCGACGCGGAGCAGAGTCCCGCCGCGCGTCGGGGTGAGGGTGAAGGTGACCACGCTCTCCAGATTGTAGGCCGCATCCTGATGCGCAAAGTTCCAAGTGTAGGACAGCGCCCTGTTCGGCTCGATTGTCACGACCTCGCAGTCGAGCACGCCGCCCCATTCGCCAGTGAGGTTGAAACGATGGCCTACCACCGGCACAAAATCGTTCTTCATCAGCCATTCCGAGATCAAGTGCGGCTGCGTCAGTGCGCGCCAAAGCTTCTCGGGCGGATGTGCGAACTCGCGCTCTACGACGACGGAACGGGTCTCGGTCTTGTTCATTGGTCCATCCTCTTGAGAAGATCTTCGAGGTCGTCGAACCGGCTTTGCCAGAAGCCGGTCATCTTGCTGGTCCAATCGATCAGCGGGGCGAGGGCGCGAAGCTGCGCGCTGTAATGCGTCTGGCGGCCTTCGTGGCGGTCGCGCACGAGGCCCGCCTGCTTCAACGCCATCAGATGCTTCGAGACGGCCGGCTGCGACACGCCGGCCCGCGCGGTCAATGCGCCAACGGTCTGCTCGCCATGGCGGCATAGCCGTTCAAAGATAGCCCGCCGGGTCGGATCGGCAAGGGTCCGGAACAGAGCATCGTGGGTGTTGGCCATAAGAGATCGATCTATAACTGTCTGATTATGGATTAACGTATAACTCTGTGGTTATGAATTCGTCAAGCGGGAATGCGGCTGACGTCGCTCGCGCGCCGGGACGGAACAGCTCCTGTTTGAATCAATTGAAGCCGGCGCGACAGCTCCAGTCGCACCTCCGCTCGTGCCGGATGGCTGGGCTGCACGTTTCCGCATGGTTGTGAGTTGACTCGCTCTGCACGCAGGCGCTGAGTTAGGCCCAAGGCATCGCTGCCGAGGGACGAGCAGACGTGCCGGCAGGAGGGCGGAAATGTCTGACGCGCGCGGGCGGCCTGGTGGCAGCTTCATCGTCCTTGTGTTGCTCGTCACAATCGGCGTGAGCCTTGTTGCTTCTCCGCCGGCGCAGGCACAACAGGACTCCGCCGTCCTGTTCCAGAACGTCCGCATCTTCGATGGCCGCAGCAGTGCGCTCTCCGCGCCGTCCAATGTGCTGATCCGCAACGGCAAGATCGAGAAGATCTCTGCCGCACCGCTGACCACGGACGCGCAGGCGATCGACGGTGGCAATCGCGTGCTGATGCCCGGGCTGATCGACGCGCATTGGCACGCGATGCTAGTGCGTCCGACGCCGGCAGCTGCACTTGCGGGTGACGTCGGCTACCTGAATTTGCAGGCGGCCGCGGAAGCCACCGCCACGCTGATGCGAGGCTTTACGACGGTGCGCGACATGGGCGGGCCGAGCTTCGGGCTCAAGCGCGCCATCGACGAGGATCTCGTCGCAGGTCCCCGCATCTATCCCTCCGGCGCGATGATCACCATCACGGGCGGCCATGGCGACTTCCGGCAATTGTCCGACCTGCCGCGGACAATCGGCGGCATGCTCAGCCGCATGGAGCTGATCGGCGGTAGCATGATCGCCGACAGTCCGGACGAGGTCCGTGTGCGGGCCCGCGAGCAGCTCATGCAGGGCGCCTCGCAGGTCAAGCTCACGGCGGGTGGCGGCGTGGCCTCGCCGTTCAGTCCGCTCGACGTCTCCACCTTCACCGAGCCCGAGCTGCGCGCCGCGGTCGAAGCGGCCGAGAACTGGGGCACCTATGTCGCCGTGCACGCCTACACGCCCGTGGCCATCCAGCGCTCGATTGCGGCGGGCGTGAAATGCATCGAGCACGGCCACCTCATGGACGAGGCCTCGGCGCGCCTGATGGCCGAGAAGGGCATCTGGCTGAGCACGCAGCCGTTCCTCGATCTCGCCGGCGCCGCCGCGCTGGGGCGCTCGGAGCAGGACAAGATGCGCCAGGTGGTGGCCGGCACGGAGAGGGTCTATACGCTGGCGAAGAAGTACAAGATCAAGACCGCCTTCGGCACCGATGTCCTGTTCTCCAAGGCGCTGGCCGAGGGGCAGGGCGCGATGCTCGCCGATCTCGCCCGCTGGTACACGCCCGCCGAAGCGCTGGCGATGGCGACATCGACGAACGGCGAGCTATTGAGTCTTTCCGGTCCGCGCAATCCCTATCCCGGCAAGCTCGGCGTGGTCGAGGAGGGCGCTATGGCAGACCTGCTGCTGGTCGATGGCAATCCGATCGAGAACATCAAGCTGGTCGCAGACCCCGCGAAGAATTTCGTCGTCATCATGAAAGGCGGCAAGATCTACAAGAACGCGCTGGCGGGCGACAAGACAAGATAACCAATGCGCGCATCTCGGCGTAACCGCCGAACTGGCCTCCAGCTCAGCCTCCGTGTCGCGGCACCTCGACGGGATCGAGCCGCGCGGCGCGCCATGACGGGTAGAGCGTTGCGAGAAACGAAAGCGTCAGCGCCGGTTGAAGTAGGACTGCGCCTCCGCGATCGACATGAAAACCATGCGAGCGTCGTACTCCGGCATGCCGATCTCGAACACTGCCGCGATCTTGTATTCCTGGATGTACGGCTGACGCCCACGATTCTCGGGGCTCGTCAGCCGGTTTGGCGACCTTGATGTCCTCGGGCAAACGCGGCGGGTGGGCGTAGCGTCGATATCATCGCGGCCATGACCTCGGACGTCATTGCATTGTGTCGCGGGACAATTCACCTTGAGAATTCAAGACACTGGGAGGAGATCCGATGACGCCGCTCGAAAGACTTCATGCGATGAAAATGCCGTTCGCCGAGCTCAAGGGCGTGGAATTCGTCGCGGCCGAACCGGATCGCGTGGTGGCGAAGATGACGATCAGGCCCGACCTCTGCACGCTCGGCCATGTCGCGCATGGCGGCGCCATCATGGCCCTTGCCGATTCCGTCGGGGCGGCCGCGACCGTGATCAACCTGCCGGCGGACGCCAAGGGCACGACGACGCTCGAAAGTAAAACCAACTTCATCGGCGGCGCGAAGGAGGGAACCACGGTGATCGCCACCACGACCCCGATCCACCGGGGGCGGCGAACCCAGGTCTGGCAGACCCGTCTCGAGACTGAGGACGGCAAGCTGGTGGCGTTGGTGACCCAGACCCAGATGGTCCTCGTATGAATACGGGGTTTTGATTTCATTAACGAATTGGTCGTTTGCCATGCCTCCAACTTGGGCAGGTTCCTGTCTTGCAAATCATGTTGCGGCGCACAATATAGGAGGCCTAGGGATTCGAACGCCTCCTTGAGGGACACCAAGAGGAGTTTTGACGTGGCACTTGAAGAAATCATCCACACCGAGTCCGTGCAGGGCTATGTGCGAACCCTGATCCAGCAAGAGGAATTGCCGCTCCTGCGCGATCATCTGCTGAGACTCGATCCCGCGAGCCGGCACGACCGCTTCAACGGTTTTCTCGACGACAGCTTCATCGAGCGTTACGCCGCCCGCTGCGCGGACGACGGCACCGTGATCGTCGCCTACATCGTCGACGGCGTGGTCCGCGGCGCGGCTGAGCTGCATCCGCCGGAAGGCGATTCGCTGCCCGAGGTAGCGTTCAGCGTGGAAGCCTCGGCGCGCCGCCAGGGCGTCGGCTCTGTACTGTTCCGGCGGCTGATCGCGGAAGCGCGCTGGAAGGGCTTTGGTCGTTTGCGCATCACGACGGGAGCGGAGAATCAGGCGATGCGGGCGCTGGCGAAGAAGTTCGGCGCGCATCTGGCATTCCGGCACGGCGAATCGACCGGCACGATCGATCTCACCAAGACGCCGGAGGCGGAATTAGCGGATCTTGCGGCAGCCCCCTTCAAGGCCGGGCGCGCGCTGCTGAGCTTCAACAGCACCTGGTGGAAGCTGTTTTCCAGCATGTACGGTAATCGCGCCGCCTGACGGCACGGTTTTGCGCAAAGGATGTGCGCGAAGAAGAGAATCAAAAAAGCGGACCGGCAAGGCCGGTCCGCTTTCGTATCTTCAGAGGCTAGAGCGCTCTCAGGTGCCCGTGCGCTTGTCGTTGCCAAAGCGGCGCACGACGCGGCGCTCGACCACCACCGAGCGCTGCGCGCCCTGTTCGCCGGCAATCACGCGCGTGGCGGTGATACGGCTGTTGGTACGGGCCTGCTTCTTCACCTCGGCCTGCACGACATCGAGCGGCATGCCCATCAGGGACGCGGCGATCTCGGCCTGCTGCTCCTGGTCGTCGGTGATGCCGATCGCGGCGAAAATCGCCTCGTCCAGGGTGGGCGGATCATGGCGGACGCGCCGCGTGCCATATTTGGTATTCCAGTCTGCGCTCATGGTAGCCTCATTTCGATCTGGGATACCTAGTGCTACCTATGTTGCATTGCAATATGAATTTGGTGTGGCATCTCAGTTATTCGCCTCTTGCATCGATCTGATGTCAGGGCTGTGACGGCTGGCCGGTGTCGAGCGCGATCTTCGGCTGCGGCCAGCGCTTAAGTGCTGCATGGCCGGCGTCGGTCAATCCGTAGATTCCCCGCTCGGCCCGTGCGAACCAGCCATAGACGTTGTGCAGCAGAATCTTGCCGGCATCGGGACACCGCACGCGCAGATCGCGCACCGCTCGCGGGCCATCGGCGAGCGCCGAGGCGCAGGCCAGCGCCTGCTGGCGATAGGCGGTCATGATGGGTGCGCGGGTGCTGCCGCCGAGCACCGGATCGCCCTGGCGACGCTGGTGCTCGGCAACGAGTCGCGAGCGCTTCTTCGGCTCGCGCCGCGGCGCTGCGGTCGGCGGCTTCAGCAGCACCTCGACCTGGCCGCGTTCGGTAACTCCAAGCATGCCGAAGCCGAGGCGACGGCAGAGATTGCGATAACGCGCATCACTCTCACGGCCCTTGCCGCGTGCGGACATTTTTGCGGCGATCCAGATCTCGTCGCCGGCCGGGGCGCGATCGACAGCCTGCAAGATCAGCTCGAGATTGAAGGCGAGCTTGAGCTCGCCGATCACCACGACAGGCGGATCACTGGCGCTGAGGCCGACGAGATCGCAGCCGCCGATCTCGCCCTTCACGCTGAAGCCGAGCTCTTCGAGGAAGCGTTTGACGGGCAAATAAAGCGCGGTTTCCAAAGAAAGGTTCCCGGTCTGCGTTCCGATTGGAGAATCAGTTGCGCAAGTCTAGCCCGGTTCGGACTCGCCTCGACTGGCCATTTGATAGGACGCGGTCGGACCAGCTATTCTGCAAGAGGGGCCAGCCGGGCACTTGCGACATGACAATCAGGAACGGGCTCTATCACATTCGCATCGAGATGCTGGATGGTGTCGAGGGCGGCAATCAGGGCGTCATGGTTCTGCGCGATGGCACCATGCGCGGCGGCGACTCCTTCTTCTTCGCCTACGGCACCTACACGTCGTGCGATGGCAAATGGAAGGGTGAGCTGATCAACGAAGAACACTCGCCCTCGTTCGACGAGCGGCCGGTGTGGGGCCGCAAGGTCGTGACCATCGGCTTCAGCGGCACCTACACCGACCAGACCGCCTATGGCGAAGGCATCGCACTCGCCGGCAAGCAGAGCATCCGCTTCAAAGGCAATCTGCGGCTCCTTGTGCCGGATTAAACGCGTCCGCTCACCGGGATTAGCGCACCCGTCACGCCGCTTGCTGCATCGCTTGCGAGGAACAGGATCACTTCAGTGAGCTCCTGCGGCGTCACCCATTTGGAGACGTCCGCATCCGGCATGCTGGCGCGGTTGGCCTTGGTATCTATGATCGAAGGCAGCACCGCGTTCACCGTGACCTTGCCTTTCCACTCGTTGGCGAGCGCCTCGGTGAGGCGGTGCACGCCGGCCTTCGAGGCTGCGTAGGGGCCCATGCCGGAGCCGGCCTGGAGCGCACCCATGGCACCGACATTGACGATGCGGCCGGCCTTCGAGGCTGCAAGATGCGTGAGCGCGGCGCGTGAGGTGTTGAGCGCGGTCAGCACGTTCAGCGCATACATCCGCTGCCAACTCTTGATGTCACCGTCGCCGACGGTTTCGAAGGCAAAGCCGCCGGCGATATTGATCAGCGCATCGAGCCGGCCGAAATGTTTTGCCGCCGCCGAGACCGCCGTCTTCGCCTGCGCCTCGTCCGTGAGATCGACGCCGCCGAACTCGATACGCTGCGCAGTCGCGACTGCCTGCGAAGGCGCGTGATCGATGCCGGCGACGCGCGCGCCGCGCGCCAGCGCCGTCTCCGCCACCACCTGGCCCAGCGCGCCGAGCGCACCGGTCACGACAATGACTTTCCCCTGCACGATGTCCTCCGTCGGTATAATTCGCGCCGACTATTGCGCGGAGCGAATTGGGCTTGCAATGGCGGCAGCTTCAAGGTTGGGCTATAGATGCAACTTTAGATCGTAGAGGAGGTTGTTTCATGTCCGACAATTTGCCGACCATCGAGTTTCCCGCGGCGATCGTCGACCTAAAATACCCGCTGATGCGGCTTCGGCAGGCGTTGGACGGGAAGGGCCCGGTACGCATCGTGGCCATGGGATCATCCTCGACCGCCGGACGAGGCGATGTCGTCCCATATCCTTATCGGCTCGAGATGTATTTGCGACAATACTTCAAGGACGTTGTCCACCGGCCGGACATCCGGATTGACGTGCTCAACCGGGGCAGGGGCGGAGAAGAGGCAAACGAAGAACTCGGGCGCTTCGAGGCCGATATTTTCCATGATGATCCGGCATTGGTCATCTGGCAGGTCGGAACGAACGCGGTCTTTCACAATGACATATATGACGTGGACGTTGTTGCCGGGAACATCAGGAAGGGCCTGGCGCAATTGCGCGCTCGCGGCTTCGAGGTTCTGATGATTGATCCGCAGTATACGACGAAGATGCTCTGGGACGATCGAGCCGAGCTCTCGGACAAGATGGTCCGGCTGATCCGCGATGCTGCCAATGAGGCCGAGGTCAATCTGTTTCAGCGCTGGGCACTCATGCGGCATTGGCACGTGCAGGACAACGTGTCGTTCGAGCATTTGATAGATATGAGCGATCCTGACAAGCTGCATCAGGGTGACTGGAGCACCCAGCAGATCTCTTCTGCCCTCAAGAACGCCATCATCAAGGCGACCGGGCTGACGGCTTGAGAAGGCCGCTGTGTCTCACGCTTGCAGATAGCGCTCCTTCAGAGCGGTGCGCTCGGCTGTCCCGAGCTTGAGTCCGTCGCGCAAATAGGTTTCGAGATCGCCATAGTCAGCGTGCACGGCTTCGAAGCCGGCCTCGAGATAGGAGGCCTCTACCGAGCCGATTGCGTCGCGCACGTCCGCCGGAAGTTCGGATGCCGCCGACGGGTCGCGGCGGTAGAAACGGTTAGTCAGCAGATAGTCTTCCGCAATGGTCTCCTCGGGCACGCCGAGCGCATGCAGGATCAGCGCGCAGGCAAGGCCGGTGCGGTCCTTGCCGGCGGTACAGTGGATGACGAGCGGCGCGCGATCCTCCAGGAGATGACCGAACAGCGCGCGAAAACTATGCGTGTTGTGGCGGACATAGTTGCGGTAGGACTCGCGCATGATCTCCAGCGCGGCCGGCGCGGTCAGTGCGCCCTCGGCCAACCGCGCCCTGAGTGCAGCCACCACCGTCGGCTCGATCGGCAGGGAATGTGTGTTGATCTCGTGCACGCTGCACAGGGCGTCCGCGCGCTCTTCGACACCGCGGAAATCGAACGCGCTCCGCACGCCGAGGCCGCGAACGATCTCGACATCGGTCGCGGTTAGGAGGGCGAGATGATTGGAGCGGAAGAGGTGCCGCCAGCGGGTCTGCCGGCCGTCCGCGGTCGGGTAACCGCCGAGGTCGCGAAAATTGCTGGCGCCTTGCAAGGCGAGGTGGCGGGCAGGGGAGTCTGACATAGGAACAGCCTGGGCTATGTTGCCGGCGGAATCGATCGCGCGGCTCGTGCGCGATATACTTGAACTCCATTACAGGGGGCGAACATGGACCGGCACAAGGCCATTATTTTGGCTGTCGCCGTCTCGGCAGGCGGAACCTTCCATGCGACCGGTGCGAGCGCGCAGACGTTTCAGGGCTATCGTTGCGCCGACGGCACGCAGTTCATCGTGGCATTCTACGAGCATGACAAGCGCGCCTTCATGCAGATCGACGGCGGCGCCATTCCGCTCGCCAAGCGGCTGACACTGTCGGGTGCGCGCTACTCCGGCGCCGGGATCACGCTCAAGATCGGCAATACAGGTACCACGGTCCAGCATCTGAAGCGGCCGGTCACAGCCTGCGAACTGGGCTGAGCGCAAGCATCAGAACGAGAATCAAAAAGGGCCGAAACGATCCCGTTTCGACCCTTTTTCAAACTTCCGCTGGACGCTTGCGAGCGCGGGGCGGCACCGAAGGCAACGCAGGCATCAGCGATCCCATTTCGGCTTGGCTTCCTCGATCGCCTCCTGGTGATACCAACTGCCGCTGCAGATCGTCTCGACGATGGGCGACGAGACCTGATCATCCGGCGGCCTGGCCTCACTATTCCGACGACCATCGAGAGCCGCGCGGCCCCCGACAGGGAATTGGTAGATCGTGGCCGACCCCTGGCCCAAGTTACTGTTCATCATTGCGGTATCTCCTTAAGCCGGAGCGCTTGCCCTCCATGGTGCGCCCGACTCGTTCGCTTATGGTTACTGGGTCACCCCATATTGGCCCTGCTGGCTGAAATGCAAAGTGCTGAAAATGGCATCATTGTTGGCCTAATTTGTAGGCAGTCGAGTATCTGCATTCTGCGAGGCAGGTTCCGAGTGACCAACACTTTGGCCGTTGCGAAGGTTGCGGGGAGGCAGCCCGGGACATCGCGAAAATTTCGAGCGATTGGCGCTGCTTTAGCCGGTGGCTGGGTGCAGCGCGGCGTATGCCGCGAAATCGGGCTCTTTCCGCGGTTTTTTGCGGTGCGGGGTAACGTAAAGGTGCGCTGCTTTGACGCATGCGCCGATAAATAGCCGGCGAGATTCGCAGCCTCACGGCCGGTAAACCTCCCGCAGTGCGGCGTTTTGGCACGCGAAATGCTTGTAAAGCGCCGGCCGATGGTGGCCGGGTACAACGTGCGGGGGCCACCGGTCCCCACCTTTCGCATCATCTAGAGAGGCTCAATGACCAAGTACAAGCTCGAGTACATCTGGCTCGACGGATATACGCCGACTCCGAATTTGCGCGGCAAAACTCAGATCAAGGAATTCGCGTCGTTCCCGACGCTCGAGCAGCTTCCGCTTTGGGGCTTCGATGGCTCCTCCACCCAGCAGGCCGAAGGCCACAGCTCCGATTGCGTGCTGAAGCCGGTCGCGGTGTTCCCGGACGGCGCCCGCACCAACGGCGTGCTCGTGATGTGCGAAGTCATGATGCCCGATGGCAAGACCCCGCATGCGTCCAACAAGCGCGCCACCATCCTCGACGACGCCGGCGCATGGTTCGGCTTCGAGCAGGAATATTTCTTCTACAAGGACGGCCGTCCGCTCGGCTTCCCGACGGCCGGCTATCCGGCGCCGCAGGGCCCGTACTACACGGGCGTCGGCTTCTCGAACGTCGGTGACGTCGCTCGCAAGATCGTGGAAGAGCATCTCGACCTCTGCCTCGCGGCCGGCATCAACCATGAAGGCATCAACGCGGAAGTCGCGAAGGGTCAGTGGGAATTCCAGATCTTCGGCAAGGGCTCCAAGACCGCTGCCGACCAGATGTGGATGGCTCGCTACCTGATGCTGCGCCTCACCGAGAAGTACGGCATCGACATCGAATTCCACTGCAAGCCGCTCGGCGACACCGACTGGAACGGCTCGGGCATGCACGCCAACTTCTCGACCGCCTACATGCGTGAAGTCGGCGGCAAGGAGTATTTCGAGGCACTGATGGCTGCCTTCGACAAGAACCTCATGGACCATATCGCCGTCTACGGCCCGGACAACGACAAGCGTCTGACCGGCAAGCACGAGACCGCGCCCTGGAACAAGTTCAGCTACGGCGTGGCCGACCGCGGTGCTTCGATCCGCGTTCCGCACTCCTTCGTCAACAACGGTTACAAGGGCTATCTGGAAGACCGTCGTCCGAACTCGCAGGGCGACCCATACCAGATCGCTTCGCAGATCCTGAAGACGATCTCGTCCGTGCCGACCGACAAGAAGGCGGCCGCCTAAGATCCTCCCGGCCCGGACCTTGGGGGCTTGGTCCAGGTTGGCTCTCAAATCCGCCGAGGCCGAGAGGCTTCGGCGGATTTTTGCATTTTGATGACAGTTGGCGATATCGCGCGCTGCGGTGAGTTACGAAACTTGTCCCCCACGGACGAAAGCGGGGTACACTCCCGCCTCGGATGCGCGCAGGCCGGGGACGCGGCTGGTGTTGGAAGGTTTCTACAAGGTACGGTTTCAGCTCGGCGAAGCTATTGGCCGCAGCGTCATGCATGTCGGCGACGGCCGGATGCTGGGCGGCAACTCGGCCTTCGCCCATATCGGCACTTATGAGGAGGCGGGCGAGGAGGTCGCGATCGTCATCAAGACCGTGCGCCATAATCCCGATCCGAATTATCGCGCGATGGCCGGCACCGATGATGCGACCCTGCTCGCGAAGGGCTGGCCGGACGGCGATCTCTACCGTTTCAAGGGCGAGCTGAAGGAATTGCCCGGCGTGCCCTTCCAGTCGGTGATGATGCCGATCAGGGAGGACGAGGTGCCGATCGCTGGCGGCGTCGGGGAGGGCGGCATCCCCGACGGTCTCTACTCGATCCATCTTCGGATGCTGGACGGCATCGAAGGGGGCCTCACCGGCGTCATGCTGCTGAACCAGGGCCGCATCCTCGGTGGCGATGCCTCGTTCTACTATCTCGGCAGCTACACGGCGGCAAATGGCCGCTGGAAGGGCCAGATCCTGAACCAGGAGCACACGCCGGCCCGCGATGAAAATCCGGTGTTCGGCGGCCATGAGGTCGGCATCGGCTTCTCCGGCACCTATGATGACGAGCAGGCGGTACTGGAAGCCACCGCACTCGCCGGCAAGCGCAGCCTGCGGCTGACTGCGGCGCTGAAGCTGATGCATCGCGCCTGAGTGCTCGACGGAGAACCATGGAAAACATCGTCCGCATGCTCTCGACGCTCGGCCTGATGGGGGCGATGCGCAGCCTGTCCGCCGCTTACGAAGCCGCGACGGGAGTCCATATCGACGCCGACTTCGCGCCGACGCAGGCGTTGCTCAAGCGTTTACGGGACGGAGAGGCCGCCGATCTCGTGATCCTGACGCGCGAAGGCCTCGACGAAGTCATCGCCGAGGGGCGCGTCGTGGCGGAAAGCGCCGCCGACCTCGCGCGCTCCTATGTCGGCATCGCCGTGGCCGCAGGGCAGGCGCATCCTGACATCTCCAGCGAGAGCGCGTTGCGCAAGACGCTGCTTGCGGCGCGATCGGTCGCCTATTCGCGGCTGGGTGCGAGCGGCATCTACTTTGCCGGGTTGATCATTCGAATGGGCATTGCGGCCGAGATCAACGCCAAGGCGACCATCGTCCAGCAGGGGTTTACCGCGGAACGGCTGGCGAGCGGCGAGGCTGATCTCGCCGTACAGCAGATCAGCGAGTTGAAGCAGGTCGAAGGCATCGAGGTGGTTGGACCGATCCCGCTGGACTTGCAGACGCCGGCGCTGTTCTCGGCCGGTCGCATGACAAGGGCGACGAATGCTGGGAACGCCGATCGGTTGTTGCGCTACCTGGCTTCGCCCGAGGTTGCGCCTGTGTTGCGAGAGTCGGGCCTCGAGCCTTGAATTCGCCGATGCCCGGACGCAACCTGCCGGCCATGCGGAAAGCTCTCTGCGCCATTCTCCTGACGTTCGCGGCACCGCTCGCCGCACATGCGCAGTCGGCCGATCTCGTGCTGTGCGATCGCCTGGCGGCCGATCCCAGCGATCCCGACAAGCCGGCTGACGTGAAAGGGGTCGCCGAGCTAGCTCCTGCCGACATCGCGACCGCGATCAAGTTCTGCAAGACGGCGGCAGGGGCCTCGCGCCGTGCGCTGTACGAGCTCGGGCGCGCCTACGCCGCCAATCGTCAGATGGCGGACGCGATGGCAGCCTGGCGCAAGGCGGCGGACAGGGGCTCGAGTGCGGCGATGGTCGAGCTCGGCGTGCTCTACGGCACCGGCGCAGGCGTCGCCAAAGACGAGGCGCAGGCTCGAAAGCTGTTCGAGAAGGCGGCGCAGGCCGGCAATCCCCGCGGCGTCAGCAATCTCGCCGCGCTCGGTGGTTCGGGAGGGGCAGCTCCGGCCGACCCGGCGCGGGCGCGCGAGCTGCTGGCCAAGGCTGCCGAGACCAACCCGGAGGCGCAATACCAGCTCGGCCTGATGCTCGCGAGCGGCGACGGTGGTGAAAAGGACGACGTCGCGGCGCGCGCACTGTTCGAGAAGGCCGCCGCGCAAAATCACCCGGGCGCACTGGAGCGGATGGGCGCGTTCGCGCAGGAAGGCCGCGGTGGCCCAAAGGATGCGGCCGCTGCGAAGGCCTATTACGAGCGAGCAGCAGCGCTCGGCGACGAAGATGCCAAGAAGGCGCTGGAGCGGATCCGTTGTCCCTATGCGATCAAGAACAAGCAAGGCGAGCTCGTCACCACGCTTTGCTTTTGAACCGCTTCGGAAATCAGTAGTTCTCGCCAGACAAGCCGTGAAGGAACCCAGTTCGCGTCCCGGTCGTTGAGACCGAAACGAACAGGAGTCGCGACATGATCCGCAAATTGTCGTCCGGCGAATATCGTCTCTATTCGCGCAAGGTGAACCCGAAGACCGGCAAGCGCCGCAACCTCGGAACGTTCAAGAGCCGTGCGGCCGCCGAGAAGCACGAGCGTGAGGTGCAGTATTTCAAGCGGCACTAGAATGCCGTCCCGGACCGAGCAACAAAAACATCGAAAACAACCCCATGCAAAGTAGCCGGGGAGGTGAGGTGATGAATTGCGGATTTTGCGAAATTGGTTGACGCGTCGGGCAAATCAGAGGCATGATGGCATTATCGGAGCGGAAAGCGCCTCTCCAACGGAGAGCCCTGCGCGGAAAAGCCTGATGGCCTCGGCAAGGTGGCGGTGCTAGGTAGCCGTGACTTGGGACTCGACATGGCTTTCCGGGATTTCCTTCGTTGCTGAACGGGCTCTACAAGGTGGAATACGGCGTCAACGACGCGTTCGGCCGCAGCATCATGTGTATGCACAACGGCAAGCTGCTGGGCGGCAATTCCGCCTTTGCGCATCTCGGCAGCTATGAGGAGCGCGGCGGCGAGATCATCGGAGAGGTGATCACCGAGCGTCACAACAACGATCCCTGCTACAAGCCGCTGATGGGCACCGATGTCGCCGCCATCAGCGTGCGCGGCCGGCCCAACAGCAATGGCATCTGTTTCGAAGGCGAGGCCGCTCCGGTGCCGGGCGCGATGTTCTGGGCCGAGCTTACGCGGCTCGACGACGATGCGCTGCCGCCGCGGGGCATTGTCGGAGCAGGCGGCATCGCGAACGGGCTCTACGCGATCCATCTGCGCGCGCTCGATGGCGTCGATGCCGGGCTCACGGGCGTGATGCTGCTGATGGACGGCCGTATCCTCGGCGGCGACGCATTCTTCTACTATCTCGGCTCGTATTCCTCGGCGGACGGCCGCTGGAAAGGCGAGATGCTCAACCAGGAGCACACGCCCGCGAAGGGCGAGAATCCCGTCTTCGGCGGCTATGAGGTTGGGATCGGTTTCTCCGGAAGCTGCACCGCGGACAGCGGTGAGTTCGAAGGCGTCGCCCTCGCAGGCAAGCGCAGCCTGCGTCTTGCAGCTTCGCTCAAGCTGATGCGGCGGGCCTAGGGCGAGTAGCTCGACGAGGCGCGCCACTTCGGTGAAGGGCCTCACCGGACCCCAGCGCCGCAGCAAAGGATTACTCGATCACTTCGTCGGCGGCTGTTAGCAGTGTGGTTGGCACGCTGAGAGACAGCGCCTTGGCGGCTTTCAGATTGATCGACAATTCGAATTTCGTAGGTTGATAGAAGGGGATCTCGCCGGGATTTGCGCCTTGCAGGATTGCATCCATATCGATCGCCATGCGCTTGTTCAATTCAACCAGATCGGTGGCGTAACTCATCAGACCACCGGCCACGACGAATTCCGTGAAAGGATAGATCGCGGGCAGCCCGGCCACTCCAATCAGTTTCGCAACGAGCACGTGATTGACGAACGGGTCGCCGTCCAGGGCCACCATAATGGCGTTAGCGCCATCATCCTTGGCCTTGGCGATCGCATCGCGATAAATGGCTTCGCTGCTTGGAACGTCGATAGAACAGGCAACGAGCGGCAAGCCCTGCGCGTCAGCCGCCTCGCGAACCTCGGGCCACCGGTACTCCAGGTATCCCTTCGTAATCAGGAAGGCGAGCTTGTTTAAGGGCGGAAACATTTCGCGCAACAGCGCGATCCGTTTGCTGTGGATGGGGACCTCGGGATCGAAGGTAACGCCGGTAATATTGCCGCCCGGATGTGCGAGCGAATTGACCAGTCCCTCTCGAACAGGGTCGATAGCGAACGCGACGATTGGGATCGTCTTCGTCGCCTGCTTGAACACCTCGCCGGCCCCGACGCAAAAAATTAGATCGGGCTCACTATCGACAATCGCAGCGATGGTCGTGCGCGACGTGACGTTGCTCGTCTCCCTGCCGTAGCGCTCGATTTTGATGCTCTTGCCCTCGACAAGCCCGAGACGCCGCATTTCGGCGAAAAGTGCGCGAATGTAGCGATTATAGGTGTTCTCATACATCGAGGCCAAGGGTTCGGTCGCGCTGTACATTGCAATCCGCGGCATCGGTGCATGCGACTGCGCGCGTGCCACGAACGGCAACGTTGTGCCGATCACCGTGGCTGCGATGAATTCCCGCCGTCTCATATGCCCTCCAGGGATCATGGGAGAGCGTAGCGCTTGGTCGTGCGGTTAGGTTGGGCCGAACCGACTCATGGGCTATGTGACAAACTGAGTTGATCCGCGGCGTGCGGCGTGCCGTTGCGACTATCGGGGCCTTGGCTGATCGGCCCGGTTTGCCTCGACGAAAGCGGGGCAACCAAGCCGACCATGTCCGTGGACCAGGACAAAACCAACGGCTTTCTGCAGTCGTTTGTCCATTTCTCCGCAGATTTTGCGGACTATTTGTTTGTGGAGGCCGAACCGGTCGTCGCCGCCGGAGGTGGCATCATGTTCCAGGTGTCGGCGCGGTATTTCCAGTTTGCGCCGTCCTGTACGACGACGCTCATATAGGTTCCGTTGACGTGCTGGCCTCCGGCATCTGCTGCCCACGTACCGGCTTGATAAAGCGAGTTTGCGTCGATCATGTTCGCCTGTGTAACGGGCAGAACCATATTCTCGATTTTCTCCTTTATCATCTGATCCATGAATTTGCGGATATTTTCGGTGCCGATGATCGGTTGATCTATGCCTTGCGGTAACAAGACAGCATCGGCCGTGTACAGAGCGGTGAGGGCAGCGGCATCTTTCTTGTTAAAGGCCTCGATCCACTTGTCGTTGAGACGCTGTGCGTTTGTTTTGGCGTCGTCAGCGAAGGCGGGTGCAACTAAGGCGAATGTCAGAGCCAAAACGTAAAGCGATCTTTTCATGACTTACACTCCCATATGGTGACCTTTTGAATATGGCAATGCACGTCGAGACTATATGAGCGAGACACACGTTTGTCAGGATAAATAAGTTGACCGCCAGGTTCGCTTTGCCCGTTGAGCACAAGCTGTGCTGAACCAAATCAGGCGCAACATCATACCGGCGCACCAATAGGCCCGGAAATTCCTGCTTGTCTTCGAAGCGATACTCCACAGCCAAAACTATGCAGCGGGACAAGCATCGTGAGCAAGTCACCGCTCGTGCCGGCCAAGCTTCACTCAGTGCTGGCAATTCAAGTCCGCTATGCTTCCGTGTCCGGATCTCGACGAGGTGCGCGGCCACTTCGCTGTTGGGCCAAGCGCGGAAATGTTTCCTGGGATTGCTCGATGCATTTCGAGAATGCAGTTAGCAGCCTAAGGTGGTAGATCGTACCTGCGTCCAGTCTCCAGTGCATCTGCAGGATTCGCGACAAACAAAAGGGAAGTGATGTGTGTCGGATACTAATCATGGTCACTTGCACCATCTTCACATTGGTAGTGGCAAGCTCTGCCTACGCGGAAAAGGTCTATTATCTTCACGACCCTGGCGGCAACACCGCCGCGCATATCTATACGTACTCGCACGTTAATGCGGAGTATGATCGCGTGGTGATCGACGGTCGCTGCAAGTCGTCTTGCACGACGGTCCTGGGGGTCGTTCCCCTCAACAAAATCTGCATCACTCCGAGCGGCTACTTCATGTTTCACGCTGCGCATCACGGTGACCGCAGCATTAATCCCGGCGAGACTCAGTTGATGATGTCGTCCTATGCGCCCGAGGTTCGCGACTGGGTGATGAAACACCACGCGCTCGAACAGGTGGACCCCTACACATACCTGTACGCCAAGAACGTAACGTTCATCCGACACTGTCGGTAGTCCGACAAGCCGCTAGTGGCCGACTAGCCGGGCAAGGGACTGTCGCCAGAACATGGCGTATTTTTCCGCAAGGGTCATGCGCATCGATTTGGGCGCAGCTCGGCTACGCCGGGTCCACCTCCGACACCTGACTTGCACACGAGCAAGGGGAATAGCCGCTAAGGCCATTTCCGGACTCGTGCACCGCGGCAATCGCATTCGATTCGATCTCCTTGGCGGCACTGGCCGAACAACGCGGCGTCCGACCGAGGCGAGTGCTTTCGCGATGGCTTTCGCCACTACCACGTGAGTGATTTCGTTAAGTGAGTTCGGCGAAGCTTGAGCTTCGGCAGCGGGGAGTATGGAGGGCAGCCCGCTGCCAAATCCGACCTGACCACTATTAGCCGGAGACGGACGTCTATAGCGTGGGGGTCATCCGCCACACGAGAACCGCCGCGCCTCGCAGCATTTTGGACCTATGTCCAATCGTTACCGCGCAACTCATTCGGCCTTACGCCAAGCAGGTCGATGGTTTCGTTGCCGAACTGCAGGACGGTTCCACCGTGGTGGTCGTAAGATAGCGACACGAAAGCACCGTTCAGAAGCTGCAAGTGATCGACCTTGGGATTGAAGTCGGTGATGACCGCGCTGTTGTGGCCCGCCGTGATGTCATGGTTGAACATTGTCCTGAGACCACGTGCGGCCAACAAGGAGTCCTCCGGGTTTACGAGGTCCTCGAGGTTGAACACAAAAGTATTAGCGCCGGCACCGCCGGTCATCGTCATGTGACCACGTGCTGCCACCAATGTGTCGTCCAGGTTTCCGCCGGTCAGTGTATCCTTGCCTGGGGATCCGACTACTAGTTGAGCCTGACCGCTCACCGCATCGGCCCCGGTCGGATCCACCCCGCCAAGCGCGCCGGAGTGCCGCTCTGTTGATATGAACGCATCGGCCTGCATGGCGGTAGTGCCTGTCGTATCGCGTTCGATGATGTCCGAGAGGGTGGTGGATTTGATCTCCTGCAGGGTTTGCGGATCGAAACCCTGGTTCTCGAAATACAGCCGGTCTCCGTCGCGCAATGCCGTGAACTGGTCAGCGATAATCTTGCCGAAGGTCTGACCGATTGCGGCTCCCGACGTGTGATCCTCTGCCAGACCGCCTGTCCACAGATCGACGGCATCGACCGTGCCGTAGGCTTGCTTCAGTGCTGAAGCCGTGGCCGAATCCGAGGTGATCTGGTCGAAGCTTGTGTAGGGAGTAAGCCGTAACGCCTCCCGCGTTTCGTTCAGTGTTCCGAGGCCTAGATCGTGGGCGCGCTGAATGTTGGTGGCGGCCAGATCGATAGCATCTGGAGGATCACTCAGGAGGCTTCGAAGATCCTCTATGATATGTGTGTCGAGCGGTTGCGCGGTATCGCTGGAAAGATGCCGCAACAGTCCATCGGCACCGCCGTTGGCAGCGAACGCCGCCGGTGATTCGAAGAAGCTGTCCGCCAGCGATTGTTCCGAGGTGGTCGCGCCCAGATTACTAATGCCATTGATGTCGCCCGACACGATGGAGTGTCCGAAGCGATAGGCCGCACCTTCAAACTCCTCGGTGATGCTGGCGTTAACGTTCGAATCGTAGCCGTGATAGGCCGGAATGGCATTCGGCCCCAGCAAATGCGGCAGGAACTCATTATAGGTGATGTTGACCATTTCCGCGGTGGTGATCGCCTTTGCGGTCTCGTACAACTGGTCACCGTTCCAGTGCGGATGCTCTTGGTGCAGTTTGTCAACTTGGTAATTGTGTTCGCGGACAAACAAGGTTTGCAGCGCAGTCAGATCGGGATTTTCCTGCGCCCGCACATCCCCCGCCGCAAAGGCGGGTCCCTGCGCGGTCATAACGATGGGCAGATTGTCGCCGGCCGATACCTTCATGTGACCATCTGCGGTGCGCAGGCGGGCTGCTGTGGCGGGGTCGGAACCATACACTTGGGAGCCATCAAGCCAGCCGGTCACCGTGTTAATGGCAGTCGCGGGATGTCCGGGCACTCCGGTCGCCGGATCGATCGCCACCCGTGTCAACGGAATTACGGTGCCTTGAGGTAGGCTGTCACCCGCCGGCACGAGTATTGAAATATCCGGCGTATTGGTCCCACTCTTTTCCAGGTCGAGGTCATGATCGACAAACTGACCCCATGCATACATCATCCCGGATAGCGCCACGCCGTTGACCTCAAGATGCGTGTCGGGACCGTTCGCCACCACGATGTTACTGATCTCGCGTGGGTTGGGACCAGGCTGCATGGCGTCGAAGCCATCGGCGAAATTTGCCGGCCCCACCCGTGCAAAGTCTGTGTTGGCCTGATTTAGCGCCGGGTCCGAAGGATTGTTGTCTGAACCGTCGATGGTACGGAATTGGAGCGCCATGGGTACCCTCCCTGAGTCCCCCAGCTTGCGCTATTAACTGCTTTTGAAACGGCGCTTTGATGATTCATTGTGTTGGTCGTGCGGTTGTTAAGCGACGATGTGAAAGCATTTTCGGGGATCGTTGAAAAAAGCGGAACTGAAGTTATGGGCAGACATCGGGCGGCACCACAATTTTGTGACCTATCTGAATTGTCCGATTCCGAACGCGCGCGTCTGCAATGGCTCTCGACGCAGCATTAAAAGCGGACATCATCGCATGTCTCACATGGGTCAAAATGGGTGGAACTAAGTGTGAGCAAATCTAGTCCGCTATACCCGCGCGTCCGGACCTCAGCGACTTCGCGCGATGCGCCACGGACCGCTAATGGCCGACTACAGCCAGTCGCGACCACCAAAGCATGCTTAAATCTTCATTGCTCTTGCCGCCTGTTCTAAACTGGCCCGCACAATCACGCGATGAAACGGTGCTATCGTCGTAAGATAGGTGCGCCCCAGTCGGTTATGGCAATGCACCACGGTACCCGCGACCAGTTCGCGCCCATTTGCTGCATCGGCGCGAAGCTGGATGGTGACGCGGAAGTCGAGATGCCAGTCATCCGCGCCCACTACCAACTCCGTCGCGCTCTTTGACAGCACCGGGAAGAAGCCGATGACCGACCCACGCGCCGCTGCGGCAAGACCGACGGCGCGCGACGATTTGACGGCGACTGTCGCCATCACAACATCGCGGACACGAGTGAGCGCACGAATCCACCACGCCTGTCGCTCGAGCGCGGCGCGTGCCAGTACCTCTAGATCATCGCTGGCCCCCGCCGGCAGTTGAATTGCAAAGGCGTCCAAAAGGTCCGCACCCGCGTAAAGCGGCGCAAGCACGCTGTTGCTGGGCATGGGCACGGCGCGCGCTTTGGTCATGCGATAGGGACCGGATGCTGGGGAGGGGCGCAGCGCCGTTGGCGTTGCGGACGATCTTGCCGCCGTAGTCCTTTTCTATATCCACGCGCTCTGCATCGCAACAATCCTGCGGCGCAGATGGCTCAGTTGGGTCAAAATGCGAGGAACTCAACGTGAGCAAATCAAGTCCGCTTTCACCCCGGGGCCGGACCTCAACGAGCGCGCGGTCACTTCGCTGATGGGCCAGCAACTGACATGCTCCCACCTCGTGATCGGAACGAACTATCCGCCAGTAGGGGAAAAAAGGTGGATGTACGGCGTGCTGTCGGGTGGCATGAACCAGCGGGCGCTGGATGGCCGTCACGTAACGTTTCCAGACCATCGTCTGCCTTGGGCGGGTTGGTTGCGTCATGATGGCGCGCCCTTGCGCTTGAGAGTTGGCTTACATTTTCCCTTACCGGTGGCCTATTCTTCGTGCTCCAAGGTTTCCGCACCGGGTGACTCCTGAGAGGGAATGGCAATTTGCGTATCTCTTCGTGGATTGCGCGATCGACATCGAACGGCGTTAGCCGCAGCGAACGATTTAGCGGCCGAGGTATCGCCACCTGCGTGAAATGAGATCGGTCGCAGCCCTACGCAGGACAGAGATTGAGATGCTCGGTGCCCTGCGGAAAGCAATTCTGCGAGCGAGGCAAGAACATGACGGTCCCACAAGCGTTGATCGAGGCAGCAACCGCCTATGAGGCACTCTTCGTTCCCGCTCTTTTCCGGCAATGGGCTCCAATCGTGGCAGATGCCGCGCACATTAAGTCTGGAGATCGAGTCTTAGATATCGCGTGCGGCACCGGCGTGCTGGCCCGTGAGGCGGCAGTGCGTGTGGGACAGACCGGCCATGTCGTCGGCATTGACCCGCATGCTGGAATGCTGACGGTGGCAAACGGTATTTCGTCCGCAATCGACTGGCAAACGGGCACGGCCGAGGCGCTGCCGTTCCCGGATCAATCCTTCGACGCAGTCGTCTGCCAGTTCGGGCTCATGTTCTTTGCCGACCGCAACATGGCGGTTCGTGAAATGTTGCGCGTGATGGTTCCTGGTGGACGCTGCGCAGTCGCGGTTTGGGGCACCCTAGAGAATGCCCCCGCATTCGCTGCTCTCGTGGCCCTGCTCGACCGCATCGCTGGCAACGCCGCTGGCGACGCGCTGCGGGCGCCCTTCGTGCTCGGGGACCGACAAGTGCTCGCCGCGCTCTTCGGTGACGCAGAAGCCGGATCTATCAATGTCACGACTCATCAAGGTACAGCACGATTTCCCTCCACACACGAGTTCGTAGAGGCGGAAATTAAGGGCTGGTTGCCCGTGATGGGCGTTATTCTGCCCGAGCCAACGATCAACCGTATCCTGGCAGAAGCGGAGAATGTTCTCGCGCGCTACGCTACGCCGGCGGGTGGCCTAGCGTTCGATGTATTCGCGCATGTAGTCAGCTCAAGGAAGCTCTAGCTGCCTCGACCTCTATTTCGGGTCAAAAAGCCGTCGATGACGACCAAGCCGGGCGACTGCCGCTTTACCTTCGGAAGCCGACGCTTATGACTACTCGCCCTAGCTTCTCGTCACGGCGCGGGACAGGCGGCCCCCGTCTTCACCCAGGCTTCAACCAGTGCGCCGGCCTGCGCCTGCGTGCCGGGCACCGGCGAGCGGCCAAAGCCCGGCTTCCAGGCCCAGCCGACCAGCGTGTCCTTGCCGATATGGTCGATCAGCGCCTCCACCTTGCGGCCGCCGTTGCGCGCGGGGTCCCTGATCTGCTCGCAGATCTCGCCGATCGTCTTGCCCTCCCAAGCCATTTCACGTGGGGCAAGATGCCATTCGGGATGGCCGGGAATACGGCCAGGCTCGAAATTGGCCTTCTGGTGACAGGTGTGGCAGCGCATCGACTCCAGACCATGGCCGTCTGCGCCGCGCGTGACCGGCGGCTGATGGAGATGCGGATTGTCGCCTTGCCGCGGGCTGTCGCCGGCCGGATGGCAGTTGGTGCAGCGCGGATGCGTCAGCACCTTGCCGAGCTCGGTGAAAATCGCGGCCGATCGTTTTTCAGTGTCGGTAATGTTGGCGAAGCTCTCGGGCGAGGCCAGAGCATGACTCGCCGTCTCGGAGGCAGCAAGGCCCGCGCAAAGGCTGCTGGCGAGCGCCGCGATCACGGCCATCGTCTTGAAGCGCGCGTCGGAGATCATGGCTCGTGTCACTTGGTGGCGATGAGGTAGCGGTTCGAGTCGGCAAGGATCACGTCGCGCACGGCCTCATGATACTTGATGTAGCCGGTGCAGCGGCAGAGATGGCCGTCGAGCGCGTCGGCAATCGTCTGCTCCAGCGCGTCGCGGGGGACCGGCTTGCGCGCGAGGCGCTCGAGCAGGACCTGTCCCTCGTTGAGGAAGCCCGCCGTGCAGTAGCCGCACTGAAACGCGAAATGGTCGATGAAGGCCTTTTGCAGCGCGGAGAGGTCGCCATCCCTGGCATGTCCCTCGACGGTGCGGATCGACTTGCCGTCGAAATTCACGGCCGGCGCGATGCAGGTCGGGCTGGTGTAGCTGGTGCCGTCGGGCTCGTCGACGATGATGGCGCAGCTCAGGCATTGCGCGGCGCCGCAGCCGAACTTCGTGCCGGTCATGCCGAGCATCTCGCGCAGAAAGTCGTTCATCGAGAGGTCGTCGCGCACCTCCACCGGACCATGCTTTTGGCCGTTGATGGTGAGGCTAAGTGTCGTCACGCGAGCACTCCCTTCAAAAGGCTTGACGTCACCGGCAGCGCACGGAAGCGGTGGCCGGTGGCATCATGGATGGCGTTGATGAGCGCCGGCACAATCGGGATCATCACGACCTCCGCCATGCCCTTGGGCTCTTCGTCCGGCGTCAGCGGCTTCAGCATCTCGATCTCGAGATCGCGCAAGGGCAGGTCCGAGCCGCGCGCGACGAGGTAGCGTCCGAGATTCCATTCGCCGTTGCCCGGGCCGCCTTCGAAGGGCGGCAGCGTCTCGAGCAGCGCGTAGCCGACGCCCATCGCGAAGCCGCCATGGGCCTGGCCCATGACGACCTCGGGCACGAGCGCGGTGCCGCATTCGAACACGCTGTAGGCCTTGGCGATGCGCAAGGCGCCGGTCGCGCGCTCGATCTCGACGCGGACGACCGTGCCGCACATCGAGGTGTAGGCTGTGCCGATGCGGTTGTTGTCGGTCGGAGGAAACTTGACACTGGTGCGGTTGATGCGCTCGAACTTGCCGCTGCCCCGGCGGATTGCGAGGGCGTCGATGTCGGCGCGGTATTGCTCGCCGAACAGCGGAAAGCGGGCGCGCGACCAGGCCCAGCGGGAAAAGCTGTGCGCGACCGCACCGGTGACGAAGCCGCGCGCATGGGCGGTTGCGGCAAGCGCGGGCAGCGCGAGTGGTTCGAGGCCGGGCATGACGAGCTGGCCATTTTCCCAGCGTGCGCTGGCCCATTGCCTTGCACGAGGATCGGCCTTCGGGATGTGCCAGAGCTCCAGCGCCGCCGGCCACAGCCCGAAGCGGAAGATGACGCGGGCAGCTTCTGCAGACGAATGCGTGCCGACATGCGCGCCGATCGAGGCTGATGTGGCCGAGCTGATCGCGGGCACCCAGCGCGGATTCCTCTCGGCTGCATCCTGGGTCTTCTGATCCATCGTGTAGGGATCACCGGAGGTGACGAGTCCGAGCGCGTCGTAGCTGTCGACGCGGGCGACCGAGACCCCGTCGGCTATCGAGCCGAGATGGCTCGCCACCCGGTTCGCGAGCGCCGTGCCGACGCCGTTGCCCATCTCGACGTGGTCGCAGAAGATCGCGATCTTGCCGTCGGCGGTCAGCTCGACGCGGCCGAGCGAGCAGTCCGCGCCGGAGCCGTAGTCCTTGGTCACGCAGGCAACACCGGTACCGACCAGGCGGTCGGATGCGACTTGCTTGAACTGCGCGCGCTGTTGCCAGATCGGATGCTTTTCGAGCTTGTTGAGGATTTCCGGCGTGCGCACCGAGACGATATAGGGATTGCCCGGCATGGTCCGGCCGTTTTGCTTGAGCGCATTGCGGCGGCGGAATTCAATCGGGTCGAGCTTCAGCTCGCTTGCCGCCTCGTCGATCAGCACTTCCAGCGCGGTCATGGTTTGCAGCGTGCCGTAGCCGCGCATCGAGCCCGCGGTGACGCCGCGCGAATGCAGCGCCACGGTCGTGACGTCGACCTTGGGGATGTCGTAGATGCCGATCGCGCCGGTGGCGGCGACCACGGCGACGTTGGCCGAGAAATTGGCGAGACCGCCGCCGTCGAGCACGTGATCGGCGGCGAATGCCTTGATCGTCCCGCTCGCGCGATCGATGCCGATGCGCGAGCGCATCTTGATCGGGTGGCGTTTGATGCCACCCTGGAACTGCTGGTAGCGGTCATGAGCGAGCCGCACCGGCTTGCCCGGGAAGCAGACCGCGGCCAGCGCGACATAAAGGATGAAAGGCGTGTGATCGCGGCCGCCGAAGCCGCCGCCGACGTGGGCGAACTGCGCGTTGATATGCGCCGGCTTGTAGGGTGCGCGAGCCTTGGCCAAGAGATGCGCGATCGACTCGGCGGCCTCATAGGGCGACTGAACGCCGAGCACCAGCTCGAGATTGCCGCCCTTGCTGTTGTACCAGGCAAGCCCGCATTCCGGCTCGAGAAACATCGGATCGACCGATTGCGTCTCGAACTCGCGGTCGAGCACGAGCAGCGAAGCATCGTCCGCCGCAAGCTCGGTGCGGATCTGCTCGCCATGTTTGGCGGCCTTGCTGTAATCGGCCGGCATCTCCTTGGCGAGCGGCGACCACACCGGCAGCGCGGCGCTCTGCACCTTCTTGGGCGAAACCCAGCCGGCCTGGATCGGCGAATAGATATCCGGCTTCTCAGGCGCGCTACCTGCCACGCGCGTGAAGCGAAAGGAGCCGTAATCAGGCGCGATCACCGGCCCGGTTTCCTCCCCGAATTTGACGAAGGTCCCGTCGCGCAGGACGAGGCGTGCCCGGTCGAAGGCGTCGAACTTTTCGAAGATGAGGAGCGCGACCGGCTGCCCCAGATAGAGCGGCGTCTTGCCGACGGGGCAGAACAGATCACCGGCATAGAAGTCCGGCACCTGCGTTCCGATCCGGTCGAGGTCTGCGGCCGTGACGATGACCGAAGGCTTGAGCGCGCCGCCGAGCCGCTTGAGGTCCATGCCGGTGTAGACGTGCGTGGCGTCATTGGCGCGGACCAGGATCGCGTGCGAGGTGGTCTGTGGCCAGCCCGGCAGATCGTTGGCGCGGAAATCGGAGGCGTAGAGCTTTGCGCCCGTCACCTTGGCGACGCCGTCGACGCGGCCCGCACCTTTTGTCGCAGGATTGAAGTTGCCGCGCCCGGGAAGCGTCTCATGAGCCGCAAAAGGAGCGTTTGCCGCCGAAGCCAGGTGCGACAGGCTGACCGAGATGCCGCCCGCCGATAACCACTTCACGAGCTCGCGTCGCGAAGGCCGCATGTTCTGATCCTTGTACAAGGTTTCGAGCACATCATGATGCTGACGGCATCGGTGCCCGGAGGGTACGCGCCAACGCTCGCGTGAAGCTGTCATGATTCGTCATGCAGGCATAGAAACGGGTAGCGCGTTTACATCAGATGAAGACCTGGCGTGTCACGTGTGCGCGGATTGAGAATTCCATTTCCGCTTGCCTGGCAGTCGAATCAACTTGATTGAGGGAATTGGATGACGAGGGGCGGGAACTCACATGGGGCAGAATTTGAACGATCTCTCTCCGGTTAGCAAGTCGACCGGAGTCACAAGGCGCCAACTGCTTGATTGCGGTCTCAAGATGGGCGCGCTGTCATTGTTCGCTGGCGCCGCGAACGCCCAGCACGTGATGCACAACCATGCCGACGCCTCGCACACCGCGGACATGTCGCCAGCCATGGGCATGGTACCGGAAACGCCAGTTCCGGCCATGGATCAGCTGCTGGTCGAGCCCGAGGTGCGGCGGTCCGTCAACGGCGTGCTGAGTACGACCTTGCGCTGTAGCTACGCCTATCGCCAGATCGGCGGCGTCAGGCTTTATGTCAGGTCGTACGAGGGCGGCAGTCCGGGACCGACCTTGCGCATGAAGCCCGGCGAGACGTTGCGGATCAAGATGATCAACGATCTGCCGCCGAACCGAGACGGGCTGCCCGCCGACATCAGCCATCCTCACCAGTTCAACAACACCAATTTCCATTTCCACGGCGCGCATGTCAGCCCGAGCGGCATTGCCGACAACGTCATGCGTTCGATGGCGCCCGGCCACAGCTACAACATCGAGATCACGCTGCCGGCCGACCACACCCGCGGCACCTACTGGTATCACCCCCACCACCACGGCAGCGCCGACATCCAGATGTCCAGCGGCATGGTGGGCGCCGCTATCGTCGAGGGCGATTTCGCCGACGTTCCGGAGATCACGGCGGCGCGCGAGCGCCTGCTTGTGCTGAGCCAGGTGGTATACGATGCCAACGGCATGATCGAGAATTTCGAGACGCTGTTCCCGGAGACGGCGACGCGCTTTCTCGCGATCAACTGCCAGCGGCGGCCGGTGATCGAGATGCGCCCCGGCGAGGTGCAGCGCTGGCGCATCCTCAATGCCGCCTATCAGGATGACACGCTGCTCGACCTGGAGAAGCACGATCTGCACGCGATTGCCTATGACGGCATCCAGTTCGGCGCCATTCAGCCGCTAAGACAGCTTTTGATCGCGCCGGGTCAGCGCGCCGACATCCTGGTGAAAGCAGGCAGCCCAGGCACCTATGCCTTCAACGCGGCGCCCTACGATCAGGGGCATCCATCCCCGGTCGGCCCGCTGGCGCGGGTCGTGGTGTCGGGCGCGCCGATGGACATGAAGCTGCCACGAGCACTTCCGCCGGCGCCCCTCGCGACCATCAAGGACTCGGAGATCACCAACCGCCGCAAGGTGGTGCTGTCGGCGACCGCGCCGGAGGCCGATGCCGCTGGCCATTGGCAGGAATTCGGCTTCTTCATCGACGGCAAGAAGTTCGATCCCGCGCGTATTGATCATCGGGTCAAACTTGGCGCGGTCGAGGAGTGGACCATCGTCAACACGCACGAGCACGACGACCACGTCTTCCACATCCACACCAATCCGTTCCAGGTGGTCTCGGTCAACGGCAAGGCGTTGGCGACGCCGGAATGGCGGGATTCCGTGATCGTGGAGCGCAAGGGTGGGGAGGTCGTGTTCCGCTCCCGCTTCCTCGATTTCACCGGTGTCTTCATGCTCCACTGCCACATGATGAACCATGAGGAGATGGGCATGATGCAGACGGTCGAGGTCTATAAGCCTTAATGCACGAACATCTCCCTGAGCGTCGCGGTCTTGCCGTTGTTGACCCAGGTGATGTCGTGGATACGCCAGTCGGTCTTCAACTGCAGCAGGTCGAGCAGGACGATCATGGGTTGTCCCTGATTGACGAATTTGACGGTGGCCTGCGCCTTGCCGGCGGTGGCGTCGCCGACAGTGATGTCATAGGTCGTTGTGTCCCAATCCTGCGCGTCGAGGAACGGATCGAAATCCAGTTGTCCCACAGCGCCGCTCCGCGCTGCGGCCTTCCGGTCCTTGGCCATCAGGGTGGCAAGCCGCGGCTCGAAGTAGCGGCGAATGCTCCTCTCGTTGTCGAGCGACACGCCCTTGGCGTCCTTGCCACGATAGGAATCGTAGATTTCCGTGACGAAGGCGGTGGCCGAGGCATCGCCGGCGCGGGCGGGGGCAGCGGTCAGCAGGCAGGCGGCGGCGAGGGTAAGGCTGCGTCGCGTCAACATCGGTGTCAGGTCCAGGTTTCGAGGATCGGCCTTCTGTCGCGCGAAGATGCGACGGGGTTCATCCGTGCGGGCCAAAACGGCGACAGAACGTGTCGTTCGCTCGTGCTGCGGATTTGACATCCGCTTCGGTCGGGTTTTGTGGGCCAAGGCGAGCAGCTCCCGACGCTTGCGACCCGGGGAATTTGCGGGAATTTTGCTGCTGTCGGGGCGGAATCCGGGCGCAGCCGGGCTTCCCCTGGCGGCCGGCATGGCCTATTTACGCCGCAACGCAAATTCCCCCCAAAAAGACCTCATGATCCGCCTCGACAACGTCAGCAAGCAAGCCGGCCACCAGATCCTTTTCATCGAAGCCTCCGCAGCGCTCAACAAGGGCGAGAAGATCGGCCTTGTCGGCCCGAACGGCGCGGGCAAGACCACGCTGTTCCGCATGATCGCGGGCCAGGAGCTGCCGGACGAGGGCCAGGTCTCGATCGATCGCGGCATCACCATCGGCTATTTCAACCAGGATGTCGGAGAGATGTCTGGCCGCAGCGCCGTGGCCGAGGTCATGGATGGCGCGGGCCCGGTCAGCGTGGTCGCGGCCGAGCTGCGCGAGCTCGAGGCCGCGATGGCCGACCCCGATCGTGCCGACGAGATGGATGAGATCATCGCACGCTATGGCGAGGTGCAGCACCGTTTCGAGGAGCTCGACGGCTATGCGCTGGACGGCCGCGCGCGCGAAGCTCTGTCCGGCCTTGGCTTCAGCCAGGAGATGATGGAGGGCGACGTCGGTGCGCTCTCCGGCGGCTGGAAGATGCGCGTGGCGCTGGCGCGGATCCTCCTCATGCGTCCCGACGTGATGCTGCTCGACGAGCCGAGCAACCATCTCGATCTGGAAAGCCTGATCTGGCTGGAAACGTTTTTGCGCGACTACGAGGGCACGCTGCTGATGACCTCGCATGATCGCGAATTCATCAACCGCGTGATCTCCAAGGTGGTCGAAATCGACTCCGGCTCGCTGACCACTTATTCCGGCGATTACGAGTTCTACGAGCAGCAGCGTGCGATGAATGAGAAGCAGCAGCAGGCGCAGTTCGAGCGTCAGCAGGCGATGCTCGCCAAGGAGATCAAGTTCATCGAGCGCTTCAAGGCGCGCGCGTCTCATGCCGCGCAGGTTCAGAGCCGGGTAAAGAAGCTCGACAAGATCGAGCGGGTCGAGCCGCCGCGCCGCCGCCAGAGCGTCGCCTTCGACTTTCTGCCGGCGCCACGCTCGGGCGAGGACGTCGTCGCGCTGAAGAACGTCCACAAGGGTTACGGCAGCAAACGGATCTACGACGGGCTCGATTTCATGATCCGTCGCCGCGAGCGCTGGTGCGTGATGGGCGTCAACGGCGCCGGCAAGTCGACCCTGCTCAAGCTCGTGGCCGGTGCGAGTGATCCCGATCAGGGCACGGTGGCGCTTGGGGGCAGCGTCAAGATGGGCTATTTCGCCCAACACGCAATGGACCTGCTCGACGGCGATCGCACCGTGTTCCAGTCGCTGGAGGACGCCTTCCCGACCGCGGGGCAGGGGTCCTTGCGCGCGCTCGCCGGTTGCTTCGGCTTCTCCGGCGACGACGTCGAGAAGCGCTGCCGCGTGCTCTCGGGCGGCGAGAAGGCGCGCCTCGTGATGGCAAAGATGCTGTTCGACCCGCCGAACTTCCTGGTGCTGGACGAGCCGACCAACCATCTCGATCTCGCCACCAAGGAGATGCTGATCACGGCGCTGTCGGATTTCGAGGGCACCATGCTGTTCGTTTCGCACGACCGGCACTTCCTCAGCGTGCTCTCCAACCGCGTGCTGGAGCTGACGCCCGAGGGCATCCACCAATATGGCGGTGGCTACACCGAATACGTCGCCCGCACCGGCCAGGAAGCGCCGGGATTGCGGTCGTAGCCGTCGTCGGTAGCCTGGCTGGAGCGCAGCGCAATCCGGGTTTCGTGCAACGTGGGTGGTCAACCGATGTGGTTGGTCTGTTCCCGGATTTCGCTTCGCTCCATCCGGGCTACAAGAGAGGGGTGATGGATTTTCGTAGCCCGGATGGAGCGAAGCGAAATCCGGGATCACTCGCCGCGTTCGCCGAATTTTCCTTCGTATTCACCGGCTCCTCCCCAATCGGGAGGCAAGACGCCGGCGCGGATGTAGCGATGAAGCGAAGAGTATGGCCAGTCCGATGGCGAAGAGACGTGACCGTGCTTGACTGGGTTGAAGTGAATGTAGTTGGCGCAACGTTCGAAATCACTCTCGTCGCGAATGGTGTGCTCCCAATAGCGCTTTTGCCACAACGCATACTCGCCGCGATGATTGCGAGAGATTGGTGCGCCGGCGCTGGCAACGCTTCGTGTAAACTGACTCTTGATCTGCCGCCACCGGTCGGGAAAATCGGAGTCGCCGGTTGGGAGCGTCATGATGACGTGCAGGTGGTCGGGAAGGATCACGATGGCGTCGACGACAAATGGCTTCTTGTCGCGAGCGATTCGGAACGCGGTGCGAAGTGCCCCGACGTGATCGGTCAGCAGGGTTGATCGTCGGTCCTCCATGGCGACCGTGAAGAAGAATGTGCCGCCTGGCAGATGGTTGCGTCGATACCGAACCATGCGGATAGTCTAACCTGGATTTCGCTTCGCTCCATCCGGGCTACGGGAGATGCCGGAGTTCGTAGCCCGGATGGAGCGAAGCGTAATCCGGGATTATATGCCACGCTATCCCGCTTCGCAGGAAACGCTAAATGTCGCCGAAATTCGCGTTGCATCTCAGGTCAAGTGTTGCCGAAACCAGGCTAACCGTTCTTGCTCCTCCGCAGGAGACGGGCGCTTCACCAGCACGAAGCCAATGAGCCGGTTGGCTTGATCCGACCAGAAGGTCCCAAACCATTCGCTATTGCCGAACGCGGTAACGGTTAGAGGAGTCGACGGATGCAACTTCGCTAAGGCGGACAATAGCGAGGAAAAGCCGTATGTAACGATACCAGCCTTCTCGGCCGTCTGCTGCCTAACCTTGTAGAGCTGAAGCCAATATTCGGCCGGCGACCAATTTGATCGTTTTTCCGGGACGATTTGTGTCAGATCCGACTGCTTCAGAAAGTTGAGGGCCGCCTCGGTATCGTTGTTCGGTGGAAGCGAAGCAATTAGCTTCGTCAACGGCTCTATGTTCAAGGGCAAGGCACTTCTCCGGTGCTGGCGTTGACGGTTGTTTATCGATCCTCGTCGGTGCTCCACCGTTGACCTTCGATACCGGACCATGCGGATAGTCTAACCCGGATTTCGCTTCGCTCCATCCGGGCTACGGGACATGAGCGGGGAAAATCGCAATTCGGCGATGACGATGCACGGACGTTCGAGATGCCATGCGGTGGCGCACCTTGAACGCTGGTGGACCGCTCGCTACGCTCGCGCCGCTTTTTGGAATGCGGGAGTAGCTGAATGGGCGGGTTGGTGATCGCGGGTGGCCGGGTGGTTGATCCGGCCAGCGGGATGGATGCTGTCGGCGATGTCGCCGTCATGGACGGCCGGATCGTCGCGGTCGGCACCTCGCTTGGCGGCGCCGAGCGGACGATTGATGCGCGTGGCCTCGTGGTGGCGCCCGGCTTCATCGATCTGCATGCGCACGGCCAGTCGATCCCCGCCGATCGCATGCAGGCGTTCGACGGCGTGACGACGACGCTCGACCTCGAGGCCGGTGTGCTGCCTGTCGCGGCCTGGTATCGCAAGCAGGCGGCGAAAGGACGCGTGCTCAACTATGGCGCCTCAACCAACTGGGCTTTCGCGCGCATCGGCGCGATGACGGGCTCCAACTCGGAAAGCTCGCTGGAGGCGTTCGGCAATGCCATGCGCGATCGCCGCTGGATCGACAACGTGGCGAGCGACACTGAGGTGGCCGGCATCCTCGATCGTCTCGCGGATGGGCTCAACGAGGGTGGCATCGGCATCGGCATCCTCAACGCCTACGCCCCCGGCGCCGGCGTGCAGGAGCTCACCGCGGTTTGCCAGCTGGCGGCCAGCCATGACGTGCCGACCTTCACCCACGTCGCCTTCATGTCGCGTATCGATCCGGAAAGCGCGGCCGAAGCCTATATCCGCCTGATCGGCTATGCCGGCGCCACCGGCGCGCATATGCACATCTGCCACTTCAACTCCTCCAGCAAGACCGACATCGAACGTTGCGTGAAGCTGGTGGCCAAGGCGCAGGCGCAGGGCCTTCCGATCACGGTCGAGGCTTACCCTTACGGCACCGGTTCGACCGTGCTTGCGGCCGCGTTCTTCAGCGACCCCGAATTCGTAGCGCGCAACGGCACCGGCTATGACTCGGTGCAGCGGGTCGCCGACGGCCGGCGTTTCCGCGACCGCGAGGAGCTGCTGGCGGCGCAGGCCGCAGAGCCCTCCACGCTGGTGCTCTGGCACATCCTCGATATCGAGAACAACGCGCACCACCGCGATCTCCTGGATATGTCGGTGCTGTATCCAGGCGGCGCGATCGCGTCCGACGCCATGCCCTGGACGCTCGCCGATGGCCGCACCTACACTGGCGATGCGTGGCCGCTACCCAACGACGCCACGTCCCATCCGCGTTCGGCCGGCTGCTTTACGCGCTTCATCCGCGAGTGGGTGCGCGAGCGCCGCGCGATTTCGCTGCTTGAAGGCATCCGCAAATGCGCGCTGATCCCGGCACAGATTCTCGAGCACAGCACGCCCGCGATGCGTGCCAAGGGACGGCTCGCAGCCGGTGCCGACGCCGACATCGTGGTGTTCGACTACGAGACGCTGACCGACCGGGCGGAATTCTCCGCGATGAACCGTGTCTCGGAGGGCGTACGCCATCTCGTGGTGAGTGGCCATCCGCTGATCACCGATGGCGTGCTGGACGTGGCGGCAAGGCCCGGCCGGCCAGTGCGCCGGCCCGTCGTCGAGGCTTGAGGCGTGTCCGTTCCGGTTCTGCTCGTGGCCGGCTTCCTCGGGGCGGGCAAGACCACGGTCGTGAACCACCTCCTGGCGCATGCCGACGGGCGTCGAATCGCAGCCGTCATCAACGATTTCGGCGCGATCAACATCGACGCCGAGTTGATCACGGGCGCCGCCGACGGCGTGGTGAGCCTCGCCAATGGCTGCATCTGCTGCTCGCTCGAAGGCGATCTCTTGCGCACGCTTGCCGTGCTGCTGCGGCGTGATCCGCGCCCGGATGTCATCGTGATCGAAACCAGCGGTGTGGCTGATCCTGCGGATGTCGTGCGCAACCTGATGGATCCGCTGATCTTTCGCGAAGCGCCGCTGGAAACCGTGATGTGCGTGGTGGACGCGACGATGCAGGTGGCCATGCTGGACGACGCGTTGTTGCGGTCGCAGGTGCGGGCGGCCGATGTGGTCGCCCTGAGCAAGGTGGATCTGGTCGACGGCGCCGGTGCCGCGCAGATGCGCGACGCAATCCGCGCGATGCGCCCCTCGGCCGTCCTGGTCGACGCTGTCCATGGCGAAGTGCCCGCGGCGCTGCTGTTTGCGCCCGATGTCGATCGCGCGCCGGTGCCGCGCGAGCCTGGGCCGAAACGACCGGCTGCCGAGCGGTTCGAGACCATGAGCTGGACCGCGGATAGGCCGGTATCGCTGCCGCGGTTGCAGGCGGCGATCGGCCGACTCGCGCCAAGATTGGCGCGGGCGAAGGGCCTGTTCGAGACTGTCGAGCAGCCCGGGCGGCTGATGGTTTTTCAACTGGCCGGCGGTCGGGCGACGCTGGCCGCGGGCGGGACGCTGCCTGCGGGGACGCCACGGACGCGGATCGTCTTCGTTGCCGAGATCGGCGTCCTCTCGCGCGAGGAGATCGATCGGATCATGGAAGGCTGCATCGACGCTGGGGCGGCGTGAGGGCCGCCCCAAAGCAAGATACGCCCGCGGCGAGCGGGCGTATCGGGATCGAGGGCCGATCGCGCCGCGCCTTAAGCGCCCATCTCGCACTTCTTCATGAAGCTGCTCTTGGCGGCGCCGGCGAGCGGCTTGCCATCGGAGCCAACCGCCTTGGGCGCACAGGCATCTTCCTTGCATTTCTTCATGAACGAGGTCTTGGCGGCGCCGGCCAGCGGCTTGCCATCCTTGCCAACGGCCTTGCTTTCGCAGGTATCCTCTGCGAAGGCCGAACCGGCCGCGAAGGTGGCGACGACGGCAGCCAGGAAAATCCGCTTCATCATGGGTGTCTCCCTAAACAATGGTTCGGGAATTGGAACTCCGAATCGTGGCGCAATCAAGCAAGATCAGCGTTCGGCCTGGCGATCGCTTCAATTTTTCCAGCGTGCAACTGTAGCAATCGCCTTGACCTGCACGTCGTTCAACGCCGCCTGATTTGCGGTGACCGACTGGTGGAGCGGCAAGGGATCGTCGAAATCATGGGTCGCGCCGGGATAGACCGTGACGTCGATCTTGCTGCCGGCCTGGCCCGCCCGGTCGGCGGCCTCCTGGCACAACACGGGCGACACCTCCTCATCGCTGGCGCCCAGGAACATGGCGATCGGCGCGGTCGTGGAGATCGTCGGCTGCAATAGCGCCTTCGGTCCGCAACCCGGATAGAACGCGAGTGCGCCGCGAAAGCCGGCTGCCAGGTTTGCGCCTTGCCGGATCATCACGTTCAGCGCGGTGCTGCCGCCGTTCGACCAGCCCTGGAGGAAGATCTGGTTGCCGATCACGTCGCTGCGGCTGCGTAAATAGGCAAGCGCGCCCTCGACATCGAGCGGGCGCACGGTTTTCTCGTTGACGTCGTCACGATCGGAATCGTCATGGGTGAAACGGCCGAAACCGTAGGCCTTGCCGCGCGGACCAAAACTGTCCGGCAGCAGTGTGAGATAGCCGCGTGCTGCCCAGTATTGGCCCCACATCACGTGCCGTTTCGACAGGGTCGCAGCGTTGCAGGGCGAGGAGACCTTGGGGCCAACGACGGTGCAGTCCGCATTGACGTTGCTGGAATAGGGCCCGCCGCGGCCGTGCAGCAGCACGATGGCGGGAACGGGACCCGCCGCCTGTGGGCGGAATAAATAGCCGACGAGCTGCGTGCGGCCGTCGGCACTGCGGAAATAGACCGTCTCCGGTGCGGCTGCCGCATCGCAGATCAGCCACAGCGAGGTGGTCGCGGCAAAGACAATGCGAGTGAAAAAGGCTGGCATGCTGGTCGGAATCCCTGGTCTTCCGGCAGGAGGCACCAAAGCGCGATGAGATTGGGCTGAACCATCATCGCGCCTTAGGTTGTTGTTTTGAGCATGATCTCCGCGCAAACGTGCTGCGTTAGTCGCGAGGGAAAACCGCTTCACATTTTGCGCTAACGCGGCCCTTCGGGTCCAGATCATGCTCTGGTGGAGGCGAAGATTCAACTCAGCTTGCTGCACTGCGCGCTGACCGGTTGCTGCAAAGCTGTTAGCCTCGTTCATAATCCAGCAGGAACGGAGCATTGCGATGGACGCCCCGACAGGCCCGCAAACCGCCGACCGGCATTCCCACCTGGTTCAACCCCAAATCATGGACTGGCAGAAAACGCGCTTTCCGGGCTGCGAAACCAAGACGTTGCTGTTCGATTGCAGCACGGGACTGATGACGGCCCTGATGCGCTTTGCGCCTGGGGCGGTGCTACCCGATCATGAGCATGTCGGCATCGAGCAGAGCTACGTGATCGAAGGCGCGCTCGTCGATAAGGAGGGGCTCGCCAAGGACATCGCGTGCGGGGCCGGCGAGTTCATCTGGCGCGAAGCCGGCAGCCGTCACGTCGCCTGGTGCCCGGAGGGAGCGCTGGTTCTTGCGATCTTCCAGGTGCCGAACAAGTTCTTCGAGGCCGACGGCCGGGTGATCGATGCCAGCGGTCAGGACTGGGACGAAGCCTGGGGCCATACGGCGACGCAGCGGGCGCGCAGCAGTTAGCAGTTCTTCATGCCCCGCGGGCGAGCAACGCCTTGAAATCGGCACGCGTGCGCTGGGCCTCGAGGCGCGCAACCTCGGAGGCTTCACCCATGCTGAAATAGCCGTGGATCAGGCCGGCACCCTCGTGATGCCTGACGGGAACGCCGGCGGTCTCCAGCGCCCGTGCATAGGCCGCGCCCTCGTCGCGCAGCGGATCGAACCAGGCCGTCGTGACGACGGCCGGCGCAACGCCGGCGAGCGATTTGGCCCTCAGCGGCGAGGCGCGCCAATCCTGTGCGTGCGAGGGATCGGCGAGGTAATGGCCAGCAAACCATTCCATCACCGCGCGCGACAAGAAATAGCCGTCCGCATTTTCGGTGCGTGAGGGAAAGTGCGCGTTCTCGGTCGTATCCGCATAATTGCCAACCACGTCGGTCGCGGGATAGACCAGAAACTGTCCGGCGAGTCCGATGCCGGCGTCGCGGCAGGCGATTGCGGTGCCTGCTGCGAGATTGCCGCCGGCGCTGTCACCGGCCACGCCGACCCGCTTCACGTCGCCGCCAAAATCCGCGATGCGGTCGAACACGTCGCGTGCCGCGGCAAAGGCATCCTCGAATGCGCCGGGAAAGCGCGTCTCCGGCGGACGCCGATAGTCGACGGAGACCACGACCGCGCCGGTCTCGATCGCGAGGAATCGCGCCTGCCGGTCATGGGTGTCGAGATTGCCTGCAACCCAGCCGCCGCCGTGGAAGTAGATCACGGTCGGCGCGGGCTTCGAACCGAGGCGATACACGCGCGCGGCAAGCGATCCCGCGCCGCCCTTCACCTCGATATCCCGGACCTCCTCCACGAGCGGCGGCGGCACGGCGGCGCGCGCGGCAGCAAGTGCAAGCAGGGACTCGCGGGCGCTCTGCGGTGTCATCGTCGCGGGATCGCGCAGCGGCAGCGTCGCGATGATCTGGGCAATGACGGGATCGAGCGGTGCGGGCATCGGCGGGTCTTTCAAGGGGTCTTGCAACGGTTCTTGGTTTTGCTTGCGCGCTAGCATAGGTTTCGAGCGCCGGTTGGGCAACCGGCTGCCGGGTCGCGCCGAAATTGCGTGGTACGGAAAGCAGGAGAGGCAGGGGGAACAGGTGGATTTCGAAACGCTGGTGCAGTCCCGTCGTAGCGTGCGCGGTTTCAAAAAGCACGCGGTGCCGCGCGCGGAGATTGAGGCGATCATCGATGTGGCCAAGCGTGCGCCGTCTTCGATGAACACCCAGCCCTGGCACGTTCACGTGCTCACTGGTGCGCCGCTCGAGCAGGTACGCCGACGCAACATGGAGGAGATGGTCGCCGGTGCCAAGGTCAAACGCGACATCGTCAGCCATGGCGAATACCAAGGCATTCATCGCACGCGTCAGGTCGACATTGCCAAGAAATTATTCGGCGCGATGGGGATCGCGCGCGACGACAAGCCGATGCGGCAGGATTGGGTGTTGCGCGGCTTCCGCCAATTCGATGCGCCGGTCTCACTGGTGCTCACCTATGACCGTGTGCTCGACCCCGGCGCGGTCTGCCACTTCGATCTCGGCGCGCTTTGCTACGGCATCGTGCTCGCGGCATGGGATCGCGGCCTTGGTTCGGTGATCAACGGGCAGGGCATCATGCGCTCCGACATCGTGCGCGAGGTCGCTGAGATCCCCGACGACGAGGTCATCATGACCTGCGTTGCGATGGGATATCCGGACGACACGTTTGCCGCCAATGCCGTGCGATCCGATCGAGAGGAGAACAGCGAGTTCGTGCGCTTCGTCGGATTCGCCGACTAAAGGTTGCATATTGCGGGAGCGCGTTGCGGTTTACCAAGAGAATATTCTTCTGCCGAAATTTTTGGTGCGGACTCCCAACCGGCTCTTGCAATCTCGACTCGTCAGGAGGAACAATAAGCGCGTTGAAAGGTTTGTTGCTGGCGCGAGGGAATTCACATGCGGCGGCTGGCTAGCCTGGTGCGATGGTTGCTTGGGCCGCGAGTGCGGTATCCCGACGATGATGATCCAAGTCTCCCTTTCTCTCCCGAAGAATTCGGCCGGTTGATTTGCAGCGGCAAACGTGAAGACATGAAGCGGCTGGCGGAAGGCTTGGCGTGCCGATCGATTCCGCGTCGCGCCAAATACCGCGCCACGCACTAAGGCGAACGCATTGAAGGCGCCGATGCGCGATCAGCGGGTCAGCGCGACCTGCTTGAATGAGGCGACCAGCGCCTTTTCCAGTTTGCCCTGCATCCCCAGGAGAACGCCATAGGCGTCCTCGCGCGGCATTGTCGGTCGGTACGACCGGTGCTCGATCAGCGCGGCGAAGATGTCGGAGATGGTGAGAATTCGAACGACATCCGCAATGTTTTCGGCGCCAAGCGCGTCCGGATAGCCGCTGCCGTCGAGATATTCGTGGTGATGACGTACCGCATCGAGGATCTCGGGCGAGATGTTGGCATAGTCCTTCAGAACCTCGTATCCCGCGACCGGGTGCGTCTCGATCAGTGTGCGCTCCTCGGCGTCGAGGCGTCCCGGCTTGTCGAGGATCGCCAGCGGAATCTTCGCCTTGCCGATGTCGTGAAACATGGCCGCCGAGTACAGCCGTTCGAGATCGTCCTTCCTGACGCCGAGACTCAAGCCAAAGTCGATGGCGACGCCGGTGACCAGCAGGCAATGCTGGTAGGTTCCCTCGTGATGACGCCGTACCGTGGTGAGCCATTCCGACAGGCCGTGTTCTGCAATGCGGTTGGCGATCTTGCGGCCGGCTTCCCTCGTTCCATCGACATCGATGGTCTCACCGAGCATGACCGAGCTGAACATCGAGCCGATGGCGGTCGCTCCCGCCTCGACGGCGTCATCCGGTTGCGACTGGCCATCTGCGGATGTGGCATCGGAGTTCGGCGACCCGAGCAGCGCGGCCAGGAGCTTGGCCTGGTTGGGTACGCCCGGCAGGACGTGCGTGGCGCCGAGGGCGTAGGCCTGCGAGATGCAAACGTGGGAGGGCGGCTCGACCAGGAAGATGCGCTTGCTCGCCTTGGCCAGTCGCGCAGACCGCTTCTTCAACGCAGCGATGTTGTCGACGTCGCGAAGGTCCGCGCGCACGACGACGGCAAGCGGTGAGTGCGGCAGCCGTGCCTCGGCATCGAGCCGTTCACCCGCCACGGCGAATTTCCGTTCGACGATCGAGCAAACTCCGGACAGCTTGTCCGAGCTGTCAGCCAGCACATGCACGAAGGCGTGCGCGGCCCGAGGCTCCGGGACGCTCTTTTGAGCTTTGACTGGTGCGACGACACTGGAACTTGGCACGGCTGTGGCTTTCAGCGACGGCTACTTGCTCTTCGCCAGCTCGCTGTCGGCCTTTGCCGGTCCTTTCCTTCCCGTCTTGATGAAGTGAATCCCTGCCATTGTTCCGTCGATCCAGACCAGTTCGCAGCGGCGATAGGCGAGGCCCGTCGAGGACAGCAGCATGAAGAATTCCCTCGCTTGCAGAACGTCGAGGGTTCCTTCGACCTCGATCTTGGCGCCGCTGTCCGAAACATCAAGCAGCACACAGGAGCGGCGCCAGGTGCCGTCCGCCCCCATCAGATTGACGGGCTGCTTGTGATCCATCCGAACGCGGTGTGCTTTGCGACCGTCAAATTTCATGGGCTGGCCCCGGATTTCCCGCGCTTATTGTTGTTGTCGGCAGTAACGGCCCCGGCGCTTGCGGCCATTTCGCCCCAGCGCACCGCCCACTGGCTTGTTGAAAGATAGAGCTCGTCGAACAGCTTTTGGGCGCGCTCGCGCTGCTCATAGGAAAGGCGCGGGCCGCCGCGATTGCAGAGGATGGCGAGCGTCGTCTGCCAGTTCAGGCGGGAGGCGCGGCAGGCCATGACCAGTGCTTCGCAATCCTCGTCGGTGATGATTTTTTCGATCACGTCGGTCGGCGCACCCGACAGCACCGAGAGTGAGGCGATCAGATTGGCTGCCTCGCCCCGGATCGCGAAGCGGTTGATGGTTGAGTCGTTGAGCTTCCCGACGCGGTTGAGCGCGACGACGGAGAGCCTCGCTTCGGCATAGTCGGCCGATGACGGAAGCTTCGGCCGTGCCGTGGGCCGTGTCGGACTGAGCACGGTCTCGATCCGCTCGCGCAAAGCGGGGGCAGCAGCATCAAGTATGGCAGCCCTCGCGTCCGGGCTCAGCCTGGGGAAGAGCCCGCGGACAATCTTGTCGGGCGTGTCGGAACGGAATGCCAGCGCCCTGGCGATCTCGTTGTCATGTTCGGCCCTGGCGATCAGCATGGCATAGCCCGCGGCGGAAAAAGCGGCGCCCGGATTGTTCACCAGCGCGCGACCGACATTCTTGCCGCCGCGCTTCAGCAGAATGTCCGTCAGGGTTGGATCGACCGAGTTCCTTCCAGAGATCGCCAGCAGATGCTGCTCCCCGCGCGACGTCGCAATTGTCGCCAGGTCGTTCGCCGAAATCGTGCGCGATTTGAGAAGGAGCGGGCCCGCAACCATCGGATCGTCATGGAAGGCAAGACGACGCGACGTCTCCCTCGGAGCCAAGCTCAGATCGACCAGCGCTGTGCTCAGCTGCGTGAGGGCCGTCGGCTCGATTCGTTCCGCAATGCGAAGCAGGACCTCGTCCAGCGCACTGATCGCTGGCTCCTGAAGTCGATCGCGGCCTGCAACGAGCAGGTCGGTCGTTTGCCGAAGCATGCGGACACGGCGCTCGTAGGCGCAGCCTGCGATGGTGCTTTCGAGCTCGGCAACAATATCGGCAGGCAAAATGGCATTCATGGCGGGCCTGATCCGCTAAAAAAACGACGGTGTTTCTACGGGGGCAATTGCGCGCCAAAGTTGTTAAGCATCGGTTACATTGCAAGGTGCGGTGGCGCCTTTGCGCCGCAGTAAAATTTGAATCGATATCGAAATTCGGCAGATGCCGCCGCGAAACCCTTAAAGGCCCAAACGACCGTTGCGTGGTCAGGCCAGCGCCGGACTGGACCGAAGATACAATTGAGTGGGTGACCAAATCGGGTCACCGTTACTGACAGTTTTTTTGATTCGCTATGAATGACCATTCGTGGGGGCGCCAACGTTGGGGCCAAAGATATTTCGATTTGACGATGTCGATGAATTCCGCAGTTCGATAAGAACCTTGGACGTGGAGTTCACGCCGCTCGTGCGGAGGATCGCGGCCGTGCAGACCATCCTGAATCTGCCGGGTTGCGACGTCAACTTCACGAAATCCTTTCCACGTATCGTGGATGCGCAGCTCGTGAAGAACTGCACCGCGGTTGGCTTCACGATGGACGACCACGAGGTTCCCATCCGTTTCAACGGAGCGCAGCGGGATCGCGCGGCCATCGTCATCGGCGGTGGTGGCGCCGTCTTCAACGCGGTCGAGGAAGTCGAGCGGCAATACGCCTCGGTGATGTTTACGCCGGAGGTGAGCGGGCGCGGTTGGCCGGAGACGAGGGCAAACTTCCACATCTATGAAACGAGCGCGCTGGCGCTGAGCTGGCTGCGCAGGCTGATCCGGGAGGTGATCACTGCTGCATCGGAACCGGTCGATGCCGTCGAATGGCCGATGAAGGCATCCGCGATGAGGGAATCCCTGCTCGCCGCGATCGATGCGGCGTTCGCTGGCGTCGTTCCGGTGCGCTGGACCGCGCGGGCCAATGACGAGCGGCATTTCAGGACATTCCAGGACATCCGCGCGCTCCTGCTGGATGATCTCGCTCAGCCCATCTACAGCGAGGAGTTGGCCAGCAAGCTCGGCCTGTCCGTGCGCAGCATGCATGATGCGGTCCAGCGCTATCGGGGCATGAGTCTGCACCGCTATCTACGACTCTGGCGGCTGTGGCTCGTGCGCAAACGACTGCTGACGGGGCCCGAGAGTGTGAAGGCCGCCGCGCTTGCCTTCGGCTTCTGGCACCTCAGCGACTTCTCGAGAACTTATCGGCACCAGTTCGGCGAGACGCCATCGCAGACGCTGGAGCGCGCCCGAAAGAGCTGACCTTTCATCGCGGCTTTCGTGAATAGGTCGGCATAACGCTTCGTGCTAGGATGCGCCCATCATGGGCAATCGCATCCTCGTCTTCTACGGCTCCTACCGCTCCGACCGCATGGGCATTCGCCTGGCGCATTTCGTCGTCAACGGCTTGCGGAGCCGCGGCGACGAGGTCACCTTCATCGACGCCAAGGCGGTCGGCCTTCCCATGCTCGACCGCATGTACAAGGAGCATCCCAAAGGGCAGGCGCCGGAGGCACTTGAGAGGCTGGCGACTCAGATCCGCGATGCCGACGGTTTCGTGTTCGTCACCGGCGAATACAATTGGGGTGTTCAGCCGGGGTTGAAGAACCTCACCGATCATTTTCTCGAGGAATGGTTCTGGCGCCCGGCCGCAATCGTCAGCTATTCCGCCGGTCGCTTCTCCGGCGCCCGGGCCGCAACCGCCTGGCACGGCACGCTGTCGGAAATGGGCATGGTGGTGATCTCGAGCACCATCTCGGCCGGTCCGATCGCGCAGACGCTGTCGGCCGAGGGCGAGCCGACGGGCGAGGGCGGCAAGGCACTGGAACGCTCGTTCCCGCGGTTTGCCGACGATCTCACCTGGTGGGTCGAAGCTGCGAAAGCGCAGCGAGCCCGCAAGCCGCCGCCTTATTGACGATGCGCTAGGCGGCCCTGACCTCGCTGAGGAAACGGTTGACCTGGCCGGCAAGATCGCGTGACTGCGAGGAGAGCTGCTCGGCTGCGCCCAGCACCTGGTTGGCGGCAACTCCCGTATCGTCGGCTGCGCGCTGCACGCCGGTGATGTTGGAATTGACCTCCTGGGTGCCGCGCGCGGCCTCCTGGACGCTGCGCGAAATCTCCTTGGTCGCCGATCCCTGCTCCTCGATCGCCGCCGCGATCGCGGTGCCGATATGATCGATCTCGGCAATCACGTCGGCGACGTTGCGGATCGCAGCGACCGTCTCGTCGCTCGCGGACTGTATCGCGGAAATCTGCTCGGAGATCTCGGTCGTCGCCTTCGCGGTCTGTCCCGCCAGCGATTTGACCTCGGAGGCGACCACGGCAAAGCCGCGGCCGGCGTCACCGGCGCGCGCCGCCTCGATGGTCGCGTTCAGTGCCAACAGGTTGGTCTGTTCGGCGATGCTCTGGATCAGCGTGACGACGTCGCCGATCTTCTGGGCGCCCTCGGCAAGGGTGCGGGCGGTATCACCGGTGCGGCGGGCATTGTCCACGGCGCGTGCCGCGATCTCGGTGGACTGGGCGACCTGGCGGCCGATCTCGGCGATCGAGGAGGTGAGCTCCTCGGTCGCGCTCGCGACCGTCTGCACGTTGGTCGAGGTCTGCTCGGAGGCGGCCGCGACGACCGCGGCCTGGCTGTTGGTCGCGGACGCCGTCGCGGTCATCGACTGCGCCGTGCTTTCCATTGTGGCCGACGCCGAGGACAGGCCGCCGACGAGCTCGGAGACCTTGGCCTCGAAAGCGCGGGTGAGCTCGTCGAGGATCTGCGCGCGCCGCATCTTGCCGTCGTTCTCGGCCTGCTTCTCGGCAGCGAGCTGCTCGGCCTTGATCATGTTGTCCTTGAAGACCCGAACGGCAGCGGCCATCGCGCCGATCTCGTCGGAGCGCGCGGCGCCCGGAATCTCGTCCGCCATCTCGCCGGCGGCGAGGCGCGACATCCGCGTCGTCAGGCTGACGATCGGCGCACAGACGCGGCGGCGGACCATGATGATCATCCCGACGCTCGCGACGAGCACGGCCGCGAGGCCGGCCAGCGCGATCGCGAAGCTCAGCCGCGCGGCGGCCGAGGCAGTGCCGAGGATCTGCTCGGCGTTGTCGTAAAATGCCTCGCGCACGCCGATCACGGCGCCCAGCCCGCGCTGCGAGTCCGCATAGAAAGTATCGACGTCAATGTCGTACTTGCCGCTCGCAGCGCCGTCCTTGACGAGCTTGAGGTCGCGGCCAAAGCCCTCGACATAGTCGGAGTTCATTGTCTCGAGCGCGGCGGCGACGTTCGCCGGCGTCGTCGGATTGCCGCGCAATTCCTGCAGCGACATCAGGATCTGGTCGTGGCGCCCTTGCGTGCGGGTGACGTCGATCTTTTCGGCCTCCGTTGCGGCCCTTTTGGAGCCGACGAGGTTCTTGTGCAGGCTAGCGTTCAATCCGCCGACGTCGCGCAGCGCCCAGGCGATGTTGGCGTAGCTCGCCTGGCGATAGGCATCGCCGTTGAGGATCGCCATGCGGCGGACCTGCTCATTCAAGAGCGCGGTGACGCCGTTGTTGAATACGGCATTGTCGGCGACGATCTTGCGCGCAGCGTCCTTGCGGGCGTCGGCAGGGCCGTCGATCGCCTTGTCGATGGCCCCGCGAAGGGCGGAAAATTTCGCATTCAAGGCGTCGATGCTGCTGGCAATGGTGTTGCCGTCGTCGAGGCTGCCTGGAAGTTGCTCCTTGCGCAGCGCGTTCATCTTGTCGCGGGCGCCATCCGTCAGCCTGCGCAGCTTCTCGTGCTCGGCGCGCATGCCGGGATCGACCGTCGCCGGGCCGTAGAGAATGTTGGTGGCGTAGCCGCGCTCGGGATTGAGATAGCGCGGGATGTCGCCGACCGCGCGCACGATCTGGAGCCTGTCTTGCGCCTCCGCGATCCGGTCCATGGTCTGATATTTGGTCACCGCGACATAGACGGCGAGACCGCCGCCAACCGTCGACAGCGAAACGATGGCGGCAGTCAGAAGCGTACCAATTTTCACGAGCTATCCGGCAATGACGCGTAAAATCGCTCCAAAGGTACGTGGGTCCGCTTAATCCGGGGTTTACGATGGCGGGAGCATTGCCTCAGCCGGTCAGCCCGCGCTGCGGTCCATTGCCGCGAGGATCTCGAGCGTCGCGCCATCGCGCGCGCCGGCAAAGTAGCGGGCAAGCGCCTGGCCGAAGATCGTCTCACCCGAGGTGGCTTCGAACAGCGTCATCGACGAGCGGAACTTGGCGTCGTCGGGCGCGCCGAGGATCGCGTTGATGTTGCGATCATTCACCGCGAGCACGAGGCCGGTGCATTCGAGAAGGCGCGGTCCGAGCACGGGGTGGGCGAGGTAGGCCTCGGCCTCTGCCCGGGAGGCGATGGCATAGCGCTGCGACATGGCGCTGAAGCCGAGCCCGGCCAGTTGCGGGAAGATGAACCACATCCAGTGGCTGCGCTTCCGCCCCGCTGAAAGCTCCCCGACGACCCCCGGATAGATGTCGTTTTGGGCCTGGACGAAGCGCCCAAGGTCAAAAGGATCGCTCATTAACCGCCTCCGGCGACCGCCCCGGCCGCGATTATGCCTAACTTTTGGCTCCTGATGTGGTAGCTGGTATAGAATCTCGACGGGGTTGGGTACCCCAAGGGGTTCGAGACGGGGTTAAGCGGGTCGATTTGGGGATCTGATGGTTTCCGACGCAGCACGGGCCGAGAAGCTCTTGTCGCGCCGCCGGATCGGGCGGTCGGAAGCGCTTTTGCTGTCTGTGGCCGCCCTGGCGCTGTCGGTCGGCGCGGCCGCCTGGATGGCCTACGGCAACGACACCGCCTCTCTCGCCTCGGCTGCATTGCCGCCCAGCGGCCCAACGACGTCATTTGAGGACCGATTCCAGCCCACCTCGCTAGAGCGCGACACCGGCTTGCGCTCCGTCGAACAACGCTCGGCGGTCAGCATGCTCCAGCTCAAGCTCCGCGACGCCAAGGCGCTGCTCGCCCAGCAGCTTGTCCGTGACGACTGGCGCTCGACCCTGACCGAGGACGACAAGCAGGTGGCCGAGCCGGCGGCGCCGCCATCGCAGAAGCCCGACGTCCCGATGCCCCGGTCGCGCCCGGTCCAGGCCGATCTCGCCTCCCAGGTCGCTTCCAGCCAGGCCTTCGCCGATTCCCTGCCGAAGGGCGACAACCGCAGCCTGCTGCAAAAATTCTCCGACATGTTCCCGGGCAAGGTCAGGCTAGCCTCGCTGACGCCCGACAGCGGCCTGTTCCGCCAGGGGCCTGACCTCGCTGCGCTCGGCTACGATCCGAAGACCGCGATCTACGACCTCTCGGCGAAGGCGGTATACCTGCCGAGCGGCGTGGCGCTCGAAGCGCATTCCGGCATGGGCGCCATGATGGACGACCCCGACCATGTCGACCAGCGCATGGTCGGCGCGACCCCGCCGGCGACCTACGAGCTGAAGCCGCGCGAGAAGCTGTTCCATGGCGTGCGCGCGCTGCGCATGACGCCGGTCGACGGGACCAGTGCCCTTGGCCGCGTCGGGCTGCTCACGCATCCCTACATGCTCGGACCGCGCGGCGACTCCAACGGCTGCGTTTCGATCAAGTTCTACGATCGTTTCCTGAAAGCCTATGACGACGGCGAGGTCAACCGTCTGATCGTGGTGCCGAACCTGAAGGGCGCCACGTCGGTGTCGCAGCGCGCATCGGCCTCGGACTCCTAAAAGTCTGAACAAACGGCAGGGGCTGGCGTTTTCGCTTCGTTAAGCCGTCCTCGTGCAGAAGCAGCCCATGAGCGATCCAACCAGTTCCGACACCCCGCTGCGCACGACGTTCAAGATTCGCCTGAACGGCAACACGCTGGCGATCGCGACCGTCGGCCAGGCCTATCAATTCCTCACCAACTACAATTCGATGGAGTGGATGGAATTCCGTTCGCTGCATGAGGAGGCCGTTGCAGCACTCGAAGGCGCCGCTGAGAACGCGATGCTTGCCGTGCAGGCGACGAACGCCGTGCGCGCGCTGTTCGTGAGCGCGAAGCTGCTCTGAACGGGTGTCCGCGCATGAAGATGCGGATGAAGCAGCAAGCCGTCTCCCATACTCCGTCATTGCGAGGCTAGGGCACCACACCCTCGCGCATGCTGCGTGCGAGAGCCCGGCGCGCAGCATCCTGTTAGGAGCTTTTGCGATGGCCTTGGACGATCAGTGCCTGTCGTCTCCGTGGTCATTGTCGTCGTCATTGAAGTCGTGGTCACCACCCGGCTTGAACTGCGGACGATGGAGGCAACGTTCGCCGCGTTGTTGATCATGCCGCTCGCCGAGAAGACCGGACCGCGCACGTTCGGCAAATTGCAGCGGGCGCTGTCGTCTTTGTCGATGGGCCCTGGGCACTGAAGCTGTAGCCCAGGCAGCGCGAGCTGAGGAGCGAGTCGAAAGAGATTCCTCGTTGCCCACACTCCGTCATTGCGAGCGCAGCGAAGCAATCCAGACTGTCATCGCGGCGGGATTCTGGATTGCTTCGCTGCGCTCGCAATAACGAGATTGGGCCATGTACCCGCCACACAGTTGCTGCCGTCGCTCGGCTTGATCAAGCGGGGCGAGCACATCCTACGCCTCAGCATCACCCACTTGAGATCGCGGGGAAATTAACCGGCCGTTAACCATCTCGGACGCATCGTTAACCATTCAATAACAAGGACGAGTCGGCAGCCATGGAGGCAGCAGCAAGACCTCAACGCCAATTGGTGCGCCTGCGCGGCCGATCTTACGTCGCCTTCGTCTTCGTGCCGACGGTTCCGATCGTCGACTGGCTCCAGGAGATCGACGCCACGATCGCGCGCTCGCCGGGATTCTTTGCCGGTCGCCCCGTGGTGGTCGACCTGTCTTCGGTCGATCTCAGCCAGTCCGGCATCACGCATCTGCTCGGAAGCCTGCAGGAGCGCAACATCCGCGTACTCGGCCTCGAGGGGGTTGAGGAGGCGCGGTTGACGCCGAACATGCCCCCGCTGCTCTCGGGTGGACGTTCCTGTGGGCTCGAGCCGAGCGCGCCGAAGAAGGTCGAGGTCACGAAGCAGCCGAGCTCGCTGCTGCTCGAAAGCCCCGTGCGATCGGGCCAGACCGTGATCTTCCCTGAGGGTGACGTGACGATTCTCGGCTCGGTCGGTTCCGGTGCCGAGGTCGTCGCGGGAGGTTCAATCCACGTCTACGGCGCGCTGCGCGGGCGCGCCATGGCCGGCGTCAACGGCCACTCCTCCGCGCGTATCTATTGTCAAAAGATCGAGGCTGAACTGCTTGCAATTGATGGATTTTACCAGACCGCGGACGACATCGACGCTGCCTTGCGCGGCAAGCCGGCGCAGGCCTGGCTGCAGGGGAACACCATGCGAATTACAGCACTGAACTGACCAGCAAAGGAGATATTTGAGATGAGTAAGGTACTGGTCGTGACATCAGGCAAGGGCGGGGTCGGCAAGACCACGACGACCGCAGCCTTGGGGGCGGCGCTGGCGCAGCGCGGCGACAAGGTCGTGGTCGTCGATTTCGACGTCGGCTTGCGCAACCTTGACCTCGTGATGGGTGCCGAGCGGCGCGTCGTGTTCGACCTCATCAACGTGGTGCAGGGGGTTGCAAAGCTGCCGCAGGCCCTGATCCGCGACAAGCGGCTGGAGAACCTCTGGCTGCTGCCGGCCTCCCAAACCCGCGACAAGGACGCGCTGACGGAGGAGGGCGTGCGCAACGTGATCGCCGATCTGCGCAGTCGCTTCGACTGGGTGATCTGCGACAGCCCTGCCGGCATCGAGCGCGGCGCCTCCATGGCGATGCGCTTCGCCGACGAGGCCGTGATCGTCACCAATCCCGAGGTCTCCTCGGTGCGCGACTCCGACCGGATCATCGGCATGCTCGACTCCAAGACGGTGCGGGCCGAGAAGGGCGAGCGCGTCGAAAAGCACGTCCTGATCACGCGCTACGATCCCTCGCGTGCGTTGCGCGGCGAGATGCTCAACATCGACGACATCCTCGAGATACTCGCGACGCCGCTGCTCGGCATCATCCCGGAAAGCCAGGACGTGCTGAAGGCCTCCAATGTCGGTACGCCCGTGACGCTGTCCAATGCAGACGGCGCTCCGGCGCGGGCCTACATGGATGCGGCGAAGCGGTTGTGCGGCGAAACCATCCGCATGACCGTACCTTCCGAGAAAAAGGGCTTCATGGATCGCCTCTTGCGACGGAGGGCGGCATGAGCATGGGGCTGCTCCGGCTTCTTCGCGGCAACAAGGCCGCCACTGCGCCGGTCGCGCGCGAGCGGTTGCAGATACTGCTCGCCCATGAACGTGGACAGCGCGGTCAGCCTGATCTGCTCGGCGTGCTGCGCGAGGAAATCCTCGCCGTCGTCTCGAAACACGTCACGCTCGATCCGACCAAGGTGGTCGTGCGGCTGGAACGCGGCGACGAAGTCTCGACGCTCGAGGTCGACATCGAGGTGCCCAACGACATCGAGCGTAAGCGGGTGGCGGTCGGGTAGGGCATGATTCGGAAAAGTGTGGAGCGGTTTTCCGAAAAAATCATGCTCAAACAACCACCTAAAGCGCTATGACGATTCCTCCTAATCTCATCGCGATTTAGGCCCGGCAGGATCGTCTTACTTGGGGTGGATGAGAAGGCAGCAGTCCGCTGGCGACAGCGGGCTGCCTTTGTTGCGTCTACGAGACCCGGCCGTTCAAATTTCTGGGCCAGCCGATGTGATGTGACGCGCGGGAACCCGGCTTGCGCTCGACCGTTTGAGACAGGCCGCGGGACGTCAACGCCGCGGCTGCGACGCGTCAATCGGGAGAGCGCCCATGATGTCCGAGGTCCAGGTTCACACCATCGCGCGTCAGATGCTCGAGAAGCATGGCTTTGCTGCGATTGCTCAGGCCGCCCAGCAGGCGCAGGCCTGCGAGAGCCGCGGCGAGGCCGAGGAGGCGAAGGAGTGGCGTCACATCGAGGACGCCATGAAGATCATGAAGGGTCCACACCAGAGCTGAGTTGGCGCGATTTAGTGCGCGTCCGGTTCAGTGCCCGGCGCCGGCGGCTTGTGCTGGGTCTGCGCCTGGCTGCTGCGTTCGCCGGTCTCCTTGCAGGGAAGCTGGGTCCATGAACCGTCGGGCGCCTGCTGATAGGCGCTGCATGTCGACGCAGCCGATTTTTCTTCGGCCTGCTGGCTGTTCGAATTCCTGGCGAGCACGGGCGGCGTCAACGCGCCTGCGAGCACACTTGCAAGCAGGATGTGGGTTATCCGCATCTGGGGTCTCCTTGACGAAGCCGCCTGCATGCTTGCGAGGATTGTGACGATTGTTGGCCAATGCCACCGGTTCCATGGCGGCATGGCTAACGTTTGCTCCATATGCCTTGCCGAAAGCGGCGCGGGCCGCGCTGCGGGACCGCTATTTGGTGTGAATGAGCCCCGCGAGATTGGTCTTCTGGGCTTCGCACCAGCTGCTCATTCCGAGCCGGCGCTGGTCGAGATCGGTCGATTGGGTTGCGACCGCGACCTCGGCCATGAGGTCGTCGTCCTGCTTCTCGCCCATCTTGCCGCCAGTGTGCATGAAGGCGATGGCCTTGCGCACTTTTTCGGTCGTGCCGTCGGGCAGCTGCATGTCCTGCGCTCGCTTCACCAGGTCCTGGTAGACGAGATCGGTGCCCGGGCATTCGACCTTGGCGGCGAAGGCCTGCAGGACCATCGTCACATAGACCGACCGCGGCGGCGCAGCCTGGGCGGGTGCAGCAATCAGCATCAAGCCCGCGATCAACCAACCATAGCGCATTCCAATGTCCTCCCGTTTTTTGGGGAGGCTAGCGTCCGGCGCCCCGCTGCGCAATGGGGTGGAAGATCGCGCGCGTTCGCGCGGGCCGTGAGGTCAGAACGCCTCACGCGTGGAATGCCGCCCCGTCATGCGATGGCGAATGCGAGATGGCGTGCGCGACGAGCTAACCGGACCGTTGCCAGCTCGGAACGGGATCGAGCGGCGTCCGATAGACCTCGTTGTGATCGCGATCGGTGACGCGCACGGCGCACCCCCGATGCTGAAGATCGGGATTCACCTGCGACAACTCGTTGGCCAGTTGTTCAGCGCGATCGGAGGCGACCTCGAGGTCTTCGAGGATAATACTGCCCTGGTTCTTGAACTCTTCACCAACCACGAGATCGAAGTAGTAGTAAGGCATCTGAGGTCCCCAAGTCTTGACTACAAAGTCTTCCGTACTCAAGTCCGACGACAAGTCTCACTCAGGTGATGGTACCACTGAGTCGATCTTTCCCGAACGAAGTGTCCGCGCAATCTCTGTGTGTATGGCGCAAAAATCATGTGCACGACGTGAGATCGTTAAGATTTTATTAAGTATGTGCGCGTCATGCTCGCAGCATGGAATTGCAACAGAACCGGGCTCCGGGAACCGGCAGTTGCAAGAGAAGGCCGGCGGCATAGATCCCGACGGCCTTTTCTCTTTGTTGCAGGCACAAAATCGCTGCACCGTAATCGTCCGGGCTCAACGTCTCACGACGACTCAGACAGCGTCACCTCTGCTTCGGACGCAAGCCAGCACACGCAACATGCCGAACAGCGTCACGACATTGGCGACGAAGCTGTCCAAGGCCTGCGGATCTGCGACCGTTGAAACGATCCAGCTTGCCAGTCCGATCAGCGAACAATCCGACGATCGCGAACAGAATGACCAGTGGCGTTGTTGCGAGCCGTGGCTTCGAGACGAAGCGTCTGATCGTGAGCCGCAAGGTTCGCGAGTCCGAGGCTAAAGCGCGATGAGATTTGGATGACGCGTCATCGCGCTTTGGGTTGTTGTTTGAGCGTGATCTCCGCGCAAACGCGTTTCGCGTTTGTCGCGAGGAAAACCGCTTCGCAATTTGCGCTAACGCGGCCCTTCGGGTCCGGATCCTGCGCTAGTGCACCGGCATCGGCGGGCGTACCACCGGACCGTCGTCATCGGCGAGCTGCGAGGCGGAAGCAGGCGGTGGCGGCGGTGGAACGGCGGCAGCTTGCGACGGAGGCGCGATCGGCACCGGCGCGTAAGTCGGTGCATAGGCTGGGGCGGTGGCCACGGGCCTGGGCTTGTGCACAGGCGCCGCCGGCCGCGGCGGCAGAGCCGAGAGCTTCGCGCGCGGATCGGCAATCCTGGCCTCAGCCGGCTTCGGCGGCGTGGCCTTCGCGATCTCGCGTGCCATCTGCTCCTGGCTCGCTTTCAGTTCGGCGATGTTGGCCTTGAGCTGCTCGATCTGCTGCGTCATGGCGGCGAGATCGCGCGTCATCGACTGGAGCGACTGTGCCGCGTCGGGCGCCGTCGTCGGCGGGCTCGTGCTGCCGTTGTCCTGCGCCTGAGCGGGAATTGCCGGTTGCACGGCGGGTTGATCGGCCGCCGCGGCTTGCTGCTCGGCTGGGGCCTGCTGCTCGGTCGAGGCAGCCTGCTCCGTCGCTGGTGGTGTCGCCTGCGACGGCGAAGCCACGAGGGCTGGTATCCATTCAGCGATCATCGCTTTCGCCATATCGCCATGTGTCTGCCAGGCGACCGTCGCGGCGGCACTGCCTCCGGCAAACAGCAGGGTGACGAATGCGCCGCTGAGCCATCTGCCGACCGACGAGCGCTTGCGCCTGACGTGGAGATCGCTGGCCGCTACGCGAACTGCGGTATCGACCGACGGCGCCGCCGCGGGAGCCTCCTTCACCAGATTGATCTTCGGCTCCGGACGCGTTGCGCTGTCAGGCACGAGCGTGGGCGCAGGTGCAGCCTTGTCCGGGCGCGAGGCCAGGACGATCTCGGGCGCGATATCGAGCGCGTCGTGCGGATCGTTATCCTTGACCGTGTCCTTGACGATTTCATCGACGATTTGCTTGCTGTTCAGCGTCGCGAGCATCGAAGCTCCTTACACCTTGGTCGTCCGCATTCGCGCGAGCCGATTGAAAGAGATCAGTCGGTCCTCCGCCCCCAGTGCGCACGAGTCCAGCCGGGTTTGACCAAAGCAAGGCGGCGGGAAGGAGAGTGTGGGGCCGCCCCCTTTGCCGGATGTCCGGGCGGAACTCTGGCTCCACGAAGACTTGTCGGTTTTCCCGTCACGCCGCCATTTTTTCAGCACGATTTGGGCAGCAGATGTACATGGTTGGGGGCGCAACCTGGGGCAGGCTGTGCAAAAATCCTCTATCGCAATACTGGTAGCCGCGTTGCTGCCGCTGGGCGGTTGCATGCAGGCGACACTGTCGCCATCCAATAGCGCGAGCATGACGCCACGCGACCGGCAATTGCTCGCGCATACGCCTTACGCGCAGGCGAACGTGCCCGAACAATATCTCCGCCATATCGTCGACTATTCGCGCAAGGAGCAGCCGGGCACGATCCTGGTAGATACCGATGCGCGCTATCTCTACTACGTCCTGCCCGAAGGCAAGGCGATCCGCTACGGTGTGGCCGTCGGCGAGGAGGCCATGGCGTTTTCCGGCGTGGCGCGGGTCGGGAAGATGGCCGCCTGGCCGGACTGGATCCCGACACCGGAGATCCAGGAGCGGCTCGGGCCTTATCCTTCGCGCGTTCCGGGCGGCGCGGCCAATCCGCTCGGCGCGCGGGCGCTTTACCTCTACGCCGGAAACAAGGACACGCTCTATCGCATCCACGGCACCAACCAGCCGGAATATATCGGTCAGGCGATTTCGTCCGGCTGCATCCGGATGCGCAACGAGGATGTCATTGATCTCTACGACCGGGTGAAGATGGGGTCGACCGTGGTGGTGCTGCCACCGGGACGAACGGCGCAAACCGGCGCGGGAGATGGCTTCCGCGGGTAAGCGGGTAGCTGCGGAGTTCGTTGAGCTCGTTGGGCCCGGCGCGCGTTGACCGGGCCCTCCTACGTTCTGGAGCCGCAAAACGTGAACTGCCTCACAGCGGATTTGCCGCGCGTGCGCTATGCCTCAGGGGCTAGCTGCCATCGGAGGCACCATGCAAAAATTCTTTCATCAATTGAATGAGGGCGACCGCCGCATTGCGCGAAAATGGCGGTGGGCGAGCGTCGGCTTTTACGGCTCAATCCTCGCGGGATTGATCCTGTACGTGGCGGTGCACTGGAATCCGGAGGCGAACTACGCTTCCGTCGATTCCGTGCCTCATGCGAAGGTCGCGAGCAGTTCTAGTCACTGAGGTCCGGGCGGCCCTGCTACTCGTCAGGCCGGGCAATTCGCCATTGCAAGGTCGTGGCGTTGCCATTGGTGTCGCCGGGCTCCTTGTCGGCGGGAGACGTATAGAGCGGGCGATAGCGGTAGGCCCACATCTTGCTGCCGTCGTTGCGGGTGATCACGGTAAAGTCGCCGACCGCCTTGGCGTCGGTAGGCGCTGACAGCGGCGTCCAGCTCTGGGTACATTTGCCGTCGCAGTTCGACGTCTTGCCGCTGGTGTCACGCTCGTAGTAATACAGCGTCATACCCTTGAGATCGACGAGCTTTGGGCCTTGCTTGGTCAGGATCACGCGCGCCGGCGCGGTCGTGGCGTCGGGCTTTGGCGGCGGGGGAGCATCCGAGCCATGCCCGTTTGCGAGCGCCTGCCCGGAAAATAGCAGTGCGGCTGCGGCCACCATGACGAACCTGAACATCCAAGGCCCCCGATCGCAAAGTTAATCGCGCGTTAAGCGCAGAACGGAGCGACGGTAGCAGCCGAAAGTTAGTTCCAGGTTTCGCCGCGCTGCGACAAACTTGGGCAACGATTGCAATCGGTGAGGATTTGCGGGAACTCTATCCCGGCGAGATCCAACTGGGGAGTTACGCCATGGCCTTTTCGCTCTACGACGCAACGGTTGCCAATTATCTCCAGATCCTCGGAGCGGTTGGCGGCTTCCTTGACAAGAGCCTTGTCCATTTCAAGGAGAAGGGCATCGATCCGGCCGAGGTTGTGGAGACCCGCCTTGCGCCGGACATGTGGCCGCTGCGCGCCCAGGTCGCCTCGGTCGCGCATCATTCGCGCGGCGCGCTCGCGGCGGCGAGGGACGGGGTGTTCGTCCCACCGAGCATCAACCCCGATCACGACTACGCCGCGCTTCAGGCGCTGGTGACCGAGGCCCGCAACGAGATCTCTGCTCTGACACCCGAGGCTGTCGATGCTCTGATCGGCCGCGATGTCACCTTCAAGGTTGGTGACCGCACTGTGCCCTTCACCGCGGAGGGGTTTCTGATGTCGTTCTCGCTGCCGAACTTCTTTTTCCATGCGACCACGACCTACGCCATCCTCCGCCACAAGGGCGCGCCGCTGGGAAAACGCGATTTCATGGGCCGGCTGAGGCTGAAGACCTGAGCGGGCTCACGTCGGCGCTTCGCGCAGCGGTGCACGGCTGAGCTCGTTGCCCGCGGCGATCGCCTTGCGCAAGAGCCGCATCAATTCGTTGGCTTCCCTGTCGGTCAGGCCGCGCAGCATGATCCGCTGCGCCGCTTCGACTGCCGGCGTGATCGCACGCAGCGCCTTGCGTCCCTCGTCGGTGATCTCGAGTTCGCGTGCGCGCCGGTCGCGGCTGCTGGCACGACGCTCGACGAGGCCCTTCTGCACGAGGCGATCGATCACGCCCGTGATGGTCGTGCGGTCGTAGGCGATCAGGCCCGCTAACGTCACCTGGTCGAGCCCGGGATTGGCCTTGATGGTCGCGAGCGCCGCATATTGCACGGGCGTGAGATCGAAGCCTGCGTCCTCCACCTCGGCGAGGAACACCGCGACTGCAATCTGCTGAAAGCGACGGGCGAGATGGCCGGGCATGTCGTTGTTGTCTTTCACCGGTTCCTCCTGAGTGGTGAATATTGACGAGTATACTGATAGTCAGTATACTGAGCAATATTGAAGAAGGGCCTAACACGGTCCGCTTAACGCGCAACACGGGAGGAGCAGGTCTCATGCAGTTCCATCTCAACGGATTTTTGCCGGGCGAGCCCGATATCGCCGACCCCGCAGAGCGCATTCAGGCCTCTGGCGCTACCGGCTCCGTTCCGGATGAGGTCGACGTTTTGATCGTCGGTTGCGGTCCAGCAGGACTCACACTCGCGGCGCAGCTCGCCGCATTTCCCGACGTCAAGACCTGCATCGTCGAGCAGAAGCCCGACCGGCTTCTCGTCGGCCAGGCCGACGGCGTCGCCTGCCGCACCATGGAAATGTTCCACGCTTACGGCTTTGCCGAGCGGGTGCTGAAGGAGGCCTATTGGGTCAACGAGACGACGTTCTGGAAAGCCGACGACAAGCACAGCGCAAACATCGTGCGCAGCGGCCGGGTGCAGGACGTCGAGGACGGGCTGTCCGAATTTCCGCATGTCATCCTGAACCAGGCGCGCGTGCATGACGGCTTTCTCGACGTCATGCGCAAGTCCCCAACCAAGCTCGAACCGCATTACGCGCGGCGTCTCGTCGATCTCCATGTCGATCCCGCGGTGCGCTTCGAGGATCATGCGGTTACGGTGAGGCTGGAGCGGGTCGATCCCGGTCACGAGGGAGAGATCGAAACCGTGAAGGCGCGCTATGTCGTCGGCTGCGATGGCGCGCGCTCCACCGTGCGCAAATTCATCGGCCGTGAGCTGCACGGCGATTCCGCCAACCACGCCTGGGGCGTGATGGACGTGCTCGCGGTGACCGACTTTCCCGACATCCGTTTCAAGGCGCTGATCCAGTCGGCCAATGACGGCAGCATCCTTGTTATCCCACGCGAGGGCGGCTACCTCGTGCGCCTCTATGTCGAGCTGACGACGCTCGATGTTGGCGAGCGTGTTGCGAATCGTAACATCACCTCCGACGATTTGATCGCGAAGGCTCGCCGCATTCTCAATCCCTACACGCTCGAGGTGAAGGAGATCGCCTGGTGGTCGGTCTACGAGATCGGCCAGCGCCTGACAGACAAGTTCGACGACGTACCTGAGGCGGAGACTGCGACACGGCTGCCGCGCATCTTCATCGCCGGCGATGCCTGCCACACCCACAGCCCGAAGGCGGGGCAGGGCATGAACGTCTCGATGCAGGACGCTTTCAATCTGGGCTGGAAGCTCGCCGCAGTGCTGCGCAGGCAGTGCGCGCCGCACCTTCTGCACAGCTATTCGGCCGAACGCCAGGCGGTGGCAAAAGAGCTGATCGAGTTCGATCGCGAATGGGCGACGATCCTTGCCTCGGTCAAGGGCGACGGCAAAGCCGCGGATGCGGCCAAGACCCAGGACTATTTTGTCCGCCACGGTCGCTACACCGCGGGGACGGCAACGCATTATCGGCCGGGTCTCCTCACCGGCAACACCACGCATCAGCATCTTGCCAGCGGTTTCGTGATCGGTAAGCGCTTTCATTCCGCGCCGGTCATCCGCCTTGCCGACGCAAAACGCGTTCACCTCGGCCACGTCGCCAGGGCCGACGGCCGCTGGCGCATCTTTGCCTTTGCGGGCGCAGGCAACCCCGCGGCGGGCGCCGGCGCAATTGCCGCGTTCTGCAATTTCCTGAGCCAGGGACGGGAGTCCCCGCTGCGACGCTATACGCCTGGGGATGCCGATATCGACTCCGTGATCGATGTGCGGGCGGTGTTCCAACAGGATCACCACGAGCTCACGATCGGCGCGATGCCGTCACTGCTTCTGCCAACCAAGGGACGGTACGGACTTCGCGATTACGAGAAGATGTTCTGCCCCGATCTCAAGGACGGTCACGACATCTTTGCGATGCGCGGGATCGATCGCAATGCGGGATGCATGATCGTGGTGCGGCCGGACCAATACGTCGCACATGTGCTGCCGCTCGATGCCTACGCGGAGCTGGCGGCGTTCTTCGACCGCTTCATGCTGCAGGTGAATTGAACGAGGAGCGGGCTACTCTTCAATGGGCGCGCGATGAATGGCGGATGAATATTGAACCCGTGCGCCTCGGCCTTTTCATCTTTCGGCTGGTTCGACGCGATGGCGCGGAACGCTCGTTGCGCTCGAACGTTCCTGCTCGCATGAGGAGGATCACGCCATGAAGCTTAGACTTGCTTTTGCTGCAGCCATGCTGCTCGCGCCGACCGCCGCGCTTGCGGCGCCCGGCATCGTCACCGCGTCCGTCGGATTGAGGGCAGGGCCGGGGCCCGGCTTTCCGATGGTCGATCGCATTCCCGGAGGCTCCCGCGTCAACGTTCACGGCTGCCTTGACGGCAAGGCCTGGTGCGACGTGAGCTGGTCGGATGATCGCGGTTGGGTGTCGTCGCAGTATCTCGAATATCTCTACCGGAACCACTACGTCTATCTGCCCGACTATGTCGACGAGGTCGATGTGCCTGTGGTGCCGTTCGTGCTGAGCTCGTACTGGTCGAACTACTATGCGGGCCGGCCCTGGTATCACCGCCGAGACTACTGGTCGAACTACTGGACATCGCGTGAGCGCAATGCAACGCGGATGACGCTCGATCCGCGGGCCGCGCGCATCGGCCGCGCCGCGACGCGCGAAGGTGCGATAGCAGTCGGAGGCGGGACCCGCGCCGGCGAAGCCGCGCGTGTGACGCGCGAGCAATCGCAGGCACGCGAGATCCGCGGCCGCCCGGCGGAGGCTCAGGCGCGGATGACGCATGAGAAGAACGCGGTGCGTGCAACGCATGAGAATGTGCGCGCCGCTGCCCACGAGAACGCTCGCGCCGCTGCCCGCGCGCAACCGATGGCACGCCCGCAGCCGCAGATCGCGCGCGGCCATCAGGCGCCGCGCGTCTCGGCCGCGCCCGCGGCACGTCCCGCGATGCCGCACGTCGCGCAGCCCAATATCAGCCACGGCCCGCCGATGAATGCGCATGCGCAGATGCCAGCTCCGCGCGCAGCAGCGCCTGCACCCCATGTCGGCGGTGGCGGCGGCGGTGCCCCGCATATCAACGCGGCGCCGCATGGCGGCGGCGCGCCGGCCGGTGGGCCTCCGGGCCGAGAGCGGCACTGATCACGGCGAAAGCCCGGCCAAGAGCCGGGCTTTTCCTTTGCGGCCTGCACAATTTGAGGCAATTACGCAGAGGTAGATTTCATCGAACGTAACAACTTTACCGGATGCTTTTTTCGTCCACTCGGGGCAAGGGGCTTACGGGAGGATGATGATGAGACAGCACGGCCATTCGGAGACGCGCCGGCAAAATGTCGCGATGAAGTCGATGTCGAAGGAGGCGAAGCAGCTCGCGCGTGTGATTGCAGGCTATCGCGGCTCGCTTCTTGATCTCGACCAGCAGCGGACGCGGACGAAATTGTCCGACGCCGAAAAAGGTATCTTGGACGAGCGGCGCAATAATTTGCTTGTGACGATTGCAGCATTGGAAGACCGCCTCTCGGCGGTGCAAGGATTGATCGACCTCGGCCGTCCACACGTCATTCGCGTGCATTGACCGCCGCCCAGCGCGTCCGACATCCATGAAGTGATGGTTTCGCGTGCCGCGGCGGCGGTCGCGAGGCTGCACGATGCTCTGGACGGCACCAAATTGCCATGCTCCCGGCGAATTGCCGCCAAAGCCCGCTGGCACGTGAAAGGTGGGTGCGGGGACGTGCGACGGGGACGATAGTGGCTTACAAGATGGTCGCAGAACGCGACAATGAGACGTATAGGTTCGAGCGCGAGAGCCGGCTTATGATCGTGGCGAAGGCGCGGGTGTGGGCGAGCGAAGGCTGGCAGGTCGTGATCACCGACCAGGATGGCAAGGCCTACGCCCCAGCCGAGTTCGAGGCGTTACTGGCGGCCTGACCGGCCGCTGGATTGGGGTAGGGGACGATTTTGACGTCATCTGATCGATCGGCGCGCGGGTTGGTCGCGCCCCTGTGTACCGTGGCCGCGGCAGTCCTGCTGACCGCGACCATTGCGCGCGCGCAAAATCTCGACGAGGGCAAGCCGCCGCAGAAACTGTTTGCCGATGGTTGCGCGAGCTGCCACCGCAGCCCGCGCGGGCTTGCCAAGGGACGTTTCAGCTTCACGCTCTATTGGTTCCTGAAGGACCATTATGCGAGCGGACCTGATTCGGCGAAGGCGCTCGCCGCCTATCTGGAGAGTGTTGACAGCCCACCTGCCGGAAAGCCGCGCGCGTCCGCGAAATCCTCGAAGTCCACCGGAGCGCCTCGGTCGTCTGTGCGGCCGCCGGCGCCGGTTCCGCAGAGGTAAACGGCCCTACGCGGCTACCCGCTCAGCCCGTGCGTACCTTCGAGGCTCTAGCGGCCTGCGGCTGTTTTGCGGAGCTTCGCGCAGCGGTGCGCTTGGCCGCGCGCGCGGCCGCGAGCTTCCTCGCAGCAACCTTCTTGTGCGGCTTTGCCTCGGCTGCGGCCTGCCTGGAGTTCGCGCCGCCGCGGCGGGAGACGTATTCCTGGCCGTCAATCGGGCCGACATGCGGCGGATCGTGGTCGAGATAGGGGCGCCCGATGCCAAGCGCCTTGCCGTTGGCATCGACCCATTTCCAGAGCGCCTCGGTCGAGACCCAGCGCTGCGCGCGGTTCTCGCCCTTGACGCTGACGATGTCGGCGGCGAGGCCATGGCCGTAACCGCCGCGAGAGCTACCGCCATGATACGACCGATTGGAGGCGGCTTTCAGCCCGCTCGCGATCGACTGGCGGTAATCGTCACGGAAGGCGCTGGTGATGCCGGGTTCGAGGCCCGCCGCCTGTGCGGCGTGAAGCGCATGGAACAGCTTGAGCTTGAAGTCGCGGTCCATGCCGCCGATCACGTAATCCATCAGCGACATGCCCGCTTTGTCCGCGGCCTTCGGATCCTTCCAGGCGAAATCCTCGTCGACGAGCTTGGTGAAGCTCCGCATGACCGTCACCGTCCTGCCGCGCCGCTTGATCGTGACGCTGCGGCGCTCCTGCTCCTTGATCGAATCTTCCTTGGGCGTGCGCTGATACAGCGCCCAGAGATAGCGGTCGATGCAGACGTCGACGACAAGGCATTCGTCGGCGGCTTCGAGAGGATCCGGACTTTCCTGCGTGGTTGCTTTCGCGTCGGTTGCGACGGGCTCCGGCGTGGTCGCGATCGCTGCGGCGAGCGGCGGCGTCTCCGTAGGCAGCACATCCGTCGGATCGGCGGACGCGACCTTGACGGCCGGCTCGGGCGTCTGCGTGGCGGTGACGGGCTCCGGCGTGCTTGAACTAGTGAGCTGCGGCGGCGTTTCCGCCGGCAGGATTGGCGCGGGATCGGCCGATGCAAGTTTGACGACGGGCTCGGTTGTGGTCCCGGCCGGTACCGCGTCGGTCGTTGTGCTCACTGCCGGCAGCGCGATCGTCGGCACGTCGGTCACGGCGACGGACTCGGTCGCAGCGCGCGGGACTTCGGCAGGTTCGCTGTGCGCGGCGAGAGCTGGTGCGGAGGAGTCCGCAGCGATGTTGGCGCTGCTGTTCTGGATTGCCTCCGGGGAAACCGCGGCAAGCCAGAGCGCAAAGGAACCCGCGAGAACCGCCGCGGGGCACGACACCGCCACGATGAGAGAGCGCTGATCGTTCATCATCCCAGCCTCCAAAAGCTCCTGCCGGAACCCGATTGCAACAGCCAAGCATGCGACGCAGCAATTGTTCGGGCGAGGATATGGCGGCGCAATGGCACAAAAGGCGAGGACGGAGCTTTTCAACGCGAGTGTGTCCCGGCGGACACGCGCGGGTTCCCTGCAGCGCTCCGCAGAGTCAGCAGTCGCTGAGCCTCGCACGATCACGATGCCTAAAACAAAAAGGCCGCCTCGCGGCGGCCTTTGAAGTCATAAAGCGCAGAGCAATTAAAGTAGGTACCGCAAAGCCAGCCCCGGGAATTTCAAAATCGGCACGAGCTCAAACGTTCTGCCCGGTTGCGTCGACCTTAATCGAGAATTGTTGCACACGAAATGAGGAAGTGTGACTTCGCTTAATGCAAACTGTTAACGCAGCGCTGCTGCACGAAAAGACGTGGATGGCCGGGACGCGCCCGGCCATGACGATATGCAGATAGTGCCAAGGCCGCCAGCATCGCGCGCCATCGCCGACTTTATTTGCCCGGCGGCTTGTAGGCGGCGGCGAGGCGCGAGGCCTTTTCCGCAACCGACTTGAACTCGCCCATCTTCCATGCGCGCACCGTTTCAATCTTCGCCACCGCACCGCTTGCAGCTGCCGCCATGCCGACGGCGATGGCATCGGAGCCGTCCGGCATGTCGGTGACGATCACGGCATCATGCGCGCCGGTGGTCATGAATGCGCCGAGCAGTTTGCCGCCGGCCTTCTCGACCAACGTGTTGACGACCTCGGTGCGGTCCGACGGCTTGTCGACGAGACCCTTCACGCCGGCGTTCGAATAGGAGACGTAGGTGATGAACAATGGCATCGTTCCCTCCGTTGGGTGATGAGCGAGCAATCAGCTTTTTGAAAAAGGCGCCCGCAAGGGCGAGGATCAAGCCTGCCGACGGCATGCAAGCTGCCTGAAAGCGAGGCGGAGTTCGGCACGTCCGGTGTGGCAGCAGCGAAGGACTATAGTCTCTTTTTCCTGCGCGACAACGCATCCACCTCGCACAGGGGCGCGGTTGCACCTTGCGAAAGGTATCATCTTCGTGGAGCAATTGATGGGTATCGCTTTCGCTCCACAAATCCTCAAAGTGAAATTGCGCACATGCTCGTCATCTCTATTCAAAGCCAAGTCGTTCACGGCCATGTCGGCAACTCGGCCGCCGTCTATCCCATGCAGTCGGAGGGCGTGAACGTCGCGGCGGTGCCGACGACATTGCTGTCGAACCACCCGCGTTATCCGACGCTGCACGGCCGCGTGCTGGATGCGGATCTCGTGGCCGATCTCCTGCTCGGCGTCGAGGAGCGGGGCCTGATCGAGCGGGGAAGCGTCGTTCTCACCGGCTATCTCGGCTCGATTGCAAACGCAGAGGTCATCGCCGATTTCGTCGAGCGCGCGCTGCGACGAAATCCAAAGCTTATCTATCTCTGCGATCCCGTGATCGGGGACGACGGCAAGATCTACGTCGCCGAGGGCATTTTGGATGTGATCCGCAAGCGGCTTATGCCGTCTGCAAGCTTCATTACGCCAAACCAGTTCGAGCTGGAGCTGCTGTCCGGTATTGCGGTGAAGGATGCCCCGAGCTTGCTGGCCGCGAGCGCTGCCATCGCGGCGCAGGGCCCGCGAGGCGTCATCGCGACCGGCTGCACGCTCGCCGATACACAAGCAGGGCAGGTGGAGACGATCCTCTGCCAGGACGAAAAACTTTCGCGCTTTGCGACAGCACGGCTGCCGATCCGGCCTTGCGGGACGGGTGATCTGCTGTCGGGACTCCTGGCGGCCGGGCTTGCGAGGGGCTCAGTGGTCGAGACTGCGGTTCGGCTGGCAGTCGATGCTGTGTTTACGGTGCTCGCGCGCACGCATCAAACCGGATCGGAGGAGATGTGCCTCGTCTCGCCGACAGGTTGAGAATATGATGCCTAGTCATCTTTGCGTGTCTATCTGGATGTTGCGAAAATACGGCAAACTTCGGGCCGTCAACAGCATATACAGTTAGAAGGCGGGTTGTCCCCGTAATACATTGGGTGAGTTGGGGTTGTTCGGGGCGCGTATCGGGAGAACCTACCTATGGCAAGTGTTGAACAATTGCGAAGAAAGGACTCGGTAAACCTGGTTCAACTTGAGGCGGACATTGCTTCGGTTCGCCAGGGAAGTTCATTAGCTTCAATTGCATTGCCTGATTATGTCGAACACACGGAGGGGGTCACGCGCGTAGGGGCCCTCAGCGCAGAGGCGGTTATTCGCGATTATGAATCCGCCGCAAAAGAGATCGAGGCGATGGGAGCCGAGTTGATCGGCGCGGCGCAAAAGTGCGAGGCGCTGACAGCGCAGGTGCATGATGCGATCGCGTATATGCGCGAAACGGCCGCGGGTTATCGTGAAGAAGGACGCAAGATCTTCAAAAGGATCGAAGAATGCGCCCTGTTCACCGAGGACGTCCGCAAAACATGCGAGCAGGTGAAGCGCAGAATGGGAGCTGCGGGTAGCGTTTCCTCCACGGAGGAGGACGAGCCGGCCGAGCAGGAGCAGATATCCGAAAGCGCCTAGGTCCCTCTGGATCTGTTCCCCTTGATCCGAGGGATGTGAGACCGCCTTCGGGCGGTCTCTTTTTTTTGCGAGCGACGTTGCGGTTCCGGATCTTGGACTACCAGCTAGTGGCGTGTCGCGCGGACTTCCAGCGTGGTTTGGGTGATCCTGGCCACGAAGCCTTCAAAGTTTACGACCCTCTGCTTGACCAGTTGTTCGTGGAGGTCGGCGATTTTCTGCGTTTCTGCGACGAAGTTTTCACACGCCTGCTTCGCGAATTCCATCTGAAGCGCAAACGCCTCCGCGGGTGAGCGCGCGCTCGCAAGCTTCCCAACGAAGGCCCAGGCGTGTTCAAGTGACCTCCTGGTGTAGTCGCCATAGGCATCTGCGATCGCCCGAACACCGACCGGAACGAGTTCCATCGAAGCGGCCGGTACGCTTGTTGTCTCGGCGGCAGAAACCTCGGTCGACGGGAACTGCGGATTGAGGTCGACGCCGGTCTCCAGCTCGGTCGCTTCACTGCTCTCCGGCGCTGCAGCCGGCAACTGATCCGTTGCAGTCGCGTGTTGCTCGTCGGCCAGGGTCTGCTTCGTCTTTTTCTTACGGTTACGCTGGCCGGATTTTCCGGTCGGCTTGGTCTGGTCTGCACTCAACATTACAAAATGACTCCCCAAATCGATGAAGCTGCAACCTCCGCCCTATTTGCGCTGAAATCGCGATTGCGGCTTGTCGCGGGCGTGGCGGGCATGTGATGAGATTTGGTAGGATGAACGCCGGGCCTGTACCATCTGCGAAATCTGCATTGTTGCAATGCAACAAGACAGGCTACCGCGCTGCAGCATAAGAACATAGCTCCGGATCTCAAGTCCTACCCAGGAGATTCGGTGTGAAGACAATTTCGTTAACAATTGCAGCCGCCGCCATGTCGGTCGCTGCCGCCTTCGCCGCGGAGCTGCCGAGCTATGAAGCCAATGGCTTCCCGGCCTCGCCCGTGCAGGTGAGCCTGCTCGGCGCCGCGCATGTGAACCAGCAGGCGGCTGCCACCACCGCACCGTCTCCGCACCAGGTGAGCGTGCTGACGCCGCGCGCCAAAGTGACGACCGCAACGACCGCGCCGGTCACGACCGGCACCGCGCGCTGAGCCGGATCCGAAAGAGCAGGGTGGGCCTGCGCCGTTAGCCAGCCCCATCCTGCCGGCTCATTCCGCAAGCACGACCCCGGCGCAGTCTTCGTCTCGCGTATCGTCAAATTGACAGACCCAAATTAACGCAATCGTAGATTGCGCATCCTATCCGATTGCGTGCGAGCCATGCCTTGCACAACCGGAAAGGATACGATTTTGAAGCGCATTTTTGCAAAATTTATAGCTGACGAGTCCGGCGCGACCGCGATCGAGTATGGCTTGATCGCCGCCGGCATCGCGCTTGCCATCATCGAAGTCATCTACGCGCTAGGCACCAATCTGGTTGAGAAGCTCACCGCGCTGGCGACCGCTTTGAAGTAGCACGAGCGGTCTGTGCGTAGCCCGGATAAACACAGCGATATCCGGGACCTTGTTGCGTGGTTTCCCGGATGTCGCTTCGCTCATCCGGGCTACCGACGGCCTCTCGGATCGTGGCGAGATAAATACCGTAAATCAGAAATAATGTAAACGAGAAACTGTCGGCCGAGGGTCGATCAGCCAAACAGCGCGGCGTAGATCACGTAGAGCCAGCCCAGGATGCCATGGATGATCGCCCACAGGATCGAATGGTTCTTGGTGTAAGAGATCGCGATGGCGAGGGCCGAGCCGAAGCCCACGCCATATTTCGCGCCCTCGACCCGAACTCCGTAGTAGCGATTGCCGTTCATGGCCGTCCTCGCTTCCATCGATGCTGCCGGCTTTACGCCTTCCGCACGAACTCCGACTTCAGATTCATCGCGCCGATGCCGTCGATCTTGCAGGCGATGTTGTGGCCATCGGTGGCGTCCTGGAGGCGGATGCTCCTGACCTTGGTGCCGCCTTTGACGACGGATGACGATCCCTTGATCTTGAGGTCCTTGATCACGATGACGCTGTCGCCATCGGCAAGCGCGTTGCCATTGGCATCGCGAACGCCCGCCTCCTGCGCCGCTTCCGAGGCCGCCTCGGTCGACGCGCTCCATTCATGGGCGCATTCCGGGCAGACCCAGAGACCGCGATCCTGGTAGGCATGCTCCGAATGGCAGCTCGGGCATGTCATGGCATCGTCCATCGTCAAACTCATCCCCTTCTTGGCGGGCGCACCGTAGGGGCCGGGGAGGGGAAAGCAAGGGAAATCCGGCCACTGTCCCTCCCATCATCGTGACGCAGCATTTGGCTGATACGGCTTGTGCCCTGCCTCGCGAAACATAGCTGATAGGGAGCGGATTACCGCTTGCCCGCTTTCAGGTAACATCATCGCATGAGCGAAATCGAAACCCTGTTTGGTGTGTTGCGTCAGTCGGCCGACGAAGGCGTCGTCGACATGCTCGAGCGCATGGTGCGGGAGGCGCCGGACCACGCCTTGAACCGCATGAACGCGCTCGACCTCGCCGTGCGTGCCGGCCTCGATGAGGAACGCGTCGTCGCAGGCCTTCTGCACGCGGTGCAGCTCGGCATGGCCGAGATGACCTGGAGCGTGATCTGCCCGAGCTGCGCCGGTGTGCTGTCCGCCAACAAGAGCCTGAAGACCCTCAACAGTCCGCATTATCATTGCGCCTTCTGCGCCGCGGGCTATGAGACGACGCTCGACAATCTGGTCGAGGTGACCTTCACGATCAGCCCGCGCGTGCGCAAGATCGCGGCCCACAATCCCGACGAGCTGCCCTTGGCCGACTACTATCGGCAGATCTTCTGGAGTTCGGCCATCGATCTTCCGCTCGACCTTGAGACGCTGCTGCGCGAGGTTACCCTTGAGACCTTCGATCTGCCGCCGGGCGAGCGGGCCATCCTGTCCCTGCATGTGCCCGAAGGTACGCTGATCGTGTTCGATCCCGTGACGCATACGGCACAGTTCCTCGAGATCAAGGGCGAGGAGACCAGCGAGCGGCAAAACCTCTCGATGATCTTCAACAAGGCCGAGACCCCCGCCGAGGCGGTCACCTTGCGTCCCGGGCCGCTGCGGCTGGCGCTGGACAACCGCACCGACGGGCGCGTGCTGCCGGCGGTGTGGGTCGCGAACAAGGCACTCGATGATCTCCTGACGCGGCGCAAGCCGGCGCTGACGGCAAAGCGTCTCCTCACCAACCAGACCTTTCGCGATCTCTACCGCACCGACACGCTCGCCATCGGCCAGCGCCTGAAGATCCTCAGCCTGACCTTCCTGTTCTCGGACTTGCGCGACTCCACCGGGCTCTACGAGCACGTCGGCGACCTCGTTGCCTTCGATCTCGTCAATGAGCATTTCCGCCTCTTGCAGGAGATCATCGTCTCCGAACGGGGCGCCATCGTGAAGACGATCGGGGACGCCGTGATGGCGACCTTCGAGACGCCCGACCGGGCCATTGCGGCCGCCATCCGCATGCGCGAGGCGATGAGCGATCTCGGCGCCGAGCGCCAGCATCAGGGTCTGCTGCTCAAGATGGGCATTCACGAGGGCTCGTGCCTCGCCGTCACCCTCAATGGCCAGCAGGACTATTTTGGCCAGACCGTCAACATCGCCTCGCGCGTCCAGGGGCTTGCCGCCTCACGCGCGATCGTGGTGACTGAGCCGGTGGTGGATTCTGCCGGCGCGCAGGCCCTGCTCGAAGCGGGCGGCTTGCAGCCAACGCGCCGCAGCGTGACGCTGAGCGGCATCGCGGATCGGGTGTCGGTGTACGAGATCCCCTGAGGGTGGGGAGCAAAACAAAAAGCTCGAAAACAACCCCATGCAAAGTAGCCGGTGGCCGGTGCACGCTGTTTGCGGATTTTTCGAATCCGGTTGACACGTCGGGCAAATCACCGGCATGATGTCATCATCACGCCATTGCCGACAGCCCGTAGCGCCGCTTTCGGCGCGTCTCGAACCATGAGGCCGAAACCAAAGCCCCTACGCGGCTTGTTATGTACGGCCGTTCAAAACGGGTGTGATCTCTTTAAGGGTTGCTTTGCAGATCGCGCTGCTTGATGCGGCCGCCGCATTTAGAGTGGCCATTTTTTGAAATCATACTGGAGGCGTCATGCCCGTTGCGCAGAAAACTGTCATTGCCACGCAGTCGCCGCGTGGGTTCATTCTCAGGCATATGACGCTGTTCGCCGCGGCTCTGCTGTTCGTGTTCGTGCTGAGCTTGACCTACGGGCTGGATCTCAGCCCGGGGTTTTTCTGAGCGCGATCGTGCAGGCTCACCAATCCGGATAGCCGTAAGGATCCATCATGTAGGGCGGGGGCATCCAGGGTCCTCGCGGCGGCCTGGATCGCCGGGGTGCGGCTGCTTGTATGTGCGGGCGCGCAGCCACATCGCTCTCCCTCATGAGGGGCCTGCTGGCGGGTTTCGCAGATGACGCAGCAAGCTGCGCCTGCAGCGCCTGGACCTGCGCGGCGAGGCGCGCATTGTCCCCCGCATCCTTCTCCTGCGCCGTCTTGAGTTGTTGAATGGCGTCGGCTTGCTCGCGAAGCGTTTGCTCGTGACTGCTTTTCAGTTGCTCGAGTTTGTCGTTGATGCTCGCAAGCGACTGCGTGATGGTCTTGAGCGATTGTGCCAGCTCGGCGGATGTCTGGTCGGGCGGTGTGGCGCCGGTTGGAGGAACGCTCCCCGCTTGCTTTTTCGCTTCCTTGTTGGGTTCCTTGGGGACCGGCGGCGCCGGTATAGCCACGGGTGTCTGCTCATCCGCAGCAGCGAGCTGGACTGCTGGCGGCTGCGCCGGACTGCGAACCTCCGATACCTCCGGGGGCGCAACCGAGGCGGGCGGAGCCCATCGTGCCATGATCGCCTTGGCCTCATCGCGATATTGCGAAGCGAAGGCAGCACCGAGGATGCCTATCGCAAGCAACAGGCCAACGAAGGCGCGCAGCATGGGCCGGTCTCCCTTCAGGCCTTGAGGGCTTTGAGGGCGAGCCTTGCTCTCCGCGGCCGGTGCCTTGTCCGGGGGAGGGTCGCTTCGTTCCGCACTGGCGCTTGCCTGCGGCGCTGGCGGGCTATCGGTGCCGCGTTCCAATCCGGAAACCAGTCGGTCCAGCCGCGCAAGTTCTTCATTGGCGCTCTTGATCCGTTCATAGGCCCGCGTCAGCTCGCCGTCGGCGCGCTGCGCGCCTTGCGGTTCATCCGGCTTCGGCTCGTCAGGCTTGGGGTCGTCCGGCCTGGGGTCGTGCGTCTCAGGCACCGATGCGCTCTCCATTCAGTCCCGCGTCAATGGAATGAGTGCGGCAGTCCAAGGTCGTGAAGAGGATAGTTCCCGCCGCCGTCGTGATCAAGACAACGCGAAGGTGAGGGAAAATTTATGGCGGCCCGTGGCGCATGTGCGCACCCCACGGAGCTGTTCCCCGATCGCTTTGCAGCCGCGCGTTGTCCCCAGGCATCCCTCCGACGTGCTATGCTGTGGCGGGGAGGATGAGCAATGAGAGTCCCTACCGTGATACTCGCCCTGCTTCTTTCAAGTCCGGCCGCCGCCCAGGAGTGCCAGACATGCTCGGCGGTCGACTCCTGCATGAAGGAGTACGTCAAGGGTACGTCGGAGGCCCAAAGGGCCACCAGGCAGGCCATCCGGGATTGGAAGCAGAATCTGGACAGGAAGGCCTCCGCAGAATTGTCCGCCAGGGGCATTAACGCACTGCAAGACACCATGGAGACGCAGGTTCGTTCTGATCTCGATCACCTCAAGGAGTGCCTGGCGAAGATCAGGTAGGGCGAATGCAGGCGGTGGGACGCACGCAGGCCCCCGCGAAACCCATCGTGTTCCCGGCGATTGATGGGTATCCGCCTTAGCTCGTCGCGTTACGGCGGTCAAGTCGCTCCACCCGTCCTCGCGTTGGACTGGACGCGACGCTTGAGTTCATCCAGCCGCAAAGGAGGATCCAATGAAATCGCTTTTGCTGCTCACCGCGAGCGGTCCGCTGCTCATTCTCACGTCGCACGAGTCCCTGAACGACCAGAAGCTCATTGAGGTGCTCAGGCACAAGGGGATCGGTAAGTTCGTCGGCTTCGAGGTTCCCTTGGCGCTCGCCAGAGCGCGCTACGGCGGGCACTTTCAGGCGGTCGAAAGCAATCTGCACGAGACCGATGATTTGAGGATCCTCGACTTCAACGGCCAGCGGGTCTTTCAGCTCTTTCGTTTCGATGAATTGGGTTCACCGGCTCTGATAGAACACTTGTGATCCGGTTTTGTCTTGCGGCAGATCCGTTTCGAAAAACCCATCATCCCCCGTGGCGGCGAACGTGGTGGGTTGGGCAGGGCTGTTCCGAAGGGACACCGATTGAGGTACGGTGGAAGCTTGGACCTGAGGAGTCGCCCATGACGTCATATACGGTCGGGTTGAAGCTTGGGATGCGTGCCAAGGCGCTCACGATCGAAGCCGAGGATGCATTGGTCGCGGCGCTGAAGATCAAGCTCGAGAACCCCGAGGCCCTCGTCACCTACGTTCGCAAGTCAAATCGACGCGGCGATCGTCGCCACCCGCACGAAGCGATGCGGGCCAAGAAAACCGTCTAGGCGTCGCCAAGTCTTTGATTGCCGTGACGCAGAAGTGGTGGGCACGTCGCTTGCGCTCCTTTGCTCACCCTACAGCGCCTTCGCAAGAAAACAGAACGTTAAGACTTGCTGGTGGCTGATTTTGCGCGATTCCGATTCGTTCTTTGAGAACGAAGCAGAGTCAGATGCAGAACGAATTTCCTGCGTAGCTCGTAGCGCGTAGGATGCGTTGAGCCTTTGCGAAACCATCGTCTTCGTGGCCGGCAATTGATGGGTATCGCTTACGAGCCGTGGATTACGCCCTCGGGCTAATCCACTCTACGCTTTCTGTGGGGAACAGGCCCGGTTGAGAACGTGAACCAGCTCACAAACACGCACCGCAATAGATGATAGTTGGTTATGGATAGCCAGAAGTTGTCGTCTGGCCCTCCCTGAGGATGCAGATGCTGTTGCGATCCTCTATTCTTCGCAAGGTGCGCGCTGCCCTGGTGGTCGTAGGGCTTGTGCTGCTCTGGGGGGCGACTGCTCCAGCGCAACAGGACTTGGGCACCCTGCAGCAGGGCACAGCTGGTAGCCTAAAGCAGCGCAAGGCGAACCTCGAAGTTGCAAAACTTAAGCTTGAGGCCAAAAAGCTTGCTGACGAGTCCTTATTCCTGAACAGATGGGGGCCGACCGTCATTGTAGTGGTTGGCGGTATTCTCGCCGGTGTGCTCAGCGGTATAATTGCCGGTAACGCTGCTATACGGGTGGCTCGCCGAAACGCGCTCAATAATGTGCTGGTAGCTCGCAAGAGTGCTCGCAATAATGTGCGGGTGGCTCGTAAGAATGCTCTCGCTGCTTTACGCGTAGCCCGCCGGAACCAGAAGGCCGATCTGGATCAAGCTACTCACGAAAGAAGATTAGAAAGCTATCCAGACCTTCTGACGGCTACCTCACCATTGGCTATCTATTTCCCTAACCTCGCATTCCCTACCTCGGCCAATGCAGGATCACTCGACCCGCAGACATGCGAGACTATCGGGCGTGCAATCTCGAAGTGGTACTTTGGGTCGGGTCTGCTGTTGAGTGTAGAGTCTCGCGATGCCTACCTTCGGCTGGCGCGTGCCCTCACACTCGCTTCGTGCGCGGAGAAACTGTATGTTCCGCTCTTCCCAAGGGACGCCAAGGAAATAAGTGCCAAAAGCGTTGATGACTACCGTGCGCTTCTTGACATTGAAGAGCCTGACGACGAGACGATCGAGGAATGGGAATTCGGAAACGCGCCGACGACACCGGCTGGCAAAAAGATACTCGAGCTCGACGACTATAAGTTCAAAGACTACGTGTTTCTGCAGACGTTGAGTAGCCGACTTCGAACATTGCTTGCGGAGGATATTCGCAGCCGCCGGCGACCTGCAGGCACAAGCCCTCGAGCCGTCGCCTCGCGTTCTGCAGAGGAAGAGGCTGCCCTTGAAGAGATCGGGACCTCGAGCTCGGCGTAGCCTGCCGGCGGCAGGATGGGATCTCGGGCGGTTTGACACTTGAGCCTACGCAAGTCGGATGCCGTCGGACCAAAGCAGCATGTAGAATGGGCTGAGCCGCTGCGAAACCCATCTTTCGCGTCACTCGCAATTGATGGGGCTCCACCGTCACGGCGGGCATGCTCGTTCAAAGCTCCGCAAGAAAACAGAACGTTAAGACTTGCTGGTGGCTGATTTTGCGCGATTCCGATTCGTTCTTTGAGAACGAAGCAGAGTCAGATGCAGAACGAATTTCCTGCGTAGCTCGTAGGGTGGGCAAAGCGAAGCGTGCCCACCTCTTTGGTCGCCACGATGCAGAAGCGGTGGGCATGTCGCTTGCGCTCCTTTGCCCACACTACGGCCTGCGAGCTAATCGTCGTCATCCGCCGTAAGGCGCAGAAATTGCCGCTTCATCGCGTTGACCTTGGAGACATAGCCCGCGACGAGATGATCGCCGCAGCGTTCGCCGGCCAACATCTGAAAGTGACGGCGTGCGTAGGCCAGGGCGGGGCCCGCGCCGCAGAGATGGATCAGCGCGGCCAGATCCTGCTTCTGCTGCGCGCTTGCCTTCACGTCGCCCGCAAGGCCGAGAACCGCCGCTACATTGCGGTCCAGATACACCGATGCCAGCTCGATGGCGTGGCTCGGGATCGCGCGGATATAGAAGCCGGGGAATCTGCAGCCGGTATCCGTGACTGCGTTGCCACGGACTACACAGAACCGCGCGGCCTCGGCGTAGGCCGGATTGGTCATCTGGTAGAGGCCGACGGCGCTGGAGGCAGGCTGGTAAAGCGCAAGGGGATTGAGGCTCAATCGCCAGCGCCAGTAGGTGCGTGCGACCGGATTGCCTGAACTCTCGACCTGCGCCAGCGCGGCCAGCAATTCGGGCGTGATCGTATCGGTGGAGAGGCTGCGGAAGAGCGGCCCGTATTGCCGCCACGTCTCGGCCGGCTCCTTGTCGAGGGAGTTGCCGACAAAGAAGAACAGCTCAGTCGGCTTGCGGACCACGTGATAGACGAGGTTCACGAGTACGACGACCACAAGCAGCATCGCCACGCCACACGCGATCCGAACCATCCGCGGTGCGCGCGCGAATGTCTTTCGTACCCACCGTGCGCCCCGCCGGACGCTGGGAAGGCGAGGGAGGAGGCTGTTGCTTTTCCTTGGCATGGCTTTTGGAGCTAGGGTTAATGCGGCTGGCCCTTGCGACCATCACCTGGCGAAGTCGATGGTATTGCCGTGAAATCTGGCGTCATTGCCCCTCCGACACCGTCTTTTTGAGACCCGGTTCCGCGCTCCCCCGACCGATCGAGTCCTTGCGAGAAACAACATGCGTCTGTAGGTTGCGCCGCAGTAGCGTTAATTTTCCGTAAATGGATCGAGTGAAATGACCGCAATTCGGGGCGTGGCGTCGGAAGAGGGTGCGGACCGGAAAATGCCACCGGGAGTACTTTTCGAAGGCCCGTTGGTCGACGCCAAGTTTCTCGATTCCTACATCGCGTTCGGCTTCATGGTCGGAGGTTCGATCGCTGCGCTGGTCTGGGCATTCTGGCAAGGCATCGGCTGGGTGGAGGTTTCGGTCTTCGTCGGCATGTTCGTGCTGACCACGGTCGGGATCGGCTTCATGCATCGCTATTTCGTGCACCGGAGCTTCCGATGCAGTCCGGCCATGCGGGCGATCTTCGCCGCGATTGCCACGCTCGCGGTGCAGGGCTCGATCCTGAAGTGGGTGAGCAACCATCGCCGGCACCATCTTCACTCCGACAAGCCCGGCGACGTCCACAGCCCTTACTATGACGGCTCCGGCAACCGCTATGTCAGCTTCGTGAAGGGATTTATGCACGCGCAGGGCGGCTGGGTGTGGGACCAGGCCACCACCGATGGCGAATACTACGCCAAGGATATTCTTGCCGACCCGATCTCCATGTTCTTCACCAGGACACGCTGGTACTGGTACGCGTTGTCGGCGGTGATCATTCCGGGTGCGATCGGCTACGCGTTTGGCGGCGTGCGCACCATGATCGGCTGCATCTTGTTCTCCGGACTGTTCCGCAGCTACGTCATGACGATGGCTACCTCGCTGGTCAACTCGGTCTGCCATAGCGAGGGTCGCTACGGCTACCGCCGCTTCGAGACCACTGATGGCACGACCAACGAGCTGGTGACCACCATCCTCACCTTCGGTGAAGGGCTGCACAACAACCATCATCGGTTTCCGCGGGACGCCTACCTTTCGCACGCCTGGTACGAGATCGACATCAATGGCCTGATCATTCTCGGGCTTGGGAAACTCGGGCTCGTGCACGACATTTTCGGGGCCGGCGCGGGTCGACGGTCATCGCCAGATACGCAGCCCGGCGGTCGTGGGGCCGTCGCCATCGAGACACCATTGGACCGCGTCGCCGAAGACCTAGGCTCGTCCGGCGCAAGGTAGACTTGCCCACTCTTCGCGGAAGCCGAGATTACGGTGCGCGTAATTCGCGCCGTCCACCAAACGTGAGCCGAAGCGCGTAGGGTGGGTTAGCCCTGCGGCTGCGCGAAGCGCAGTCCGCTAGGCGTAACCCACCACTTCTCTCACCGCACGGAAAGCCAAGAGGTGGGTTGCGCTTCCGCCTTCGCTCGTTGAGCTTCGGCGGACAGGTCGCTAACCCACCCAATTCTGTTTGAGAATAAAACTTCGGAGGCTGTGTCGGGTTCGTTGTGGCCAGTTCGTCCTCAGGTCGGAACCTAGAGGAGCTCACCACCCAATGGCCAAGCTGATCTTCATCAACCTGCCTGTCAGGGATCTTGCGCGCGCGACCGCTTTTTATGAGGCGATCGGTGCCGTCAAGAAGACGCAGTTTTGCGACGACACGGCATCATGCATGGTATTTTCCGACACGATCCATACGATGCTGATGACCCACGACAAGTATCGGCAGTTCACGACCAAGAAAATTGCCGACGCCAAGACAACCAGCCAGGTCCTGCTTTGCATTTCGGCCGACAGCCGCGCCGAGGTCGACGATGTCGTCACCAAGGCCGGGAGTGCGGGCGGCGTGATCGATCCGTCGCCCAAGGATGAGTACGACTTCATGTATGGCCGCAGTTTCGAGGATCTCGATGGCCATCTCTGGGGCGTGAACTGGATGGATTTCGAGGCGATGACCAGGGCGAGGGAGGCCAGCTCGTAGCTCGTAGGATGGGTTGAGCTCTTGCGAAACCCATCATCTTCGCGCCTGGCAATTGATGGGTATCGTTTCGCTCCACCCATCCTACGGGCTGCACTTTCAGTTGCCAAACGTAGACTGATAGCGAACATTGGCTGCTGATCTCGGCGGGGCATTCATTCGGCCCCGATCGAAGCGATTGTTAAAATATATGGAGCTGGCAATGAATCGTTCGAGCTTGCGAATTTTCGCCCTTGCAGTTGCGGCCATCGTTGTCGTTTCGATCAATCCTGCGTCCGCGCAGATCGTGGCGCTCGGCCATAGCGCTGTTCACGGCAACGTCGCCGAATCCGAGATGTGGCCGGCCGTGCTGGAGGGATTGCTGCGCGCCAAGGGCTCTCAGGTTCACGTCGCCAATGCCGGCGTCTGGGGCGAGACCACCGATCTGACGCTGGCGCGTACGCCGAGCGCTGTGCCCGCTGGGACGAAGCTCGTCATCCTCTGCGACAACCCGGCCAACGACGTCCGGCACAATATGAGCCCGGTCCAGGCCATGCAGAACATCGCGGCCATCAAGAGCCAGTTGAAGGCCCGCGGCATCCGCGTCGTCGACGTCTGGGGCACCTACATGTCGGTCTGGCGGCAGCCGGGCAGCGTCGGTCCCGACGGACGCCATCTCAGCGTCGAAGGCAACAGGAAGATGGCTGCGGCGGTGGTGGGGATGGTGAGGTAGGCGCGCTTCCCGGATGCGGAGCTGGTGTCCGCCGTTCTGGTCACTGCGAACGAATTGAATGCACTGTCACCGTCATTCTGGAGCCGGCAATCAATAGCGGCCCCCGCTGCCCTTTTGCTGCGTGATCCAGTCCGACAATGTTTTCGGTGTCGATTTCGCAGTCCGGCCCGGTGATGCCTTCGGATTGTCGCGGACGCCTTTCGTCGGACGGGTGCGCGGCGCTTCCGTTGCGTTGACGCGCTTCGAGGCAGCTGTCGATGCCTCCGCGGCTTCCTTCTCGAGGCGCAACTGTTTTAATCGCGCCATCTTGATGCGCTCAGCCTCGACTTCAGGTCCGTCGGACAGCAGGGGCTTGTGTTGAGTAAACTCGGCCGGGACCAGGACACCGATAATGGTTGTCTCGCCGAGCGCCTTGCAGGCTTCCAGCCGATGCAGTCCCTCGACCAGAACGAGGCGGTCTCCGTCGAGCCGAACGGAAATGGGGGCCTGTTGTCCGATGTCCAGAATGCTTTCCGCGATCTCCCCGACGGTTTCGGGCCTGATGGCTTTCTTCTGCTTCGTGGGAACGAAGATCTTCTCGATCGGGAAGTTTTCCGGTTTGGGCATAACTTGACTCCGCTTCTACCGGGCCCATCGGAACCCATGCCGGTGGTGTCTGGAGTTTAGGAGGGAAGGGCTCGACCGCAAAGCCAATTCGGAGGATTACGGTGTGCACCTAATCAGCACCTAGGATGGGTTGAGCCCTTGCGAAACCCATCATCTTCGCGGTTGGCAATTGATGGGTATCGCTTCGCTCCACCCATCCTACGGGCTACGGCGGACAAGTCGCTCCATCCGTCCTACGGGCTCGATCGAAAATGTAGCCACAAGTGTGAAATAGCACACAGACGGCAGCCGGTCTGTCTGGTTGTGTGACGCGAATGTTGGCCCTGCCTCCAGTACACTCTGTGAGAGGGGCATGCAGCAATCTCAGGAGCCTCGTCATGTGCGTCCAGAAGCTCACGACCATGCTTTGCAGCTTTCGCATTGAGTCCACCTTGAGCGGGTGAACCAAAGAGGTCGGGTGCGCGCACAACAAGGCGCACAGGGATTTTTCTGGGCCCCGCCGGTGACGGACGGGGCCTTTTCCATTTGTGTCTGCTCACGTCTGCCCGGCGGCGCCTTCGCGTAGAAGGACCGGGGTCATGTGGGAGTATTTTGGACCCGATTTCGCGTTTGACGTGGTGAAGGGAGTGGTCGCCGGAATAGCCTCGATGGCCTTTCAGGTCGTCGCCCCGCGGACCTTCCGTGCCGCGAAGCAGTTTCGCGCGCGCTGGGTTGCGAGGAAAGCTGCGAAGCGAGCGGCAAGGCGGGCACGCCGCGACGCGACGGCGAATGATGGGCAGTGAGAAGAGAATAGCTCGGATGGACTTTTCTGTCGTCGTGGAAACGAAAGAGGTGGGTTCCCGCGTGCGGTGCGAGGTCCGTCGGTTAATACATTGGTCATTCCTTTGCAGTCATTTTCACGGCCTCATTCAACAGGGAGGCACCATGTCTGACGTCACCATTCCCGGCGGAAAAATTCGTTCGTTCGTCGAGCGGATCGAGAATCTGGATACCGAATTGCAGGAGTTGAACGAGCAGAAGAAGGAAGTGTTTTCGGAAGCCAAGGCCGAGGGTTTCGATGTGAAGATCCTCAAGGAGATCATCAAGCTGCGGAAGCAGGACGAGGACGAGCGTGACGAGCGAGAAACCCTGCTTGATCTCTACATGAGAGCGATGGAGACGGCGGCGCCGGAACAGGCGAAAGCGGCGTGAGACGATCGGCTTGATGTGTGAGGAGAGATAGCCGCGATCGGCGGATTGCGGCTATCTCTCCAGCACGTAGGATGGGTTGAGCTTTGGCGAAACCCATCATCTTACCAAGTTTGATGGGTATCGCTGCGCTCCACCTATCCTACGAGCTCGCCTTTGTAGTTCGTTCAAAAACGGCGCTGTGGACGCGATCTTGGCCGTCATTCATTATGAAATAGCAAATGTGCTCCTCGTCTGGTGACACAATGATGTGCCGATTCAGAAGTCCGACGATCTTGTCACGCCATTTTCGGATTTCATCAAACTTCAGTGGTCTATCGCTTTTCAAGATGTTGCGAGCACTACCGCGATGAAGATGCGTGCCAGCGTGCTGGTTGTACAAAGACACAAGCTCGCTCCGCGATAGGAATCCATCTTTCTTGTGAACCCAGCTCGGTGGCGTTGATGGCGCATCTTCATGCTCCAATGCCACGGGGAAGAACTTAGGATGCAGTTTCCCAAGCGTGTTGAAAATCCAGTCCGCCTTGTAGGACTTCATAAGGTCGGCGTGCTTGGAAGAGAGGTCACCGTGCACTATGAGGCAACCGATCGCGATTAGGCTCACAAATCATCCGGAGCTGCAGAAAGCACAGTTCTTCGGCGACTCGCGAACGCAATGGCACCTTTCGCGCAAGCACCAAATCAATGGCTTCCACGCGAAACTTAATCTCCACAAGGATGCTGCGATAGACCTCCGTCGCCTTCTCATTCATTTGGCACCTCAAAAACGCTATTCTATCGGTCACGTCCCTGGTGCGACCTCAAACGTCATCTCTCCAGAGGGGGTGGTACCGCAAAGTGAAATGCCATGGCTTGCTTCTGAGAAACTAAAAGGCCGCTCCTTCGAGCGGCCTTTGCGTTGTTAATCAAATCATCTAGAGGCCTCACGAACACCCCGTCGTGCTGCCGCAAGTATCGCACTTCATGCAGGTCCCATTCCGCACCAGCGTGAAGTTGCCGCACTCTGAGCACATCTCGCCTTCGTAGCCCTTGGCCTTCGCCTCCGCGCGGCGCTCGGCCTTGGTGGGGACGACCGTCTGCGCGGTGCCGGCCTTGCTCCACTGGAGCTGCTCGAGCTTCTCTGTTGGAGAGAGGTCGTGGCTGGCTTCCTGCTTCAGAGCGACGGCGCCTTCGATCGTATCGCCGGCGCGGGCCGCGCCGTGCAGTGCGGTGACGCGATGGCCGCCAGCGGGGGCACTGTCGTTGCCGGAGGAGACCGCGGCCGAGCCGCCGCGCATCACGACCAAATTGTCCGTGCGGGAGCGGGTGAGGCCGCGCGAGACCAGCTTGGTCGCGTGGTGGCCGCCCTCGTCGTCCGGCTCCTTGCCTTCCTCGACGCCCTTGCCGAGCGCGTCGAAGCTCGTCTCGTTGGGATCGACGTGGGCGAGGTCGAAGCGGGATAGGTAGCTGACCGCCAGCTCGCGGAAGACGTAGTCGAGGATCGAGGTCGCGTACTTGATGCTGTCGTTGCCCTGCACGGGGCCCGCCGGCTCGAAGCGGGTGAAGGTGAAGGCATCGACATATTCATCGAGCGGCACGCCGTATTGCAGACCGAGGGAGACCGCGATCGCAAAGTTGTTGATGAAGGAGCGGAGCGCGGCGCCTTCCTTGTGCATGTCGATGAAGATCTCGCCGAGACGGCCGTCGTCATATTCGCCGGTACGGAGATAGACCTTATGCCCGCCGACGACCGCCTTCTGGGTGTAGCCCTTGCGGCGATCCGGCATCTTCTCGCGCTCGCGCATCACGATGATGCGCTCGACGAGCTTCTCGACGATCTTCTCGGAGACCTGGGCGGCGCGCGCCGCCATCGGCTTCTCGTAGATCTGCTCGACCACATCGTCCTCGTCCTCATCATCGCTGATGAGCTGCGAGTTGAGCGGCTGGCTCAGCTTCGAGCCGTCGCGGTAGAGCGCGTTGGCTTTCAGGGCGAGTTTCCACGACAGCATGTAGGCGGACTTGCAGTCCTCCACCGTGGCGTCGTTCGGCATGTTGATGGTCTTGGAGATCGCGCCCGAGATGAAGGGCTGCGCCGCTGCCATCATGCGGATGTGGCTCTCGACAGACAGATAGCGCTTGCCGATCTTGCCGCAGGGGTTGGCGCAGTCGAACACCGGATAGTGCTCGGCCTTGAGGTGCGGCGCGCCTTCCACCGTCATCGCGCCGCAGATGTGGACGTTGGCCGCCTCGATCTCGCGCTTGGTGAAGCCGACGGCCTGCAGCAGGTCGAAGCCGGGGGCTGCGATCGCTTCCGCGCCGATGCCGAGCTGGTCGCGGATGAAATCCTCGCCAAAGGTCCACTTGTTGAAGGCGAACTTGATGTCGAAGGCGGTCGGCAGGGCCTTTTCGACCTTGGCGATCGCTTCATCCGTAAAGCCCTTGGCCTTCAGCGTCGAGGCGTTGATGCCGGGGGCGTTGGAGAGCGAGCCATGGCCGACGGCGTAGGCTTCGATTTCCGCGATATCGCTCTCGCGATAGCCGAGCGCGCGGAGCGCTGCGGGGACCGCGCGGTTGATGATCTTGAAGTAGCCGCCGCCGGCGAGCTTCTTGAACTTCACCAGCGCAAAGTCGGGCTCGATGCCGGTGGTGTCGCAATCCATGACGAGGCCGATCGTGCCGGTCGGCGCGATCACCGTGGTCTGGGCGTTGCGATAGCCGTGCTGCTCGCCGAGCTCGAGCGCCGCATCCCAGGCGGCCTGCGCATGCGCGATCAGGTCGGCTTGCGGGCAGGAGGCGTGGTCGAGCGGCACCGGGTTGACGCTGAGCGCCTCGTAACCGGAGGCCTGGCCGTGCGCGGCGCGGCGGTGGTTGCGGATGACGCGCAGCATGTGCGCGGCGTTCTTCTTGTAGCCGGGGAAGGTGCCGAGCTCGGCCGCGATCTCCGCCGACGTCTTGTAGGTGATGCCGGTCATGACGGCGGTCAGCGCGCCGCAGAGCGCACGGCCTTCCTTGGAGTCATACGGCAGGCCCATGGTCATCAAGAGGCCGCCGATATTGGCGTAGCCGAGGCCCAGCGTGCGGAACTCGTAGGAGAGCTCGGCGATCGCGCGGGACGGGAACTGCGCCATCATCACGGAGATTTCGAGCACCAGGGTCCAGAGCCGGCAGAGATGCTCATAACCCTCGACGTCGAAGTGCTTCGTGGTCGTGTTGTAGAACGTCAGCAGGTTGGCGGAGGCGAGGTTGCACGCCGTGTCGTCCAGGAACATGTATTCCGAGCACGGATTGGACGCGCGGATGTCGCCGGACGCCTTGCAGGTGTGCCAGTCGTTCATCGTGGTGTTGAAGTGCAGGCCCGGGTCGGCCGATGCCCAGGCGGCGTAGCCGATCTTCTCCCAGAGGTCGCGGGCGCGCAGCGTCTTCGTCACCTTCTTGTTGGTGCGGCCAATGAGGCTCCAGTCGCCGTCGGTCTCGACCGCGCGGAGGAAGTCGTCCTTCAGCGAGACCGAGTTGTTGGAGTTCTGGCCGGAAACCGTGAGGTAGGCTTCCGAGTCCCAGTCGGTATCGTAGATATCGAACTGGATGTCCTTGTAGCCCTGCCTGGCAAACTGGATCACCCGCTTGATGTAGTTGTCGGGCACGAGGCTGCGGCGCGCCAGCTTGATTTCGCGACGGAGGGCAGGGTTCTTCTCGGGGTCGAAGCAGTCATCGCCCGAGCCTTGGCAGTTCACGCAGGCCTTCAGCACCGCCTTGAGGTGCTTCTGGTTGATCTTGGATCCCGTGACGAGGGCGGCGACCTTCTGCTCCTCCTTCACCTTCCAGTCGATATAGGTCTCGATGTCGGGGTGATCGACGTCGACCACGACCATCTTCGCCGCGCGGCGGGTGGTCCCGCCGCTCTTGATCGCGCCTGCCGCGCGGTCGCCGATCTTGAGGAAGCTCATCAGGCCCGACGAGCGGCCGCCGCCGGAGAGCTTTTCGCCTTCGCCGCGCAGGCGCGAGAAGTTGGAGCCGGTGCCGGAGCCATATTTGAAGAGGCGCGCCTCGCGGACCCAGAGGTCCATGATGCCGCCCTCGTTGACGAGGTCGTCACCGACGCCCTGGATGAAGCAGGCGTGAGGCTGCGGATGCTCGTAGGCGGACTTCGACTTGGTCAGCTTGCCGGTGAAGGGGTCGACGTAATAGTGGCCTTGGCCGGGGCCGTCGATGCCATAGGCCCAGTGCAGGCCGGTGTTGAACCATTGCGGCGAGTTCGGCGCGACCATCTGCATGGCGAGCATGTAGCGGAGCTCGTCATAGAAAGTCTGGGCGTCCTCGTCGGAGGAGAAGTACTTGCCCTTCCAGCCCCAATAGGTCCAGCAGCCGGCGAGGCGGTCGAAGACCTGCTTGGCGCTGAGCTCGCTGACGTAGCGCTCCTTCTCGGGCAGCGCGGCAAGCGAGTCGGTATCAGGCACGGAGCGCCACAGGAACGAGGGGACGGATTCCTCCTCGACCTTCTTCAGGCGCGCGGCGACGCCGGCTTTACGGAAGTACTTCTGAGCCAGCACATCGGAAGCGACCTGCGACCACTCGGTCGGCACTTCGACGTTGTCCAGCTTGAACACGACCGAGCCGTCGGGATTGCGGATCTCCGACGTGGTCAGGCGGAATTCGATCCCGGCGTAAGGGGATTGTCCTGCAGTGGTGTGGCGCCGCTCAATTTTCATAGTTTGCCCCGTCCTTTTCTGACCGGATCCGCCTTCGTTTGGGCGTTCCGGGTAGTTGTTCTCACGCGACTCCTCCCGGCCGTTTCGGCTTTAAGGCTTCGCAAGCTCAGCCGGTGGATCCGGCCCTGTTTCTCCCGACGGAAGGACCAGTACCGAAGCACCGATCATCCCCCGGCATGTCCACCCGCACCCGCCCCCAAGGGGATGCGCGCGACATGCGTTCAACGCCACCACACTACGCTTGCTCCGGGCCTGTCTCGGCCCGTTCGAGCGCCCCGTAAGAGTCAGCAAATCAAGGGCAGACAAGCCCTTCACCCGCTGCCCCCTTCGGCTGGCGGAGTGGTCATTTGCGAGGACCCTTTGGGGAGTGACCGGCGGGACGCAAACACACTCGCGCCGAACGGACCGAAAGCTAGGACTCTCCGTTGCGCACGTCAAGAACTAGTGCGAGTTCCTGAATCAAATACTAAATATGGTGGAAAGACGGGGATAACAGGGGTCGGAACCGCGCCTGTTGTGGAGGCAAGTATCAGTGAGTCCTGAGAGATTCCCAACCGAAAATATTTGTGTCTGGTGATGCCCGGCCGGCTTCGTCCCGCTGTTCACAGGGCCCGTTTATTTTTGGCCGGAGGCATTGCGTCAGCAGGACTCACGTAGTGCTACGGAACGTACAGGCAGCCATGCCCGCCCAGGTGGTGGTCCGGCGCGCCGATCCGCGCCAAGGTGGGGCCGTTTCCGCCGGGTTACCACATGCATGATTCGACAAAGCGGGGGATGCGGACGCGCATCGCCCCGGCTGGCCTGATGTTCCTCGCCATCACTTCGGTGGGCTGGGGCTTCAACTGGCCGGTGACCAAGTTCCTGCTCTCCGAACTGCCGCCGCTGACGTTGCGCGGCGTCACCGGCGTGCTCGGGGCGCTGCTGCTCGCAACTCTGGCCGTGATCCGCCGGGACAGCCTGAGGATCGCCCCCGGAATATGGCCGCGGCTTCTGGTCGCGGCGCTCCTCAACGTCACCGGCTGGATGGTGCTGATGGGGCTGGCGCTGTTGTGGCTGCCGGCGAGCGAAGCGGCGCTGATCGCCTACACCATGCCGGTCTGGGCCTCGCTCTTCGCCTGGCCGGTGTTAGGGGAGCGGCCGACGCTTCTGCGCACCATCGCGCTGGTGATGGCGTTCGCAGGCCTGGCCTCGATCATGGGCGGCAATGGCGTCTCCGCAAGCGTGGAGAAGCTGCCGGGCATCATCATGGCGCTCGGCGGCTCCATCGGCTTTGCGGTCGGCACGGTCGTCTCAAAGAAATATCCGATCCATCTGCCGCCGATCACGGCGGCCGCCTGGCAGATCGGCCTCGGCTGCCTGCCGGTTGCGATCGTGGGCCTTGCGCTGGAGACGACGCATCTGTCGCAGGTGACGCCGGTCGGCTGGGGCCTGCTGGTCTATTCGGTTGTCGGGCAGTTCTGTATCGCCTACGTCAGCTGGTTCGCCGCGCTGTCGCGCCTACCTGCCTCGGTTGCCGCGATCGGCACCATGGCCGTGCCCGTCATCGGCGTCGTGACCTCGGCGCTTGCGCTGCACGAGCCGCTGGGCGCGGGCCAGATCGCCGCGCTGGCCTTCACGCTGGCCGGCGTCGTGCTGGCGACGCGTTAGCGTTGTGAGTCCGACAGTCTATTCCGTCATTCCGGGGGCCCGAGCGGAGCGAGGGGGCCCGGAATCCATCGAGCCGCAGAGTACGTGGGTGAATGGATTCTCAGATGCGCAATTGCGCATCATAGCTCGCGACTGCGTCGCGCCCCGGAATGACGTCCAGGAGACGTCAGAGACACGGCGCTAGCTCACGTCTTCCTTGCCGAGCGCCAGGCGGATCATTTCGGCGAGCTGGTTGCGGCGATAAGGCTTGGTCAGCAGCAGCACGCCTTCGTCGAGCTTGCCCTGGTGGACGATGGCGTTGTCGGTATAGCCGGAGGTGTAGAGCACCTTGACGCCTGGCCGGCGTTTTTCGACTTCCAGCGCAAGCACGCGTCCGCTCATACTGCCGGGGATGACGACGTCGGTGAACAAGAGATCGAACGGCTCGCCGCGGTCGACGAGCGCGAGCGCCGTGCGGCTGTCGGCGGCGGCGATGGTCTTGTAGCCGAGGCTTTGCAGCTGCGCGGTGACGAAGTTGCGCACGAGATTGTCGTCCTCCACGACCAGGATGGTCTCGGCGCCGCCGGTGGCCGCCGGCGCCGCGCTGGTCGTCGTCTCGCTCGCGCCTTCGCCGGGCGGCAGATAGAGCTTGATGGTCGTGCCGTGGCCGGCCTCGCTGTAGATCTTGATGTGGCCGCCGGACTGCTTGACGAAGCCGTAGACCATGGACAGCCCGAGGCCCGAGCCCTTGCCAATCTCCTTGGTGGTGAAGAACGGCTCAAAGGCCTTTTCCTGCACATCCAGCGGCATGCCGCTGCCGGTGTCGCTGACTGCGAGCATTACATAGGCGCCGGGCGTGACGTCGGGGTTCGCCTGCGCGTAGGTCTCGTCCAGCGTCACCAGACGCGTCTCGAGCAACAGCTTGCCGCCCCCGGGCATGGCGTCGCGGGCGTTGATCGCCATGTTGAGCACGGCGTTGGTCAGCCGCGACGGATCGATGTGCGAGGTCATCGGCCCCCGTTCGAGCGCGGTCTCGATCTGGATCTGCTCGCCGAGCGCGGGACGCAGAAGCTTTGCACTGTCCGATATCACCGTGTTGACGTCGACGTTGCGCGGCTCCAGCGGCTGCTTGCGGGCAAAGGCGAGCAGGTGCTGGATCAGCTCGGCGCAGCGCTGCGCGGCATCGTCGATCAGCCGCGCCATGCGCTGCAGCTCTGGTTGCTTTTTGAGGCTGTCGACCAGCGTCTCGGTATTGCCCGAGATCACCGTCAGCATGTTGTTGAAGTCGTGCGCGACGCCGCCGGTCAGTTTGCCGATGGCGTCTAGCTTCTGCGACTGGTGCAACTGCCGCTCGGTCTCGCGCGAGAGGGTCGCATCGTGATAGACCAGCACCGCGCCGGAGATCGCCTTTTGCGCATCGCGCATCGGCCGCCCGCTGATGAGGAGATGGCGCACGGGACTGTCGTCGTGCGGGCGGACGATCATCTCCATCTCTTCGAACTCGTCGCCGCGCAGCACACGCGCCGACGGCAGCTCCTCAGGGATGAGCGGCGTCACGCCGTCGCCATGGAACACGTCCGACATCGCGCCCAGGCTCGTCAGGTTCATCCCGGCGCGATGCAGCAGGATGCGTTCCGCGGCGGGATTAGACAGAAGGACGTTGCTGTCCTTGTCGATGACGAGCACGGCTTCCGCCATGCTGTGGAAGGTGCTTTGCAGCACGTTCACCGAGATGCGGAGTTCGTCGTGGGCGGTGACGAGGTGCTCGGTTCGCTCGGCGACCGCCGCCTCCAGCGCCTCGTTGGCAGCCCGGGTCTCATGCAGCGTGCTTTGCAGGGCGACACTGCTGCGCCGGGTTTCGCGCAACAGCAGCGCGACCAGCAACAGGATCAGCACCGCGCCGGCGACGTCGATGCCGAGGAGGACGATGCCGGTGCGGCGCGACTCCACCGCGCGTGAGGCGAGCTGCCGCTCTTCCTCCGCGGTCAACCGGTCGAGATTTGCCGTAACCACCTCCATAGAGCCTCGGCCTTCCGCCTTGCCCTGGAGCGCAGTGATGCCGTCCCCGTCGTTCGCGGCGCGCAGCCGCATCGCTTCGGCTGCGATATCGAGCCGCCGCTGGATCAGCGGCTCGGTCGCCTCAAGCAGCGCGACCTGATCGGGATTGTCGCGGAGCGCGCGCCTGAGATCGGCGAGCGCAGGCGCGATGGCGCCACGTGTCGCCTGGAACTCGTCGTTGAAGGACGCGCTGCGATAGAGCTCATAGCCACGCGCCGCACTTTCGGCGCGGCGAATGAGGAGGCGCAGATCCGAGATCTTCTTCAGTGCCCCGACGGTGTGGTTGGCCCACGTCGTGTCGAACCGCGACTTCACGTCGAGTCCGATCGAAGCCGCAGTGATGATCAGGAGGATCGCAAGTCCGGCACCGAGAATGACGCGCTGCGAGGCAATCAAGGGGATTTGTTGTCCTTCACCGGTGTTGCCTCGTCGAGGCACTCCTTGATTGCATTCAGCAGCGTGTCCGGCGTGAACGGCTTGCGCAGGCAGCGCGTCGCGCCGAGCTCGAGCGCCATGCGGAGAAAATCGGGCGAGGGCGATGCGGAGGAGGCAAAGGCGTAGCCGGACATCGCGATCAGCGGGATCGTCGGCGCACGCTCATGGAAGATGCGGATCGACTCGAAGCCGCGCATATGCGGCATGAAGATATCGACCAGCATCGCGTCGAAGGTCTGCTGCTCCAGCGCAGCCAGCCCAGTCTCGCCGCCGTCAGTTAACGTGACGTCGAAGCCCTGGCGTTGGAGGAGGACCTCGATGGTCGCGCCGACCATCGGATCGTCATCAACCACGAGAATACGCGGCATGACTCTGCCTAACCAATCGAAGTCCCCATAGTCTTTGCTGATATAGGCGAATCGTGGATCGGGTCAATTTTGGATTGGATCAGGACAGATATGCACGGTGAAGTGCATAAAACGCACGATGTATGGCGTTCGTGTGAAAGTGCACGCCGGGCGAAACCACAACGTCAAAGAGGCGCCACCTGAAAGCGGCGCCTTTTCGATCAAATTGGAGCAATGCAACTAACCGGCTCTAGGGGCAGGGATGTCGCAGACCGTCATAGCCGAGATAGGTGCCTGACGCGGGGTCATAGGACCTGTAGCGCTGGGCACAATAGGCTGCGGAATCGCCGCCAGTGTCGGGCACGACGGCAACGCTCGGGCCGGTGTCATAATAGTAATCGTCGTCGCCGTAATAGTAGGGGTCGTTGTAATACGGGCCGCCGGAATAGGCGTATGACCCGAGCGCCCCGATCGCGGCACCTGCGGCCACGCCGGGCCAGAACCCGCCACCGCGATGGTGCCAGCCGCCGCCACGCCAGTTGCCGCCGTTCCAGTTGCCGGCCGGCGCGCCGGCTGCAACACGGCCGCCTCCGCTGAAGGCCGGCGCAGAGACGCCGGGACGGACCGCTGTGGAGGCTGCGAAATTGCCCCCGCCACCGCGCACCGCGCCACCACCGCTAAATCCGCCACCGCCCATTCGAGCTCCGCCACCGCCGCCTCCGATGGCGGCGTGTCCGCCACCACCGCCACCGCCGACGGCCTGAGCGCGGGATTGGGCAAAGCTGGCGGCTGGTGTCACCAGCGGGAGAACCAGTGCCAGCGCCGCCGTGGCAGTCAAAACTCTGAGATTGTTCATATTCGGCTCCTTTTCCCGAAATCAAACTGCTCAAGCAGGCAAGTGGTTCCAGGGCGCCCGCGAGGTTTGCGTGGGAAGCGCAGGATTCCAGCGTGCGTCTGTACCCGGCATGAACGGATCGCGTCCGCCTTGCGGCGGATCAGCGCATCGCGGATGTCCCATCCGCAGTGCGGCAACTGGACAAGTCCGCTTCCGGATGGCATCAGGACCCCACGAAGCAGGGCCTTGCCGCATGAAACAATTCTTCCTCAAGCTCTTCACCTGGTGGAACAGCCAGACCTTTGGCACGCAGCTCTGGACCTGGCGGTTCGGCGAGCTGGTCGGCGAGGACGAGCAGGGTAACCGCTACTATCGCACCCGCGGCGGGGTGATCGATCCGACGCTCGGTTTCGAGCGGCGCTGGGTGATCTATAACGGCTATGCCGAAGCGAGCCGGCTGCCGCCGGGCTGGCATGGCTGGATGCATCACGTAGTCGACGTGCCGCCGACCGAGCTCAACTACAAGCTCCGCGAGTGGGAAAAGCCGCATCAGCCGAACCTGACCGGCACGCCCAAGGCCTACCGGCCTTCGGGCTCGACGCTTGCGAGCGGCAAGCGCCCCAAGGCGACCGGCGACTATCAGCCCTGGACACCCGGCTAGACCGGCAAATTCCACCGATCATTGGCGCTGAATGCATTCGCATCCAGCGATCGCTGCTGTGAACAACGGGAACAGCGGGGATGCCGCATGCGCGGCCGTTGCGCTTCCGCGAGCGATGCGGCTCAATGAACCCATCTTACGGAGATGGGAGACCATCGCGTACGGTTCGGGCAACAGTGCGCGACTGTCCCGAAATGCAGCGGCTGCCGAAAAGGACTCGATCGGGAGATAGGCCCCCGGTCTTGAAGCTCCGAAATCGCCCGTTGGAATGTGCAGCTGCCGTAAGACAGGAAAGGCCGCCCGGGAAACCAGGCGGCCTTTTTCTGTTTCGATCAATCACATCACCCTGGCTGCCGCCTGCTTGGCGGCTTCGATGCGGCGTGCCTGCGAGGGCGCGATGCGTTCCTTCATCAGGGCGAGCACTTCGGCAGGTGCGGTCTCTGGCGAGCCGGCGTTGAACGGCGGCGCTGGATTGTATTCGAGGCGGAGCTGGATCGCTTCCGCCACGGTGCGGTCGACCAGGATGGAGACAAGTGTCAGCGCGAAATCGATTCCGGCGGTGACGCCGCCGCCGGTAATCCGGTTGCGGTCGATGCAGACGCGCGTCCGCGTTGGCGTCGCACCGAATAGCGGCAGCACCTCCATCGCGCTCCAATGGGTGGCCGCGCGATAGCCCTTCAAGAGGCCGGCCGCGCCCAGCACCAGCGAGCCCGTGCACACCGAGGTGACGTATTTGGCGCCCGCGGCCTGCCTGCGCAGGAAATCGAGCACCTCCTCGTCATTGACGAGTGCATCGGTGCCGAAGCCGCCGGGCACGCAGATCACGTCGAGTTGCGGGCAGTCTTCGAAGGTGGTGGTCGGCGTCAGCGTCAGCACGGAATCGCTCGGGACCGGCTCGATCCGCTTCCAGATCAGGTGCACCTCGGCGGCGGGAACGGAGGAGAACACCTGCACGGGACCGGTGAGGTCGAGCTGGGTGACGCGCGGAAAAACCAGGCATCCGATTCTAAGCGGTGACGACATGAGAGGCTCCAGACAATCAGCTTGACGGGCCGACGATGCCATGATGCGCTTAGGTCAGAAATGGCATAATTCCCTCATTTTCGGACATGGCGGGTTGAGCCCATGATCGGCGTCCTGATCTTTCCCGACTTCCAGTTGCTCGATGCGGCGGGCCCGATCTCGGTATTTGAGATCGCAGCGCGCTATTCGAAGATTGTGCCTGCCATCCGCGTGCTGGCGCTGAACGCCGGGCCCGTGCGCAGCTCGTCCGGCGTCGAGATCATGGCGCACGATTTCAAATCGGCCAATGCGGTCACGACATTGATCATCGCGGGCGGCGAGGGCGTGGCAGGCGCGGCGCGCTGCCCGGCAACGTTAGCCTTCGTGCAGCGGCTGGCGAAGCGCGGCGTGCGCGTCGCCAGCGTGTGCTCCGGTGCCTATGTGCTGGCGGAGGCGGGCCTGCTCGACGGCAAGCGCGCGACCACGCACTGGGGCCGTACCCGCGATTTCGTCGCGCGCTATCCCAAGGTGAAGCTCGAGCCCGACCAGATATTCACCCGCGACGGCGACGTTTGGACCTCGGCCGGCATCTCCGCCGGCATCGATCTAGCTCTGGCGATGGTGGCCGAAGACCATGGCGAGGCGGTCGCACAGGACACCGCGCGCCAGCTCGTGCTCTACCATCGCCGCAGCGGCGGACAGTCGCAATTCTCCTCGCTGCTGGAATTGAAGGCGCCGAACGGCCGCTTCGGACCGCTGCTCGCGTGGGCGCGCGAGAACCTCGATACGCCCTTGACCGTCGAGGATCTCGCCGAGCGCGCCAATATGAGCGCCCGGCACTTCGCGCGCGCCTTTGCCGCCGAGACCGGCTCGACGCCGTCAAAGGCGATTGAGCGCCTGCGCGTCGAGGTGGCGCGCGAGCGCGTGCAGTCATCCAGCGAAGCGATCGAGCTCGTCGCGCAATCGACCGGCTTCCGCGATCCTGAAAGGATGCGCCGCGCCTTCATCCGCGCCTTTGGCCAGCCGCCGCAATCGCTGCGGCGCGCGGCGCGGGCGAGTTAGCGTGTCGTTTCGGCGGCTGCGGCGGTCGCGGCTGCTTGCGACTGTGCCGTCAAACGTCGCGCGATCGGCGTCAGCATCTGCGGCGCGACGTAGTAGGGAAACTGGGTGAGGGCGAAATAGAGCCAGGTCACGCCGGGCAGCGTTCCGGCAGTCGCTGCCAGCATCAGCCCGATATTGCGCTGCGACACCATCAGGCCAAGCGCGAGCGCCTGTTCGTAGCCGATGCGGCGGAATAGCAGCGTCGTGACGACCAGCAATGCGAAGAAGATCGCGAAGGCGAGCAGCGCAATAGCGATCGACAGCAGGGGATCGGCGAGGAAGTCGGCGATCACATTGCCCATCACGGCCGCGACGAAGACGAGCAGGATGACGATGTTGATGCCGTCGATCGGCCGGCGGTGACGCTGGATCGCGTCCGCGCCGACGAGCCAGCGGATCACGGTTGCGGCCATCAGCGATCCGGCAAGGATCGCGAGTAGTTTGGCGCCGAGCACAAGTGGCGAGATGCTGAGCGTTCCGCCGAGGAAGAGTGCGGCGAACAGTGACGCAGTGAACGGCACCAGCGCCGTGGAGGTCACCAGCGTGACCAGCACCAGCGTGGCATCGAGGCCCATCAGCGCCGCGATCGCGGGGGAGGCCATCATCGGCGAAGCGATGCCTTGGAGCATCAGGGCGAGGAACAGCTCGGGCGAGCGGGCGTCGAAGCCCGAAATATGCGCCGTGAGGCCAAAGATCAGGGGAACGCCGATCGTCGTCCAGGCGGTGGCCGCGACGATCAGCGCCGGCCGGCGCAGATGCGCGCGCAGCGCGGCGAGGTCGACGCGCATGAAGGAGATCACGAGCAGGAGGAAGATCGCCTCGGTTACGAAGGGACGCAGCACCGCGCCGAGCGGCGGGATCGCGATCCCGAACAGCACCAGCGCCGCCACCGCGCGGGTGCCCTGATCGCCGAGCCATGCCAGCCATCGCACGGGAGCGGCCAAGGTGCGTTGCAGGCTGGGGGGCATGTGAACTTCCAGGGGAGGGGCGCCTCGCGCGAAGAGGTTGAGGCGATTTGCGGAGTGCAACTCTTGAGGCACTGGCCTCGCTGATCAAAGTGGCAAGCGATTACCGGTATTGCGAGAGCTGTAGCCCGAATGGAGCGCTGCGTCCGGGGCCGAGACCAATGACGACAGCCCCGCATTCCGCCTCGATCCATGCGGGCTACGACATCGTCTTCAGCCCAACTTCTTCAACCACGCGCCGATCTCTTCGGCCGCGACATCGGCCTGCGGCAACAGTTTGCCCATCGTGAAGAACCCGTGGAATTGGCCGGGGAAGTGGCGATAGCTGACGGGCACGCCGGCCAGCTTCAGGCGTTCTGCGTAGTCACGGCCTTCGTCGCGCAAGGGATCTGCGCCGGCTGTGAGCACATAGGCCGGGGGCAGGCCATTGAGCGTGGTGGCCCGGACTGGCGAGGCGCGCCAGTCGTGCGTATCGGCCGCGCCGTTCAGATAATGGTTTCGGAACCAGCGGACAACAGAATGGGTGAGGAGCAGGCTGGTCTCGGGCTCGCTGTGCGAGGGATGCGTCATCGCGAAATCGACGGCGGGATAGATCAGCACCTGGCCTGCGAGGCCTACGCCGTTGCCGTCCCGGGCGGCGATGGCGACCACGGCGGCGAGATTGCCGCCGGCGCTGTCGCCGCCGACACAAAGGCGCGATGCATCGATGCCAAGCGTGCTGGCGTTCGCGGCAATCCAATGCGTCGCTTCGATGGCGTCGTCGACGGCGGCGGGAAACTTGTGCTCGGGCGCGAGGCGATAGTCGACGGAGATCACGATCAGCTCGCCCGCGACGGCGAGCTTGCGGGCTGCGACGTCATGGGTGTCGAGATCGCCGATCACCCAGCCGCCGCCATGGAAGAACACCAGGGCCGGCGACAGACCGTCACGGCGGCGCAGCGTCATTGGCACGTAGAGGCGGGCAGGGATCGTGCCCTGCGGCGCCGGGATCGCAACGGCTTCGACACGTGCCAGTTCTGGCGGCTCGGGATTGGTCGCGAAGCCCGATCGCGAATAGTCCGCGCGGGCTTCTGCTGCGGTCAGCGTTTCATAGGGCGGGCGATTGGCTTCGAGGAACGCCCGGTAGACGGCGGCGGCATCGGGATCGAGGACGACTGGCATGGGAGGAGGCCCTGCGAGGATTTGGCAGATGGGCGTTTTCGAGGCTCTTGTCGGAGGCGCCCGAAAAGGGGCCACCATGGCAACTATCCCATCTGGTCGAGGGTCTGGCCAGCCAAGGGACCGGGAAGGGCCCGGTGGGCGAGGGGGGAAACCGCCCTTTCCCCGCCGTATTCGGCGTGTTAACCGGATGGTCTGCGAGCGGCCGTAACCCCCTGTACAATGCTCGAGAAACCCGATTCGCTGTTGAAGCCGCGCGAGATGTCTCGAAACCTGATCCTGACCGGCCTTGCGGCGCTGTTTGCCGCCACAGCGATGACCGTCTCGCCTCCGGCGCAGGCGCAGATCGGTACCATCTTCTCCGATCCGCCGCCGCTGCGGCCGCCTGGCAGCATTCCGCGCGGCAACCAGCCGCAGCAGCAGATGCCTGATGATGACGAGGAGGTGCCGGAGCTGCCGCCGCAGGGCCGCGTGCTGCCGACACCCAACCGTCCCGTCCCCCGCCAGGGCAATGCTTTGCCGGGGCCGGTGGAGACGCAGCCCTTGGCGCCGCCGCCGGGAAGTACCGTGCTGCCGCAGAACCAGCAGCCCTCCATCGCGGTCGCGCCGCCCAATCCTCAAAGCCCCCCGCCGCAGCCGGGCGCCAATCCGACGCTGCCGGGCTTGCCGCCCGGGCAACGCCAGCCCAAGGGAACACCGCAGAACGGCGTGCCGCAGACGCCGGCGAGCCTTCAGCCGGGCGATGAGGTCGTCACCGAGCCGCCGGCGCAGAAGATCGTGAACAAGAAGGCGACTTTCTCCGGCCTCGACAAGATCACCGGCCGCATCATCAATTTCGACGAGGAGATCGGCGAGACCGTGCAGTTCGGCGCGCTGCGCGTCAAAACCGACGCCTGCTACACGCGGCCGGCAACGGAAGCCGCCAATACCGACGCCTTCGTCGAGGTCGACGAGATCACGCTGCAGGGCGAGGTGAAGCGGATTTTTTCGGGCTGGATGTTCGCGGCAAGCCCCGGCCTGCACGGCGTCGAGCACCCGATCTACGACATCTGGCTGACCGACTGCAAAGAGCCGCAGCAGACGATCGCGACGGCAGCGCCGGATCCGGCGAGCAAGCCGGCCACGCCACCGCCGCCCCCGGCACAGAAGAAGGCCGCGCCCAAGCAGGCCGTGCAGCAGCAGCGTCCGCCGCAGCCGCCGCCGCAACAGCAGCAGGCGCCGCCTCCACCACCACCGCAGCAGCAGCCGGGCCTCTTCGGGCTCCCGGGCTTCGGCCGGAATTAGTTTCCTGATATTTGCTGTGCTTCCGACACGGCCGGGAAGCAAACCTGTCTGGCTTCGCAGTTGGCCAAGACGGCATTGTTCGCGATAGATCGCGAACGACAGGCCGCCGCTTCGCGCTCCACTCATTACTGAATAACAATGCGGCGCCGGGTATCGTCCTTGGGACGCAGCACCCGGCTGTGCGGCTGGAAATTATGGCTCCATTTACGCTTCGCAGGTTATTTTGGGTTGGCGGATCAACCTACACGGGTGTCCGCAACCTTGGCGGGGCGCTTCAGAGCCGAATATCATGTTCCTGTTTCTGAAAAGAGTTGCTGCAGGTTTGGTCATCACAATCCTCGCTCTTCTCGTGCCCATCGCTCTGTTTGCTCTGGTCGCCTTTTTCCCAATCATCACCTGCCATGGAGGAGGTGCGGGCGGGAATTGCGGCGAGGGGATGATGGCTTCGCTACCCCTTGCTCTGTTGCTCAGCTCCCTCGACATCTACGCCATGGTCGTCACCGGCAATTGCCTGACCAGGTGGATCTGGCCGCAAGCATCTCCGCCGCCGCTTCCACCCTTGTCCTGACGGCGATGCCCTAAAGCGCGATGAGATTAGGATGAATCATCACCGCGCTTTAGGTTGTTGTTTGAGCATGATCTTTTCGGAAAACCACTTCGCACTTTTCCGGATCATGCTTTAGCTTTTCGTCGCAATGATCTCGAGAGCGCGCGCGCCGGGGATCGCGTCACCAGGCAACTTCAGGAAGTCGGCAGGTTCGCCCGCCAGCGCCTTGTCGAGCAGGGCGGTGTAACGGCGCCTGGAAATCTCGACCGCGCCGAAGCTGCGCAGATGCTCGGTCACGTATTGCGTGTCGAGCAGCTCGAAGCCGCCGTAGATGAGTCGCGCCACCAGATGCACCAGCGCGATCTTCGAGGCATCGCGCGCGGTGTGAAACATGCTTTCGCCGAAGAAAGCGCGTCCCAGGCTCACCCCATAGAGGCCGCCGACGAGGTCGTCGCCCTGCCAGGCCTCGACGCTGTGGCAATGGCCGAGCTCGTGCAGGCCGCCATAGAGGTCGCGGATGCGCTTGTTGATCCAGGTGTCCTCGCGTCCGACCTGCGGCGCGGCGCAGCCGGCAATCGTCGCCTTGAAGGCGGTGTTGACGGTGACGCGAAACACATCCGAGCGCACGCTGCGCGCAAGGCGCGAGGCGACGCGAAATCCCTCGAGCGGGATCACGCCGCGCATCTCCGGCTCGACCCAGAACAGGGTCGGATCGTCCGCGCTCTCGGCCATCGGAAAGATGCCGCAGGCATAGGCACGCAGCAACACGGCGGGGGTGATTTCAGACGAGGCGGAGTCGCGCGCAGTCATGCCCGGCACATTAGCAGGATCGCGGCAGCCTTGCGATGGGGTCGCGCGTCAGCTTGCGGCGGCGCTGTTCGTCGTGCTCGATGGCGCGGGCAGGCGGCGGAACTTCAGCAGGATCTTCGTCCCAGTGTGATCCGGATCGCGTTCGACGGAGGCATCGAGCTTTGAAGCCATCGCCGCGACGATGCGCTGGCCCATTCCGGTGGAGCGCGGATCGGCCTTGGCGTTGTCGCCGACACCATCATCGGCGATCGACAGAACGAGATCCTCGCCTTGCGAGGTCAGCTCGACGTGAATCGGGCCGGCCCCATCCGGGTAGGCGTATTTCACCGCGTTCATGACGAGCTCGTTGACGATGATGCCGACCGCGACTGCGCGGTCCGGATCGATCTCGATCGGCTCGGCCTTCAGCGTCAGGCGCGACATCCGGTTGCCCTCGGCCGAGCGGCGGAGGTCCTCGAGCAGCGAGTCCAGATACTGGTTCAGGACGACGCTCTTCAGATCCTGCGAGGTGTAGAGCCGGCGGTGCACCTGCGCGACCGCGGCGACGCGGCCCATCGCATTGGTCAGGGCGGCCTTGACCTCGTCCTGCGCAGCCGAGCTTGCCTGCAGATGCAACAGCGAAGCGATGATCTGGAGCGAGTTGCCGACGCGGTGGTTGACCTCGCGCAGCAGCATTTCGCGCTCGGCGGCAAGTGCCGCGTAGCGGTCGCGCGAGGCGTGGATTTCAGCTTCCGCCTCCTCGCGCGCCTTCTGGAGCGCGGCCTGGCGCAGGGCGCCATCGGCCGCGACATGCAGCAGCGGGATGAAGTCGCCCGTGACGTCCTTGACGAGGTAGTCGGCTGCGCCCGCCTTCAGCGCGGTGACGGCAATGCTGGAATCCTGCGATGCCGTGACGAAGACGACCGGCGGAGCGCCCGGAATCGCCATGATCTGCTCGAGTGTCTCGAGACCGTCGAGGCCCGGCATGTACTGGTCGAGCGCCACGACGTCGATGCCGCCGTCAACGTCTCCTTGCCGGATCCGCGCGAGGCCTTCCTCGCCGCTTGCGGCAAGGACGACCTTGTAACCGCGGCGCGTCAGCCCGCGCTCGACGAGGCGCGCCAGCGCGTCGTCGTCGTCGATATAGAGCAGCGTCGGCGTTGTCCGGTTCATGTTGCGGCTGGGGGCACCTGGATGACGGAGAAGAATAGCCCGAGCTGCCGGATCGCGTTGGCAAAATTCTCGTAATTGACCGGTTTTGTGATGTAGACGTTGCAGCCGAGCTCGTAGCAGCGCTTGATCTCCTGGGAGTCGTCGGTGGTGGTCAGCACCACCACAGGAGAGGCCTTCAGGTACTTGTTCTCCTTGATCCGCTTCAGGATATCGATCCCGCTCGCGTCGGGCAGGTTGAGATCGAGCAGGATCAGCAGCGCATTGCCTTTCTGGGCGAGGCCGGTGCCGTCAGCGCCGAACAGATAGCGGATGGCCTCCGTGCCGTTGGCAAACGGCACGATCTCGTTGTTCACACCGGAGCGTCGGATATTGCGTTCGATAAGGCGGGCATGCCCCTCGTCGTCCTCGATCATGATGATGGTAACGGGCTGGGTCATTGCTGTGCATTCCGCTTGCTGGCGTTCCACTTGATCGGCAGCGTGATCGTGAAAGTGCTGCCGACGTTGAGTTCGGAGGAGACCGACATCGTACCGCCGAGCCGGCGCACCAGCGCGCGGACGTGGGCAAGGCCGATGCCCTGGCCCGGCTTGTCCTGGAGGCCGGCGCGGCGGAACAGGTCGAAGATGCGGTGGTGATCCTTCGGGTCGATGCCGCGGCCATTGTCGGAGATCTCGAAGATCGCATAGCCAAGCTTGGTGCGGCCGCGCAGCACGATCTCGCCGGGGACCCCGGTCCTGAGATACTTGATGGCGTTATCGATCAGGTTCGAGAAGATCTGCTCCAGCGCCAGGCGGTCGCTCACGATATCGGGCAGTTCGCCGACGCGGATTTCGGCCTGTGCCTCGGCGGCCTGATGCGCCACCGTCGCGACGATTGCCTCGATCAGCTCGCCCGTGTCGATCTTGACCGGCTCGAATTCGCGCCGGCCCTCGCGGGTGAGGTTGAGGATCGCCGAGATCAGGCGATCCATCTTGGCGATCGAGGATTTGATGAAGCCGAGCGCCTCGGAAAAATCCTGGGAGAGCTGCTTGTCCGGGCCCTCCAGCGCAATTTCCGCGGCATCGTTCATCGCCAGCGGCGGCCCATCCGCCGGAACGTGGGTGAGGCTGCCGATGCGCCGGAAGATGTCGTTGCTCAATTCCTCGAGCTCGCTGGTGAAGCCCATGATGTTGACCAGCGGCGAGCGCAGGTCGTGACTGACGATATAGGCAAAGCGCTGGATCTCGTTGTTGGCTTCGCGCAGGTCTGCCGTCCGTTCGTCGACGGTGGCCTCGAGATTGAGGTTGGCATCGCGCAGGCGTGCCTCCGCCTCGTCGCGGATGGTCGCCGAGCGCCGCACCAGCCAGATCGAGATCAGCACAAGCACCACGACGAGGCCGGAGCCGACGCCGGTCAGCGACGCCGCCAGCGTCTGGCTGTTGTTGGCATTGGCCGAGCGGAGTGCGAACAATCGCTGCTCCTCGCGGAGCATGGCGTCGGCCGCGTCGCGGATCGTGCTCGTCGTGTCGCCGGCGGCGGCTTCGCGGACGAGCGCGGAGGCGCGGGCGAAGTCGCTCTGTTCGATGTAGTTCATCTCGCGCGTGAACTGGTCGAGCCTGGTTTCGACCGCCGGCCGCAGCTTGCGGACGTTTTCCGCCTGCGCGGGATTGTCCTTGGTCAGCTCTGCTAGCCTGTTGAGATGCGGCAGGACCCCTGCCACCGCGGCCTGGTGGTCGGTCCAAAATTCCGGCCCGCGCGTGAGGAGAAATCCGCTCGCGCTGCTCTCGGCGCGACGAATTTCCAGCAGCAGCGTGTGAATCTGGTTCTCAACCTCGATGGTGTGAATGACCGAGGCGTTGTCGTCGCGCGCCTTGTTGACGAGGTAGACGGAGCCGGCGCTGATCACCGTCAGCACCAAGAGTCCCGCCGCGAACAGCAGGATCTGCCAAAGTGCGCGCCGCCGTCTCAGGTCAGGCGTTACGCCAACTCCGCTTCCGACGTTAAGAATTTCCACTCCCCCGTGCAGAAAACCCGCCGATAACGCCGCAGGCGGCGTTCGGTTCCATAGCAAGGGAAGGATGGTAGGCGCTAGTTGCCCGACTGGCCGGCCAGGTACTGTTCCAGCCAGTGGATGTGGTAGTCGCCGTCGATGATGGCGGGTTCACGCACCAGGGCTCGGAACAGCGGCAGCGTCGTCTCGATGCCGTCGACCACCATCTCGTCCAGCGCGCGGCGCAGCCGCATCAGGCATTCGGTGCGGGTCTTGCCGTGCACGATCAGCTTGCCGACGAGGGAATCGTAATAGGGCGGGATCGTGTAGCCCTGGTAGACGGCCGAGTCGATCCGTACGCCCAGTCCGCCGGGCGGATGGTACTGCGAGATCCGGCCGGGCGAGGGCCGGAAGGTCTGCGGGTGCTCCGCATTGATGCGACACTCGATCGCGTGCCCGATGATCTGGATCTCCTCCTGCTTCGCCGGCAGGTCGCCGCCGGCGGCAATGCGGATCTGCTCCAGCACGAGATCGATGTCGGTGATGCTCTCGGTGACGGGATGCTCGACCTGGATGCGCGTGTTCATCTCGATGAAGTAGAACTCGCCGTCTTCGAAGAGGAACTCGATCGTGCCGACACCGAGATATTTCATCTCGCGCATGGCCTTGGCGCAGGTCTCACCGATCTTGGCACGCGCGGCTGCGGAGAGGACGGGCGAGGGACCTTCCTCCCAGACCTTCTGGTGACGGCGCTGCAGCGAGCAATCGCGTTCGCCGAGGTGGATCGCGCCGCCGCGGCCGTCGCCGAGGATCTGGATTTCGATGTGGCGCGGCTTCTTCAGGTATTTTTCCAGGTAAACGGACGCATCGCCGAAGGCAGATTTCGCTTCGTTGGCGGCCGTCGACAGCGCCAGCGCAAGGTCTGCCTCGCTGTTCGCGACCTTCATGCCGCGCCCGCCGCCGCCGGCGGCAGCCTTCACCAGCACTGGGAAGCCGATCTCCCTCGCAATCGCCATCGCGTTGTCGTTGGGACCGACCGCGCCGTCGGAGCCGGGCACCACTGGGATGCCGAGCCGCTTGGCGGTCTTCTTGGCCTCGATCTTGTCGCCCATTAGGCGGATATGCTCGGCCTTCGGGCCGATGAAATGCAGATTGTGCTCGGAGAGGATTTCCGCAAAGCGCGCATTCTCCGACAGGAAGCCGTAGCCCGGATGCACCGCATCGGCGCCGGTGATCTCGCAGGCCGCGAGCAGCGCGGGGACGTTGAGATAGCTGTCCTTCGACTGCGGCGGCCCGATGCAGACGCTCTCGTCGGAGAGGCGAACGTGCATCGCGTCCGCGTCGGCGGTGGAGTGCACGGCGACGGTCGCGATCCCGAGTTCCTTGCAGGCCCGCAGGATGCGAAGGGCGATCTCGCCGCGATTGGCTATGAGGATCTTGTCGAACATGGTGCCTCAGCGGGTGAATAGCGAGTGGCGAATGGCGAATGGAAGTGCAGCAACCATTCGCTATTCGCCATTCGCCACTCGCTTATTCAATGATGACCAGCGGCTCGCCGAACTCGACCGGCTGGCTGTCCTCGACCAGGATCTGCGTCACGGTTCCGGCACGCGGTGAGGGGATCTGGTTCATGGTCTTCATCGCCTCGATGATGAGGAGCGTCTGACCGACCGAAACCTTGGAGCCGACCTCGATGAAAGGCTTTGCGCCTGGCTCCGGCGCCCAATAGGCGGTGCCGACCATCGGCGAGGTGACGGCGCCGGGATGTTTCGAGAGATCTGCCGGCGCGGCAGTCGCAGTCGCCGCGCCAACTGCAGCGACAGGGGCCGCGATGACCGACGCCGGCACGGCCGCGGCGACGCTTACGTTGCGCGCGACGCGCAGGCGAAGTCCTGCGCGTTCGATCTCGATCTCGGTGAGGCTCGTCTCGTCGAGCAGGTTTGCGAGCTCGCGGATGAGCGCGGAGTCCTCGCTGGAAAATTTTGCGGCTGCTTTATCGTCTGGCTGGCGCGCCATGATCTTGATTCCGAACCTTCTGTTTGAAAAGGGGCGTCAGGCTTTGGGCTGGATGCCGAGCTTGGCGGCAAGGCCCTGGATCGCGAGGCGGTAGCCCTCGATGCCGAAGCCGCACAGCGACGCGAATGCGGCGCGGGCGGTGTAGGAATGGTGACGGAAACTCTCGCGGGAGTGGATGTTGGTGACGTGCACCTCGACCGTCGGGATCTGCACAGCGAGCAGCGCATCGTGCAGCGCAATCGAGGTGTGCGAATAGCCGCCGGCGTTGATGATGATGCCCTTCATCTTGCGGGCGTGCGCCTCGTGGATGAAGTCGATCAATTCGCCTTCGCGGTTGGACTGCCGGCAGTCGGCCTTGAGACCGAAATTCGCTGCGGTCTCCCGGCAGAGCGTCTCGACGTCGGCCAGCGTCGCGTTCCCGTATTTCTCCGGCTCGCGCGTCCCCAGCATGTTGAGGTTCGGCCCGTTGAGGACGAGGATGGTGTCGGTTGCAGGTTCAGCCATTCAAATCCCGGTCAGGTGCTTCGGCGGAGGTGGCGGGGGTTATAGGTAACAAAGGGGCTTAGGGGAAGCCTTCAACGACCTCCCGCGGGGCTTCAGATAGCTCATCCAGTCTGCAAAAAGCTGTGTGGAAGCTACGGAAATTACTTGTTAACCAGTCCAAAGCATGGCTGCCGGCCAAAGGCAAAAAGGGGCGGGCATTGCTGCCCGCCCCTGGGATTGCCGATCTCTCGGCCGTCAGGCGTTGAGTACCGCAATGATCTCGTAGGTGGCCGGATCGATGATCACGATCTCGTCGCGGACCAGGACGTACTTGTAGCTCCGCCATTCTGGATAAATCGTCGCCACCCGTGACGGCAGCACGTGCAGCTCGATGCCCTCACGCGGGATCCGCGTGCCGACCGAAACCGAGAAGTTCACGTTGCTGACGGGAGCAACCTTCTCCTCGCGGATGACCGAGGTGATCTGCGTGCGCTGGTCGGTCGAGAGCTTGGCGCCAGCACCGGCCTGGCCGGTCGTCGTGCCGGACTTGGTCTGTGTCTCCGAGCTCATGCCCTTCGACCTGTCCTGCTGGCCCTGGGCGTGTTCGTCGGTGCGTTGGCCCTTCGTTGCACCCGACTTCTCCTCAGCCGTCGGATTCTTGTGCATCGTGCTCGAGGACTTCTCTTCGGCGCCGGACTTCATGGATCCGCCGGATTGTCCCACGGTGCCCTTCTCCTTGCCCATGGAATCCCTGTGTGTGTCGCCGGATTGCTCGTGCTTCATGGTGCCCGAGGACCTCTCTTCAGCGCCGGACTTCATCGATCCGCCAGCCTGACCCACGGTGCCCTTTTCCCTGCTCATGGCACCGCCATGTTCAGCCGCGCCGGTGGAAGGAAGCGCGTTCTGTTGCTGCTGGGAGCCGCCGCTCTCCTTGGTCCCTGTTCCCTGCGCATTCGCGAGACCAGTGCCCGCGACGAGTGCCAGCGCGGCAACCGAGATCATAAAGCGATTAGTCATTGAACCTCTCCTCACGTGTTTTGTGCGTCATTGCCCGCGCCGACAACGAAAGGAGAAATGAGATGTTCCGAAACTTCAGTGGTTCCGCGGCTTTTGTTTGTTGAACGCGCGATGAACGTTCGCGTCAACATCCTGACAACAAAAAAGGCCGGCAAAAGCCGGTCTTTTCGCAGTATTCGGATAATCGAAATCTGGAACTAGCAGGTCGCCTTGCCGCAGCGCGCGACGCCGATCTTCTCCTTCAGGCCGTCGAGGCCGATGGCACCAACCACGATCTGCTTGCCGATCACGTAGCTCGGCGTGCCATTCATGCCCATCGCTTCGGCGAGCTTGAAGTTCTCCTCGATCGTGGCACGCACTTCCGGATTGGCCATGTCCTTCTCGATCTTCGCGACGTCGAGACCGGCTTCCTTGGCGGCGGCAAGCGCGTGCGCCTTGTCGGCCTGGCCACGGCCGCCGAGCAGCTTCTGATGGAAGTCGAGATACTTCTTGCCGGTGGGATCCTGCATGCGGACAGCGACCGCAACCTGCGCCGCCTCGACCGAGCCCTGGCTCAGCACCGGAAACTCCTTCAGCACGACCTTCAGCTTGGGATCGTTCTTCATGAGGTCGAGCATGTCCGACATCGCGCGCTTGCAGTAGCCGCAATTGTAATCGAAGAACTCGACGAAGGTGACGTCGCCGTCCTTGTTGCCGAGCACGACCTGGCGCGGCGAGTTGAAGATCGCATCGGCATTCTGCGCGATGCTTGCTTCGTGCTTTTGCGCTTCGGCGGCCGCCTGGCGCTTGCTGAGCTCGGCCATCGCATCCTCGAGCACCTCGGGATGGCTGACGAGATAGTTCTTGATGATCGCCTCGATGTCCGAGCGCTGGGTGTCGGTGAAGCTGTCGGCCGCGGCGGGCGCGGCTCCGCCGAAGACGGCGAGCGCAAACAGCGCGGGGACGATCAGGCGCAGTGAAGGCATTGGCAAATCCTCTGGTCGAAAGCAGGTTTCGGAAGACATCCCGGCCGATCTAACCTGGCCGCGCCGTGACGTCGTGGTGTCGGTGTCGTTCCAATCGTCTAATTGTTGCGTGGCGGTTTTGACGCCACGATGTCATCGGCCTTGACCCAGCCGGGCGTGCCGATGGCGAAACGGGTTTTTGCGCGCGTCGCAAGTTCGCGTGCGGTCTTGTTGTCGCCGCGCAGGTAAGCGGCCTGCGCTGACGCCAGGTCGGCCTCCGCATAGTCCCCCTTGCGGCCATAGGCCATGGCGAGCTGCGTGTAGCCGATCGGTGCCTCCGGCTCCCGCGCCACCGCGGCACGGAGAATCCGGATCGCTTCGTCCGTGTAGGACTTATTATCAGTTCCGACCAGAGCCTGCCCAAGTAACATCTCGATGAGCGGGGCGTTGCCGGAGAGCTGAACCGCCTTGTGCAGGGCGGGGATCGCTTCCGCCGCCTTGCCGCTCTCGAGCAGTGCCTGGCCGCGTACCTCGTAGAAATACGGGTTGTTCGGCTGCGCCTGGATCAGCGCGTCGATCTGGGCCAGCGCGCTGCGCAGGTCGCCGTGCAGATAGGTGCTGATGGCGCGGGCATAGCGGGCGGGCATGCTGTCGTTGGTCAGCGGATAGCGGCGATAGACGGTCTCGGGCCGCTCCATGAAAGCGGAGACCTTGGCGCGCACCATGTCATGGCGCGCCTGCAGCGCCGGGTCGTCCTTCTTGTCCCAATAGGGGCTGGAGCGGGCGAACTGGGCGAGCGCCTCGACGCGCTCGGCCGGCATCGGATGCGACTGCAAATAGGGATCGGCGCCGCGCGCGGCGAACAGGCTCTCGCTGGTGAAGCGCTTGAAGGTCTCGTACATGCCCTTCGGCGATTGCTGGGTCGCGGTCAGGAACTTCACGCCGGCGCGGTCGGCGTTCTCCTCCTGCTGGCGCTGATAGGACAGCAGCGAGCGGCGGATCATCTCCTGCGGTCCGGCGACGGCGGCCGCACCGGCATTGGCGAGGCCATTGTTCGCGTTGCCACTGCGGGCGCCCGCGACCATGGCGCCGGCGCCGAGCAGCATGGCGATGATCATCTGGGTCTGGGCGTTGGCGAGCTGCTCGCGCAGCTTGGCGAGATGGCCGCCGGCCAGATGCCCGGTCTCGTGCGCGAGCACGCCGATCAGCTGGTTCGGCGTTTCCGACTGCATGATCGCGCCGTAATTGACGAAGATGCGGCGGCCATCAGCGACGAACGCGTTGAACGATGCGTCGTTGAGGATCACCATCTGGATGTTCTGCTTCTCCAGTCCCGCGGCGCGCAGGATGGGCCTGGTATATTCGCGCAGCAGTTGCTCGGTCTCGGTGTCGCGCAGCACCGGCGGGCCTCTGGGGCTCTCCTGGGCCTTGATCGCCGGAAGCGGCGTCAGCACCACGGCCGCCGCAGTCACGATGGCGGTGAGAGCGGAGGCCTTCTTGCGCAAAGCGAGCTGGAGCAACATCGATCGGTCTTGAAATGCAGTTTCGTGATTGGTCTTGGTGATTGGCGTCGGACCGGATACGGGGTATGCCCTAATGAGCCGCACAATGCGGCCAGTCTGGGGCGCGGGCGCCCCGTTCCCGGTCCCCCAAGGGGTTCCGGACCGGAAGCGAAATAGCAGATATTGATGGCCGATGCGATATTGAGGAACCGGCTGGAGCCTTGGCTGACGCCATCCCGCCGCAGCGACGTTCCCCCCTTCATGGTGATGGACGTGATGGCGGCGGCCGCGCGAATCGAGGCGGCGGGCGGCCACGTCATCCATATGGAGGTCGGACAGCCTGCCGCGCCGGCCCCGAAGACCGCGATCGCCGCCGCCCACCAGGCGCTGGATAGCGCGCGAATCGATTATACCTCCGCGCTCGGTATCCCCAGCTTGCGCGAGCGGATCGCGCGCCATTATCGCGACGCCTATGGCTGTGCGGTGAGCCCCGAGCGGATCGTCGTCACCACGGGGTCTTCCGGCGGCTTCATCCTGGCCTTCCTGGCCATGTTCGAGCCGGGTGACCGCGTCGCGGTGACGGTGCCCGGCTATCCGCCATACCGGCATATCCTGACCGCGCTCGGCTGCGAGCCGGTGCCGATCGAGACCACCAGCGAGACCCGTCACGCCCTGACCGGCGAGGCGCTGCTGGCCGCCCATCGCAAGGCGCCGCTCAAGGGCGTGCTGGTCGCAAGTCCCGCCAATCCCACCGGGACCATGATGTCCAGGGAGGCGCTGTCCAGCCTGATCGCAGCAGCGGAGGGCGCCGGAATCCGCTTCATCTCGGACGAGATCTATCACGGCCTCGACTATGCTTTTCCCGCCGTCACTGCGGCGGCGCTGTCGGACCATGCGCTGATCATCAACTCGTTCTCGAAATATTTCTGCATGACCGGCTGGCGGGTCGGCTGGATGGTCGTGCCGGAAGTTCTGGTGCGGCCGGTCGAGCGGCTCCAGCAGAACCTGTCGATCTCGGTGCCGTCGCTGTCGCAGATCGCGGCTGAAGCAGCATTCGACGGCGCTGCCGAGATGGAAGAGATCAAGCACGGCTATCAGGAGAACCGCCGCATCCTGATCGAGGGGCTGCCGAAGGCGGGCCTGACCAAGTTCCTGCCCGCCGATGGCGCATTCTATCTCTATGCCGACGTGTCGGATTTCACCTCCGACAGCTTCGAGTTTGCCACGCAGATGCTGGAGCAGGCCCATGTCGCGGCAACGCCCGGCATCGATTTCGATCCCTTGCACGGCCGCTCCTTCATCCGCTTTTCCTATGCGAGATCGGCGGAGGAGATGCGGGAAGCAGTTGACCGGATCGCTCACTGGCTTAAATAGCCCGCCAGTTTTTGAGAGCCTTCCGGAGTTCAACGTGTCTGACAAAACGCCTGCCGTCGCCCCGCATTTTCCTCTCGCGGCCATCGTCTGGCCGGTCCAAAGCAGCGCGGGCGCGTTGCGCGCGGTCGTGCTGGTTGCGATTGGTACCGCTTTGATGGCGCTGTCAGCCAAGGTCAGCCTGCCGCTGCCCTATGTGCCGATGACGTTGCAGACGCTGGTCGTGCTGATGATTGGCGCCGGCTATGGCTGGCGCCTCGGTAGCGCAACCATGATCGCGTACCTCGCGGAAGGTGCGATGGGCCTGCCGGTGTTCGCAGGCCCTGTCGGCGGCCTCGCCCCGCTCATCGGCCCCACGGCCGGATATCTGTTTGGCTTCGTCGCGGCGGCCTTCGTCACGGGCTTTCTCGCCGAGCGGGGCTGGGATCGCAGCATGGCCTGGCTGTTCGCGGCCATGGCCATCGGTCACATCGTCATTTTGGCGGTCGGCTTCGCCTGGCTCGCTTTCGGCCTCGGGCTTGGCGTCGCAAAGGCCTGGCAGGTCGGCATCCTGCCGTTCATCGCGGCATCGCTGATCAAGAACGCGCTCGGAGCGACCTTGATGCCGGCTGCGCGCCGGGTCGTCGACCGCCGCCAATAAGCGGCCAACGGCCGAGCAGTTCCATTTGACTCGGCCCGCCAAGTTGATCTTGGCTAGAACCAAGGGAATTGAGGGGAGGGAGCCATGACGACGACAACGATGACTGCGGGCGCGCCGGCCGCAAAGGCCGCTGCCAAGCCGTGGTACAAGGTTCTCTATATCCAGGTGCTGATCGCCATCTTCCTGGGGGCCATCGTCGGCTGGCTGTGGCCCACGGTCGCGACCAACGACTGGATCAAGGCGATGGGCGACGGCTTCATCAAGCTGATCAAGATGGTGATCGCCCCGATCATCTTCTGCACCGTGGTCTCGGGCATCGCCCACATCCAGGACGCCAAGAAGGTCGGCCGCATCGGCGTCAAGGCGCTGGTCTATTTCGAGGTCGTCTCCACCTTTGCGCTCCTGATCGGCCTCATCGTCGGCAATCTGGTTCGTCCAGGCGCGGGTTTCGGCGGTGCGGCAGCGAACGCGCAGGCGGTTGCCAACTACGCCAAGCAGGCCGAGGGACAGAAGAGCGTCGACTTCATCCTGCACATCATTCCTGACACCGTGGTCGGCGCCTTCGCTCAAGGCGAGATCCTCCAGGTGCTGTTGTTCTCGGTGCTGTTCGGCTTCGCCATCATGGGCCTCGGCGAACGCGGTCATACCATCCGCGCCTTCATCGATGACGCTGCGCACGCGGTTTTCGGCGTCATCTCCATCGTGATGCGCGCGGCACCGATCGGTGCGTTCGGCGCGATGGCCTATACGATTGGCAAGTTCGGCACCGGCGCGATCCTCAACCTGATCGGGCTGATCGCCACGTTCTACGTTACCGCGGCGCTGTTTGTGTTGATCGTGCTCGGCACGATCGCGCGCTTTGCCGGCTTCTCGATCTTCAAGTTCCTCGCCTACATCAAGGACGAACTGCTGATCGTGCTCGGCACCTCGTCCTCGGAAAGTGCGCTGCCGTCCTTGATGGAGAAGCTGGAACGCCTCGGCTGCTCCAAGTCGGTGGTCGGCCTCGTGGTGCCCACCGGCTATTCGTTCAACCTCGACGGCACCAACATCTATATGACCCTGGCCACCCTGTTCATCGCGCAGGCGCTCGGCGTCGATCTCACCCTGGGCCAGCAGATCACCATCCTGGTGGTGGCGATGCTGACCTCGAAGGGTGCCTCCGGCATCACCGGAGCCGGCTTCATCACGCTTGCTGCGACGCTGGCGGTGGTCGACCCGCGGCTGGTGCCGGGTATGGCGATCGTGCTCGGCATCGACAAGTTCATGAGCGAGTGCCGCGCGCTGACCAATCTTTGCGGCAACGGCGTCGCCTGCGTGATCGTCGCCTGGTGGGAGGGTGAGCTCGACCGCGACAAGCTCAATGCGCGGCTGGGCCAGCAGATCGATCCGACCGACATGGAGACGGCGCTCACGACGGACTGAGCTGCAAGCTGGATCTGACAGCGCTTCGCGCGTTGTCAGGCCTCGAAGTGATAGGGCTGGTCGACATGGTCGATCAGCCCTTGCTGTTTTGCCAGGCATCAAAAGTGACGGAATCCGCGCGCTCGTCCGTTCAACCCCCATCGGGATTTCGGGGTGAAGGGTGGGTGGCAGCATGGGCCAGGCGGGGGTCGATCGGATTCTGTTGCGGGCGGTGGAGCATTACGAGGCGGGGCGACCGGATCATGCCGGGCTGTTGTGCGGGGAAGTCCTGAAGGCGCATCCCGACCATGTGCCGGCGCTGCATCTGTCCGCCGTGGTCGCTTTCGTGACCGATCGCGCGAGCGACGGGGCGAATCTGCTGAGCCGCGTGTTCAGCCTCGATCCTGACCACGCGCCGGCCCTCGTCACGCTGGGCGACGCACTTGCCGTAAAGGGTGAGCAGGACGGCGCAGTGGCGGCGTTTCAGCGCGCGCTTCTGCGGCGGCCGGGCGATGCAGGCCTCTGCAACAAGCTCGGCGTGGCGCTCGCAGAGCTGTCGCGCTTCGAGGAGGCGGAAGCTGCCTACCGGCGTGCCATCGCGATCGATCCGCACCTGACGCGTGCGAATTTCAACCTGGCCGTCGCGCTGGCGGGGCAGGGCCGTCTTGCCGAGGCCGAGCATGCCTATCGCGAGGTCATCACAAGGGATCCAGCACATCGCGGCGTCTGGCTCAATCTCGGCAATGTGCTTGCTGATCAGAAGAAGCTCGACGAGGCCGTGACCGCCTACCGCCGCGCGCTCGACGCAGACCCCGAGCATCCGGGTCTGCTCTGCAATCTCGGCGCTGCGCTCTATCGCAAGGGCGAGTTCGAGGAGGCGATCGTGCATTATCGCCACGCGACGCTGCTAGACCCTGACAATCTTGCGGCGATGCGGCTGCTCGGTCTCGTCCTGCACGAGGCCGGTCACCTGCATCAGGCGGCCGCGATCTATCAGCGGACGATCGCGCGCGATCCGGCGGATCACGTGATCATCAGCAATCTTGGCGCTTGCCTCTGCGAGCTCGGGCTTTTCGATGAGGCCATCGCAGCTTGCGAGCGCGCGCTGACACTGAAGACCGATCATGCGCCCGCCCATACCAATCTCGGGATCGTCTTCGAGAAGCAGGATCGTGTCGAAGCGGCCGTCGCCGCGCATCTCCGCGCCGTCGCCGCCGATCCGGCCTACGCCAAAGGCCATGCTAACCTCGCGGTGTCACTGCGCAATGCCGGCGAGATCGACGCCGCGCTGGCCGCCTCGCGACAGGCCATCGCGCTCGATCCGGAGCAGCCGCTCGCTCAATATAATCACGCGCATTTTTTGCTGATGAACGGCGACTTCGCCAGCGGCTTTGAAGCCTATCAATGGCGACGCAGGTGCAAGACCCTGTCCGACGGCGACCCGACCTTCAGCGAGCCAGAATGGCAGGGCGAGCCGCTTGACGGCCGCGCGCTTCTGCTGTTTGCCGAGTACGGGCTCGGCGATGCCCTGCAATTCGTGCGCTATCTGCCGATGGTGGCCGCACGGGGCGGCTCCATCATCCTCCAGGTCCAGCCGGCGCTGGCCTCGCTGCTGCGGACGATGGAGGGCGTCACCGTGATCGCGCGCGGCGAGCCGCTGCCGCCGTTCGACGTGCAACTGCCGCTGATGAGCCTGCCGCGCGTGTTCGGCACGAGGCTCGACACGATTCCGGCGAACGTGCCCTATCTCCATCCGGATCCGGCAAGACTGTCGCGATGGCGCGCCGCGCTCGATGGCGTAAGCGTACTGAAGGTCGGCGTGGTCTGGGCCGGCAATCCCAGGCACAAGGGCGACGCACAGCGCTCTCTGTCGGCGGAAGCGGTCTTGCCATGCCTGATCACACCAGGCGTGCAGCTCTACAGCCTTCAGAAGGAGCCACGCGAGGCTGACCTCCCGGTGCTCGCGGCGCTTGGCAATGACATCGTCGATCTCGCACCGGCGCTTGGCGATTTTTCCGATACCGCCGCGGCGGTCGCAGCGCTCGATCTCGTCATCGCGGTTGACACCTCGGTTGCGCATCTTGCCGGCGCGCTCGGCCGCCCGGTCTGGATGCTGCTGCCTTACGCGCTCGACTGGCGCTGGCTGCGCGAGCGCGAGGATAGCCCATGGTATCCGACCATGCGGCTGTTCCGGCAGCGTCGCCCGCGCGAATGGGACGATCCGCTGATGCGGATGTCGGCCGCGCTGGCGGTCCTCGCCGCGAAACGCGCTGGCTAGAAACGCTCTGGCCGGTATGGCGTGGGATCGATCGAAGGCGTCTCGCCGCTCATCATCTCAGCGAGCAGGCGGCCGGTGGCAGGGCCCAGCGTGAAGCCCTGGTGACCGTGGCCGAAGTTCATCCAGAGACCGCGATGGCGCGGTGCTGGCCCAAGCACGGGCAGCATGTCGGGCGTGCAAGGCCGCGTGCCGTACCACGGCTCGGGTTCGACGCGGCCGCCGAGATCGAGCAGCTCTCGCGCGGAAGCCTCTGCACTAGCGAGCTGAACAGGCGTTGCCGGCGCATCCGGCCCGGTCAGCTCGGCGCCAGTGGTGATGCGGATGCCCCTGGCCATCGGCCCCATGGCGTAGCCTCTTGCCGTATCGACCAGCGGGAGGTCGAGCGAAGCGCCGCCGCTATAGTGCATGTGGTAGCCGCGCTTGCGCACCAGCGGAATGCGATAGCCGAATTTTTGCAACAGATCGGGGGACCACGGTCCGAGCGTGACGACGACATTGGCCGCATCGATTGGCCCGTCGTCGGTTTGCACGGACCAGCCGGACGACGTCTGCTGCAGCGTCTGCGCATCGCCGAGAATGATATGACCGCCGAGGCGCTGGAACAGTTCGGCATAGCTCGCGACCAAGGCGCCGGGATCCGACACAGTCCACGGCTCCAGCCAATGAATGGCACCGGGCAGATCGTCGCGCAGGATCGGTTCGGCCTTTGCCAGCTCGCTACCGTTCAGGACACGAAACTTCACGCCGAAGTCGCGCTGGTTTTCCTCCGCGGTCTTGATTGCGAGCTCGAACTCGGCGGGATCGCGATGCAACAGCCGATAACCGGCGCGGCGGATAAGATTGTCGGCGTGGGCTTCGCGGATGAGGATATCGTGCTCTGATGTCGCATAGGCGATCAGGCGCGCCCATGCCTCGATCGCCTCGCGATGTCGCTTGGGCGCCGAATGCCACCAATAGCGGAGCAGAGGCTCGACGTGGCGGTGGAGGGACGTAAGGCTGTAGCGGACGTCGTTGGTGCGGCCGGTCGCGATCTTCAAGAGCGTCGCAAAGTCGCGCGGCATTGGATATGGCCGCACAGCTTCGGCTTGGATCATTCCGGCATTGCCGTAGCTGGTTTCGCGGCCCGGCTCCCTGCGATCGACGAGCGTCACCGACCAGCCACGCCGCTGCAGATGCAGCGCCGCGCTGACGCCGATCATGCCGCCGCCAAGGACGATTGCGCTTTGCATCGGCATGTTTCCCTTCAGGCCGGCCGCGGCGCGAGCTTGGGCTGCGCCGTGTTGATGGTCGCGGCGACGACGACCGACATCGCGGTCATCGCCACCAGGAAGCCGAAGGCCGCATCGAACGATCCGGTTCCGGTCACGATGAAGCCAATCGCCGCCGGCGCCACGAAACCTGCGCTCTGGCCGCCAAGATTGACCATGCCGACGCCCGATCCGATCTGGTCGTCGCGAAGCAGCTTTGTCGGAAGCGCAACCACCGAGGCCAGCACGAAGGATTTGAAGAAATAGACCAGCGACTGGTAGGTGATCAGCAGCGCGATCGTTTCCGCCCTGTACATGGCGTAGAGGAAGATGCCGGTCAACGCGGAGCTGCCGATCAGGAGCCATTTTTCGCGCTCGGCGAAGAACGTCGTCATTACCCAGCCGCCGATCGCGGTCGCGATCGTCGCCATCACGAACGGGATCGGCGCCACGATGCCGACGGTCTTGAGATCGAGTCCGCGCTGCTGGAGCAAATAGAGTGGCATCCAGGAATCCAGGCCCTTGTTGACGCAGCTGAGGCCGAACCACACCACCATCAACTGCCAGATCAGCGGGTTCTTCATCAACTCGCGCATCGGCGCGCGGTCCGCGGTCTTTGCCGTCGCCGTGCTCGCCTGGGCCGCGCCCAGGCGCCCCAGATGCGGGACGAAGAGGAAATAAACAAGTGCGAACACGAGGCCGGCGATGCCGATCGTGTTGAAGGCGTGGCGCCAGCCGAGCCAGAGGATCAGCGGCGCCATGATCAGCGGCGCGAGCATGCTGCCGGCATAGTTCGACGACAGCAGCAGCGCCGACATTTTCGGCCGGCTGTCCCTCTTGAAGAGCTCCGCAATGGCGCGGATGCTCGCCGGCGGGAAACCGCCCTCGGCGATGCCGAAGATGAAGCGGATCGCGATCAGCGATGTCAGCGACCAGGCAAGGCTCGTGAAGGCCGTGAACAGCGACCACATCACGATCGTGACGATCACCACATATTTCGAGCCGAAGCGGTCGGAGAGCCATCCGCCCGGCACCTGCATCGCGGCATAGCCGAGGAAGAACGCGCTGATGACGATGCCGAGATCGGCGGCCTGGAGATTGAAGTCCTTGCCGATTTGCGCCAGCGCCAGCGAGATCGCGGCGCGATCGATGTAGGAGATGCAGTAGGCGATGTAGAGCAGGACGAACGCGACGACCCCGGTTTTTCGCTGCGACAATTCAGTCATGCTCTTCTCCGCTTCGCCGGCGATCCGGTGGCGCTGTTAACTCTGCTGTGGGGTCATTCCCAGGTGAGGAAGCCTGGCGCGGCCGAGAGCGGCGCCGCCGCGGCGAGCCGCGCCAGATCGGGGATCGGGCGGCAGAGCTGCCGGTCGCTCGCAAACGCGGCCTCGATGCCTGCAGCAACCGAGAGGACGATGGCGTCACCGCCGCGCGGGCCCACGATCTGCAGGCCGAAGGGCATCCCCGCTTCATCGACACCGAGGGGCAGGCTGAGCGCGGGATGGCCTGGAAGCGTCACGGCATACGCGAGCGCGAGCCAGTGGAAGTAGGACTTGGTGGGCGCACCGTCGATCTCCGCCGGATAGAGCTCCGACCAGGGCCGCGGGCTCAGCGTGATGGTCGGACTGATCAGCACGTCGCAACTTTCGAAGAAGCTTTGATAGGCGTGATAAATCCGCGTCTGCGTCGTCGCCGCGCGCGCGTAGTCTTCGAGCGTGTAGCTCAGGCCTTCCTCGACATTGGCCCGCACATTGGGGCCAAGCATCTCTGGACGCTCCCTGTAGTTCTTGCCATGCATCGCGAGGAACAGGCCGGCGCGCAGCACTGCGAAGGCGTCGTCAGCGCCGGAGCAATCCGGCGTCGCCTCGCGGCAATCGGCGAACAGCGGCGCAAGCTTGCCGACGCGGTGGCGGAACACGCGGCGGATCGCCTGCTCGGTCGGGGCGAAGCCAAAGTCTTCGGTAAAGGCGACGCGCAGCTTGCCGAGCTCGGCGGGGTGCGCAGGTGTCCAGCGTTCGGCGCGTCCGCGCAATGGTTCGCCGGGCAGGGTGTAGGCGAGCGGATCACGCGCATCGTCGCTCGCCATCACCGACAGCATCAGCGCGGTGTCGGCGACGTTGCGCGCCATCGGGCCGTCGGTCGACAGGTTCGACCAGCCGAAGGCGCGCCTTTCGCTCGCCACGAGGCCGTAGGACGGGCGCATACCGACGATGCCGGCAAAGCCCGCCGGATTGCGCAGGGAGCCGCCGGTGTCGGAGCCCGAGGCAAGCGGGGCCATGCCGCAGGCGAGCGCCACCGCCGAGCCGCCAGACGAGCCGGCCGCCGATCGCATGGGATCGAAGGGATTGCCGGTCGCGCCGAACACCGGATTGCGCGTGTTGCCGCCCGCAGCCCATTCCGGCGTGTTGGTCTTGCCGAAGATGATCGCACCGGCCGCGCGCAGCCGCGCAACTGAAGCCTGGTCCGCCGCTGGAATGTGATCCCTGAACAACGGGCTGCCATAGGTCGTGCGTAGCCCGGCGGTGTCCTGGGTATCCTTGATGAGAACCGGGAGGCCATGCAGGGCACCACGATCCTCGCCGCGCAGAATGGCCGCCTCGGCTTCCTTGGCCGCCGCGCGCGCACCGGGCTCATCCAACGTCACGGTGGCGTTCACGGCGGGATTGGTTGTGGCGATCCGCGACAGGCAGGCGTCGAGCAGCTCGACAGGCGAGATAGCCCGCGCAGCCAGCAGGCGGCGCAGCTCGACGGCGCTGGAATCGCAAAGTCCGGACAATGCCAATCCCTTTCAAAATGTGAAAACGATTTAGCATATCGGAAAGTGTGGTCGGCGCACCAATTTTCGTCAGGACGGGCTGTTCCGTGCGCAAATGCTGGCAAAACTGCCTTTCAGACGGCCAAATGGAACTTTCTTGAACTTCAACCGAGCCTAAAAGTTTAGGCGGATCGGCCAACAATTTTTCCACTGCCGTGCTAGGCTTGCTGCATGAGCGAGATCACGACGCCCGAAGGTGCCAATTCCCAGCTCGGCCAATGCCTCAAGGCCGCCCGCCAGGCACGCGGCCTGACGCTCAAGCAGGTGGCGGAGCGAACGGGCATGGCGCTCTCGACCTTGTCCAAAGTCGAGAACGGCCTGATGTCGCTGACCTACGACAAGCTGTTGCAGCTCACCTCAGGCTTGAAGATGGAAATCGCCGAGCTGTTCAACCCGGCGACCCCCGTGCGTCCCGAGCACGACCGGCCGGTCACCGCCCGGCGCAGTATCAGCCGGGCCGGGCAGGGGCAGGTGATCACAACGAAGTTCTATACCTACACCTATCAATGCACCGACCTGATTGGCAAACGCATGGTGCCGATCCTGGCCGAGGTCCGCGCACGCTCGCTGGAGGAGTTCGGCCCGCTGCTGCGCCACGCCGGCGAGGAGTATTTTCTTGTGACGAGCGGCCGCGTCGCCGTCCACACCGAGTTCTATGCACCGGAGATCCTGCACGAGGGGGACGGCATCTACCTCGATAGCACCATGGGCCACGCCTACCTCAACGCCGGCGATACCACTGCCGCCAAGGGCGTGTGTCTCTGTACCAGCGAAGCGCCTGACCTCTACGACCAGCTTCGCCAGATCGCCTCCCGCGACGTGGCACCGCTCGACGACGAACTGCCCTCGTCGTAGCTACCGTTGACCCAAACGAAAAACGCCCGGCCAAGCCGGGCGTTTTTGTTGTCGAGCGCTCGGCTTATTCGCCGCCGCCGAAACGGCGGGACCACCAGCCGGCGCGACGCGGCTGCTGCGCCGGTGTTTCGACTACGGCCTCCGGCGCAGGCTCGGCTGCGGGAGCGGGGGGCGTAACCTCGGTGGGCGCTTGCGCGACCTCGGCATCCGGCTCGGGCTGGCTGCTGAAGAAGCTCACCTTTTCACGCACGGTCGAACGACGCCGCGCGGCCTTGTCGTTGTCGGAGGCGGACTCATCGGCGGTGTTGGCTGCCTCGGATTGAGCCGGAGCAGGTGCTGCGTCGGCCAGCTCCTCAGGCTGCAGTGCCGATGGTCGAACGATTGCTTCGGTCTGCGCGATCGACGGCGACGCGTCGGGCGTGAAGGCGTCGAAATCGGCGATCGCCTCCGTCGCTTCAGGCGGCGGATTGGCGCTCAGCTCGTCGTTGATCGAACCGGAGAGACCTTCCTCACCTCCGCCACGGCGGCGGCGACCGCCGCGACGTCCACGCCGGCGACGGCGCTCGCCGCCACCCTGCTCACCGCGGGCCTGGTCGAGCTGCTCATCGGTTTCTTCGCCTTCCTGCTCGACATAGGATTCCTCGTCGGACTCGCCTGCAGCCAGGGCCGGCTCGGGAGCGATCGGCGCGGTGTCCTCGCGAATCTCGCCCTCGCGCTGGCCGCCACGGCCGCGACGACGCCGACGGCGCCTGCGGCGCTGGCCGTCCTGCTCGGGCGCAGCATCACCTGCGGCCTGTTCCTCAGCGAGACCCTCGGTCTCGTCCGTCTCGACCTCGGATTCGGTCTCGAGATCGAAGCCGTCCTCATCGTCATAGGCTTCTTCAACCACTGGCGGCGGGCTTGCCGCGGCCTGCGCTGCGAGCAGCGCCTTGGCGGCTTCCAGCGTATGCACCTGCTCGCCGCGGTCGATCATATAGGCCTGCGGCCCACTGACGGACGGGTCGGCGATGACCGACAGCGTGACCTTGAAGCTGTTCTCGAGGTCGCGCAGATGGCCGCGCTTGTGGTTCAGCACATAGAGGGCGACGTCGGTGCGGGTGCGGACCACCAGATTATGGGTCGCGCCCTTCATCAAAATCTCTTCCAGCCCGCGCAGCAGCTGGAGCGCGACCGAGGAGACCGAGCGCACGTGACCGGTGCCGCCGCAATGCGGGCACGGATCGGTCGAGCTCTCGAGCACGCTGGCGCGGATGCGCTGGCGCGACATCTCCAACAGGCCGAAATGCGAGATGCGGCCGACCTGGATGCGCGCGCGGTCCTGCCGGAGGCAATCGGACAGCTTGCGCTCGACCGCGCGGTTGTTGCGCTTTTCGTCCATGTCGATGAAGTCGATGACGATCAGGCCGGCGAGGTCACGCAGGCGGAGCTGGCGCGCTACCTCTTCGGCCGCTTCCAGATTGGTCTTGAGCGCGGTGTCCTCGATATGGTGCTCGCGCGTCGAGCGGCCGGAGTTGACGTCGATCGAGACCAGCGCCTCGGTCTGGTTGATCACGACATAGCCGCCGGAGCGCAACTGCACGGTCGGCGAGAACATCGCATCGAGCTGGCTCTCGACGCCCATGCGCGAGAACAGCGGCTGGCCGTCGCGATACTGCCTCACCGCGCCGACATTGGCCGGCATCAGCATCTTCATGAAGTCGCGCGCTTCGCGGTAGCCGCTTTCGCCCGCGACCTGGATCTCGTCGATCTCCTTGTTGTAGAGGTCGCGCAGCGAGCGCTTGATCAGCGAGCCTTCCTCGTAGACGAGGGTCGGAGCCTGCGACTTCAGCGTCAGGTCGCGCACCGTCTCCCACATCCGGATCAAATATTCGAAGTCGCGCTTGATCTCGGGCTTGGTGCGGGAGGCACCGGCCGTGCGCAGGATGATGCCCATGCCTTCGGGCACATCAAGATCCTGCACCACTTCCTTCAGTCGCGAGCGGTCCTGGGCCGACGTGATCTTGCGGCTGATGCCGCCGCCGCGCGCGGTGTTCGGCATCAGTACGGCATAACGGCCGGCGAGCGACAGATAGGTCGTCAGCGCAGCGCCCTTGTTGCCGCGCTCTTCCTTGACGACCTGCACCAGCATCACCTGGCGGCGCTTGATGACTTCCTGGATCTTGTACTGGCGGCGCGGGCGGAAGGTGCGCTCCGGCACTTCCTCCAGCACGTCGTCGCCGCCGACCGATTCGACGACTTCCTCTTCGGCCTCTTCACCATCCTCGCCATCGTCGGCGTCGTCCTCGGCGGGAGCGCCGGGATGCGGCACTTCTGCGGTTTCAATGGCGGCGTACACGGCGTCGGCGGGTTCGATCGCGGCGGTCACGGCTTCCGCCAGCGCCTCGGCATGGAGTTCGGGCACCGGCGCTTCGGAGGCGGTGGTCTGCTGCGGTTCCGTGGCAAACTCGGTCGCGACCGCGGGGTCGGCTCCAACTGCCGCAATGGGCTCGAGGGCCTCGTCGGCATGATCGTGATGGTCGTGTTCATACTCATGCTCATGCTCACCATCATCATGATGGTGGTCATGGTCATGCGCGTGCTCATGATCATCGTGCCCAAGCTCATCATGATCGTGGTCATGAGCCTCGAACGCGTCGTGATGCTCCGCTTCGGCGTGCAGATGCTCGCCCTCATGCGCAGCGCCCTCGGCGTGCTGCTGCAGTATCTCGCCTTCGAACGGCTGGGCGGCGGGATCAGCGCCGGCCTCGAGGCCCTCGACGATGTCGCTCTGCACGCGCTCGCCATGGCCGCGACGACGGGCATTGCGGTGGCGCGAGCGGCGCCGGTTGTGGGAACGATTCTCGTTCTCCTCCTCGGCCTCGCGATGAGCCTGCTCCTCGGCCTCGATCAGCGCCTGCCGATCGGCAACCGGGATCTGATAGTAGTCGGGATGGATTTCGCTGAAGGCGAGGAAGCCGTGGCGGTTGCCGCCATATTCGACAAAGGCGGCCTGGAGGGACGGTTCGACCCGTGTGACCTTGGCGAGGTAGATATTGCCGCGCAGTTGCTTGCGTTGCGCGGTCTCGAAATCAAATTCTTCGACGCGATTGCCGCGGACCACGACGACCCGGGTCTCTTCCGGGTGGGTGGCATCGATCAACATCTTGTTGGGCATATTTTAACTCTTGGCGGCGGCGGGCGCGGTTCACCGTGGGCGCGATTAGCGCTGCCGGGTGACGCGACGGTCCACCTGATTCGGGGGTGAGGGGAAGGCCGAAACGCCCTCGCTCGTGCCGCGCAGAACCGGAAGCCGAGAGAACAACGCGGCGCGCGGAAGCTTCGCTCCGCAATGTCGCGAATTGTCTCTCAGTTTTGGTCGGCACAGTCTGGCGCATCAAGCGTCGGCCCGTATGAAACATTGGACGGCGAGCGCGCCGCCCCTTAATCAGTTGCCGCTGGCCAGGGTTTGGCGCGAATGCGCTCGCCCCTTGGGAACACCGCCGGTCCTTGGGATTAAGGAACCGGGTTACGGGCTACGCCGCCTGTCAAAGCCCGTCCCTGGAAATGGTGGTAACCTGGGACCGGCGCCACCGGAGCTTTGACCCGTCCAACCTCGCTGCCGCGCGCCGCGCTGGCCGTGAAGGAGGGGGGAAAACGCTGGAATCCTCAAACCTTGAGAGTTCCGGCGCTGCACCGGGAGGCTGAGAGCGACGCAACCGAAAATATTGGCCGTCAGCAATTCGTACATACGAGGAATGCGCCGTTGGTGCAAGGGAGCGTAAGGCGAGCGTCGCGCGCCGGTCACACTTGGCGAGATTTGGTCATTGCGTCATTAGGATTGGATTAACCCTCCGGTTCTATTGCGTTAGAAGAGCTGCTCGGAGGCACGGAATCGGTGGCGAGCCGCGCAAATCATCTGATTTTGCTGGGATGTGCGCTGCTGTGCGCCGCAGCATTGCCATGCTCTGATTCCAGGCCCGTCGCGGCCGCGGAAAGCCAGCCGCAAGCTGCCGTTTCGGCGTCGAATTTCCCGGTTGTCTCGGCGGCGCGCCTGGCCGGGGACATCAAGCAGACCCGCCTTGTTCTCGATCTCGATCAGACCATTACCTTCCGGGCTTTCACCCTGGCGGACCCGTACCGGGTGGTGGTCGATGTTCCCCAGATCAATTTCCAGCTTCCTGCGGGCACAGGGGCGGCCGGGCGCGGGCTCGTCAAGGCGTTCCGCTATGGCCTCGTGATGCCGGGCGGCTCGCGAATCGTGCTCGACCTTGCCGGCCCCGCCAAGATCGCCAATTCCTACGTGCTCGAGGCCGCCAACGGCCAGCCAGCCCGGCTGGTGCTGGAGCTGGAGGAGGTCGATCGCGCTGCTTTCGCGCAGTCGGTGGCGCCGGAAAGCCGGGCCGCTCTGCATCCGGCGACAACTGATCCTCCCCCGGCGACGGCGGCGCCGGAGCCGGCCCAACAAAAAGCCGCAGCGCCGACGGATGCGCGGCCCGTGGTGGTGATCGATCCCGGCCATGGCGGCATCGACAACGGCACCCAGTCGAGCGGCGAAGCCGAGAAGAACCTGGTGCTGGCCTTTGGGCTCGCGCTGCGCGACCGACTGGAGATGAGCGGCAAGTACCGAGTCGTCATGACCCGGGATGACGACACCTTCATTCCGCTCAACGACCGCGTCAAAGTCGCTCGTTCCATCAATGCCGCGCTGTTCGTCTCGATCCATGCCGACGCGCTGCCGCGTGCGGAGGGCGACGCCCAGGGCGCCACCATCTACACCCTGTCCGACAAGGCTTCCGACGCCCAGGCCGAGCGGCTGGCGGAAGCCGAAAACAAGGCGGACGCCATCGGCGGGGTCAATCTGTCCGACGAACCGGCCGAGGTCGCGGACATCCTGATCGACCTCGCTCAGCGGGAAACACGTACCTTTTCAAACCGTTTTGCCCGACTTTTGATGGGGGAGATGAAGACGACGGTGCGGATGCACAAGCATCCCCTGAAGTCGGCAGGCTTCCGGGTGCTGAAGGCGCCCGACGTGCCCTCAGTGCTGGTCGAACTGGGGTACGTGTCCAATAAGGGGGATCTCGAGCATCTGGTCTCCGAAAGCTGGCGTTCCCGGACCGTGACGTCGATGGCCCAGGCCATCGACGCCTTTTTGGCCAAGCGGCTCGCGACCGCCGGGCCCGCCAATTGATGAAAAGGGAGTTTTGGGTGTCCTCGCAAAGCCCTAGTTTGGCCACAGCGGGCGCTCTATAAAATCTGCGGATGAGGGGCAGGAATCGACAACCCCCTCGGCAAGCGTGTTAGGGCTACGGGCCCAGCGAAGCTCTTGAGTGGTGTAACCGGTACGCCGGTGAATTCTCGACTTGAGGAAGGCGCCCCTTGCCGGCGCCATAGTTGTTCAAGGTTTGAACGGATAAACAGATAATGCGCTTGCTGATACGGTTCATGGGCTTCCTGTTCGCCGCGGGAACCGTGGTCTTCCTGGTGGGCGTCGGGGCCGTGGCAGGCCTGATCTGGCATTTCTCCAAGGACTTGCCGGACTACTCTCAGCTTCAGGATTACGAACCGCCTGTGATGACCCGCGTGCACGCGGTCGACGGCTCGTTGGTTGGCGAATACGCCAAGGAGCGCCGGCTGTACTTGCCGATCCAGGCGGTGCCGAAGCTCGTGATCAACGCCTTCCTCGCCGCCGAGGACAAGAATTTCTACGAGCATGGCGGCATCGATTACACCGGCATGGCGCGCGCCGGACTGCTCTACTTGCAGAACTACGGCTCCAACCGTCGTCCGCAGGGCGCCTCCACGATCACCCAGCAGGTCGCCAAGAACTTCCTCCTGACCAACGAGGTGTCGTTCGCCCGCAAGATCAAGGAAGCCTTGCTGGCGATGCGGATCGAGAAGACCTACTCCAAGGACAAGATCCTCGAACTGTATCTGAACGAAATCTATCTGGGCCTCGGCGCTTACGGCATTGCCGCGGCCTCGCTCGTCTATTTCGACAAGTCGGTCAACGAGCTGACGGTCGCGGAAGCGGCCTATCTGGCGGCGCTGCCCAAGATGCCGGCGACGCTGCATCCGGTGCGCAACCGTGACCGCGCCATCGAGCGCCGCAATTACGTGATCGACCGCCTCCAGGAAAACGGCTGGATCAAGCAAGCCGACGCCGAGAAGGCGCGCAAGGAGCCGCTGGTCGTCACCAACCGCTCCAACGGCGCCCACACCTTCGCCGGCGAATATTTCGCCGAGGAGGTTCGCCGCGACATCTTCGAGCGCTATGGCGAGAAGAAGCTCTACGAGGGCGGTCTCTCGGTGCGCACGACGCTCGATCCGAAGATCCAGGTCATGGCCCGCAAGACCATGGTCACCGGCCTCGTGAACTATGACGAGCAACAGGGCTATCGCGGCGCAATCAGCAAGCTCGACATTTCCGGCGACTGGGGCGTCAAGCTCGCAGACATCAAGTCGCTCTCGGACATCTCGCCGTGGCGCATGGCCGTGGTGCTGGAGACCAGCGACCAGTCGGCGCGTCTCGGCTTCCAGCCCGCGCGCGAGCTCGGCGGCTCCGTCAGCAAGCAGCGCGAAACCGGCATCGTCACGCTCGACGGCGTACGATGGGCGAAGGCCGCCTCGGGCCCCGCGAAGGGCAAGACGCCGACCGCCGTGTCCCAGGTGCTCCAGCCGGGCGACGTGATCTATGCCGATCCGCTCTACACCAAGGAAGGGCAACCCGTCGAAGGTCAGTACCGGCTCCGCCAGATCCCCGAAGTGTCGGGCGCGATGGTGGCGATGGATCCCTGGACCGGCCGCGTGCTTGCAATGGTCGGCGGCTTCTCCTTCGATCAGAGCCAGTTCAACCGCGCCACGCAGGCCTATCGGCAGCCGGGCTCCTCGTTCAAGCCGATCGTCTACTCGGCCGCGCTGGACAACGGCTATACTCCGTCGACCGTGGTGCTCGACGCTCCGATCGAAATCGATCAGGGTCAGGGTTCCGGCGTATGGCGTCCGGAAAACTTTGATGCTGGCAAGTATATGGGGCCGATGACCTTGCGCAATGCGCTGCGGCTATCGCGGAACACGGTGACGGTGCGGCTTGCCCAAGACATCGGCATGCCCTTGATTGGCGAATATGCCAGGCGCTTCGGCGTCTATGACGAGTTGCCCAATTACCTATCCTACTCTTTGGGCGCCGGCGAAACCACGGCGATGCGGATGGTCACGGCCTATTCCATGATCGCCAATGGTGGTCGCCGCGTGAAGCCGACGCTGATCGATCGCATCCAGGACCGTTACGGTCATACCATTTTCAAGCACGACCAGCGTGAATGCCGCGGCTGTGATGCAGCCGGCGGATGGAAGAACCAGGCCGAGCCGCAGCTCATCGACCGCCGCGAGCAGGTGCTCGATGCCATGACCGCTTATCAGATCACTGAGCTGATGGAAGGCGTCGTCCAGGCTGGTACCGCGACCGTGGTCAAGGAGGTCGGCAAGCCGATCGCCGGCAAGACCGGTACCACCAACGAAGCCAAGGACGCTTGGTTCGTCGGGTTCTCGCCAGACGTCGCGGTTGCCATCTATATGGGGTATGACAAGCCGCGTCCGCTCGGCAGGGGCAATGCTGCGACTGGCGGCCATCTCTCGGCGCCGATTGCGCGCGACTTCTTCAAGCTCGCGCTGGCCGATAAGCCGGCGGTCCCGTTCAAGGTTCCGGCCGGCATCAAGCTGGTTCGTGTCGACTCCAAATCCGGCATGCGCGCCGCTCCGGGGCAGACGTCGGGAACCATCCTCGAAGCGTTTAAGCCCGGTACGGCGCCGCCGGATAACTACGCCGTCATTGGCGTCGCCGATGCCGATGGCCGGGCGCCGCAGCAGCCTCCGCCGGACTCCGGCTTCTTCATGCGCCCGGGCACCGGCGGGCTCTACTAGCGGATAATGCCAACGATCGATGTGGCGGGCGGTTGCGCTTTGCAGCCGTCGCCGCTACATCCCCATTTCAATTGTACGCGGACAATTCCGCGAGACCAGAGAACGACATGCGCGCCGAAATCGAACGGTTGGTAGAAGAGATCAAGCAGTCAGTCGGGCTGCTGAGGAGGCATCTTTGACGTCGAGAAATCGACGGCGCGCCTCGCGGAGCTGAACAAGCTCGCAGAAGATCCCAATCTCTGGAACGATCCGCAGAAAGCCCAGAAGCTGATGCAGGAGCGCACCTCGCTGGAGGATGCGCTGTCCGGTATTGGCAAGGTCGAGCAGCAGCTCGAAGACGACATCGGCATGATCGAGCTCGGCGAGGCCGAGGGCGATGAGGGCGTGGTCGCCGAGGCTGAGGCTGCGCTCAAGAACCTGAAAAAGGAAGTCGCACGGCGCGAGCTCGAGGCCCTGCTCTCGGGCGAGGCCGATCGTTTCGATTCCTATCTCGAAGTTCATGCCGGCGCCGGCGGCACCGAGAGCCAGGACTGGGCGCAGATGCTGCTGCGCATGTACACGCGCTGGGCCGAAACGCATGGCTTCAAGGTCGAATACCTCGAAGAGTCCGAGGGCGAAGAGGCCGGCATCAAGTCCGCCACCATCCAGGTCTCGGGCCACAATGCCTATGGCTGGCTCAAGACCGAGGCCGGCGTGCACCGGCTGGTGCGCATCTCGCCGTTCGACTCCAACGCGCGGCGGCACACCTCGTTCTCGAGCGTGCAGGTGTTTCCCGTCATCGACGACAGCATCAAGATCGACATCAAGGAATCCGACGTCCGCACGGACACCATGCGGTCGGGCGGTGCCGGCGGCCAGCACGTCAACAAGACCGAATCCGCGGTGCGGCTGACGCATATCCCGACAGGTGTCGCGGTGGTCTGCCAGGCCGGCCGCTCCCAGCACAAGAACCGCGCCCAGGCCTGGGACATGCTGCGCGCGCGGCTCTACGAGATCGAGCTGAAGAAGCGCGAGGAGAAGGCCGCGGCAGACCAGGCCGCCAAGACCGATATCGGCTGGGGCCACCAGATCCGTTCCTATGTGCTCCAGCCCTACCAGATGGTGAAGGATCTGCGCACGGGCGTGCAGACCTCCGATACCTCGGGCGTGCTCGGCGGCGATCTCGATGAGTTCATGGCTGCAACGCTCGCCCAGCGTGCCTTCGGCACCACGAGCGGCGAAATCGAGGACGTCGACTAGCCATGCCCCGCATCGCCTTCATCGGATTGGGGCGGATGGGTCACGGCATGGCCGGCCGCTATCTCGATGCCGGCTTCACCGTGTCGGTCTGGAATCGCAGCAAGGCCAAGGCGGAAGACCTGATCGCGCGTGGCGCGCGCTGGGCGACCTCGCCCGAGGACGCCGCGATCGATGCAGATGCCGTGGTGACCATGGTCGCCGACGATGAAGCGTCGCGCAGCGTATGGCTTGGTCTCAACGGCGCGGCGAAGACGGCGAAGGCCGGCACGATCGCGATCGAATGCTCCACGGTCTCGTATAATCACGCGCGCGAGATGGCGCGCGAATTGAAGGGGCGGGGGCTCATCTATATCGACTGCCCCGTGACTGGCCTGCCCGACGCGGCAGCGGCGGGAAAGCTGACGCTGCTGGTCGGTGCCGACAGCGCCGATCTCGAGCGCGCCCGGCCGTTCCTCGAGCCGATCGGCTCGACCATCCGCCATTTTGGCGCGGTAGGATCGGGCACGGTCTACAAGCTCATCAACAATCTCATGGGCGCGATCCAGATCGCAGGGCTGGCCGAAGGTCTTGCGATCGCCGAGCAGGCCGGTCTCGACATGAAGCTGGTGCTGGAGTCGATCCAGGCCGGCGTCGCCGCAAGCCCGCAGGTACAGCGCCATTCCAAGCGCATGGTCGCCCGCGATTTCTCCGGCGCGACCTTCACGGCCGCGCTGCGTCACAAGGATGCGGACTACGCGGTCAAGCTCGCCGAAAGCCTGCTTGCCGACAAGCCGCTCGTTGGCCGCGCTGCCGTGGAAGCCTATGCGCGCGCAAAGGCCGTGATGCCCGATGATGACGAGGGCAAGATGATCGAGATCGTGTCGCGGCCGAAATAGGCCCGCTCGTCGCAATCGGAAATCGGGTGGCAATGGCTGTGGTTTCGGGGTAGGCGGTCGGTTCGATCGCCAAAGCGAGACACGATGATTGCCAACGACAACCGGATCGACACCCGAGACTGGTCGCTGCTCTGCGCGCTCTCGATCCTCTGGGGCGGCTCGTTCTTCTTCAATGGCGCGGCGCTGCGGGAGCTGCCGCCATTCACGCTCGTATTCCTGCGGGTCATGATCGGCGCGGCCGTGCTGCTGCCGTTGCTGCGACTCTACAAGATCGGGTTTCCGAGGGGCACCTCCGGTTGGAGACCGTTCTTCGCGATCGGGCTGCTCAACAACGTTGTCCCATTCTCGCTGATCGTGGTCGGCCAGACCTTCATTCCGAGCGGGCTGGCGTCGATCCTGAATGCAACGACGCCGCTGTTCACCGTGATCGTGATGGCGATTGCGGGCGAAGAGACGTTGCAGATGCGGCGCGTGGCCGGCGTCGCCTTGGGGCTCGTCGGCGTGATCATCCTGAGAGGCTGGGGCGTCGAGGCGAGGGCGGGGCAGGGGGTCGGCATTTTGCTCTGCCTCGGCGGTGCCTTCAGCTACGGCCTCGCGGCACTGGCGGCACGTCGATTGTTAAAAGACTCGCCTCCGCTCGGGACGGCAACCTTTCAATTGATGGCTTCGACGGTGATGATGGCAATCGTCGCCGGCGCAATCGAACAGCCATGGCGACATCCCATGCCGGGTGCAACGACTTGGCTTGCGGTGCTCGGCCTCGCAGGTTTGTCGACGGCGCTTGCCTATATCGTCTTCTTCCAGATCCTGCGACGTTCGGGCGCGACCAACGTCATGCTGGTCACGTTGCTCATTCCCGTGACTGCCATTCTTCTTGGCTGGCTCGTGTTGGACGAGCCGGTCTCGCTGCGCGAGATAGCGGGGGCGCTTGTCATCGGCAGCGCGCTGCTCGTGATCGATGGGCGCGTACTGGTCGTGTGGCGCCGCTGTTCAGCGGCGTTCGGCCTTTAGCGTCATGCCGCCGGCGACGCCGACGCCGAGCACGTAGATCCAGCCTGCGTGAAAGTCGAACAGATGCGAGTTCAACAGTGAGCTCGTCACGTTCTGCACGACGACGACGAGCCCGATCCAGGCCGCGAGGCTATCTCCTGTGAACAGCGACAGATGGACCAGCCACATCGCATAGAGCAGGACGACTCCGAGCAATCCCCATTGCACGGCGACGTTGAGGGTCTGGTTGTGGGGATTGTTGACCACCTCGGCCTCGAGGCCGGCCTGTCCCACCGCGGCGCGCTCGAATTGCCGCTTGATCGAGCCGGTGCCGTGGCCGAGCAGGGGCGCCTCTGCAAAGGAAGCGATCGCCTTGCGCCAATAGGTAAGCCGCTGTGCGGTGGAGGCGTGGCTGATATCTTCGTGTCCATGCTGGTATTCGACGGCAACGTCCGTGATCCGCTGACGCAGGTACGACGACGTCGTCCAGGCGAGGAGGCTCGCCGCGACGGCGGCGGCCAGCAGCAACAGGGCGGCGTGCCGGCCCAAATGCCGCCAGGCGAACAAGGCCAGCAACACGGGCATGCAGAGCAGCGCAGTGCGGGCAGAGGCGACGAACAGCATGTTGGTGACGAACAGCAGGATCAGCGCGAGGCAGCCAGACGCCGCGGCCAGCCGCCGCTCACGCCAGAGCGTCAGCGTCGGCAGCGCAAGCGCAAAGGCGCACAGGGTGAATTCCTGGCTCTGGTCGATGTAGTTCTTGACCGGCACGCCGGCGGATGCGGTCGCCGTCAGCTTCCACTCGGGGTGGAACAGCACGATCCAGGAGAAGATCGCGAGCAGAGCGCACGAGGCGAGGAAGGCGGCGAAGACCCACGCGCCGCGCTCCGAACGCCGGATGTGATAAAGCAGCGGCGGAATGATGATGAGCTTTGCGACCGGCTTGATCGCGTGCAGCCGGTCGGCCCAGGCGGCGTCCGACCAGAGCAGGCCTGCGAGAGCAAGGCCCAGAAATGCGAAGGGCAAGGCGAAGGCCAGTTGCCTCAGGCATCGCGCATAGTCCCGCCAATCGATGGTCGGCGTGAGGACGAGCAGCCATAGGCCGACGAAGATCGACGGCAATGAGGTCGACCACGGCAGCGAGGCCGCGATCATCGCGGCAAGCAGGTCGGCACTGCAGATCAGCCTCGCGGTGCTGCACGAGGGCGCAAGCGTGCCGCGCGCGTCGGCGGCTTCAACGCTCATTACGGTGGCCTATTGCGCGGCCATCATGCTTTCGGCGGGCCGATACTGGCCGAGGAAATCGCGGGCCTGGGTCTCGTATCCGAAGCGCTCGGCAAGCTCACGACGACGGTCCCTGATATCGCGGCGGCATTCCTCCTGTCGCGCGATGACGCGCGTGACGGAGGCGCGGATCGACTCGGCGGAGAACGGATCGAAATAATCGGCAAGCTCACCCGCAACCTCGCGGAACACCGCGATGTCGGAGCAGAGCACCGGCGTGTTCGCCGCGAGCGCCTCGATGATCGGCACGCCGAACCCTTCGGCGAAGCTCGGCATGATCAGGCCGTGCGCTTCGGCGATCAGGGTGGCCTTCTCGTGCTCGTCGACATAGCCGGCAAAGCGGATGTTGGGTGGCAGGTTGCGCATCTGCGAGGCACGGCCGGCATAGCCGATCACAACGAGGTCGGCTTGCGGCATGCCGCGGAAGGCGCGGATAACGGTGGCGACGTTCTTGCGCGGCTCGTTGGAGACGATGACCACGAAGCTCGGCCGCCCCGGACGCCCCGTCGGGGCTGGCAGTTGCAGGACATCCGGGGCGTCGAACTGCGTGCGGGGGTAGACGACCCTCGCAGGCAGATGGGCAAATTGCGGCAACAGCTCCCTGAACCGCATCATGCTGTAGTTGGAGACGAAGGCGAGCTCGTCGGCCTGGCGCAGGCTCGTCAGCAGGCGCGACAGGAACAGGCGCGTTGCGACGTCGCTGAGCTTGAGATCGGTGAGCGGCAAGAGGTCGTGGACGACGCAGATGACCTTGGCGCCGGGCTTGCGCTTGATCGCCACGCGGGTCGGCGTATCGACGAGGATGACGTCGTAGTCGCGGGCATCGATCCGCGGTGGCGGCAGCAGGAAGAGGGCCGAGGAGTCCTGGTAGCTGTAGAAGCCGGCTTCGAGCTGGAAGTCGCGGAACAGTTCGAGATGACGCAGATCCGGTGGAATGTATTCGAGCGCGGCGCTCTTGTTCTCGATCAGCCGCGCGCTCATCCCGCGCAGGCCGATCGCCCGCAGGAAACAGAGGGCGTATTCCAACGACGTCGCCATGTCGATCCGGTGCCGGATCCAACCGAGCAGGCGACGCAGGCCGCCGTGGCTGCGCATCATCGGCTCGCTCATGTTGACCGAGTCCAGGTAACGGTACAGGGCCAGGAGCTCGATGTTGCGCGATTGCCGCGGAAACAGCCCGGTGCGCCGTTCGCGAGCCCGCAGCTTGCGGTAGCGGCGCGTTGTCTCGACGAGCAGGGTCAGCTCGTGGCCGTCGGCCTCGAGCGAGCGGATCAATTCGCGGGAGAAGTGGAAGATGCCGCGTTTGTGGTTGGGCTCGCCGAGCGCCTCCGAGACGACCAGAATGCTCTTCTTCATGCGCGTATCTCGCGGAGCTCGAATGGATGTGCGGCGGGCGGCTCGACGGCGACCGTCGAGGCGACGTGTCCGTGATCGAGGTTGATGATGGTGGAGCAGGTGCGACGCAGCAGCGGCTGGTCGTGGGAGGCAATGATCACGATCGCGGCCTGCGAGACCAGCTTGAGCAGCCGGGCCTGCGCCTTGGCCGAGAAATTCTCGTCGACGACGCTGAGCCACTCGTCGAGCAGCAGGATGTCGGCCGGGAACGCGGTCGCGGTCGCAAACAGCACGCGCATCAGCATGCCCGAGGAGAACATGCGCAGCGGCAGCCGCTGCATCCGCTCCTCGAGCTCGGTAAAGGCCCAGATCTCGTCGATGATCGCACGCGTCGGCTTGCGGCCGGAGATGCGCAGCAGGAGCGCGATATTGTCCTCCGCCACGAAGTCGAGATTGACGCCGGCATTGAGACCGAGCAGGGGCACGATGTTGCCCTTGATTGCGACGCTGCCGCTGCTGGGCGGATAGACGCCGGCAATAAGGCGGAGCAGCGTCGATTTGCCCGAGCCGTTCGGCCCGGCAAGACCGATGCGTGCGCCGGCTTCGGCCTCGATCGTGATGTTGTCGACGGCGCGGATGATCCGCATCCCGCCTTCCTCGCGGATGAGATGCCCGAGCAGGCGGCGCTTGAGCGAGTAGTCGTAGGCGCCGTAGAGGGGATAATCGAGACTGACGTTACGCAGGCTGATCGAGGCCATGATGCTAGATCCAGAAGGCCGCTTTGCGCAGGTGGACGAGCGTCAGCCAGCTTGCGAGCGCGAGCACGGCAAGGCACGCCAGCACGTAGACGATGCTGAGAGTGTCGACATGGCCACCCATCAAAGGCTCGCGCCAGACCGCGAACAGGTGTGTCAGCGGATTGAGCCGCATGATGGTCGAGCGATGATTGATCATCTCCGATGACCAGATCACGGGTGAGGACAGGAAGCCGAGCATCAGCGAGGATTCGATGATCGGCTTGAGGTCGCGATACCGCGTCGCCATGGCGCCGAGCACCAGGCTCAGTGCGAAGGTGCAGGCGATGAAGAGCAGAAGCCCCGGCAGGGCGGCCAGAGCGTGGGAGATATCGCGCGGGGTCAGCACGAGCCAGAGGATCAGCGGCACGCAGGCATTGTGGAGCGCGAATAGCGCCTGGCGGAAGGTGCATTGCAGGAGGAAGATCACCGGTGGCAATGCGCGGTCGCGGATCAGGCCCGCCGAGCCCTGTAGCGCCGTGGTGGCATCGAGCACGACGCTGTTGAGGAAAGTCCAGGCCGTCATCGACAGCGCGAGCATGGGCAGCCGGGCCAGCACCCCGGCGTTGGACATCTGGCCGATCACCGAACCCAGCACCGCGACCACGATCGCCATCTGGAGCGACATCCAGAACGGGCCGAGCAGCGAGCGCACGTAGCGATGGCGCATGTCGGACCAGGCCAGCGCGCCTGCGATCCGGACCACATCGTGCCAACCCGGCGTGGGGGAAGCGACGGCGGCGGAGCGGCTTGTGCTCGCGCCCGAGGCCTGAGCCAATGCCTGGGTGTACACCGTCTCCATGCCGTTCTTGAAGGCCATGGCGGAGTAGCGCGTCGCCGCGCGCGTCCGTGCGGCAAGGCCCATGCGACGGCGGCGTTCGGGATCGCGGATCAGGGTGTCGATGGCTTCGCCAAGCGCGACGGCATCGCCGGGCGGTACGGTGATCGCCTCGATGCCGTCACGGGCAACATGCGGCACGGCCGTGTCCAGCGCCGTGTTGACGACGGGCCGGCCTGCCGCCATCGCCTCGAGCTGGACGAGCCCAAAGGTCTCGGCGCTGGTCGCCGACGGCATCACGAACACGTCGGCGATGCACATCAGCTTGATGCGCTCGCAATCGGGCACGGAGCCGAGCAGGCGGACGCGCTCGCGAACGCCGAGCTCGTCGATCAGCTCCTCGAGCCGCACGCGCTCGACGCCTTCGCCGATGATCCAGACCTCGAAGTCGTGGTTTGCCGCAGCGCGGATCAGCACCTCAAATCCCTTGTAGGGAACGAGCCGCCCGCAGGCGAGCACGAGCCGTCCGCGATCGTTGACGTGCTCGGGATCGATTCGCGGCCAGTCGTATTTCGTGGTGTCGATGCCGAACGGCACGACGTGGCACTTGTCGGCGAATTCCCGCAGCAGCGGCGTAGTGTCGACCAGCACGCGGTCGGAGATGATGATGGCGGCGGCCTGACGCAGGGTCCGTCGCATCAACGGCTCGACGAACCAGCGCAGGCCAGCATGGGTGACGATGTCGGCATGCCAATGCACGACCAGCGGCCGCTTGCGAGCGAAGCCGAACGCGAAGACGAGGTCGGCAAGCGGGAAGGGGGCGTGCAGCGCCAGCAGGTCGTGCTGCCCGATCTTGCGCCACAGGCGCCAGGGATAAGTCGGCGCGGCCGGCAGCGAGAGCACGTCGCCGAATGACCGCACGCGCTCCACGGCGACGTCATTGACGACGATATCGCGGCGTTCTTCGGCAGATTTCGAACAGACCAGCACAGCGGAGGTGAAGGCGTCCTTCACGCTCGCGCAGATGTCGCGGATCACCGTGAGCGTGCCGCCGAACAGGTCGGGGTAGTAGACCTTGAAGATATGGAGGACCGACGGGCGGGTGTGGTGGCTGACAGGGGCCATGTTGTTCGTCGCGCTCCGCTCAGCCGGCCATGAGGGCGGCGACGAAGGGCACCGCGAGCGTCGAGATGAAGATCACGCCGCGCAGCAGCGCGGGCAGCATCGGCTCGACCGCGCCAAGGCGGCGGCCGAGATGTGCAGAAATCATGCTGGAATTGCAGACCAGGCGGTCAGGCATTGGGTCAACTTTCCCTTTCGAGCCGAGCCCTCAGTTGCCGTCCCGTATATGTGGGAAAATTTACCACGTCAACGGCGCAAACGAAAAAAGTGGGATTGTGTCCCACGCGGGGCGCCGTTACAATTCGGACATGAATGCCAAGCCCGGGTCCAAGGCGGCGGATAAACCGGCTGCACCACAGCCGAACGCCGCGGCAAAGCTGCACGCGCCCCTGGCGCGGCTGCTGCGCCCGTTGGTGCGCCTGTGCATTCGCAGCGGCATGACCTTTCCAGCGCTGGCGCAATTGCTCCGCGAGCTGTTCGTCAACGTCGCCGAGCACGATTTCGCGCTCGAGGGCAAGGAGCAGACCGACAGCCGCGTCAGCCTGCTCACGGGCATCCATCGCAAGGAAGTGGCGCGGCTGCGCGGCGCCGGCGCGCCCGTGCATGAAGCGCCGGCGGCGGTATCGCTGACCAGCGCCGTGATCGCGCGCTGGTTTGCCGCGCCCGAATTCACCGATGCGAAGGGCGAGCCGCTGCCGCTGCCGCGCATGGCCGAAGGCGAGGCTCCCTCGTTCGAGCAGCTTGTCGCCTCCGTCACCAAGGACGTCCGTCCACGCGCGGTGCTCGACGAATGGCTCGATCGCGGGCTGGTCAGGATCAACGGCGAGGACGAGATCGAACTGGTCGAGGCTGCCTTCGTTCCGCCCGGCGAGAACGACAGCAAATGGTACTATCTCGGCCGCAACCTGCACGACCATATCGCCGCTGCGGCCGAAAACGTCTCTGGGCCTGCGCCGCGCTTCCTCGAACGCGCGGTGCATTACAATGGCTTGTCGCCAAAACTTGCAAAACGGCTCGAGGCGCGCTCGCGCGAGCTTGCGATGGAGGCCCTTCAGACCGCCAACCGTGAGGCGCGTCGCGCGCTCGCCAAGGACAAGGGCGGAGATGCCCGCTGGAATTTCGGCACCTACATTTATTGCGAGGACGTCGAGGAGGAGAGCAATGGCAGCGGCGAGGGCGGTCGCTCATGACCAAGCCGCCGCGCATATCCCGCCGCCTGCTGCTTGCGGGGGTCTGGCTCGCCGGAACGGGCGCCGCCTGGGCGCAAACCAGGCGCGGCACCGACCAGGGCATCGGCGGCACTGGCATCAGCCGCGGCGACGATCAGGGCATCGGCGGCACCGGCATCGTCGGCGTGATCCAGCGCTTCGGCAGCATCTACGTCAATGGCGAGCGTGTCGCTTACGCGGCCGACGTTCCGGTGCGGATCGATGGCGAGCAGGCAACGACGAAGAGCTTGCGCATCGGACAGCTCGCGCGCGTGGTCGCCGTTCGGCAGCCCGACGGCACGCTGGCGACGCGCAGCATCAATATCGCCAGCGAGGTTGCTGGCCCGATCGAAGCGGTGAAAGGCAACGAGATCACCGTGCTCGGCCAGAAGGTGCAGTCGAGCGGCCAGGAGAGCTGGCGCCGCGTCGGCACGCGTGTGGCCGTGTTCGGACTGCGCCGCACCGACGGCATGATCGTCGCGAGCCTCGTCGAGCAGCGTCGCAATGCGACCGCGCGGGTCTCGGGTCTGGTCGAGCGCGGTCCTGACGGACTGCATATCGGCGGCCTGCGGCTCAACGGTGCCGATGTCGCGCTGGTCGGCCAGCGCGTTCAGGTCGAGGGCAGCGCGAGCCAGGGCGCGCTCCAGGTTGCGCACGCCAGGGTCGACGATTTCTCGGATCTCGCCGGAGCGAGCCGGCTATCAGTCGAGGCCTATGTGCAGCGCGCCGGTGCCAATCTGCAGCTCGGCTCCGGTCTCGTCGCCCATGACGGCTCGCGCTTTGCGCCGAGTGCCGGCGAGTCGCGGGTGGTGCTGAACGGCGTGTTCGATCGTGGACGCGGCTTGCAGGTCGAATCGGTGCAGGCAGTCACGCAGTTCCCGGGATCGTCGCTGCAGGGACCGGGCAGCCCGCCAAGCTCTGGCGGCCATTCGCCGGGCGGCTCGATCCTGCATCCGGGAAGCGGCATGCCCGGCTCGCCGAGCGGCCAGCCCGGCGCGCCTGGTGGTGCTCCTGCGCCTGGTTCGGGCCCGGGGCCGGCTCCCGGCTCCGGCCCATCGGGCACGAGCGGACCGTCTGGTCCCGGCGGCCTCGGCTCACCCGGTGGTCCCATGGGGCCCGGCGGTGGCGGCTTCGGTGGTCCCGGCGGCGGGATGGGCGGCGGCCGACGCTGAGCATGATCTGGAATTCTCATCGCGCTTTAGGGTGCGAAGGTGAGAGCGCCCTAACGCGCCCTCGAGAGAAACGAGCGCAATCGCTCGTGACGGGGATCATCGAAGATCTTGGCCGGTGGACCGCTCTCGACGATCTGGCCCTTGTCCAGAAACCAGACGGTGTCGGCGACCTCGCGGGCAAAACCGATTTCGTGCGTGACGACCACCATCGTCATGCCGTTTTGCGCCAGTGACTTCATCACACGGAGCACCTCGCCGACCATTTCCGGATCGAGCGCGCTGGTCGGCTCGTCGAAAAGCATGACGTCCGGATCCATCGCCAGCGCGCGTGCGATCGCTACGCGTTGCCGTTGCCCGCCGGACAGGCGCGACGGCAAGGCGTCGGCCTTGTCTGCCAGTCCGACACGGTCGAGCTCAGTCATGGCGCGCTCTCTGGCCGCAGCCTTGCGCAGTTTTCGCAAGCGCTCGAGCCCCAGCGTGATGTTGCCGAGGGCGGTGAGATGCGGAAACAGGTTGAACGCCTGGAACACGAATCCGACGCGCTGGCGCAGACGGTTAATGTCGACGCCACGCCCGGCGACATCAACACCCTCGAACAGCACTTGTCCGCCTTGAATGTCTTCCAGGCGCGTCACCGTACGAATGAGCGTGGATTTGCCGGAGCCCGATGAGCCGAGCAGCGTGACGACCTCGCCCCGTTTCACTTGGCCGGTCACGCCGGCCAGCACCTGGTGCTGGCCAAACCATTTTTCGACGGCCTCGAAGCGGATCATGGCTTGCCCTCACGCCGGCCGAACGCCGAGCCCGCCGCGCTCGGCGGCCAGCCGCCGTTCCAGCCAGCGCGCCGCCGATGTCAGAGTGAAGCAAAGCGTGAAATAGGTCAGCGCCAGCAATCCGTAGACCTCGAACGGTTGCGTCATGAGCTGGTTGTTCACCTGGCTCGCCGCAAACGTCACCTCGTTGGCGCTGATGACATAGCCGAGTGAGGTCTCCTTGATCGTGGAGACGAACTGGCTGACCAAGCTTGGCATCATGTTGTGCAGGACTTGCGGCAGGATGACCTTGAAAGTGGTCGGAATGTAACCGAGGCCAAGGGCCTTTGCCGCTTCTGTCTGACCTTTGGGCAGGCCTTCAATCCCGGCCCGGATGATCTCCGAAAGATAACTCGCCTCGTAGACGACAAGTGCGAAGAGCAGCGTCTCGACGCCTCCGACCGTACGTCCGATCAACAGCGGCAGCGCGAAATAGGTCCAGAAGATGAACATGATCAGCGGCAATCCGCGTACGACGTACACCACCGCCGTTGCTGGTCCGCGCAGCCAGCGATAGGAGCTGAGACGAGCCAGCGCGAGTCCGATTGCGACTGGAAAGCTGAGGGATAGGCCGGCGACCGCGAGGAACAGTGTCATTGCAAGCCCACCGACCGGACCGTGCGGGTATTGCCCGATCAGGAACAGAAGCCAGTTGTCCTCGAGGATTTGCAACATCAGCGCAGCTCGAGTTTCAACCGCCGGTCGGCGAAGGCGCCGAGCGCCATGATCCCAAAGGAGATCGCAAGATAGATGATCGTTGCGACAGCGAACGCTTCGAACGTCTTGAACGTGTAGCTGTCGACCTCGCGGGTCCGATAGGTCAGCTCGCCGACGCCGATCGCCATGGCGAGGCTGGTGTTCTTGAACAGGAGCAGGGTCTGGTTGATCAGCGGCGGAATCACGATGCGCAGCGCCTGCGGCAGGATCACGTAGCTCATCGCCTGGAGATAGTTGAACCCGATCGAGCGCGCGGCCTCGTATTGCGTCTTCGGGATCGAGCGAATTCCGCTGCGTAAATCCTCGGTGATGTAGGCCGCGCTGGCGAGGCCCAGTGCCACCATCGCGAGGAGAAACTCGCTGTGGTGGCTGTTGACCCACGTGCGGATGGCGCGAGGCAGCAGTTGCGGGACGCCGAAATACCAGACCAGGATCTGAACCAGCAACGGAACGTTGCGATGATATTCGACGTAACCTGCCACCAGCCATTCGAGCGGCCTGAACGGAAGCATCCGGACCAGCGTCAGGATGATCCCGATCGTCATTCCGAGCAGCCAGGCCGCCAGGGTCAGAGCGATCGTCGTCGCCACGCCCCAGATGAACCAGTCCAGATATTGGCCGGTCAGGACTGCGGCCGGGTCGAAGACATAGCCCATCGTTAAGTCATGTACTCCCGATGTTCAGTTTGGCGCGGAGGCGAGGGGATCAGCCCTTGATCTCCTCGATCTTGAAATCCCGCTTCATGTCATAGACCGTTCCGGGCCCGAACCACTTGGCAAAAATCTTGCCGGCTTCTCCGGATGCATCCAGCTCAGCGAGCACCTTGTTGACCTGATCCTTGAACGCAGCTTCGCCCTTGCGGACACCGAGCCCCCATGGTTCGACGAAGACCGACTTCTCGACGATCGACATCGGCGAGGACGCCTGTGCCTGTTTGAGGAGTTTCACCAGGATCAGCTCGGAGGCGCAAAATCCGTCGACCTTGCCTTGAACGACGGCAAGAAACCCCGCCGACGAATCCTGGAAGGTTACAGTTTCGGCGGTCGGGATGACACGCCTGACGCCCTGTTCCGAGGACGATCCCTTGAGCGCGCTTATCTTCTTGCCGGACAGCTGCTCGAGCGTCGCGATGCCGGAATCGGCCGACACCAGCACCTTTTGCTCGCTGACAAAATACGAATAGCTGTAGTCGATCTGTTGTGCGCGTTCCTTCGACCAACCGAGATTGGCAGCGAGGATATCGACCCGGCCCTGGAGCAGCTCGGGGATGCGGGCCTCGACGGCCATCGGCTTGAGCTCGAGCGCGACACCGAGCGACTCCGCGACCTTGCGGCAGATGTCGATGTCGTATCCCACGATCTCGCGCGTCTTCGGATCCTGGAAGCTGAACGGCTCGGCCGTGCCGAGCGTGCCGCAGACCAGCTTGCCGCGGGCCTTCACATCGGCAAGCTCGTCGGCCTTTGCCACGCCGACAACCCCGGTGAGGAGCAGGATTCCGGCGGCGGCAACCTGGAATAATCTCATGGCTCTTTCCTTCATCCTTCTGCGGTTAGCGCAAGGCCGCACAGGTTCGCGCGAGCCGTGTGCAGGCCTCCTCGATCTTCGGCAATGAGGTCGCGATCGACATGCGCAGATAGGACGGCATGCCGTATGCCGTTCCATCGATCACTGCGACGCCGGCGGCATCGAGGAAGTGCATGACGACGTCCAGATCGGTCTTCAGAACCTTGCCCTCGGGCGTGGTCTTCCCGATCAGGCCGACGCAAGACGGAAACACATAGAAGGCGCCGTCTGGCGGAAGGCACGAGAGGCCGGGGATATCGTTCAGCAAGGCGACCGCACGATCGCGGCGGCGGCGATACATCTCGCGGGCCTCGGTGACGAAGCCCTGATCGCCTTCAAGAGCGGCCGTCGCCGCCGCCTGGCTGATCGCAGACGTGCAGGACGTCGATTGCGACTGGATCGTGTTCATGGCTGCGATGAGCTCTGCGGGCCCCGCGCCGTAGCCGAGCCGGAAGCCGGTCATGGCATAGGTCTTGGAGACGCCATTGACCAGCAAAGTCCGCTCCTTAAGCCGAGGCTCGACGGCCACGATGCACGGCGTTGCCCCGTCATTGAAGCGGATGTGCTCGTAGATGTCGTCTGTCATGACAGCGACATTGGGGTGGCGCAGCAGCACTTCGGTCAGCGCACCGATCTCGGCGGCGGAATAGAACGCGCCGGTGGGATTGCATGGGGAGTTCAGGATGAGCCAGCGCGTTTTGGGCGTGATCGCTTGCTCCAGAGCCTCGGCCGACAGCTTGAATCCCGAGTTCTCGCCGCAGTTCACGATCACTGGCGTGCCGTCGCAGGCCTCGACCATGTCGGGGTACGAGACCCAATAGGGCGCCGGGATGATGACCTCATCGCCGGCTCCGAGCGTGGCGGCGAGCGCGTTGTAGATGACCTGCTTGGCGCCGCCGCCGACGGAGATCTCGTTCATGGCGTAACGGACGCCGTTCTCGCGGGCGAGCTTTTCGATGATCGCCTTGCGCAGCGCGGGCGTTCCGTTGACCGGCGTGTAGCGCGTCGCGCCTGCTTCGAGCGCGGCAGCAGCCGCCGCGCGGATGTGCTTCGGCGTATCCAGATCAGGCTCGCCGGCCGTGAGATCGATGACGTCACGACCCTCGGCCTGGAGCTGTCGGACCCGATCCCGCGCCACCATGCTCGGCGACGGCTTGATTCGCTGGACCCTCGGGGCGAGGGCGATGGCACCGGCGCGGCTCATGACGCCGACCCTTGAGCGGGAGTATTCCCTGTACCCATGTAAGAATTGTCGAGACGACCTTCGCGGATGGCTGCGAGTGCGCCGGCCTCGCGCGTCTCCTGCTGCCTGACACGCTCGAGCAGCTCCGCGGCAACGGATTGGTCGAAGGCGATGACACCGTCCTCGTCGCCGAGGATGACGTCGCCCGGCATCACCACCATGCCATCGATCGAGACCGGGACGTTGATCTCTCCGGGACCTGATTTGTAGGGACCGCGATGCGTGACACCACGTGCGAAGCAGGGAAAGCCGGCTTCCGCGAACGCGCCGACGTCACGGATGGCGCCGTCGATGACGAAGCCGGCGACCCCCATCGCCTTGGCGCGCGTCATCATGATCTCGCCGACAAGGGCCTGGCCGAGATCGCCGCCGCCATCGACCACGAGCACGTCGCCCGGCCGGAGCTGCTCATAGGCCTTGTGCAGCATGAAGTTGTCGCCGGCGCGAGTCTTGACGGTGATCGCGGTGCCGATCAGGCGGGCGCTGCCATGGAACGGTCGGAGCGCGCGCGTGCCGTGCAACCTATTCATGTTGTCCGAGACGATTGCAACCTGTGCGGCGGCAAAATCGGCGATGATTGCAGGCGGGACGGAGGGCGGTGAGGGGAGCAGTCGATGGCCGGGCAGGAGCATAGGCAGAACCGATGGGCTGTGTGCTGAAGCGCAGATGTCGCCTAAAGCCTGCCCCGCGACAGACTTGAAGAAAAGTGAATATTTTTCTAGAGATGAAATCGCTTTTTTCGAATGATATGGCACAACCATGGTGAGCCTGACGCTGAAGCAGGTCGAAGCCTTCTACTGGATTGCCGAATTGGGTGGTGTGGTCGACGCCGCGGAGCGTTTGAACCTCGCGCAATCGACCATCTCCAAACGTATCGCCGAACTGGAAGCAGCAGTCGGGACTACCCTGTTCGATCGCAACAGCCGAACGATCAGCCTGACGCGCAGCGGCGAAAACCTGATCGAGCTCGCCGCTCAGCTCTTGGAGCTTGAGGCACGAATGCGCCAGGTCGCAGCCGGGCCGCTGGCCTTCAGCGGTACCTTCAGGTTCGGGGTCACCGAACTCGTTGCCCTGACCTGGCTCCCGAAACTGATCGTGGCCATGAAGGAGGCCTATCCGGCGGTCATTCCGGAGCCTGAGGTCGAATCCAGTGTCGTGCTGCTCGACAAGCTCGCCGATCGTCGGCTGGATCTTGTGATCGGTCTTGATCCGCCGGCCAGTGCCTACTTCAACGCGCTGCCGCTCGACAGCGTCACACTGCAGTGGATGTCGGCGCCCGGCGTCGGCCCCAAGGCCAACGAGGCTGCGCTCGATGAGATCGCCCGGTACCCGATCCTCACCCAGGGAGAAGGATCAGGCTTGCAGAAGCTCGTTCTGGATTGGCTGGGCGCGAGCGGCATCAAGCTCAATCGCGTCGTCAAATGCAACAGCCTGAGCGTCCTCTCGGCGCTGGCCGTGGCCGGGCTCGGCATCACCTTTCTGACCGAGCAGTATTTCCGGCACGAGATCGAGATCGGTCTGCTGCGTACGATCAGGACGTCGCCGCCCATCCCGCAGATCAGATATTTTGCCGTCACGCGTGCGGATGTTGTCGATCCGCTGGCCGGGCAGATCGCGCGCATTGCGCGTGAATGCTGCGATTTCTCGCTTCGCGGCTTGTCGGCGCGGCGCGTCGGACAGGGAGCATGATCCGGAAAAGTGTGAAGCGGTTTTCCCTCGCGACAAACGCGGAACGCGTTTGCGCGCAGATCATGCTCAAACAATAACCCAAAGCGCGATGACCATTCAGCCCAATCTCATCGCGCTTTAGCCGGCGCTGAGGCGTACGCCGGCGCGCAGGAATTTCTGCGGATCGACCGCTTCGCCGTCGATCCGGGTTTCGTAGTGCAGATGCGGACCGGTCGAGCGGCCGGTCGATCCGACCAATCCGACGACCTGGCCGATCTTCACGATCTCGCCGACCTTGACGTTGATCTCGGAGAGATGGCCGTAGCGGGTCGAGAGCCCGTTGCCGTGGTCGACCTCGACCATGCGGCCGTAGCCACCCGACCATCCAGCCGACACCACCTTGCCGTTGGCGGTCACGCGGACGGGATCGCCGGTCGCGGCGCGGAAGTCGAGGCCGGTGTGCATCGCCGGCCGGCCGAGGAACGGATCGCTGCGCACGCCAAAGCCTGAGGTGAACTCGACCTCACCGATGACCGGCTTGCGATAGGGCACCAGCGCCAGCGTGCGGTTGAGCCGATCCACCTCGGCGCGCGTGACATTGATACGATAAAGCTGCTTCTCGAACGGACCGGCATTCGCGGTGAGTTTGACGGGTACAAACGGCCCGCCCATCGCAGTCCGCGGCACGGCTGCTTCGAGATCGGCGAGGTTCAGGCCGAGATCACTGACCACGCCGCGCATCCGACGCGCCCGCGATTCCATGTTCTCCTCGACCGCGCTGAGCGCTGCGACCTGGCGTCTCTCGACCTGGTCAAGCGAGGTCTGCAAGCGCACCAGCACGTTGTCAAAGCCCTGAACCTTGGCGAACTGACTCGGCTGCGGGCTGGCGATCGCAGGGGTGCGCGATTCAAGCCGCGCCTCGCGATCCGGTGGTGCCACGAAAATCACGGTGTCGCTGATTGGCGAGGGCTTTGGCGTGCCCTGAGGCGGGGGGGCCTCGCCGCGTTGCGGTGTCGCGCGCGGGATCGATCCGGTCACGTCCGGCATGGCGCCGAGCGCGGTTGCGCGGGACTCGAGCGCGGCCTGGCGCTTCATGATCTGGTCGAGCTTCTGGTCGAACTGCTCCTGGTCGAGCAGCTGCCGGCTCGTGGTGCGATCGACTTTGGCCCGGAGCTCGGCGATGCGATCCTCATAGGCATATTGCATCTCTGCTTGGCGGGCGATCAGCCGCGTCAGCACGTCGTCGCGGAAGGCGAAATAGGTGGCGGTCGCCGCCGACCACAGGCCGAGCAGCACGACGGTCCCGACCACGATCCAGAACACCACGGGCCCGAGGCGGACCTGCTTGCCGTGATGCACGATGGTGTAGGCGTCGTCGGCGGCGGGCAGGGGGATCGCGGCGGCGGTGCTGACAGGACGGCGGTTGAAGGGCCGCCCGTGGTCGTGAGGGTGATGCTGGGAGGCGTGCGAGTATTGGGCAGAACTTTTCGACATCGGCACTCCCGCGCCGGTCGGAGAAGTTCCGTACGGCTCAATTGCCGCAGCAATCTGGGCCGCTCATGGTTAATTTTCCGGAAACGGGAATGCTCGAATTCGCACAACTGGTTAAAGGGATGCTGCCGCCGACAGCACGTCCTCGGCGTGGCCGTCGACCCGGACGTTGCGCCAGATTCGCGCCACCTTGCCGTCGGCGCCGACCAGCACCGTGGTGCGAAGAATCCCAAGGAAGGTCCTGCCGTACATCGATTTTTCGCCCCAGGCGCCGTAGACCTCCAGCATCTCGTGCTGCTCATCCGAGATCAGGGGGACGACAAGGCCGTGCTTGTCGCGGAACTTCTCCTGGGCCTTCAGCGGATCAGCCGAGATGCCGAGCACGCTCGTGCCGGTCGCGGCGAAGGCATCTTTGAGCCGGGTGAAGTCGATCGCCTCCCGTGTGCAGCCGGGCGTGTCGGCGCGAGGGTAGAAGAACAGGACCAGCTTCTTGCCGGAATAGTCGGCCAGCCTCGCGATGTCGCCGCCGTCGCGCGGGAGGCTGAAGGCGGGTGCCTTCTGGCCTTCGGACAGGGCGCCCTTGTCTACTTTGGCGGCCTTCGCGGCGACGGCTGCCGACTCGGAAGATTTTAACCGTTTCGACGTGGCCTTGTGCGATGCTGCCAGGGTTGAGGTCTTTGTTGATTTGCGTTTTGCGGCCCGCTGCGTCGTCGCGGGCTTCGTTGTCGCCGTAGTCCGCGTTTGAGTCCGTTTTTTCCTGGGGGTTGGGCTGCCGGAGGCCGACTTGGACGATTTCTTTCGCGTTTTCTTGGACATACGCCTTCCTTTCGACGCTTTCGGCGGGTCAACCAAAGCGGTATTGCAGATCTCGTCCGGCGTGCCGGAATCGCGCCCTCGGCTGGGCAAGTCTGACGACGCCGGAGTATGGTTACAAGGAATTCCACGCACCACCCCACTGCTCGTTGAACGCGCTCTCGGGGCGAAATGACGAACAGCAGGCACATCAAGGGAATGGCAGCAATGCCGGGGCAGGGACGTTTGGTCCCCGCGGACGGCTGCGGCCCCGGCGGCGCTCAATCCAGGGATGGGCGCCTGTATCGAGAGGCAATGGCAAGGAATACGTCGCCCCAGGACCACAACGGGGACCTCTATCGGGACCTCGATCGGCGCCCCGGAGTGCAAGAGCCTCTCGAATGGGACGCGGTCGATTGGGATCCGGACCAGGAGGCGGCGGCAGGTCACCAGGCGCGCCGGCTGTTGTCCCGTTCCAGCTCCCGCTTTCATCGCGTAGGTGACGGCTTCGGCGCGTTCGGTCGCTGGCTTGCGGCTGATCGCTGGGTCAAGCGGCTTGCCCTCGTCACCGGTACCCTCGTCATCATCTTCGTCTGTTGCTTTGCCACGCTGTGGTGGCGGCTCGGCGCGGGTCCCATCAATCTCGACATGGCGACGCCATGGCTCGCGGCTGCGATCGAGGACAATATCGGCCACGGCAACACCGTCGAGGTCGGCGGCACACAGATCGAACGTGCAGGGCGAATCCGCATCGCCGTGCGCATTCGCGACATCATCGTCCGCGACCGCGATCACGCCATCGTCGCAAGCGCGCCGAAGGCTGAAGTGCGGCTGTCGGGCATGGCGCTCCTGATGGGTCGGCTGCGCGCCGAGAGCCTCAATCTCGTCGATGCCGAGCTCGCGATCCGGATCGCACCCGACGGCACCGTCACGGTGTCGGCCGGCGAAACCGCAAAACCGCTCGCCACCGGCGTTGCGTCGAAGAAGGAGGCGGGCCTGCCTCCGACCTTCCCGCGTCCGGGATCTGCGCCGCCTCTCGCGACGACCGCTCCCGCCACTTCGTCCGGTCCGGACGCGGGTGCAGCTTCTTCCAGCGGCAGCACGCAGAGCGGACTGCTTGCCGGGCTCGACTGGCTCGACAGCCTGAGCCTGACCGGGCTCGACGGGCAGAACCTCAACGAGATCGGCCTGAAGAACGGCAATCTGATTGTCGACGACCAGCAACGCGGCAGCAAGTGGAGCTTCGAGAACATCAGCCTCAGCCTGCGCCGGCCGCACGGTGGCGGCGTTGCGCTCAGCTTCGGCGAAGAGGGCGCGCGACCATGGTCGCTCCGCGCCACGATCGGCCCTGCCGAGAACGGCGTGCGCTCCGTCGATATCCGCGCCGACAAGGTTTCGACCTCGAACATCCTGCTGGCATTGCGGCTCAAGGACCTGACCTACAATGCCGACCTGCCGCTGACCGGCGAGCTCAAAGGTGAGCTCGGTCGCGACGGCCTGCCGACCTTCTTCCGCGGCAAGGTTCTCGTCGGCGCGGGGAACATCATCGACACCGATACGCCGGATTATCCGATGGCGATCGACTCGGCCGAGCTCAATCTCGAATGGGACGCCGGACGCCGGGTGCTGGTGGCGCCGTTCAAGATCATCTCCGGCGCCAACCGGGTCACGCTGCTCGCGCATCTCGAGCCGCCCAATGGCACCACCAACGACTGGCAGCTCGGTTTCAGCGGCGGATCGATCCTGCTGGGCGGCATCGACAACGAGCCGCCGCTGGTCTTCAACCGCATCAACATCGGCGTCCGTTTCGACACCGACCACAAGCGCGTCGTGCTGGCGCAGGCCGACATCAGCAATGGCGAGATCGGCGTCGCCGGCACCGGCGCCATCGATTATTCCGGCGAGCCCCGGCTGATGCTCGGCTTTGCGGGCACGCCGATGTCGGCGTCCGCGCTCAAGCGGATGTGGCCGACGCTCGTCGTGCCCGAGCTGCGCGAATGGGTCATCGAGCGGATCGAGCGCGGCACGCTCCAGCGCATCGAGATCGGCGTCAACTCGCCGACGCGCAACCTCCCGCGCAAGGGCCCGCCGATCCCCGATGACGGCCTGTCGGTCAACATCGTGGCGAGCGGCGTCGCGGTTCATCCGGTGGACGGCATGCCCTCGGTGCACGATGCCGACTTGAAGGCGCACGTCACCGGACGCACCGCGACCGTGACGATCGGGCAGGGCATTGCCGATACGCCGGCGGGACGCAAGATCACGATCTCGGATTTCACCTTCGAGGTGCCGGACATGGCGCCAAAGCCGTCGCCGTCGCGCAGCAAGTTCCGCGTCGATGGTCCGGTGCCGGCGGCTGCGGAAATTCTCGCCAATGATCGCCTGAGCGATCTGTCCGCCACCTTCGTCGATCCCAACACCAGCAAGGGCAATTTCTCGGCCAACATCACGCTCGCCCTGCCGGTGAAGGGCGAGCTGACCAAGGCGGATACGAGCTACACCGTCACCGCCGATCTCAACGGCTTTGCCGCCGACAAGCTGGTGATGAACCAGAAGCTCGAGGCGAACAGCCTCAAGATCGTTGCCAACAACCAAGGCTACCAGGTCAAGGGCGACGTCAAGATCAACGGCCAGGCGGCCTCGCTCGATTACCGCAAGCCGGCCGATGGCGATGCCGACGTCAAACTGCAGACCACGCTCGACGATGCAGGTCGCGCCCGTCTCGGTTTCGATTTGAGCCCCGCCGTCAGCGGTTCGCTGCCGGTCAAGGTCTCCGGCAAGATCGCCAGCGCGCCGGACCAGACCACGCGCCTCGGCATCGAAGCCGACCTGACCTCCATCAAGCTCGACAACATCCTGCCGGGCTGGGTGAAGCTGCCGGGCAAGTCGGGCAAGGCCAGCTTCAAGGTGGTGCCGACGGCGCAATCGACGCGGCTCGAGGACATCGTCGTCGAAGGTAGCGGCGTCTCGATCAAGGGCTCGCTCGAGGTCGACCAGAACGGTGACCTCATGAATGCGAACTTTCCGACCTATTCGCCGTCCGACGGCGACAAGACCTCGCTGAAGGTCGAGCGCGGTCCCGACGGCGTGGTGAGGGGCACCATGCGCGGCGACGTGTTCGATGGCCGCGGCTTCCTGAAGTCGGCGATCTCGGGCAATTCAGGCAAGGACGACAACAAGAGCAAGCTGAAGAACGTCGACTTCGACATCGACGTCAAGCTCGGTGCGGTGGCCGGCTTCAACGGTGAGGCGATGCGCAGTGTCGATGCCAAGATGTCGCGGCGGAGCGGCGCGGTCAAGGCGCTCACGTTGAGCGGCAAGATCGGCAAGGATGTGCCGGTGACGGCAGACCTGCGCGGCGGGCGCGCGCAAGGCGGCCGCGAGGTGGTCTACCTCCAGACCAATGACGCCGGCGCTTTCCTGCGTTTCTCCGACACCACCAACAAGGTGTTCGGCGGCCAGATGGTGGTGGCGATGGAGCCGCCGACGTCGGAGCCGACGGCGCGGGAAGGTCTCATCAACGTGCGTGACTTCACGGTCAAGGGCATGGAGCAGCTCGATCGCGTCGCAGCAGGGGGACCCAACGGTGCGCAGAGCGGTGTCTCCTTCACCGCGTTGCGCGCGGAATTCACCCGGCAGAACGGCGCGCTCACGATCCGCGACGGTGTCGTCAAGGGACCGATGATCGGCGCGACCATTGAGGGCGCGATCGACTATCCCGGCAATCAGGTGTGCATGAGCGGCACCTTCGTGCCGGTGTACGGGGTGAACAACATCTTTGGCCAGATTCCGTTGTTCGGCATCTTCCTCGGCGGCGGCAATAACGAGGGGCTGATCGGCGTGACCTATGAGGTCGTCGGCACACCGGCCGCACCCGTGATGCGCGTCAATCCGATCTCGGCGATGGCGCCGGGCCTGTTCCGCAAGATCTTCGAGTTCAACACCGGCAAGCAGAACTCGCCGTTCGACGAATTGCCAACGCAATCGGGCGATTCGCGGCCAGTCCCAAGCGGTTGCAATGTGGCGCGGCGGTAGCGTGAGGCGGCGAGGCCATCACGCCTGCTAGCGTCCATTCAGATCGTGAAGAAAATCGGCCCAAGCCTTTCGTCAGCAGCAAGCCTTTTTTCAGCAACAAGGCTTTTTTCGGGAGCACGGCTATCGGCGATTGAGCCAGCCTGGGTAAGGCCGCAATGAATCGCTTCGTTCACCGCATCATCATGGCTGTGCTTCTTGCCGCTGCACTCGCCGTCATCTGGAAGGTGCTCGGCGGGCGATGAAGCGGCACCGGCGGCATGCGCCGGTGCCAATTCGCATCCAGGAGATATTAGCGCCGCGCGAAGGCGCCGCTCGGCTCCTCGCCTTCCTTGCGCACCAGCGCGTCCACGCTGATCGGGCCGCCACCGGCTGCGGAGATGTAGAGACAGGCGAAGCAGAACAGGATCGCCGCGGTGCCGCCGTTGAGCAGTGGCAAGAACACCGGCGAGCCGCTCTTGAACATGTGGCCGAGGAAATAGGCGAAGGCCATTTCACCCGACAGGACGAAGGCCGAGATCCGCGTGAACAGGCCGATCATCAGGGCCGCACCGAGCACGAGCTCGAGCGTGCCGGCCGCATAGATCAGCGGCGGGATGTCGGCGAAGTAGGGGACGGCCGGAAACTTGAAGATCTTGGCGATGCCGTACTGAAGCAGCAGCAAGCCGGTGATGAAGCGAAACAGGCTCAGCAGAGCCGGTTGAAAGCGAGACAGTGAATTCATGATTTGCGCCCTTCCATCCAATTCCCGTGCGACTTCAATCGCATCAGGTTCCACCCTGCAAGACAGGGACCATCAATTTGCGCTGACATTTTCGTCATGACAGACAAAACACCCCAAGCGCGGCTTTGAGCCTAAGGCGTTGCACATTTTGTTGCTGGAACACATGCATCCGCCGTCCGTAGTTCTCCGGTGGCGACGGGGATTGCAGGTTACCTCGGGTACACCTAGCGCCGCAAGGCGGGCACAACCAGAAAGGGAATCATCCCGAGAATGACGCTCGCAAGTGCGAAGGCGAGCAGCGGATTGTAGCTCTGGGTCGCGTCGTGGATCAGGCCGCCGCTCCATGAGCCGAATGCCGAGCCGAGGCCGCTGCCGATCGAGATGCTGCCGTAGATCGTGCCGACGCGCCTGCCGCGGAAGATCTTCATCGCGGTGGCGGATATCAGCGGTCCCCGCGAGCCCATCATGCTGCCGAAGCAGACGACGAAGCCGCTGAGCAGGAGGGTGTTCGGATTGTACTGCAACAGCCACAGGAGGAAGATGCCGAGGATCGAAACCGCGTAGCTCAGCAGCACCGAAGGTCTGCGGCCGATCAGACCGTCGAGCGCGGAGACGCCGAGCATGCCGCACACCAGCACCACGCCGGAAAATCCCCAGGCGGTTGCGGCCTGCAAAGGCGGGAAGCCCGCATCGATCAGATAGGCGACGATCTGGGCCGCGATGGAGTACATGCCGACCGCGGTGAAGAAGAAGGTCGAGAACAGCGCCCAGAACGCGTGATGACGCATCGCGCGCAAGAGCGTCCAGCCTTCGTCGACGAAATCGGGATCGGTCTTCTTGACGACATGCGGCGAGCCCGTGGCGAACATCCGCCACGGCAGTAGCAGCAAGGGAAGCAAGAAACCGAGCGCTGCGAAGCCGAAAATCTCGTAGGTGGCGCGCCAGCCGGCATGGTCGATCAGGATTTGCGAGATCGGCAACAGCACGAGAACGCCGCCGCCCATCGCCGAATAGACTACCGACATCGCGGTCGGCAGGCGCGGACCGAACCAGCGGCCGAGCAGGATCGAATTCGGCACGATGCCGATGAAGGCGATGCCGACGCCGACGCAGAGGCCAATTGAGAGCTGGAACTGCCAGAGATAGTTTGCGTGCGACGCGATCAGGAAGGCGGCGCCGAGCAAGAGCAGCCCGAGTGCATAGACGCTGCGCGGTCCGGAATGGTCGAACAGGCGTCCGACGAACGGCGCGGTGAGGCCGCTTGCGAGCCAGGTCAGCGAGTAGACCGAGACGATCTGCGCGCGATCCCACCCAAAGCTTTCCGAGATCGGCTTCAGGAACACCGTAAAGCTGTCGCCGAGCCCGCGCCCCAGCACAGACAGCGTAAAGCACAGCGCGAGCACGATGAGGGCAGTGCGCACATGCGCGCCAGATTGTGCCGCGGCATTCCCTCTGCCGTCTTCCTTATCTTTTTCCTTGGGCGTGTTCTGATCCATTGCCTGTCAGGGAGCGCGCTTCCGCACGCCCTGGCAAGCAGTGAAAAGCTCATACGCCTATGCAGGCTTGACGAGGACGTGCTTCTTCTTGCCGAGCGAGAGCTTGATCACGCCCTCCGGCGTGAGATGGGCCGGCGTCAGCGTCATCTTCTCGTCGGTGACGGGCTCGTCATTGACCCTGAGGCCGCCGCCCTTGATCTGACGCCGCGCTTCGCCGTTGGAGGCGACGAGACCCGCCTTGACGAAGGCGTTGAGCACGCCGAGTCCGGCCTCCAGCTCACCACGCGGAATTTCGACGGTGGGGAGCGTCTGCGCCAGTGCGCCTTCCTCGAAAGTCCGCCGCGCAGTTTCCGCTGCCTCAGTCGCCGCGTCGCGACCGTGCAGCAGCGCGGTCGCTTCCGTCGCGAGCACCTTCTTGGCCTCGTTGATCTCCGAGCCCTGGAGCGCCTCGAGCTTCCTGATCTCGCTCATCGGCAGGGTCGTGAACAGCTTTAGGAACTTGCCGACGTCGGCGTCCTCGGTGTTGCGCCAATACTGCCAAAAGTCATAGGGCGAGAACTGGTCGGCGTTGAGCCAGACCGCGCCTTGCGCGGTCTTGCCCATCTTGGCGCCGGAGGCGGTCGTGAGCAGCGGCGTCGTCAGCGCAAAGAGCTGCGGCGAGCCCATGCGGCGGCCGAGATCGACGCCCATGATGATGTTGCCCCATTGGTCGGAGCCACCCATCTGCAACCGGCAGCCGGCGCGCTGCGAGAGCTGCACGAAGTCGTAGGCCTGACAGACCATGTAGTTGAACTCGATGAAGCTCATCTCCTGCTCGCGCTCGAGACGCAGCCGCACGGAATCCATGGTCAGCATGCGGTTGACCGAAAAATGCTTGCCGACGTCGCGCAGCATCTCGATCCAGTTGAGCTTGGTCAGCCACTCCGCGTTGTCGAGCATGACCGCATCGCTGGCACCGTCACCGTAGTGCAGCACCTTGGCGAACACGCCGCGGATCGAGGCTTTGTTGGCTTCGATCTCGGCGATCGTGCGCATGGCGCGCGTCTCGTCCTTGCCGGAGGGATCGCCGACCATGGTGGTGCCGCCGCCCATCAGCGTGATCGGCTTGTTGCCGGACTGCTGGAGCCAGTGCAGCATCATCATGGTCAGGAAGTTGCCGATATGCAGCGACGGCGCGGTGCAATCGTAGCCGACATAGGCGGTCGCTTCGCCCTTGGCGGCGAGCGCGTCCAGCCCCTCGAAATCGGAGCACTGGTGGACGAAACCCCGTTCCTGCAAAATATTGAGGAAATCCGATTTAAATGCACTCATCTGTCGGCGGCTCTGATCATTCTTATTTTACGGTAATTGCGGCTGGCTGCGGAACCCGAAAGGAACGGACTGCCGCGTCGCGGTGCGCTGTGGCATTATAAGATGTGCTTGTTTGATACAAGCCAGGCGTCGGGGTAGGAAGACGTCGAGGCTTACGATGATATTGACTGCACTCGGTCTGATGAGCGGGACCTCGCTTGATGGGGTGGACGTTGCGCTGATCGAAACAGATGGAAAGCAGATCAAGGCGTTCGGGCCGTCCGGCTACCGGCCGTACAGCAATGCCGAGCGCAGCCTGTTGCGCCGGGCGCTCACCGAGGCTGTCCAATTGCCGCGGCGCGATGCCCGGCCGGGGGTTCTGGCCGAGGCCGAGCGTGCGGTGACGCTGGCGCATGCCGAGGCGGTCGCCGCCTTCACTGCCCAGAACCGCATGAAGCCGGAGGAGATCGACATCGTCGGCTTCCATGGCCAGACCGTGCTGCACCGGCCCGAGCGGCGCTTGACGGTGCAGATCGGCGACGCATTGGCGCTGGCCAAGGCCATCCACATCCCGGTGATGCATGATTTCCGCGCCGCCGACGTCGAGGCCGGCGGGCAGGGCGCGCCCTTCGTGCCGGTCTACCACCGGGCGCTGGCGCAATCGCTGGAGCGCGAGGGGCCGATCGTCGTCGTCAATATCGGCGGCGTCTCCAACATCACCTATATCGACGGCAACGACACGCTGATCGCCTGCGATACCGGTCCCGGCAACGCGCTGCTCGACGACTTCATGTACCGGACCATGAACCAGACGTTCGACGCGGAGGGAAAGTTCGCCGCGCTCGGCAAGGCCGATGAAGACTGGATCGCGCGGGCGCTGACGCAGCCGTTCTTCGCACTACCGCCGCCGAAGTCGCTCGACCGCAACGATTTCGCCGCGTTGAAGCTTGGCGACGTGCCGCCGGCTGATGGGGCTGCGACGCTCACGGCCTTCACCGCGGCGGCGATCGCGCGGGTCATTCCGCAGCTGCCGCGACGGCCGAGGAGCTGGATCATCTGCGGCGGGGGCGCCCGCAACCTCACCATGCTGCGCATGCTGCGGGAGCGGGTGGGATCGGCGACGGTCCAGGCCGCCGAGACGCTTGGCTGGGCCTCTGACGCCATCGAGGCGCAGGCCTTCGGCTTCCTGGCAGCGCGTGGCATGAAGGGCCTGCCGTTATCCTACCCCGCCACCACGGGGGTGCCGATGCCGATGACGGGCGGGGTGATCGCAAGGCCTTAGATCACGGGTGGTTGATGCAAATGCATTGATCTTGACGCATTCATGCAATTGCATCTAGATTGATGCGGTTGCATCTAACGTCGGGATCTCCATCATGGCCGCAGCCCTCAAACTGATCAGCCACAAGCTTTGTCCCTATGTGCAGCGCGCGGTGATCGCGCTGACCGAGAAGGGCGTGCCGTTCGAACGGGTCGACATCGACCTCGCCAACAAACCGGACTGGTTCTTGAAGATATCGCCGCTCGGCAAAGTGCCCGTGCTGGTGGTCTCAACCGAAGAGCGCGAGGTCGCGCTGTTCGAGAGCAACGTGATCTGTGAGTACATCGAGGAGACGCAAGCAGGCGGCAAGCTGCATCCGGCCGATGCGCTGGGGCGCGCCGAGCACCGCGCCTGGATGGAGTTCGGCTCCGCGATCCTCGGGGATCTCTGGGGGCTGGAGACGACGACCGATCCGGCCGTGTTCGACAGCAAGCGCCACGCGTTGTTGGCAAAGTTTGCCCGCGTCGAGGCTGCGTTGGGCGCCGGCCCGTTCTTCGCCGGTGCATCGTTCAGCCTGGTCGACGCCGTGTTCGCGCCGATCTTCCGATATTTCGACGTGTTCGATGAGCTCGCCGAACTCGGCATCTTCAAGGACTTTCCGAAGATCTGCGCATGGCGCGCGGAGCTTGCCAAGCGTCCCAGCGTTCGCAACGCGGTGGGCGCGGACTATCCGCAATTGCTACGCGCCTTCCTGGTGCGCCATGACGCGCATCTGTTAAAGCTCGCCGCGTAAAGCGCGCTCAGAATCATCGGCGCCTAGGTACATCCATCGGCGAGCAGCAATCTGCTCGTCGTGGCCGCGTGGCGCACCTTGAACAGCTCCTGAATCTCAGGGTCGCTCAGGAATGCTTCCGCGCTTTCGCGTTCTGGAAATTCGATGATGACGAGGCGTTCGGGTGTCCAGTCGCCCTCGATCGTCGTCGGCTGAACCCCGCGAACGATGTATTGCCCCGAATGCTTGGCGATGTAGGTGGGGATTTCGGCGATGTATCTCTTGAAGCCGGCAAAGTCATTCACTGACAGATCGAGCACCAGATACGCCTTCATCCCTCGCCCCCAAGCTGGCATCGGACCAGGCCGACCTCATCATCTAGCGCTAGCTAGAGCTCCGCGGCCATCTTCGCCAGCGTGGCGACCGTATTCATGTTGCGCGCGGTGCCGGTCTTGGCGGCGGGGATGACGAGCTTCAACGTCCCCATGCCATCGCCATAATGCACGTAGATCTCGCGGCGGCCGAGCCGGACTTCCTCGTCCCTCTGGCCGCGGAGTCCCGTAAGCGTGTCCGCGGGCGGCGCCTTGTCGAGGAAGATCGCCACGGTGCGGTTCGGCGCAGCCTTCGGGAAGGGATTATCGGCTGCAACCTGCGCCATCTCTTCTGCGCTGCGCACGAGCACGCCGACCGGCGCGCCGGCGTAGGTGTGCAGGCGTTTCTCCAGCGCAGCCTTGATCGCAGCTTCTGACTTGCGGCTGGTGAACACCACATTGCCACTGGCGATGTAGGTGCGCACGGCCGCAAAGCCGAGCGCCTCGCACATCGCCTTGAGCTCGGTCATCGGAAGCTTGCCGGTGCCGCCGACGTTCACGGCACGGAGCAGGGCGACGAAGGAGCCCATGAACAACCTTTGGCGAGCGGCCTTTAGCGCACGTTGGCGAGCCGCATGTCGAGATAGGCGGTGATGGTCTCCATCAACGGCTCGAGCTTTCCGTCGAAGAAGTGGTTGGCGCCGGGGATGACCTGCTGGTCGATCACGATGCCCTTCTGCGTCTTCAGCTTCTCGACCAGCGTGTTGACGTCCTTGGGCGGCACCACCGCATCCTTCTCGCCATGCACGATCAGGCCCGAGGACGGGCAGGGCGCGAGGAAGGAGAAGTCATAGAGGTTGGCTGGCGGTGCGATCGAAATAAAGCCTTCGACCTCGGGACGGCGCATCAACAGCTGCATGCCGATCCAGGCGCCGAAGGAGAAGCCGGCAACCCAGCAGGCGCGAGCTTCGGGATTGATGGTCTGCGCCCAGTCAAGCGCTGCGGCGGCGTCGGACAATTCGCCGGTGCCGTGATCGAACGAGCCCTGGCTGCGGCCGACGCCACGGAAATTGAACCGCAGCACGGAGAAGCCACGATGTGCGAAGGCGTAGTAGCACTGGTACACGATCTGATGATTCATCGTGCCGTGAAACTGCGGATGCGGATGCAGAATCATCGCGATCGGCGCGTTCTTCTGCTTGGCCGGATGGTAGCGGCCTTCGAGGCGGCCCGCGGGGCCGGCGAAAATGACTTCAGGCATGATGATCTCTTGATTGATTCCTTGAAGGTGATCCCTGAGCAATCAACCGATTGTGGCTCGCTTCATCGGCAGCGAAGCCGACGAAAGCGGGACTGGAGGAGGAAGGGCGCCCTCGGATGATGCGCGAGCGGCGCGCGGTGACTTGACGGCCCGCGTTCTAACATAGGCTGAGGGTCAAAAAGCAAGCATCTTGAGCATCTGCCAATGCGGTCAAGAGCTTAGCTGGTTGTCGCAATGTCATGCGAGGCAGCGTCCCGAGAGCCGTCGCCAGCGCCGCCACCCCTTGGCGGCGAGGTGAGAAGCCGGCCCGGTCGCCTCGCCCGCGGTGCCGGGCTAACTCTTTGAATTCATGATTGTTTGTTGGTTGGTAGCTGTGCCCGTTTATGCCGTGGCTGTGCCCAGGCCTGCAACCGATGGCCGGTAGCGCCGGCTCCCCTGGAGGGTCTGCCCGCCATCGAAGGTGAGCTCGAAATCTCCGGATGGTTTGAGGTCCACGCCGGTGACCCGATCGAGATTCGCGAGCTTCGTGCGGTGGACGCGCACGACATGGAATCGCGCCAGTTCGCTTTCCGCTGCTGCCAGGGTGCCCCGGATCAGGTGCTGGTTACCGTCGGCCAGCCTGTACTCGATGTAGTTGCCGGCCGAGGCAACCCACAGGATCTCCTGCGGCTCGACCCGGATGCGGCTTGCACCGTCGCGCAGCCAGATCGCATCGGGCGCCTTCGCCGGCCCGGCTGGCTCGATCATAGCGGTTGCCTGCGTCTCGCGTCGGCTGTCGAACAGCCAGATCGTGCTCCCGATCAGGAAGCAGGCGACGACGTCCTTGCGAAACTCGTACAGCACCGTCGCAAAGGAGAAGTGGAAGTCATAGACGCTTCCGGCAAGCCAAAGGACGAGTTTTCGGATCCAGACCATGCCGGTGATGTGGACGGCAGAGAAGGCGACCAGCGCGGTCGCTCCGATCCCGGCACGACCTGCGTAGTTTGGAGTGCGGCGCATGCGCCGGACGGCCATAACCAGGATCGGAACCGCAAGCAGGATGACGGCGACGCTCGAAGTCTCCCAGAACAGGCGCCGGCCCAGATCGTAGGGGTCGCCGCGCCAGACGGCATCCTGCGCGGCGGACAGCGCATTCACGATTCCGGTGGCGAATGCGACCACCGCAATCACGCTGAACATCGCAACGTCGTGGCGATTGATCCCGCGATGCCCTCCGCTCGTCCCAGCGTGCAGCGCCTCATCCCCTCGCTTCCGGTCCTGATCCCAAACCGGCTCGACGCGCTCCTTCTCGCGGGCATTCTGGATGTCAGCCATGGCCCCAAAATCGCGTTTGTCGTCCCGTCAAGGAGCAGAAAACCATGTCAACACCACAGCAACTCTCGACCTCGGAGCGGCGCATCGATCTGGATTGGGTGCGGATTAGCGCCTTCGGGCTTCTGATCTTCTACCACGTCGGCATGCTTTACGTGTCCTGGGGATTTCACATCAAGAGCGCGTACAGGCTGACCTGGCTCGAGCCGTTGATGCTGGTCCTCAATCCCTGGCGGCTGTCACTTTTGTTCCTGGTTTCCGGGGTCGCGACGAGGTTCATGCTCGGCAAGTACCGCCTCGGTTCGTTCGTGGGCGCGCGGTCGACACGGCTCCTGATCCCCCTGATCTTCGGCATGCTGGTGATCGTGCCGCCGCAGTCCTACCTCCAGATCGTCGAGGCCCTCGGCTATCCCGCGGGCTTTGCCGATTTCTACGTCCGGCACTACCTGGCGTTCGGCGCGCAGTTCTGTCCGAATCCCTGCATCGTGCTGCCGACCTGGAACCACCTCTGGTTTGTGGTCTATCTGTGGGTCTACACGATGGCGCTGGCCTGCGTGCTCTGGCTGTGGCCAGCCCTGACCGACCGGCTCAGTGCGAAGCTTGCCGTCCCGCTCACAGGGCCCGGCCTCCTCATCATGCCGTGTCTGCTATTCGCGGCTTGGCGCCTGTTCCTGTTCCCAGCCTTTCCCTCCACGCATGCGCTGTTTGGCGATTGGTACAACCATGCGGACTATGCAACGGCGTTCCTGATCGGCTTCCTGCTGGCGAAGCAGGGTATCGTCTGGTCCGAGATCGAACGACAACGCTGGACGGCACTGGCACTCGCGGCCGTTTGCTTAACCATCTTCATCCTGTTGTTCGCGGGTCTGCTCGCGCCGTCGCCGCTGCTGAAGAAGTGCGCCAGCATCGCCTATGGCTGCTATCAGTGGCTTGCCATGGCCGCGGTGCTCGGTTTCGCACGGCGGCACTTCACGGCCGACGGACCCGCGCGCCGCTACCTCACGGACGCGATCTTCCCGTACTACATCGTGCATCAGACGGCGATCATCACGATCGCGCATGCACTGCGCGGCAGCGGCTTCTCGGTCGGGATCGAGGCCTCCATCGTGATCCTGGGCACCGCGCTGACATGTGTGGTCACCTTTGAAGTCGTGCGCCGGATCAATTGGCTGCGACCGCTGTTCGGATTGCGTATGGAGGCACGCGCGCCAGCCAAGGCCGTGCAGCAACAGCCGGCTTGACCGATTGGCGGGCGGGCAAAAGGTGCTAAGAGGGCGGCATGCCAACCCGCGTCTATCTCGACTGGAATGCGACCACGCCGCTGCGTCCCGAGGCGCGGTCGGCGATGGTCGCGGCCTATGATCTCGTCGGCAATCCGTCCTCGGTCCATGCCGAGGGGCGGGAGGCGCGGCGGCTGGTCGAGGCGGCCCGTGCCGCGCTGGCGGGCGCGGTTGGCGGCCTGCCGCGGAACGTCGTCTTCACCTCGGCGGGAACCGAGGCCAATGCGCTGGCGCTCTCGCCGGGTCTAAGGGGGCCCTCTGGCGGCCCGGTGGAACGCCTCCTGGTGTCCGCCGTCGAGCACGCCTCCGTGCTGGCAGGCGGGAGGTTTCCCGCCGACGCCGTCAGCCCGATTCATGTGACGCGCGCCGGCGTCGTCGACGTCGATCACCTCAAAGCGCTGCTCGGCTCCGGCCCGCCGGCGCTGGTGTCGATCATGGCCGCCAATAACGAGACCGGCGCGCTTCAGCCGGTGGCGGAGGCGGCGCGGATCGTCCATGAGGCGGGCGGGCTTCTGCATGTTGACGCGATCCAGGTTCTTGGGAAAATTTCTTTCGATATCAAGGTGGTAGGTGCCGATCTTGCCACCTTCTCTGCGCACAAGATTGGTGGCCCCAAGGGCGTCGGTGCGCTAGTCGTCGCTGAGAGTGTGACAGGGCTGGAACCGGTTCTCCGTGGTGGGGGGCAGGAACTCGGCCGCCGTGCGGGAACCGAGAACGTCGCGGGCATCGCCGGCTTCGGCGCAGCCGTGACGGCGGCCCTTCAGACTCTGGCGGAGGGTGCGGAACGGCTCCGAAGCCTCCGGAATCGCTTGGAAAACGGGCTGCGAACCGTGCCAGGCACAACGGTTTTCTCGGAGGACGTTGAGCGGTTGCCGAATACCACTCTATTTACGGCGCCAAGGCTGAAGGCCGAGACCGCCGTGATCGGTTTCGACCTCCAAGGCATCGCCGTGTCCTCAGGCTCCGCCTGTTCCTCTGGAAAAGTGCAGCCGTCTCACGTGCTCTCCGCCATGGGATTCGACCCCAAAACGGCCCAGGGAGCGGTGCGCCTCAGTCTGGGCTGGTCCACGCAGGAGGCGGACATCAATCGGGCCCTTGAGGCTTGGCGAAAGCTCGGTAATAACCTACTTAGAGAGTAAGCGACGAAACACGGCTTGAACGGTTCTAAGCGCGTGCTTTCCGCATAGAAACATCGTAATAGTCGTTCGAGTTTGATCCACCGCGGTCCTTGAAACCGCGAGCGGAGGATGGAATGCCAGCCGTACAAGAGACGGTCGAGCGCGTGAAGCGCATCGACGTCGACCAGTATCGTTATGGGTTTGAGACCCTGATCGACTCCGAGAAGGCCCCGAAGGGCCTGTCGGAAGACATCGTAAAATTCATTTCCGGGAAGAAGAACGAGCCCGCCTGGATGCTCCAGTGGCGGCTCGAGGCCTATCGGCGCTGGCTCACCATGACTGAGCCGACCTGGGCGCGCGTCGACTATCCCAAGATCGACTTCCAGGACATCTACTATTACGCGGCGCCGAAGCCGAAGAAGACCGTCTCCTCGCTCGACGAGATCGATCCGGAGATCCTGAAGACCTACGAGAAGCTCGGCATTCCCCTGCGGGAAGTCGCGATGCTCGAAGGCGTCGAACCGAAGGTGGGCGAGGAAGACCCGGCCCGGCGCAAGATCGCGGTCGACGCCGTCTTCGACTCGGTGTCGGTTGCGACCACTTTCAAGGCCGAGCTGAAGAAGGCCGGCGTGATCTTCATGCCGATCTCGGAGGCGATCCGCGAGCATCCCGAGCTGGTGCAGAAATATCTCGGCTCCGTGGTGCCGACCTCCGACAATTTCTATGCGACGCTGAACTCGGCGGTGTTCTCGGATGGCTCGTTCGTCTATGTGCCGCCGGGCGTACGCTGCCCGATGGAGCTGTCGACCTATTTCCGCATCAACGAGCGCAACACCGGCCAGTTCGAGCGTACGCTGATCATCGCCGACAAGGGCTCCTACGTCTCTTACCTCGAGGGCTGCACTGCTCCGCAGCGCGACGAGAACCAGCTCCACGCCGCCGTGGTTGAACTTGTCGCGCTCGATGACGCCGAGATCAAATATTCGACGGTCCAGAACTGGTATCCCGGCAACTCGGAAGGCAAGGGCGGCATCTACAATTTCGTCACCAAGCGTGGCGACTGCCGCGGCAACCACTCCAAGATCTCCTGGACCCAGGTCGAAACCGGGTCGGCGATCACCTGGAAATACCCGAGCTGCATCCTGCGCGGCGACAATTCGAGCGGCGAGTTCTACTCGATCGCGATCTCGAACGGTTTCCAGCAGGTCGATAGCGGCACCAAGATGATCCATCTCGGCAAGAACACCTCGAGCCGGATCATCTCCAAGGGCATCGCGGCCGGCAAGTCGCAGAACACCTATCGCGGTCTCGTCACCGCGCATCGAAAAGCGACCGGCGCCCGCAACTTCACCGCCTGCGACTCGCTGCTCATCGGCGACAAATGCGGCGCGCACACCGTGCCGTACATCGAGGCGAAGAACTCGTCGGCCACCTTCGAGCACGAGGCGACGACCTCGAAGATCTCCGAGGACGTGCTGTTCTACTGCATTCAGCGCGGCCTCTCCCAGGAAGAAGCCGTCGGCCTCGTCGTCAACGGCTTTGTGAAGGACGTGCTTCAGCAGCTCCCCATGGAGTTCGCCGTGGAAGCGCAGAAGCTGATCTCGATCTCGCTTGAAGGGTCGGTTGGCTAATTGCCGGCCCTCGCGGCGCGCTTCGGCGCTCCCTGGATCATTTGAATAGACTGGAAACCAATATGGCTTTGCTTGAAGTGAAAGATTTGAAAGTCCGTGTCGAGGAGCGCGAGATTCTCCACGGGCTGACGCTGACCGTGAACGAAGGCGAGGTGCACGCGATCATGGGGCCGAACGGCTCCGGCAAGTCGACGCTGTCTCACGTCATCGCCGGCAAGCCCGGTTACGAGGTGACCGACGGCCAGATCCTGTTTAGGGGCGAGGACCTCCTGGAGATGGATCCGGAGGAGCGCGCCGCCAAGGGAGTGTTCCTGGCGTTCCAGTATCCGGTCGAGATCCCTGGCGTCGCCACCATGAACTTCCTGCGCACCGCACTGAACGCGCAGCGCAAGGCGCGTGGCGAGGATGAATATTCGACACCGGATTTCCTCAAGAAGGTCCGCGAGGTCTCGAAGTCGCTGAACATCCCGCAGGACATGCTCAAGCGCGGCGTCAATGTCGGCTTCTCCGGCGGCGAGAAGAAGCGCAACGAGGTGCTCCAGATGGCGCTGTTCGAGCCGAGCCTGTGCATCCTCGACGAGATGGATTCCGGCCTCGACATCGACGCGCTGCGGATTGCGGCCGACGGCGTCAACGCGCTGCGCTCGCCCAAGCGCGCGATGGTCGTGATCACCCACTATCAGCGGCTCCTGAACTACATCGTGCCTGACTTCGTGCATGTGATGTCGAAGGGCCGTGTCGTGAAGAGCGGCGACAAGCAACTGGCGCTGGAGCTGGAGGAGTCCGGCTACGCCCAGTTCGAGGACGCCGCGTAAGGATTGTTTGCGATGAACGTTGCTTTGGCCAAGACCGGGAACGGCCGCGCGGTGAGCGATCTCTTCACCAGTGCCGAAGGTCGGCTGCCCGGCTCGCCCGCGGTGCTAGCTGCGCGCCGTCAGGCCTTCGAGACCTATGAGCGTCTCGGCCTGCCGCACCGCCGGCTCGAGGAGTGGAAATACACCGACCTGCGCGCGCTGGTCGGCGAGGTGCTGCCGCTTGCGGCTGCGCCTGACGCGGCGGCGCTGTCGCGCGCGACTGACGCCGTAAAGGCGCATGCGTTTGCCGGCGCCCGCAAGCTGGTGCTGGTCGACGGCGTGTTCGCGGCCGACTTGTCCGACGTGAAGGCGCTCGCATCCGAGGTCAGCGTCAAGACGCTGCGCGAAACGCTGGAGAAGGAGTCCGGGGACCTGCTCGCGACCGCTTCGACGGACGCGATGATCTCGCTGAACGCGGCGATGGCGACCGACGGGGTGGTGGTGTCGATTGCGGACGGCGCGCAGCTTTCCGCTCCGATCCAGATCATCCATGTCGCGACGGCGGCGTCCGCGTCCGCTTTCACCCGCTCGCAACTGCGCGTCGGGAACGGCGTCCGCGCCACCATCGTCGAGAGCTTCGTCGCCGCTGGCGCTGCGGCCTACCAGGTCAACGACGCCGTGCTGGTGACGATCGGCGACGACGCCGATGTCGCGCATATCCGCCTGATGGACGATGCGCCTGATGCCGTGAACATCACCTCCGAGATCGTCACGGTCGGCGCGAATACAAAGCTCAACTTCTTCAACATGACGACCGGTGGCGCCGTGAGCCGCCTGCAAGGCTTCATCACGCTGGCAGGCGAGGGCAGCGAGCTCGCGATCAATGGCGTGAACCTCCTGAAGAAGACTGAGCATGGCGATACGACGCTGGTCGTCGACCACGCCGTGCCCCATTGCACCAGCCGCGAAATCTTCCGCGCCGTGATCGATGATCGCGCCCATTCGGTGTTCCAGGGCCGGATCATCGTCCGTCCCGACGCCCAGAAGACCGACGGCAAGATGATGACACGGGCGCTGCTGCTCTCGGACGAGGCCGAGGCCGACAACAAGCCCGAGCTCGAGATCTTCGCCGACGACGTCTCCTGCGGCCATGGCGCCACCGCCGGTGCGCTCGACGACAGCCTGCTGTTCTATCTGCGCGCCCGCGGGTTGCCCGAAAAGGAAGCCCAGGCGCTGCTGATCCAGGCCTTCGTCGGCGAGGCGATCGAGCAGATCGCCGACGATGACCTGCGTGAGCACGTGATCGGCATTGCCGAGCGCTGGCTGGAGCGGCGGTCATGAGCACACATCCGGCGGTCCTGAACGGTTCGTATGACGTCGCGCGGGTGCGCCAGGATTTTCCGGCGCTGGCCATGCAGGTCTACGGCAAGCCGCTGGTCTATCTTGACAACGCGGCCTCGGCGCAGAAGCCGCAATCCGTGCTCGATCGCATGACGCAGGCCTATACGAGCGAATATGCCAACGTGCATCGCGGCCTGCACTACCTCGCCAATGCGGCGACGGAAGCCTATGAGGGCGGCCGCGCCAAGGTCGCGCAGTTCATCAACGCGCGGCGACCTGAGGAAGTGATCTTCACCCGCAACGCGACGGAGGCGATCAACCTCGTTGCGTCGTCCTGGGGCGAGCCGAATATCAAGGCAGGCGACGAGATCGTCATCTCGATCATGGAGCACCACTCCAACATCGTGCCCTGGCATTTCCTCAGGGAACGCCATGGCGCGGTGATCAAATGGGCGCCGGTCGACGATGAAGGCAATTTCCTGATCGACGAGTTCGAGAAACTCTTGACCGCGAAGACCAAGCTGGTCGCGATTACGCAGATGTCGAACGCGCTCGGCACCATCGTGCCGGTCAAGGACGTGGTGAAAATCGCCCACGCCCGCGGCATTCCCGTGTTGGTCGATGGCAGCCAGGGTGCCGTGCATCTTCCGGTTGATGTTCAGGACCTCGGCTGCGACTTCTATGTTTTCACCGGCCACAAGGTCTATGGGCCGACCGGCATCGGTGTGCTCTGGGCCAAATACGACCAGCTCGTCGCGATGCGTCCCTATAATGGCGGCGGCGAGATGATCCGCGAGGTCTCGCGCGACGTGGTCACTTACGGCGATCCCCCGCACAAGTTCGAGGCCGGCACGCCGGCGATCGTCGAGGCGGTCGGGCTCGGCGCGGCCATCGATTACGTCAATTCGATCGGCAAGGAGCGCATCGCCGCCCACGAGCACGACCTCCTCACCTATGCCCAGGACCGCCTGCGCGAGATCAACGCGCTGCGGCTGATCGGCACCGCGCGCGGCAAGGGCCCGGTGATCTCCTTCGAGCTGAAGGGCGCGCACGCCCATGACGTCGCCACCGTGATCGACCGCCAGGGCATTGCGGTGCGCGCCGGCACCCATTGTGTCATGCCGCTTTTAGAGCGGTTCAACGTGACCGCGACGTGCCGGGCATCCTTCGGCATGTATAATACAAGGGACGAAGTCGACCATCTGGCACAGGCGCTTTTGAAGGCGCGGGATTTGTTCGCATGAGTGATACGGCTGAAATCAAAGCCAATCCGATGGAAACGCATTCGGCGTTGCCGCCGGAGGAGACCGAGCGTCTGACGCGCGAGATCATCGCCGGGCTCAAGACCGTGTTCGATCCGGAGATCCCAGCTGACATCTACGAGCTCGGCCTGATCTACAAGGTCGAGATCAAGGACGACCGCTCCGTCGACGTCCTGATGACGCTGACGACGCCGAACTGCCCGGCCGCCGGCGAGCTGCCGACCATGGTGGAGAACGCGGTGGCGAGCGTCCCCGGCGTCGGCGTGGTCGACGTCAAGGTCGTCTGGGAACCGGCCTGGTCACCGGAACGCATGAGCGACGAGGCGCGCCTCGTGCTCAACATGTGGTGACGCGTTATCTCGGCATTGAATCTGCTCCGCAACGGACCACATCACTGACATGACACAGCCAACACCAGCATCCTCTCCCAAGCCGCGGCGTCCGCGTCCGCAGGTGATGCGGCTTACGGATGCTGCCGCGCAGCGCATTACCGAGCTGACGCAGCGTGCGGATTCCGAGATCGTCGGCCTGCGCGTCGGCGTGAAGAACGGCGGCTGCGCCGGTCAGTCCTACACCGTCGAATATGCCCATGAGATCCGCCCGACCGACGAGGTCGTCGAGGACAAGGGCGTCAAGATCCTGGTCGATCCCAAGGCGGTGTTGTTCCTGCTCGGCACCGAGATGGACTACAAGGCCGACAAGATGCAGGCCCAGTTCGTCTTCAACAACCCCAACCAGATCTCCGCCTGCGGCTGCGGCGAGTCGGTCGAACTGCGGCCGGCCAAGGTCGAGGGGTAGCCTGACTCTCGCAAATCCCACCGCTGTCGTCCTGGCGAACGCCAGGACCCATACCGCGTGATCTCGCAGCGGCGGGCGGTGTCAGTACCAGCGACTGGTAAGACGGACAGTCGTCGCTAAACTACCTTCCGTGGTAATGGGTCCTGGCGTTCGCCAGGACGACGATGGGGAGGCAGTTGGGCGATGGACCGCGAATTCCTGATCGACCTGTTCGCCGATTTCGGCCCCGTCACCATTCGCCGGATGTTTTCCGGCTACGGCATCTCCGCCGACGGCACCAATTTCGCGCTGGCCCTGCGCGCCGGCCTGTTCCTCCGCGCGGATGAGCAGACGATCCCGAACTTCGAGGCCGAAGGCTCAGCGCCGTTTCAGTACCAGACCCGCGCCAAAACCGTGATGGTGAAGTCCTACTGGCAGTTGCCCGCGCGCCTGTTCGATGATTCCGATGAGCTTGCGGAGTGGGCGAGGGCCGCGCTCGCCGCCGCCCAGCGTGCCAAGGTAAAGAAGGGACCCAAGGCAAAGAAGGCGGCGAAGATTGTGAAGAAGCCGCGGAAGAAGAAACAAGCAGCGGTTCGTAGGGTGGGCAAAGCGAAGCGTGCCACCACTTAAGATGACGATTGGAGAGATGGTGGGCAAGGCGCTGCGCGCCTTTGCCCATCCTACGGCAGCTCACCAGACAGCTAGGCCACTTGGCCTTGCCTCTCGACGCTATACTCAGGATCGGCCTCGCAGATCACGCGGTTGCGGCCATTGCGCTTGGCGGCGTAGAGGCAGGCATCGGCGCGCTCGATCAGGGAGTCCGTGTCGTCGCTCGGCTTCAGCATGGAGACGCCGACCGAGATCGTGACGCGGCCCAGAATCTCGCCGGTCGATTTCTTCTTCAATTCCTTCGCCATCACGGCGCGGCGGATGTGGTCGGCGACCGTGAGCGCCTGGCGCAGCGCAGTGTTGGGCAGAACGACCGCGAACTCCTCGCCACCATAGCGCGCGGTGATGTCCTGGCCCTTGATGGTCTGCTTCAGCGACAGGCCGACGAGCCGCAGTACCTGGTCGCCGGTGAGGTGGCCGTAGGAATCGTTGAACGACTTGAAATGGTCGATGTCGAACAGCAGCAGCGACAGCGGCTCGCCGCTTGCGAGCGCGTTCTGCACGGCCATGCCGATCATGCGATCGAAATATTTGCGGTTGCCAAGGCCGGTGAGGGGATCGGTGAGGCTCTCGGCGCGGATCGCTTCGAGGCTCTGCTGGAGATTGCTGATCTCGTTGGCGGACAATGTCAGCCGGTCCTCCAGCGCCTTGTTGGTCTCGCGCATGTCGCGCGTCGCATGGAGCAGGGTGTCCACAATCGCCTTGATCTGGTCGCGGTCCTTGGCCGTCGACAGCTTTGCGGCGGCGCCCGACAGGCTCGCATCATAGGAGGCGGACATGCCGAGCGCGTCGGTGAGCACCTTCATCACGTCGTCGATCTCGCCGATGACGCGCGCGCCGACCTTATCGATGCGATCGGTGGTCTTGATGTGGGAGAGATAGGTCTCGTAGATCTGCTCGAGATCGGCTTCGGTCAGCTTGCCGTTGCGCGCCAGCGTCTCGTTGATGATCTTGTTCAGCGGGGCGTTGTAGCCGGTGGCGTAGACGTACCAGATCTCGTAGTTGCGGGGAATTGCGGTCTGCTTGAGCGATCGGATCTGACCGAGCGCCACCTCGGCGAACGCCATCGTGCGTTCGTGTTCATCGAGCAGCTTGACCACAGAATATATCCCCACAGCAGCCGGTGCGCCTCCGACTGCGGCAATGCTTAAATTATGATCTCAGGCTAAAGGACGATTCTGAACGGCCGGTAAACAGCCGTTCCTGCAGCATGATCCGGACGCGAAGGGTCACGTTAGCGCAAAACTGTGCAGGGATTTCTCCCCGCGACAAACACGGAGCGTCTGCGCGGAAGCGCAGCGCGCCTTAGGCGCGGACGGGGCGCAGCAGGAACGCCGGCAGATGCGAATGATCGCCGGGCTCGCTATCAGCCTCGCGCTGCGGACGGCGCGGTTCGGGACGGCCGATCGAGGGCACATGCGAATTATTGGCCTGCTGGCGCGAGCCGTGGCGCGGCTCGCCGGCGTGCCTTGCTTCGCGCGCAGGCTTCGGCTCGCGCGCAGGCTTTGGCTCGCGTGAAGGCTTTGGCTCGCGCGCAGGCCTCGCTTCCGCTGCGGGCCTTGCATCCGGGGCGTGCCGCGCGTCACCGCGCTGCTCGTGGCCGCGACGCGACTTGCCGCGACCGCCGCGCGACCGCTCCCGGCCACGCTGCTCGCGCGAACGTTCGGTTGGATCGGCGGACTCGCTGTGGGCCTCGAACTCGCCCTCGGCGCGCGGAATGTTCTGGCCGATCAGCTTCTCGATCGCGGCCATCGACTTCTGGTCGAGCGGCGTCACGATCGAGATCGCGGTGCCGGTGCGGCCGGCGCGCCCCGTACGGCCGATGCGGTGAACGTAATCGTCGGGATGATGGGGGACGTCGAAATTGAAGACGTGGCTGACTTCGGGGATATCGAGGCCGCGGGCGGCGACGTCGGAGGCGACCAGAAGCGGCAGCTCGCCTTTGCGGAACTGATCCAGCGCCGCCATGCGGGCCGGCTGGTCCATGTCGCCGTGCAGCGCGCCGACGCTGAAGCCGTGTTTCTGGAGCGATTTGTGAACGATCGCGACCTCGCGCTTGCGATTGCAGAAGATGATCGCGTTCTTGAGATCCGTGGCCTCGCGTAGCAGGCGGCGAAGCAGTTCGCGCTTCTCATGCGCCTCGCGTCCGGCGGGAACCTGGGACTGCGTGACGGTGACGGCCGTGGTGGCGGGCTTGGAAACTTCGACCTTCTGCGGATTGTGCAGGAAGGCCTCGGTGATGCGCCGGATCTCCGGCGGCATGGTCGCGGTGAAGAACAGGGTCTGCCGCGTGAAGGGGACGAGCTTGCAGATGCGCTCGATGTCGGGAATGAAGCCCATGTCCAGCATACGGTCGGCTTCGTCGATGACGAGCAGCTCGACGCCGGTGAGCAAGAGACCGCCGCGCTCGGTATGGTCGAGCAGGCGGCCGGGAGTCGCGATCAGGACGTCGACGCCGCGCATCAGCTTGGCATCCTGGTCGCCGAAGGAGACGCCGCCGATCAGGAGGGCGACGTTGAGCTTCTGGCCGGCGCCGTAGCGGTCGAAGTTTTCCTTGACCTGGGCGGCGAGCTCACGGGTCGGCTCGAGGATCAGGGTGCGCGGCATGCGCGCCCGGGCGCGACCCTTTTCGAGGATGGTGAGCATCGGCAGCACGAAGGCCGCGGTCTTGCCGGTGCCGGTCTGGGCGATGCCGAGCACGTCCTTGCGTGCGAGGACGTGGGGGATCGCCTGTTCCTGAATGGGGGTGGGGTTGGTGTAACCGGTGGCCGCCACTGCGGCGAGGACTTTTTCGGATAGTCCGAGATTTGAAAAGGACATTGAGCCTCTAGTCGAAACCGCCGTTCGGAATCGAGGGTAATAAGGCTGTCGCGCTCCACCCCGAAACGGCGCGCTCTCAAAGAAGCTGGGGGTGCTGACTTACGCGAGCAAGGCTTTGCGCGAGCAACGCGCCAAACTCAGGAATCGCGTTTCGATACCGAGCCGCGTTGCCCGGAACATAGGGGGGAATCGGCCAAAGTCAATGGAGCGGACGCGGGAAGGCTCTAAAAAGCCTAGCGTTTTTGCTCAAATTGCGGGCGAAGTTGCGCTTTTCGCCCGGTCACCGGCCGGGCGACCGGGGGAGGCCAGGGAGGGCGGCTAGCGCTTCTCGGCCGCTTGGGCCCGGAAATCGCCCGGTGCCAGCCCGTAGGCCGCGTTGAAGACCCGGTAATAGGTCGCAAGGCTCTCGAAGCCGCAGGCGGTGGCGATGTCGGCAATCAGCCGCTCCGGCGCCTCGCTCAGGAGGCGGCGGCTTTGCGCCAGGCGTTGCTCGGTCACGGTCTGGGAGAAGCTCTTCTCCGCCATTTCAAAGAGCATGTGGAGGTGGCGCAGGGACACGCCGAGCCAGTCGGCGACCATTGCCGGGGACAATCGGGGATCGTTCAGGTGGCGCTCGATCAGGCGGCGGGCCAACGACAGGCGCCCGACCCGCAGCGCGTATTGTCCGCGGCGGCCCCCGGGCCTGACGATGCCGCGCTCGACCAGGGCGAGGGTGGCCAGCGCTTCCACCAGTGGCTTGGTGCGCGCAGCCTCGACCCCAACGGCGAGGTCACCGAGCTCGGCAAAGGCGGCATCGAGCAGGGGGGCCAGCGCAAGGTCGCCGAATGGCTTTGGCGTCAGGTCGCGAACGCGCCTGTCCTGCGCGGGGATGCCGGCAACCGGGATCTTGAGGATCCTCAGGTGGAAGCCCGCGGTGCCGAGCGGCAGGGTGCGATAGGGCAGGTCGGTATGGCTGGTGGCAAACCTGCCGCTTTCGATCGCAAAATCGCTGCCGCGCATGCCGCCGAACCAGCCGCCGCTGCCGAGCTGCTGGTAAACGCAGATGCTGTCGCTGGCCGCGTCCGCGATGTCGGCGTTGCTACGCTCGACCCGGTAGGGCGAGGCCTTGAGCTCGACGAGGCCGGCCCCGCCGACCTGCCGCAGTGTGAACTCGCCGAAGAAATCGGCGCGCTGCTCCCGCGCGAGTTCCGCGGTGACGCCGAACAAGCCCTTGGCGCGCACCTCACGCCAGTAGTCGAAACGGTCCTGCGGCTCGACCTCGTTGGTGCACCAGCGATACACAAAAAACCCTCGGGTAGACAGGCAATACGGCTCAAGCAAAAGCAGATTCCGTTCAAGCCGGCCATAGGACAGATCGCGCAGGGGCATCCCGCTGGGCGCTTGCCTCACTCTTGAACCCCTGCCATGGCTCGGTCGACTATGACATCAGCGGGCCGCAGGAACCCCAATCGCCCTTCCTGCAAACGGGGGAATTTTCAATGACGCGCAGGCTTCTCGCGGTTTTGGCGGCCCTTGGCATCGCCGCCAGTCTGACGGCATTCGCCGCCCCCGCGCATGCCGAAAAGCGCGTTGCGCTCGTCGTCGGCAACAACGACTACAAGAACGTTCCAAAGCTGCTCAAGGCCGTCAACGACGCCCGCACCATGGGCGACACGTTGAAGCAACTCGGCTTCTCCGTGATGGTAGCTGAGAACCAGAGCCGCCAGCAGTTCACCGAGACGCTGCTCGCCTTCGACAGGGCGATCGAGCCGGGCGACACCGCGTTCTTCTTCTATGCCGGCCACGGTTTCGAGATCATGGGCCAGAACTATCTGCTGCCGACCGACGTGCCGGCCGCGACTGAAGGTCAGGAAGAGCTGGTGCGCGATTCCTCGATCCTCGCCGATCGCATCGTCGAGCGTCTCCAGAACAAGAAGGCGCGCACCTCGATCCTGGTGTTCGATGCCTGCCGTAACAATCCGTTCGAGCGGACCGGCACGCGCGCAGTCGCTGGCGGCGGCGGGCTCGCGCCCATGACGCAATTGCCTGAAGGCGTGTTCTCGGTGTTCTCCGCCGGCCCGCGTCAGACTGCGCTCGATCGTCTGTCGAACGATGATGCCAATCCAAATTCGGTGTTCACGCGCACCTTCGCCAAGGAGCTGCTGCAGCCCGGCGAGAACCTCGTGCAGGTGGCCCAGCATACGCGTCGGCTGGTCAGCGAGATGGCCGATACCGTCAAGCACAAGCAGGTGCCTGTCTATTTCGATCAGATGGTCGACGACGTCTTCCTGAGCGGCGCGGCCAAGGCCGACACCGCGGCACGGCCGGCCGATCCGCCGCCGCAGAAGGTCGCGGCGTTGCCGCCGGTCTCGGTGCCACGCGTGCCGAAGGAGGAAGCTACCAATGCGCCGATCGCGAGCTTCTCGCGCCACAACGGCGGCTGGTCGGTGGTCTTCTCCTTCGCCGATCCCACGCTCGGCATTTCCTGGCGGATGGCAGGCCAGGGCGATTTCCGCGAGACCGGCTTCATCGACACGCTCGATCCGCGCACCCGCAAGCGGCTGCCGAACCCGTCGATCGAGCTGCCGGCGGATGCCCAGGCCGGCACCATCGAGGTCCGCTATGTCGATGCTTCCGGTGACATGCAGGGCCCGTTCCCGATCAAGTTCGATCCGGAGGCCGCGCTGCTCCGCGACCAGCGCAAGATCCTCGACATGACTGCGACGAGCTGGCTGTCGTTCCGCGAGTTCAACGGGTTGCTCGTCTGTTACACGCACCTCGTGTCCTACCGCTGCGCCATCCGCGAGGTCCGCATCGGCATCGACACGTCTGTGCCCAACCAGGTCCTGAAGATGCCGGCCTGCGACATGCGTGACCCCAGCGCGATCACTGCCGGCATGCCGCTCTACATGAAGCTGGCGCCGGCGACGCAGTTCGTCTCGGTCGAGCTGACCTACCGCGATGGCAGCGTGTCGGAGATCAAGAGCTTCCGGACCGCGAACCGCAGCAACAATTGAGCGCCGAATGCCTCAGACGGGCGCAGTCAGGTATCGTGCGTAGATATCCACACGCCTGTCTGTCGCGAGCCCGACATAGCTCCGGTAGCGGGCAACGTCATCAAGGTCGATTTCCGCGCGGAGGACGTCCTCGTCCTCCGTGGTGGACTGCGCGAGAATCTTGCCGTCCGGCGCAACGATGATGCTCCGGCCCATGAAGGCGCAATTGCCCTGCCTGCCGGCGCGGTTGCAACTGAGGAAGAAGACGCCATTTTCGGTCGCGCGCGTATAGGCGCGGTGCGTGAAGATCTGCTCGTCGTCGAGGGGCCTGTCTTGTGGGCGGAACGACGCCCAGATATTCGTGACGATCTGAGCGCCTTGCACCATGAGTGCCCGCGTCAATTCCGGAAACCGGATGTCATAGCAAATCTGCATGCCAATCGGCCCCAACATCGTTTGCTGCACCGAGATGCTCTCGCCGGCGACGAAGTAGAGCTTTTCCAGATGCCAGCGATGAATCTTGTGGTAGGTGCCGAGCACGCCGTGAGGGCCAATCAGGACCGACGCATTATGCATTACGCCCTGCTGCACCGGATGACGGAGGGCAAGGCCGACGACAGCATGGAGGTTGTGCTCACGGGCGAGGTCGCATAGCGATGTGATGAAGGGTCCGTTCTCGGGTTCGGCGGCCTGGAATAATCGGAAGGCATATTGTTCGGCTCCGCCGGATTCCGGACTGAAGGGGGCGCCGGGCGTCAGCGGCTCCACGTATCCCGTGTTCGACAACTCCGGGAATACGATCAACTGCGCGCCTGCCTTTGCCTCCGATCGTATCACTGCCTGCATTCGCTCGAGATTCGACGTCGGCTCCAGCACTTGGACGTCAAATTGGATCAAGCTCACATTTACCTTGCTGGTCATCGCTTATCCGTTCTCCTGTCGCGGGCCCAGCGATCCGCACGTATCGCCCACTGTGCGTCTTCAGTCGACGTCAATGGGCGCTTTCAGGAGCCAGCGGAAATACACGATGCGTATCCAGCCGCTCATAGGGCAGGAGCCGCAGGTCGGCGACGCCGTGGTCCGGCGTATCCACGATCATGATTTCCTCCGCCAGTCCCTCATAGAAGGCACGGAAATGGGTCTTTGAACGAAGCACGATGATGTCGAAGTCTTCCGGACGCAACCCGAACACTCCGAATGCATCGCCATCGACCGCGAATGCAAATGCGCTGACGACACTCACCGACACGCCATCGACGTCAAGCAGCGCGGTCATTCCCAGATCGACCGGCATGCCATGCATGTAGGAGCCCGTCACGCGGTATGATTTCGGGCCTGCCCACTGCACGCGTGCGGTGATGTCCAGCGTCGGCCCCGCCTTCTCGGAACTGTGGCCGCCAAGACTCAACTCCACCAACGCACCAACGCCTGCTTCGAACGCTTTCTGCGCTGCGGCTGCATCCCAGAGAAATGGCACGGCAGCCCGCGCGACACGGCGCCTCAGCAGCTCCCCCAGCAGGTACGTGGAGTCGTTCATTCGGTCGGCGTGCTCGACCAGGACGTATGGGCGCCCCTGCGTCTTGCGCGTCGCCAGGCCTGTGCATGCGCGGGAGACGGCCGACTCTGCGGTGTAGACTTCGAAGGGCCTGGAGAGTGCATGCCGCTCGCTCCAGACCCGTTCCGAAAGATGGTCTGCGATCGCTTCGGCGCGCGCGGGGTCGCCGTCGGTGACGCACAGCACCGAAAAGCCGGCATTGTGCGCGTCGGCATAGGAAAAGCCGGCCATCAGCGAAATGTCGGTGTAGCGCCCGCTGTCACGTTCGATGCGCTGGCCTTCCTCGATGAGATCCGCCAAGGGGCGCAGCGCAGTCGCGCTGAAGATCGACGGGACGAGCACGCCAGGCTTGGCGATCGCCCATGTTGGCGAAATTTCTCCACGCAGTGTGCGGAGCATGCAGATGGCGGCACGGCGTCCCGTGTCGCCCGTATCCGTGTGCGGCGATTTTCGATAGGCGAACGCCGCGGTCGCGTTTTGCAGCGTGTTTGCATCGATGTTGCCATGGTAGTCCAACGCGACGATCAAGGGCTTGTCTTGCCCCAGGGCGGCACGCACCGTGTCGATGATGAAGCGCTCGGGGTCCGGATACGAAGCCGTCCAGCACGCCCCGTGGAGGAAAAGCAGCACGCCGTCCAGGTTGGATAAGACGCGGACGCCCGAAGCCATCTCGCCCGCGTAGCGTCTGACGGCCTCATCGGTGGCCGGACCCACGGCGCCGAGGGCCGTGTGGACGAGCGGAGCCAACCGCACGCTCGCCTGTTCGCAGACCTCGATGAAGCCGCCCATCACGGTGTTTGTGCCTCGGAGCTCTTCGACGATGCGATCCCCGCGCAGGGCCACCTGCTCGAAATCGTCCCAGGTCGAGACGGCCGGCAGGAAACTCACGGACTCAATATGGAATCCGGCGATAGCGATCCGAAATGGCTTGTGCATTCCGTGTCTGGGGCCGGAAGGGATTGGAGGTTCGTGGACCATAACGCTTCCCTAGGCCGAGACGATGTGCCGGGCCATCAGGTGCCGCGGAATCGCAAAAATCAGCGCGGCCGCGGCGAACAGCGCGATCGCCAGCAGCGAGACGCCGGCCGTCATGCTGCCCGTCAGTTGGCTCAGGACGCCCAGGACGGCTGGACCGGCGAAGCCCGCGCTGGCCGCGCCGATATTGACCAGTCCGGCCCCACTGGCCGCAGCCGTTCCTGCAAGCACGCGTGAAGGCAGGCTCCAGAACATGGCCAGCGTGCACTGGATGCCGGAGATGCCGATTGTCAGGCACAAGAGGGAGAGCGCCGGCGCATCTCGCGTCGTCACACTCGCCACCAAGGCGGCGCCGCCAACGATCAGGGGCGCTGCGGTATGCCAGAGCCTCTCGCCGGTCTTCACTGAGTGGATCGAATTGAGCTGCATGGCACAGGCGGCGATCAGGTAGGGCAGTGCGGTCACGACGCCGATCTGGAAGTTCGTCAGCCCGCCGATCGACTTGATCATGCTCGGCATCCAGAAAACGAGGCCGTAATTGCCGAGGTTGTAGAGAAACGACGTCGCGAACAAAATCCACAGCGTCGGCTCACGTAACGCTGGCCACAAGCTCGTTTGCTTGTCCTTGGATTCCTGAGCGAGTTCTCGGTGCACCAGGGCCTTCTCGTCGTGCGACAACCATGCGGCATCGTCTGGCCGCTCGACGATCGCCCTGATCGAGACGAGCCCGAGCAGGATCGCCGGGAGTCCTTCGAGCAGGAACATCCATTGCCAGCCTTTCAGGCCGTAGCCGCCGTGGGTGACGTCCATGATCCATCCGGACAACGGACCGCCGAGGATCACGCCGAGGGGCAGGGCGAGGAAGAGCAAGGACATCACCTTGCTGAGCCTGAATGAGGGAAACCAGACACTGAAGAAGGCGATCACGGCGGGGAAGAAGGCTGCCTCCGTGATTCCGAGCAGGAACCGAAGCACGTAGAAGCTGGCTTCGTCCCGCGTCAGCAAGGTGGCCATGGAGACGAACCCCCATGAGATCATCGACGCTGCGATGCACTTCCTCGGGCCATAGAGCTGAACCAGGTAGCCAGCGGGCACCTGGAGCAGGAGATAGCCGATAAAGAACAAGCCTGCACCGAGGCCATAGGCGGCCTCGCTCAGACGTAAATCGTTGACCATGCCGAGCTTGGCGAAGCCGACGTTCACCCGATCCAGGTAGCCAAAGAAGTAGCAGACGAGGATGAGCGGCATGATGCGAAGCACGATCTTCCGGTAGGTCGCATCCGCCTCGGCCACGTAGGCTGATGGAGTGGTGGCGATCGGCACGGGCGACGCTAGTTGCTGCTGGGTGGGCATCGATGCTACCTGTTCCCTTCGGTCTGGCTAAACCCCAGGATCGTAGAAACCGCCGACTGCGAGGTCCAATGCGGGTTCGCTTGCGACTGATGAGACTTCCGCATGAAAGTCGAGAACGCTGAACTCGAAGCCTTCGTGATCGCGGCAGAGCTGCTGAATTTCCAACGTGCAGCCGAGAAGCTTCATCTGACCCAGCCCGGCCTGTCGCGCCGGATCCAGAAGCTGGAGCAGACGCTAGGGGTCGAACTGTTCAGCCGCACCACCAGGTCGGTGGTCCTCACCGGAGCCGGACGCCACTTCCTTCCGATGGCTCGCCAGCAGATCAACAACCTGAACGGGATGCTCGATTCGATCCGCGAGGTCGCCGAAAGGCGCTTCGGCAAGATTCGGGTGGCCAGCATTCCGACTGTGGTCTGCCAGGCCTTTCCGCCCATGCTGAGGACGTTCACCGAACGGCATCCGAACGTCGGCGTTCAGGTCTTCGACGGTAACCAGGACTTTGTCGTTCGCCAGGTCTTGTCCGGGTTGGCCGAATTCGGGGTCGGCGTGGACCCGGGGCCCGACCCCGATCTGACATTCGCACCGTTGCTGGCGGACCGCTTCGTCCTGGCAGTGCATAAGGACGACGCGCTGGTCGCTCGCCAGGAGATAGCTCTAGAAGAGCTTCAGGCGATGCCAAAGGTTCGGCTCATAATTGGCGGACGCGACAGCGGCAACAGGCTCCTGCTGGAGGTCTTGCTCGGAAATGCGGCCCTGAAGCTGCGGTGGTTTTACGAAGTCGAACACGTCTCATGCATCCTCGAACTCCTGGAAGCGGGCATCGGCTGCGCCATCTTGCCGGCAATGGCCCTGCCGGCCCATCCCGGCTCCAATATCCGGGCAGTTCCCATCTCTGTCCCCGAGATCAAGCGGATCGTCGGCATCATTCGCCACCGGTCCTTGAGCATCTCGCCGCTGGCCAATGAGTTCCTAGATCTTGTGATGCGGCATCTTGGTGCCGAGCCCGCGCTATAAACATTGTTGCGGATCGAACCAGCGACGAGGACCGGATCATGAACGCTAAATCGCCAGAACCGCCAGCCGCATCTCGTTCGCTGAAAGCCCGCTGCTGCATCGTCGGCGGCGGACCCGCGGGCATGATGCTCGGCTATCTCCTGGGGCGTGCCGGCATCGATGTCGTGGTGCTGGAGAAGCACGCGGATTTCTTCCGCGATTTTCGCGGCGACACCGTGCATCCCTCGACGCTCCAGGTGATGGACGAACTCGGCCTGATCGACGGCTTCTTGAAGCTGCCGCATCAGCGCCTGCAGACGCTCGACGGCATGTTCGGCGGCACGCCGGTGCGCATCGCCGATCTCCGCCGGCTCGACACCAAATACCCGTTCATCGCGTTCATGCCGCAATGGGACTTTCTGAACTTCTTGCGCGAGAGCGGTCAGCGCTTTCCCTCGCTCAAAGTGATGATGAGCACTGAGGCAACCGATCTGATCCGGCGCGGCGAGGCGATCGCCGGCGTGCGCGCGACGACGCCGGAGGGCCCGATCGACATCGAGGCAGATCTGACCATCGCCTGCGACGGTCGGCATTCGACGGTGCGCCAGCGCGCTGGCCTCGCGGTCGAGGAGATCGGCGCGCCGATGGACGTGTTGTGGTTTCGTGCCGGGCGGCAGCCGAACGAAACCGAGAACGTGTTCGCGCGCGTCGAACCCGGCAAGATGATGATCACCTTCGATCGCGGCGAGTACTGGCAATGCGCCTATGTCATCGCCAAGGGGCAGTATGACGCGGTGAAGGCGAGGGGGCTGCAAGCGCTGCTGGACGACGTCGTCCGCATGGCGCCGATCCTTTCATCCGGAATCTCCGACGTAAAGAGCTGGGACGACGTCAAGCTTCTCACCGTCGCGATCAACCGCCTGAGCCGCTGGACGCGACCGGGGCTGCTCTGCATCGGCGATGCCGCGCATGCGATGTCGCCGGTCGGCGGCGTCGGCGTCAATCTCGCGGTCCAGGATGCGGTTGCGGCCGCCAATCTCCTCGCCGACAAGATCCGGAACGGCTGCCCATCCGAAGCCGAACTCGACGCCGTGCAGCAGCGCCGTTCGTTTCCCGTGAAGATGACGCAGGCGATGCAGGTCGTCGTACAGAACAACATCATCAGCGGTGCGCTCAAGCCCGGCAATCAACCCGTGAAGGTTCCGCTGATCGTGCGTCTCGTTACGGCGTGGCCGTGGCTCCAGAAAGTGCCCGCGCGCTTCGTTGCGCTCGGCGTACGGCCCGAGCATGTGCATTCGCCGGTCGCGCGGGCATGATGTCGTGAACGGTCTGGTAGGGATAACGGCGCATTAAGTGCGCCCATCCGCGTTGCGCATGTGCAACAACGCAATTGGATTCGAAGCGCGCGAAAGCCAATCCTGCCGCTTAACGTCGTTGATTCCAATTTTAGTAAGAACTGTCTGTGAGCGTGCGCCCCATCCAAGGACAAGGGGTTGTACATGCGTTCCAAGTTGATTGCCGCCTTCACCTGCACCAGCGCGCTCGTCGCAGCCGGTAGCGTTTCCGCTGCCGATCTCGCCGCGCGGCCCTACATGAAGGCGCCGGCCTATATCGAGCCGCTGTTCAACTGGACGGGTTTCTATGTCGGCGGCCACATCGGCGGCGCCTGGACCAACGAGCAGTTCACCAACAACGGCACTGGCGCGCCTTTCGGCGATCTGATTCCGGGCGAGGGCTATCGTCAGCGCGGCTCGGGCATCATGGGCGGCGCCCAGATCGGCTATAACTGGCAGGCCAGCAATTGGGTCTTCGGCGCCGAAGGCACGATCTCCGGGCTCGACAACAAGGGCACCGTCGTGAACACCGCATTCGGTGCGGCCGACGACGTCTTCACCTGGCGCGCGAATGTTCTCGCGACGGTCGTCGGCCGCGCCGGCTACGCCGTGCAGAACAACCTCTTCTACATCAAGGGTGGCTACGCCGGCGTGAACAATCGTCTCTCGGTCACCGACACGGTCGGAGTTGCCACGGGTTCGGGCGGCCAGACCCATTGGGCCAATGGCTGGACCGTCGGCGCTGGTTGGGAATACGGCATCACGCGCAACTGGATCGTCGGCCTCGAATACAACTACGCGGCCTTCGTCAGCCAGACCTATCAGCTTGGCGGCATCTCGGGCAACTACACCTTCGACGCCAAGCCGCGTGACCTTCAGTGGGCGGTGGTGCGCGCGAGCTACAAGTTCGACGCCCCCGTCATCGCGCGGTACTGAGACTCAGTCCCTGCAACGAAGCGAAGAGCCCTGGCATCGGCCTGGGCTTTTTTGCTTTTGGCGCAACAGTTAGGGGCGAACTGTTGACCGATCGGAGCTCAACCGGAGGCTGCACCGGTATCGACGCAAGTGAAGCGGACGGCCGGTACCCGCCCTGTCCTGAAAGCTTCAGAGCCCGGCCCTGGTCGGGCTTTTTGTGGTGCAGCAATATCTTGCCGATCAAACGTCAAGCTTGCTGACCTACGCGTGGTCAAAATGTCACTTTTACCCGAATACCGCACAGAAGCGGCGATGGAACAGTAATTTCGGATCGCTGACTCCGTGTGACGATTGGTAAATAAATCTCACCAAATTGCTTCGATTTATTTCCAGCTATTTCTTTCGAGGGGATTCGGAATGAAAAGGTCTTGGGCTTTCGCGAGCATGTTGGTGCTCGTGCTTGGGGCGAGCAGCAGCGCATCGGCAGCCGATATGGCGGTCAAGGCAGTTCCGCCGCCCGTACCGACGTGCGGTTGGTGCGGTTTTTACATCGGTGGAAACGCCGGCGGAATCTGGACCGACGATCGCGCTTTCTTTGGTGGAGACGCGGTTGCCACGCTGGCTGCCATCGCGCGCGGGCAGCTCCCCGGAGTGCTTTCAACGTCGCAGTCCGGCTTCATCGGTGGTGTGCAGGTTGGCTACAATCAGCAGTCGGGCAATTTTGTTTGGGGTATCGAGGCGGACTGGCAAGGGACCTCTCTCAACCGGACCGTGAGCTTCGCGACGGATCTTTCTCCGGCTTTCTTTCCGACGACCACGACCGCGCAGGAAAAACTGGATTTCTTGGGAACAGTTCGTGGGCGGGTCGGCTTTGCAGTGTCGCCGACTGTCTTACTGTACGCAACGGGTGGCTTGGCTTACGGGGATCCGAGCTTGACGACCACCGTCACAACATTTCCTGTCGGCGGTGGCGCGGCCTGTGCGGGATTTTGCGGCGGAGCGACGACGAGCGCTTGGCGAGCCGGATGGACGGCTGGCGTGGGCGGCGAGTGGAAGTTTCTCGGACCCTGGTCGGCGAAGCTGGAATATCTTTACTATGATCTCGGGCGGCTATCTCAACAATATGGCGATAGCGCCGGGCGCTTCCCAACGACGTTCATGACGGTGAGCGAAAGGTTCACCGGCAACATTGTCCGAGTCGGTATTAACTACGCATTCAGCGCTACGCCGGTCGTCGCCAAGTACTGAGCGCCCGACCGAAATAACAAAGTCGACAAAAAGCCCCAGCCTTGGCTGGGGCTTTTTTCTTGAGCGCACCGCCTTGCCTCTCACCCCATCACCGAGAAACCGCCATCGACGGGAATCGCGGTGCCCGTGACGAAGTCGGAAGCAGGTGATGCCAGGAACACCGCGATGCCGGCGAAGTCGTCGATGTGGCCCCAGCGGCCCGCGGGCGTGCGCGCGAGCACGCGATCGTGGAGTCCGGTGACCTGCTGTCGCGCGCCGCGCGTGAGGTCGGTGTCGATCCAGCCCGGCAGGATCGCGTTGACCTGGATGTTGTCCGCCGCCCAGGCGTTGGCGCAGGCGCGCGTGAACTGCACGATGCCGCCCTTGCTCGCCGCATAGGCCGGCGCAAAGCTCGCGCCGAAGATCGACATCATCGAGCCAATATTGATCACCTTGCCTCGGCCCGATGCCTTCAGCGCGGGATAGGCCGCCTTCGAGCACACGAAGGCGCTGGTGAGGTTGGTATCGATCACCTTGCTCCATTCCTCGAGCTCGAGCTCGTGCGGCGGCTTGCGGATGCTCATGCCGGCATTGTTGATGAGGATGTCGATGCGGCCGAGTTCTTTTGCGACACGTGCGACCATTGCCTCGACCGCGGCCTTGTCGGTGACATCGGTTGCAACCGCGATCGCCTTTATGCCGCGCTGGCGGAGATCCTCGATCGCCGCTGTCGACTTCGCCTCGTTGCGGCCGACGACGGCGATGTCGGCGCCGGCATCGGCAAGCCCGCGGGCCATGCCGAGCCCGATGCCGCCATTGCCGCCCGTGACGATCGCGACCTTGCCGCGTAGATCAAACCGGTTGGATGTCATGCTGTGATGTCCTTTTCTTGTTTGGTTTTTTTACTGGCTGCTTTCCCAGATCAGGACCAGCCCGAAGCCGGCCAAGGCCGTGCCATAGCCGGCCCATTGCAGCTGGTTGACCATGAAGCTCGATCGCGGCCAGGGAAACGTGCCCGTGCCCTGTCCGATCCAGATCAGGCCCATGGCGGTCGCAAACAGGCCTGCGGTCAGCAGAAATCTGCGCATGCGCTCTCCCAATGGTTCTGGTCTGTTGCGGCTTCGATCGGCGCGACGTCTCGTGCCGGTCCGCAGCGCGCGGAAACCTGCGAAGACTAGCCGTTGCCCCGGTTCGGATACAATGGCCGAGCAGGCTGGGAGGTCCATCGCGGAGGGCGGTATCGGTCGGATGCAGTGGCCTATCGTGGTGCGCGCGGGCAGGCGATGACCAACGCCGACCGGGCTGTCATTGAGGCCTGGCTGCGGCAGGCCCATCAGTCGTCGAAGGGCAGCGCGCAGCGGCTCCTCAACGAAAAAGCCCCAGACGATGCCGGGGCTTTGACGTCTCAGATCGAGATCGGATCAGTACTTGGCGACGGCCGGGCCAGCCCAGTTGAAGCGGTAGACCAGCTCGGTCGTGGCCTTCTGTTCATAGACGCGGCTCGTCTGGGTAAAGACCGGTCCGAGGCCGCAACCCGTTGCAACTGTACAGACCGCATTGTTGGTCTTGTTGCCAAAGGACGAGAAACGAACTTCGTTCTTCCAGAACAGGCCCGGAAGCTGGCTCACGGCATATTCCGTGCCGCCACCGAGGAAATATCCACCCCGGGTCTGGCTTCCCAACGAAATTCCCGTCCCCGCCGGCGTGAGCGAGGAGGTCGTATCAGCATAGTTCGTCGTAGCGAAATGCGCCTGGGTGTAGCCACCGTTGAAGTACGTCAAAAGACCCGGAAGCGCGACGTAACCTATGCGAGCGCCAACAGCCCATGACCAATCGTTCTTGAACGAGCCGGTAAGGTTCGAAGCATCAAGAAGAGCAATCGGTAGAGAGCTGGTGTTGACGTTGTATTGGCCGCTGATGTTGGACCAATCCGTATCCGCAAACGCGCCGATCACCCAGTTCCCCATCGGGCCAGCGAATTGATAGTCGTACCCAAGGCCGACTTTCCCAAGCCACCCCTTGGGACCTGCGTCTTGACCCGTGCTGATGAGAGCAAAGGGCGCGGCAGTATCGTTTTCCGAGTGCTGATACTGGGCCAAGCCATAACCAAAACCGCCGGAGATCCATAGGCCGGTCCAGTTGGCGACCGGAGACACGGCAACCGGAGCCTTGGTGTAGGGCCTTGCGCCGAGGTCGGCGGCCGAAGCTAAGCCGGTCATTGCGGCCACGGCCGCGAGTGCAATCAGGTATTTCTTCATTCCAATCTCCAAGCCCTTCACGAGCGGCGTCTCGTCCCAAAGGTGCGGCCGGCGTGTTCGGCGCAGGATTAGAAGTAATTTCCGTGCGTCTTACCGTCTTGTTCTCAGGCGAAATTCGATTGGTCTGGAGCGAACTGATGGGGTCATTGCGCGACATGTGTTACCGATAGAGCACTGTTCAGTACCGCTAACGCCAATAACATCAGGCTTTTAACGACACTACGGCGCGCAAAACCGCACGTCTCGCCGTACCCAAAGTACGATGCGTCAGGTTGAATCGATTGGGTTACGAGCTCGCTCGACATCTCCCACAAGCAAGCGGGAGAGGGAGCGCTCCGAGTTCACGGACACGACTTAATTTCACTATGCCCCAGGCACTGGCGACTCGCGATCGATGCGCGCCGGCTCTTGGTCAGTAGAGAAGTGCCCCACAACGAAAAAGCCCCGGACGATGCCGGGGCTTTAACGTCTCAGATTGAGATCAGATCAGTACTTCGCGACGACCGGGCCACCCCAGTTGAAGCGGTAGACCAGCTCGCTGCGCACGCTGTGCTCGCGGAGCTTCTGCGTCTGGCTGAAACCAAGCGAAGCGCCAGTAGTATCGACGAGATCGACATTGGCGCGATCGAATTCCGAATAGCGATATTCGGTCTTCCAGAACAGGCCGGGCAGGAAGCTCGTCAGAGCGTATTCGTCACCCGTACCAATGAACCAGCCACCCTTGGTGAAGCCGGACGATGTGGCGGCCGGAAGGCCAGTGAAGAACGAATTGTAGGTGGTGCCCTTCCAGTGAGCCTGCGTGTAGCCGCCCGAGACATAGGTCAACAACTGCGGCAGAACGAGGTAGCCAACACGGGCACCCACGGCCCACTGCTGATCCTGCTTCTGCTGGCCAGTCAAGCCGGCGGAAACGAACTGGTGGTCGCCATGCACGTCCATGAAGTCATAATCAGCGAAGGCGCCGACAAGCCAGTTCGTCCCGGCGAACTGATAGTCACAACCGCCCTGAACCGTGCCGAACCAGCCACGCGCGCCGCCCGTGACATTGTTGTCAAACGCTACGTTCGTGCCAGTGATGTACTCATTGTAATCGTTGTTGGTCATCGCGCCGCCGCCGCCGGCACCGAGGTAGCAGCCGGTCCAGTTGACAGCGGGAGCCACAGCCACCGGAGCCTTGGTGTAGGGCCGCGCGGCCAAATCAGCAGCCGAGGCTGCGCCCGTCATCGCCGCGACCGCCGTGAAGGCCAGCACAAACTTCTTCATTTCGAATTCCACCCCTAGCTGCCCGACGCGAGCGCACCGGAAACGATTCAACTGATATGTTGCTTATAGCCGGTTCCATCCAAAATGCTGTTGCCGGGCAGGCACAGTTGCGACAGATATCCTGTCTCATCACGACGAGCCACGGACTGGAGCGTCGCCATGAGGGCGCCAGGGGCGGAGCGATCGCCCCAAAAACGAAAAAGCCCCGGGCGATGCCGGGGCTTTTGAAGTCGATATCGAATTTCAGATCAGTACCTAGGAATGACCTGGCCGCCCCAGTTGAAGCGATAGACCAGCGAGGTCATGACGGTCTGAGTAATGAGCCTGTCACTGCTGAAGAAATTGGTGGACGCGCCAGTCGCGAGAACATTTTCGAAGCGATCGGTCCGGTTATACTCGGAGACGCGATACTCGGTCTTCCAGGTGAGGTTCGGAATCCAACCGCTCTGATACTCGACACCGCCACCAAGGAACCAACCCTGGAGCGTGCGGCCCGGAATCGCGGTACCAAGGAAGGTGTTGTTGATTGGGGTGAAGAAGTTACCAGTGCCAGTCAGATGGGCTTCAGTGTAGCCGCCGGAGAAGTAGGTGAGGGTGTTCGGATTCACGAGCCAGCCGATGCGGCCGCCTACAGCCCACTGACCGTCCACCTTCTCCTGCGCGGAAAAGAAGGGGTTAACGATACTGGGGCGATCACCCCTCATCTCGGACCAATAATAATCAGCCAAGAAGCCGATCACGAACTGACCCGTGCCGAAGAACCCGCCTCCCCCGCCGAGCCCGAACTGATAGTCGCAGCCGCCGCCACCACCGGCCAGCCAGCCCTTCCCGGCCACGTTCACGTTCGCGCCAGCAACAAAGTCCGTACCGGTGACCGGGTCCCTGAAGCGGTTATTCGTTTCGTTGTCGTAGAGGCCGTAACCAACACTGCCGGCGATGTAGCAGCCGGTCCAGTTGGCAACTGGAGCAGGAGGCGGAGGCGGAGGAGCCTTGACGGCCATATCAGCAGCAAATGCCTGTCCCGTGAGCGCCGCTGTCGCGGTCAGAGTCAGCAAAAACTTCTTCATTGTAAAAATCCCCAAGGCTTGGCGGCGCGAACCACAAAATCCATCCGATGCCGCAACTATAGTCGTTTCCAGCCGAAAAGCTGTTGCTGCGCAGACACAATGTCCGAAAAACGATCAGTACTTCTACTGAATAACGGAGCAGATTGTGGCGTGTAGCTTGCTGAATTCTTCTTTTATAATAATGCGTTAACAAGAATTCCGGATTGCACGCGACTAGGCATATCGCGCCGTGCTCGTGGCGTCGGAGATCATGCTCTGGGCGTCGGAAGGTCCTAACTTGCGAACTCGGCCTTGTCCGAAATGAACGCGAAGCGGGCCTCGCCTTGGTGCCCATTAGACCGAATCGGTGGCGGTGTTGCGGTCGTCCGCAAGAGGACCTGCGGGGGCGCAACTCGAGGAATAGTCCTGACCAAGCCTACGCTTCCCCGGGGTGGGTGCATAACGCGAAAAGCCCCGGACAACGCCGGGGCTCTTCTCCTAGATTCAGCCTCGAGCTAGCAGCTGGCTAGACGTCCAGCAGGTCCTCGCTGGCGAATTCGGCCTTGTCCGAGATGAAGGCAAACCGTGCCTCGGCCTTGGTGCCCATGAGTCGCTCAACCGAATCGGCTGTGGTGTCGCGATCGTCGGCAAGCAGGACCACCTTGAGCAGCGTCCGCTTGGCCGGATCCATGGTGGTTTCCTTGAGCTGCGCGGGCATCATCTCGCCGAGGCCTTTGAAGCGGTTCACCTCGACCTTGGCGTTGGCGTTGAACTCGCTCTTGAGCAGCACTTCCTTGTGGGCGTCGTCACGGGCATACACCGATTTGGAACCGTGCGTCAGCTTGTAGAGCGGCGGCACCGCCAGGAAGAGGTGGCCCTCGTCGATCAGTCGCGGCATCTGCCGGTAGAAGAAGGTGATCAGCAGCGAGGCGATATGGGCGCCGTCGACGTCGGCGTCGGTCATGATGATGATGCGCTGATAGCGGAGGTCCTCTTCGCGATATTGCGCGAGCGTACCTGAGCCGATCGCCTGCACGAGATCGGCAAGCTGGGCGTTTGCCGTCAGCTTGTCCTTGCCGGCAGAGGCGACGTTGAGGATCTTGCCACGCAGCGGCAGCACGGCCTGGGTCTTGCGATCGCGCGCCTGCTTGGCGCTGCCGCCGGCCGAATCGCCTTCGACGATGAAGAGCTCGGAGCCTTCCGTTCCCGCGTCGGTGCAGTCGGCGAGCTTGCCGGGCAGGCGAAGTTTCTTGCCGGCGGTTTTGCGCGCGGTTTCCTTTTCCTGGCGGCGGCGCAGTCGCTCCTCGGCGCGATCGATCACGAAGTCGAGCAGCCTGTTGGCCTGGTTCGGATTGCCGGAGAGCCAGTGGTCGAACGGATCCTTCATCGCCTGCTCGACGATGCGCTGCGCTTCGGCGGTGGCGAGACGATCCTTGGTCTGGCCCTGGAATTCCGGCTCGCGCACGAACACCGAGAGCATCACGGCCGCGCCCACCATCACGTCTTCCGAGGTGACGGAGGCCGCGCGCTTGCCCTGGCCGACGCGCTCGGCGTGATCCTTCAGGCCGCGCAGCAGCGCGCTGCGCAAGCCGGATTCGTGCGTGCCGCCATCGGGCGTCGGCACGGTGTTGGTGTAGGAGGACAGGAAGCCGTCGGCGTCCGCGGTCCACGCCACAGCCCATTCGCAGGCACCGTGCGCGCCGTTGCGCCCCGACTTGCCGGAGAAGATGTCGGGATGCACCAAAGTGTCAGCGTGGATCGCGGCGGCGAGATAATCCTTCAACCCGCCGGGGAAGTGGAACGTCGCTTCCGCCGGCACGTCCTCGACGCCCTTCAAGAGCTCGGGCGCGCAATTCCAGCGAATCTCGACGCCGCCGAACAGATAGGCCTTCGAGCGCGTCATCTTGAACAGGCGCTGCGGCTTGAACACGGCCTTGGCACCGAAGATGTCGGTGTCGGGCTTGAAACGCACGCGCGTGCCGCGCCGGTTGTTGACCTTGCCGAGATCCTCGAGCTTGCCCTTCGGATGGCCACGCTCGAACGTCATGCGATACAGCTTTTGGCTGCGCGCGACCTCGACCTCGAGGCGCGAGGAGAGGGCGTTGACGACGGAGATGCCGACGCCGTGCAGACCGCCCGAGGTCTCGTAGACCTTGGAGTCGAACTTGCCGCCCGAATGCAGCGTGCACATGATGACTTCGAGCGCCGACTTCTTCGGAAACTTCGGATGCGGGTCGATCGGGATGCCGCGGCCGTTGTCGGTGACAGTGAGAAAACCGTCCGCGCTCAGGTCGACCTCGATGAAGGTCGCGTGGCCGGCAAGCGCCTCGTCCATCGAGTTGTCGATGACCTCGGCGAAGAGGTGATGCAGCGCCTTCTCGTCGGTGCCGCCGATATACATGCCGGGACGGCGCCGGACCGGTTCCAGACCTTCCAGCACCTCGATGTCGGCTGCCGTGTAGTCGGCTTCGCCGCCGCTCGCACGCGATGCCGCTTTGGCGGGTGCGCGGGGCTTTGGCTCGTCGCCGCCGAACAGGTCGTCTTTTGCTTTGGTTTTCAATTGCTTGGACATATATCTTGATGCGTTTTGAGGGCCGCTGAGGCGGCGAATCGGTTTGGCCGACTATGCCACGGCTGGCCTGAAAAAGTGACCGTCGGACTGGTCGCAGGTGTCGTTGCGAGCCAATCCCGGCGATTTTACGCCGCGGCGACCCTTTGTTCCCGGCAATTTGACATCGGGGCCTATACTGAGCCGGTCTTTGTGACTTGATGTCATGCAACGCGTTGGCTTACCAGTCCTTTTCACGATCCAGGACGCGCGGTGGGGCGGGGAAGGCATTTTGGAATGGAGCAATATGCGCACGCACTGGCCGACTTCGTGCGTGTTCACCAGGTCTGGGCAGCACCGATCGTGTTCCTTCTGGCATTCGGTGAATCGCTCGCCTTTATCTCGCTTCTGATCCCGGCATGGGGCGCGCTGGTTGCGATCGGCGCTCTGATCGGGGTGAGCGGCATCAGCTTCTATCCGGTCTGGATTGCGGGCGCGATCGGCGCAGCCCTCGGCGACTGGGTCTCCTACTGGTTCGGCTTCCGCTACAAGGAGCAGGTTGCGCAGATGTGGCCGTTGTCGCGCTATCCGGAAATCCTGCCGCGCGGTGAAGCGTTCGTGCGGAGCTGGGGCGTGCCGAGCATCTTCATCGGCCGCTTCTTCGGCCCCTTGCGCGCCTCCGTGCCGCTCGCCGCCGGCATTTTCGAAATGCCGTATTGGAGCTTTCAGGCCGCCAATTTCGTCTCGGCGTTGGTCTGGGCGGCGGCGCTGCTGTTGTTCGGTGATGTGATGGCCAAGATCATGGAGTGGATCTGGCGGCTGGTGTGACAGTGTCAAACCTTGACGCCGGAACCACATGGCCTTATAGCCGCGCGCCATGATCAACGCCGCGACCATTCTGTTCGCACGTCGCCGCCGCACCTTAGCGGTTTGGGCGGTCGATCGCGTTTGAGATCATCGTCTTTGCCGCTGGACCCGATCCGCGGCATCCTCCCTCCTGTCAGCGTGATCTGATCCGGCGGCCCTACAAGGAGCCCCAGCAGGAGACCAAGATGTACACACCGCCCTTTTTCAAGCAGGACCGCGCCGCGAGCCTCAAGCTTGCGGACGCGCGCGGCTTCGGCACCTTCTGCGCGTGGGACGGCACCAGGCCGATCGCGTCACAACTGCCGTTCTATGTGAGCTACGCCGCCGACGGCACGCCGCTCGCCGCCTTTCATGTTGCCCGTCACAATCCGCTGGTAAAGCTTGCGGACGGGTCCATGTCGTGGCTGCTCGCGGTCAATGGTCCGGATGCCTATGTATCGCCGGACTGGTACGTCTCGCCGGACCAGGTGCCGACCTGGCTCTACCAGTCGGTGCATCTGACCGGGCCGGTGCGGGTCTTGTCGGACGCGGAGCTCAGCGTTCAGATCGACACGCTCAGCGCCAAGTTCGAGGATTGGCTGCTGCCGAAGAAGCCCTGGACCTCCGTGAAGATGACGGCGGGACGGTTCGAGACGATGAAGAAGGCGATCGTAGGCCTGGTGATGACGGTTGAAGAGGTCGAAGGCAGCTTCAAGCTCAACCAGCACAAATCCGAGGCCGACTTTGCCGCGATTGCAAATGCGCTCGGCGATGGCGATGCCGACGCGAAAGCGATTTCACAGTTGATGCGGCAGACACGGCCGCAGGCCTTCACTGATCAAGCCTTTGCAGATGACACGAACAAGCTCGAAAGGAGCGCCACATGAGCCTCGCTGAGACCAAACAAGCCCCTGACGTCGCCGCTGCAAACAAAAAGCCGGTCGTCTTCGTCGACGGCGGCTCCGGCACGACCGGCCTCGGCATCAACGAGCGGCTCAAGCTGCAGGGCGACGTCGCGGTGAAGACGATCGCCGACGACAAGCGCAAGGATCCGGCGGCCAAGAAGGCGCTGATGGAGGAGGTCGATCTCGTCATCCTCTGCCTGCCCGATGACGCCGCCAAGGAGACGGTCGCACTGGTCGACAGCATGGGCGCCGCGGCGCCGAAGGTGCTGGACGCCTCGACCGCGTACCGCGTCGCGCCCGACTGGGCCTACGGCTTTCCCGAGCTCACGCCCGATCAGGCCGGCAAGATCAAAGCGGCGAAAAAGGTCTCCAATCCCGGCTGCTATCCGACCGGCGCGATCGCGTTGCTGCGGCCCATTGTCGATGCTGGCCTCGTACCGCAGGACTATCCCGTCACCGTCAATGCGGTGAGCGGCTATTCCGGCGGCGGCAAGTCGATGATCGCGAGCTTCGAGGACGGCAGCGCGTCATCCTTCGAGCTCTACGGCCTCGGCTTCGAGCACAAGCATCTGCCGGAGATGCAGCTCTATTCGAACCTGACGCGGCGGCCGATCTTCATCCCATCGGTCAGCAACTACCGGCAGGGCATGCTGGTCTCGGTGCCGCTCCAGCTCGACACACTGCCGGGCAAGCCCAGTGGCGCCGATCTGCAAGCTGCACTTGCCAAGCGTTACGCCGGCTCGAAATACGTCTCTGCGATGCCGCTTCAGAACGAGGCGGCGAAGAGCGGCAAGCTCGAGCCGGAGGCGCTCAACGAGACCAACATGCTCGAGCTCTACGTCTTCGCCAGCGACAAGTACCACCAGGCAGTGCTGGTCGCCCGGCTCGACAATCTCGGCAAGGGCGCCTCGGGTGCCGCCGTCCAGAACATGCGGCTGATGCTGGGCCTGCCGGAGGAGTAAGCACAGCGCTTCCCAACTCGTCATGGCCGGGCTTGTCCCGGCCATCCACGCGCCGCTGTGATTGAGGATGGACGTGGATGCCCGGGACAAGCCCGGGCATGACGGCGGTTAGCGTGGCTTAGAGCACCTGGAAGATCGCCAGCGCCAGCACGGCCTGCGCGAGGAAGCCGACGGTGAAGGCGAGGGTGCGGAACACCGGCAATCCCAGCGAATAGACGATCAGATGCGCGACGCGGGCCCAGAAATAGACGGCGCAGGCCAGCACGGTCCATTTGCTCGAATAGTCCATCGCATTGAGGATCAGCACCAGCGGCGCGAAGATCACGAGGTTCTCGACCGCATTGTCATGCGCGAACATCAGCCGGTTCGCCCATTCGGCGTGGGGCTTGTCCCCGCGCGACGGGTTGGCCATGGTGCCGGAGAGGCCGCGGACCTGGCAGCGGTTGATGATGTAGGGGATCCAGAGGATGCCGGTCAGGATCACCGTCAAGGTCAGCCAGAACAATTCGCGCGTCATAGTCCGATCCCCACTTTATTCACCGTGCTGAAGACGGAGCTTATACAAAAGCGCGAGAGATTCCGCTATGCGCGAACGCGGACGTAACTGCCGGGTGCGTCCTCGATCGGCGGCACCGCCGCGCTGCCGACGGCGCGCGCCGGGACCTCCTCGGGGTCGAGCCCGCCCAGCCATTCGCGCCAGTCCGGCCACCACGAGCCCTTGTGCTCCTCTGCGCCCTTCATCCACTGCGCGACGTTGACGTCCTTGATGTTGTCGTTGGTCCAGTACTGGTACTTGTTCGAAGCAGGCGGGTTAACGACGCCGGCGATGTGGCCCGAGCCCGACAGCACATATTTCACCGGACCGCCGAAGAACTGCGAGCCGTAGAGCACGGATTCGGCCGGCGCGATGTGGTCCTCGCGGGTGGCGAGGTTGTAGACGGGCACCTTGACCTTGGAGAGGTCGAGCAGCGTGTTGTCGAGCACCATGCTGCCCGTCGACAGCCGGTTCTCCAGGTAACAATTGCGCAAGTAATAGGAATGATTCGCCGCCGTCATGCGGGTTGCGTCCGAGTTCCAGTGCAAGAGGTCGAACGCGCTCGGCTGCTGGCCCTTCAGATAGTTGCTGACGACATAGGACCAGATCAGGTCGTTGGAACGCAGCATGTTGAAGGCCATCGCCATCTTGGAGCCTTCGAGCACGCCGGCGGTCTTCATGTCGTGCTCGAGCGCCGCGATCTGGTCCTCGTCGACGAAAACGAGCAGATCGCCGGCATGGGTGAAGTCGACCTGCGCAGCGAAGAACGTCGCCGAAGCGACGCGCTGGCGGCGCTTCTCGGCAAGCCAGGCCAGCGTGGTCGCGAGCATCGTGCCGCCGACGCAATAGCCGGCGGTGTGCACCTTCATCTCGCCGGTCGCCCGCTCGATCACGTCCATCGCCGTGAGCGGGCCTTCCTTCATGTAATCTTCCCAGCTCTTGTCGCCGAGCCGCTTGTCCGGATTGACCCAGGAGATCACGAACACCGTGATGCCCTGATCGACGCACCATTTGACGTAGGATTTTTCGGGCTTGAGATCGAGAATGTAGAATTTGTTGATCCAGGGCGGCACGATCAGGAGCGGCGTGCGCAGCACCTTCTCGGTGGTCGGCTCATACTGGATGAGCTGCATCATCTCGTTCTGGTAGATCACCTTGCCGGGCGTCGTCGCCATGTTGACGCCGAGCTCGAGATTGTCCGGATTGGACTGGCGGATCTTCAGCATGCCCTTGCCGGCTGCGATGTCCTCGGCCAGCATCTGCAGGCCCTTCGCCAGATTGTCGCCGGAGCTTGCGACCGTCTGGCGCAGCACCTCCGGATTGGTCAGCACGAAATTCGACGGCGATAGCGCGTTGGTTACCTGCTGCATGTAAAACTCCGCCTTGCGGCGGGTGTGAGGATCGAGCCCTTGCGCGTCGTTCACCAGCTCATGCGCGTGCTTGGTGGTGAGCAGATAGAGCTGCATCACGAAATCGAAGAACTGGTTCGATTTCCATTCCGGGTCGGCGAAGCGCTTGTCGCGCGGCGCGGGCGCGATAGCGGGCAGCGTGTCCTCGCCGGCCATGCGGCGGGCCGCCGAGCCCCAGAGGTCGAGATAGTCCTTGGCGAGCCGCGTCTGGAGCTCCGAGGAGCGAGTATTGTCCGACAGCCAGTATTCGGCGACCGCGGTGAAGGTCTTGACCATCTCGGTCAGTTCGGGCGGTGGCCGGTCCTGGACCTCACCAGTTTCGCGCGGCTTCAGGTAGGCGGCGAGCGCTTTGCCTCCGCTTTCCATGGCCCGCGCGACGTTCATCGCGAAGGCCTCCGCATCGAACGTCTTGTCGGAGGTGTTCGTCCCGGATTTGGGCGTCTCGGTCGTGACGGTACTCATGACGAGAACAGTAACGATTCATTGCGCGTTCGTCACCGCGAAGCTCGCACCATCTGGGGTTAATCACGCGCGAACATGTGCTGCACTGCGACATAGTTCTTGGTTCTGTCACAATCAGGGTTCATCACGGCGCCAGGGGCCTTGGATGTGGTCGGCTCAATACCATTGAGGGCAGCAATGGTTTGAGCTGAGGCAGGCTGTTGGGGTAAGCTCCATCGGCCGTGCTGTTGGGACGAGTAGGGGATTCCCAAGTGTTGGCGTTGTGGGACCGACAAACGAGACGGCTTGCGCCGTGTGCGCTGCTCATCATTGCATTCACGCTCGGCGGCTGCTCAAGCCAGATCGCTGATTTGACACCGGCTGACACGCAGCCGCATCCGAAAGAAGCGGGCGGCTATCTGCCCGTGCATGATCTGCCGCCGGCGCGCGACGAGGCGGTGATCCCGCCGGATCAGCGCGCCAAGATCGAAGCCGAACTGGCCGCTGCGCGCGACCGGCAGGTGACGGCGGCGGCCAAGGATGCAAACGGGAAGTAATTCCGAGCCGGCTAAACCTGAGCTGGGTAACCTCGCGCCAACGTAATCGCTGGCGCGCCCGTCTCTCCGTGCTAAAAGACCTCATTCAGCCGAAAGTCAGGGTGAGGGAGTTCAGTCCCTGCCTTAGGGATCTTGCTCTAAGCATTTGATTTGGAGCGATTTTCAGGCGAGGTCCGGCATCCTCTCGATTGTCGTGTCGAGGCCGCCCGATTCTGCCCTGGCCGGTTGCTCGGAGCCTGGAACCCATGGAAGAATTTTACCGTATCCGCCGTCTGCCGCCTTACGTGTTCGAGCAGGTCAACCGGGCCAAGGCGGCCGCGCGGAACGCCGGCGCCGACATCATCGACCTCGGCATGGGCAATCCTGACCTGCCGGCCCCGCCGCACGTGCTGGAGAAGCTCAAGGAGACACTCGGCAAGCCGCGCACCGACCGCTACTCGGCCTCGCGCGGCATCCCCGGCCTGCGCAAGGCACAGGCAGGCTACTACGCCCGTCGCTTCGGTGTGAAGCTCAATCCAGACACGCAAGTCGTCGCGACGCTCGGCTCGAAGGAGGGCTTCGCCAACGTAGCGCAGGCGATCACCGCGCCGGGCGACGTCATCCTCTGTCCCAATCCGAGCTATCCGATTCACGCCTTCGGCTTTTTGATGGCGGGCGGCGTCATCCGCTCGGTGCCGTCGGAGCCGACGCCGCAGTTCTTCGAAGCGGTCGAGCGGGCGATCGTGCATTCGATCCCGAAGCCACTCGCGCTCGTCGTCTGCTATCCCTCGAACCCGACGGCCTACGTCGCGAGCCTCGACTTCTACAAGGACCTCGTCGCCTTCGCGAAGAAGCATGAGATCCTGATCCTGTCCGATCTCGCTTATGCCGAGGTCTATTTCGACGAGAGCAATCCGCCGCCCTCTGTGCTCGAGGTACCCGGCGCGATGGATGTCACCGTCGAGTTCACCTCGATGTCGAAGACCTATTCGATGGCCGGCTGGCGCATGGGCTTTGCGGTCGGCAATGAGCGCGTCATCGCAGCTCTCGCCCGCGTGAAGTCCTATCTCGATTATGGTGCGTTCACGCCGGTCCAGGTCGCCGCGACCGCGGCGCTGAACGGCCCGGACGATTGCATCAAGGAGATGCGCGACACCTATCGCAAGCGCCGCGACGCGCTGGTGGAGTCGTTCGGCCGCGCTGGCTGGGAGATCCCGCCGCCGGACGCGTCGATGTTCGCGTGGGCGCCGCTGCCGGAAGCCTTCCGTAGCGTCGGCAGCATGGAGTTCGCGACCCTGATGGTCGAGAAGTCCGGCGTGGTGGTGTCGCCAGGCGTCGGCTTCGGCGAGCATGGTGAAGGATATGTCCGCATCGCCATGGTGGAAAACGAGCAACGGATCAGGCAGGCCGCGCGCGGCGTGCGCCGCTTCCTTGAAAGCGGCATCGAAACGTTGCACAACGTCGTTCCGCTCGCCAATCGGCGTTAGTTCCTTCCGGCAGGTTTTCGAAGCATTATGGTCGCACCCCTGAATGTGGGTATCGCGGGGCTCGGCACTGTGGGCGCCGAAGTTGTCCGCTTGATTGAAACCCAGGCCCGCGTGCTCGCGGGCCGCAGCGGCCGCGGCATTCGCGTCGTCGCCGTTACTGCACGCTCAAAGGCGAAGAAGCGCGATCTCGATCTGCGCGACGTCGAATGGGTCAAGGACCCGATCGCCCTCGCCACCCATTCCGGCATCGACTGCTTCGTCGAACTGATGGGCGGCTCGGGCGATCCGGCCCGTGCTGCGGTCGAGGCCGCGCTGAACGCCGGCAAGTCCGTCGTCACCGCCAACAAGGCGCTGCTCGCCAAGCACGGCATCAAGCTGGCGAAAGCCGCCGAAAAGCACGGCGGTGCGCTGAATTTCGAGGCAGCCGTCGGCGCCGCGATCCCCGTCATCAAAACGTTACGTGAAGGTCTTGCCGGAACCGGCATCAACCGCGTCTACGGGATCCTCAACGGCACCTGCAATTACATCCTGACACGGATGGAGCAGGAAGGCCTGTCGTTCGCCGAATGTCTGAAGGATGCACAGCGGCTCGGCTATGCCGAGGCCAATCCGTCCTTCGACGTCGACGGCCACGACACCGCGCAGAAGCTCGCTATCCTGGCGAGCCTCGCCTTCGGCACGAAAGTTGCTCAAAGCGCGGTGTATGTCGAAGGCATCTCCTCGATCGCTCCCGAAGATCTTCGCGCGGCCGCCGATCTCGGCTACCGCGTCAAGCTGCTCGGCGTTGCCGTGCGCACTGCCAAGGGCATCGAGCAGCGCGTGCATCCGACCATGGTTCCAAAGTCGTCCTCGATCGCACAGGTGATGGGCGTCACCAATGCGGTCACGATCGATGGCGAAGGCATTCCGCCGATCACGCTGGTCGGCCCCGGCGCGGGCGGGGCTGCGACGGCCTCTGCGGTCGTGGCCGATATCGCCGATGTGGCACGCGGGATCCGCGCCAACCCGTTCGGCCGCCCGGTCGCGCAACTGCAGGATACCAGCAAGGCGCCGATGGAGCGGCACGAGGGCGGCTACTACATCCGCCTCTTGGCGCGCGATTTTCCGGGCACTGCGGCCGCGATCGCCACGAGGCTCGCCGAGCAGAAGATTTCGATCGAATCCATCGTGCAGCGTCACCCCAATGGCGGCCCTGCGCAGACCGGAGGCAAGGCCGTCCCCGTGCCCGTCATCCTGATCACCTATGCGACCCACGAGGACGCCGTCCGCCGCGCGCTTGCCGCCGTTCAGCACGACAAGGTGATTAGCGGACGTCCGCAGGTGATCCGGATCGAGAAGAACTGACACGGTTCGAACCGAACCGTGATGTTGCGAATTGACGCGGCGGACATCCGCTGAGAACCGTTCTGAAGGAGTGAGCCAATGTCGACCCATATTGAAGTCCCCCCGCACGCCTTGCTCGAGCGCATTCTCACGCTGGAGATCGTGCGGGTGACGGAGCGGGCGGCGGTATCGTCGGCGCGGTTGCGCGGGCACGGCAACGAAAAGCAGGCCGACCAGGCCGCGGTCGACGCCATGCGGCGCGAGCTCAACAAGCTGCCGATCGAGGGCACCATCGTGATCGGCGAGGGCGAGCGTGACGAGGCGCCGATGCTCTATATCGGCGAGCAAGTCGGGATGAAGGCCGGCCCCCAGGTCGATATCGCGGTCGACCCGCTCGAGGGCACCACACTGTGCGCCAAGAACATGCCGGGTTCGATTGCCACCATGGCGATGGCCGATGGCGGCACGCTCTTGCACGCGCCCGACGTCTACATGCAGAAGCTCGCGATCGGGCCCGGCTACGACAAGGGCGTGGTCGAACTCGATGCCTCGCCGGCCGATAACGTCCGTCGTCTCGCCAAGGCCAAGGGCGTCAAGCCGGAAGGCATCACCGTCCTCGTGCTCGATCGTCCGCGCCATGCCGACATCATCCAGGGCGTGCGCTCGACGGGCGCTGCCGTGCGCCTCATCACCGACGGCGACGTTGCCGGCGTGATCCACTGCGCCGATCCCGACAACACCGGCGTCGACATGTATCTCGGCACCGGCGGCGCGCCGGAAGGCGTGCTGGCCGCCGTGGCGCTGCGCTGCATCGGCGGGCAGATGCAGTGCCGCCTGATCCTCGACTCCGACGAGAAGCGCGAGCGCGCCGCCAAGATGGGCGTCAACGATCCCAAGATGATCTACGGCATCGAGGACATGGCGCGCGGCGATTGCCTGTTCGCCGCTACCGGCGTTACCACCGGTTCGCTGCTTTCGGGCGTCAAATTCCGCAAGGACGGTGTGATCGAGACCGAGACCGTCGTGATGCGCTCGGTCACCGGCACCGTGCGCTACATCAAGGCCGAGCACCGGCAGCTGGAGAAGTTCTACCTGGGCTGACGCGAGGCGTCATTCCGGGGCGACGGGACCGCGCATAGCGCGGCCCGGAGAACCCGGAATCTTGCGCCACAACTTCTGGATTCCGGGTTCGCGACTTCGTCGCGCCCCGGAATGACAACAAGAACAATCAGAGGAAGCGCACATGTCCGATCTCTCCGCCGTCAAAGCGCTCGTCTTCGACGTATTCGGCACCGTCGTCGATTGGCGCACAAGCCTGATTACCGACTTCATGTGGTGGGGCAAGGGCCGCGGCATCACCGCCGACTGGACCGCGCTGGTCGACGGCTGGCGCGGCCTGTATGTCGGCGCGATGGACGAGGTGCGCAAGCACCCCGAGCGCGGCTACGTCATCCTCGACGATTTGCATCGCCGCTCGCTGGAGAAGCTGGTCGCTCAGTTAGCGATCCAGGGGCTCACGGAAGCCGATCTCGATTACCTCACCAAGGGTTGGCATCGTCTGCATCCCTGGCCCGACAGCGTCGCCGGCCTCACGCGGCTGAAGACCAAATTCGTGATCTCGCCGCTCTCCAACGGCAACGTCGCGCTGCTCACCAACATGGCGAAGTTCGCGGGCCTGCCTTGGGACCTCGTCATGTCGGCCGAGCTGTTCGAGCACTACAAGCCCGATCCCGAGACCTATCTCGGCGCCGCGCGGCTCCTCGGCTTGAAGCCTGGGGAGGTGATGATGGTCGCCGCCCACAATTACGACCTGAAGGCCGCACAGAGCCACGGCTTGAAGACCGCTTTCGTCGCGCGCCCGACCGAATATGGCCCGCATCAGAAGATCGATTTCGAAGCCACCGGCAATTGGGACATCGTCGCGAAGGATTTTGGCGGGATCGCCGATCGGCTGGGGTGTTAATGCACGATCCGGAAAAGTGTGAAGCGGTTTTCCGGAAATATCATGCGCAAACAACAACCAAAGCGCGATGACGATTCATCCTCATCTCATCGCGCTCTAGGGCAGGGCGCTTACAGACTCTGGTGGCGCCTTTACCGTGAGCGATAAGCCAGTAGACCATGAGCAAGACGATCCCAGAACGGTATCGGCACCTCCGGAGGTTCGCCTTCGGCGATAGTCCCGCGCTCGCCGATGAATTGCTCGACCTGGTCATCAAGGGCATCAAGACAGCAACCTGCAGCACAGAAGACGAGCCGAACACCTCGACGCCCGGTGAGCGCTGGATCGTGCTCGACGGACGTGGTGAGCCGCGCTGTGTCATCGAGACCACCGAGGTCACGTATCGGCGTTTCCATGAAGTCGACGCCGCCTTTGCCTACGATGAAGGGGAAGGCGATCGAAGTCTGGCCTATTGGGGTGATGCCCATCGCAGCTATTTCGGCCGGCTCGGACGGTTCAGCGAGGACATGATGCTGATGTGCGAGCGCTTTCGCCTGGTCGAGGTCTTCGACGATTCCGAACATTAGCTGACGGTTGTCTGTGACCGAACGCGTCCGCTCAGGGGCCGATTTCGGAGCCGCCGGCAACTTGGACTTCGTCACCGCCGGTTTGGTTGGCCTCACCGACAGGGTGCCGTCACGCCAGCGGAGGAACGTCGGAAGTCGGCTCTGGTTGCCGATCATGTCAGCCGTGACAAACCTTCTTGCTCGAAGGCAACTGCTGCTCAGGCAGCTCGAGAGTGGTTTGTCGGAAGTTTCACGCCAGGATGTCGAGCGTCAACTTGAGCAAATCGATACGGCGCTGGAGTTGCTGGAGTGGTTGGCCAAAAGCAGAGATCACAACAAATCATGACATCGACAGAGGCCGCCCTGCGGTTGATCCACGGCGTGGCAGACGCTGCCCTTAACCCAGTTAAAAGCGACTCGACCATTCTATGGTTATTGCACGAGGGAGTTGCCGATGCGCCTCGGAACCTTCGTCGTCGGATCGATTTAGCTCATGCGAACCCAGTGAGGCAGGTGAGACGTGAACGCAGGCGGGATGCTGGAACCAGTCGCAGACAACTCTATGAATCGCCCGGTGCTTGTGGTGGACGACGATGTCCTGGTCCGCTCAATGATCGCGGATGTCCTGCGGGGCGCGGAGTTGGTCGTCATCGAGTGCGGCGATGCGGACGAGGCCCTGGAAGTCCTGCGATCGGGGATAGTCGTGGCGCTTTTGCTGAGCGACGTCCGGATGCCGGGTTCGATGGACGGCGTTGGTTTGGCGAAAGCCGTTAGAACCACGCATCCTCATCTCAAGATCGTCCTTACGTCTTCGGAACGACCTCCGGAACATGCTCTCTGCGATGAATTCTTCGCCAAGCCATGGGATGTCGGCCGTGTGATCACAGGGGTCAAGTCGCTGCTGAACGGCTAGGAACACTCCAGCGCGGCGCCGGTTAGCCCGAATGGACGTACGACCGGATACAAAGGCGCGGACCATCCTGCTCGCCGAAGACGACGTGCTGATGCGCATGCCACTCGCCGAGTTCCTGCGTGGATGTGGCTATCGCGTACTGGAAGCCAAATCGGCGGATGAAGCGATTTTGCTCCTCGAGGATGATACCTTCACTCCCGAAGTCGTTGTGAGCAATGTAGAGCTGGCCGGTGATGGCTTCGGTATCGCGAAGTGGATACGAAACAACGCGCCCGACCTTACGCTGATCCTGACCGGTACGCCCAAACGCGCAGCCGATGTGGCAGGGTCGCTCTGCGAGAATGGGCCGCTGCCTCCGCCCTACGATTCGCAGATATTGCATCGCCGACTGTTGCGCTTGATTGCAAGCCGGAAGTCTACCGGAGGGCTAGGAAAGCGCAACGCGCGTCAAGCGGGGATGAAGGCACGAGGCTGAATTTCTGCGCCAATGACGCGCGATGATCGCCTGCTTTCGCCGAGCTGCCCGACGTCGGACGGCTTCTTCCGACTCCAGGGCCGCCAGGCAGAAACCGTCGAGAATGACCCGTCTGCGACATCAGTGCGAATATTTGCTGTGATGCACATTACACTTGGAACTTGAAGCATATGCTAGATCGTGTCGCTCGGCCTGAAGGGCTACGAATGAGACGGCGCAAGTTCCTTGCACTTTCAGTAGGCGCGGCCGCTGGCTGGCCGTTGGCTTCGTGCACGCAGCAGGCGACGGGCATGCGTCGTGTTGCATTCCTCCATCCATACTTCGAGAACGATAACGAAGTGCAGACCCGCGTCATTGCGTTTCAGCAGGGGCTCGAGGCGCTCGGATGGATCGAGAATCGAAATATTCGAACCGAGCATCGATATACCGGTGGAGATCTGGGCCGAATCCGAGCCTACGCGACGGAGTTGGTGCATTCGGAGCCGGACCTCATCGTCGGAAGCGGGACGCCAATCACCGCAGCATTGAAAGAGGCGACCAGCACCATTCCGATCGTATTCAACCTCGTCAACGATCCGGTCGGACAGGGTTTCGTGGCCAGCCTGTCGCGGCCGGGCGGCAACATCACCGGCTTCACCTTCATCGATTTCCTATTGATCGGGAAATGGATGGAGATGATCAAGGAAATTGCTCCCGGGGTCAGACATGTAGCGCTCATCTTCAATCCCGACACGACGCCTTTTTATCCGGCATTCCTGCGCGAACTCGAAGCGGCCCGCACCTCGCTCGCGCTCGAGCTCTCCGCATCTCCTGTGCGCGACGAGGCGGAGGTCGAGGCAGCCATCACGGCGCTCGCACGCGAGCCTGGCGGCGCTCTGATCGTGGCGCCGGACGCATTCGTCAACAATCATCGTCGGGCGGTCATTGCGTTGACGGAACAACGGCGACTTCCCGCGATATACGGCTTCCGGCAGTTCGCCGCGGAAGGGGCACTGATCTCCTATGGACCGAATACTGCCGACATAGTCCGACGCTCAGCCGGGTATGTCGATCGTGTCCTCAAAGGTGAAAGACCGGGTGACCTTCCGGTGCAGGCGCCGACGAAATACGAGCTGGTCATCAATCTCAAAACTGCGAAAGCGCTTGGCATTGCACCAGCTCCTGAGCTGCTGGCTCGCGCCGCCGGGGTAATCCAATAGAACGTCCTTGCTGCGGTGCGGGGGTTGTGACCCATATCGGAGTAAGAGGCCGGTAACCCTGCGCGTTGCCGAAGGCCAGCCCGTCCTCACAAGGCCGCGCCGCTCGCGAGCATTCTCGTCGGGAGTTAGTGCTTCCGTAACGGCCGAGCACGACAATAAACCTTTCATTGAAAGGTTCTGCCATGGCCGTAGAGGAGAAGGTAAAAATAAGGTGCCCGGCCTGTACGCGTGTATTCCGGGAGAAGGCCAGCCGAGTTCGGGATGGTCTTCAAATTAACTGCCACAACTGCAACAAGCTCATAACACTATCCAAGGAGACTGAAGATCCTTTCCTTCGGCGAGCATTGAAGACTGCGCGGGAAATGCGAGCCGCAGAACAGGACCAGAGAGCCGCCGAAATCTACAAGGGCACGGCTTCCGCACCGCCGCGCGAAATGCCTTAACGGGCGCGCGGCCCGACGTCGAAGCCGCGGCCTGCTTCTGGCCCTTCGCGACAGTTTGCGCGATGAATTGACATATCCGAAGTTGGAGACACACCGGAATCCACCGGCTCGGGGGGCAAACCGGTGCTTTTCGGCCCCTCGTGCTCGGGATAGCACGCACGGGATCATCTTGGACTACTACCAGTTGAGCCGGGCAATGACCGCGACGGTCGCGTAACCTGCATGGTGCGATGCTAAATGTGTGATCACGTCGACCACCCCGATATTGCTCTCCACCTTCGCTCTTTGAGCCGGACTTCATAATTTCGCCACCGATACAGACATCACAATGCCCAAGTTCGCTCGGAGGCCGTGATCCTGGTCTCCGGTTGGGCCAAGCTCCTGCACGGCAGGTTGGGCGACCCAGCTCCGATTTGTTCTTTGAATACAAACTTGGGACCAGACGGCCTGTCAGCGCCGCCGCAGCTGTCTTGCTTCGGGCAGCGCGAGCACGCGAGTTCTGCGCCAAACGGAACCCAGGCGGGGGAAGGAGGACGGGTGCAGCAGAACCTATCGGGACGGGTTCAGCGCGAACTGTCGGCCGAAATCGACCTGAGCCGGTGGGCCGGCTCAGTCGGGCTCGCAGTCTTGGTCGGTATCGTCTATTTCCTGGCGGCGCGCCTCAGCCTTGCGATGCTCACCAAACCTGAGGGTGTTGCCGTTTTCTGGCCTGCCGCAGGTGTCTCCGCCGGCGTGCTTATCGCACTCGGGCCGCGAACGCGATGGCCTGTCGTGATCGGTACCATGACTGCAACCATCGTCGCGAATCTCCTGGGTGACCGGAATTTCTGGGGCGCGGTTCTCTTCGGCGTGTGCAATGCAGGGGAAGCCGCGCTCGCAGCATGGCTCATCGGGCGCTTCTTCGGTCCGGACTTCAGATTGGACAAGGTGCGCAACGTGGTGGGGCTGCTGGCGGCAGCAATTGCGGGAACCACAGTCTCCGGGATCGGCGGGGCGATCGTCTTCAAGTTGTTTCACAGCACGACGGCGCCGCTGCTGACGACCTGGTATCAGTGGTTTGCATCGGACGCGCTGGGAATCATCACGGTTGCGCCGCTGCTGATTGAGCTTGCTCCAGCCGCGCGCAACCGGCCTCCGCTGAGCGAGCTCGTCGAAGGAATCGCGGCGGTCGCAGCGCTGGCTCTGGCGAGTGCACTTGCCATCTTTCTCCGATCGGAGCTGTTGGCGAATGTTGGGCCGGTCGCGGTGCTATTTACGCCGCTGCTGTGGCTTGCCGCCCGTTGCAGGCCGGTCTTTGCCGCGGCAGCGGCGTTCATCATCAGCCTTTCCATCGTTTGGACGACCACCTTCGGCATTGGCTATTTCGGCAATCGCGACCTCACGATGAATGAGCGCGTTCTGGCGGCACAGATCAGCATCTTACTTGTGACGATCGGCGCATCGGTCGTTGCTGCGCTGTTTGCCGAAATTCGGGACAAGAGGAAGCTGGCCGAGGCTGCTCTGCATGCCAGCGAAGCGCAACGCTATCTCATCGAGACGGAGAGGCTGGCCGCACTCGGCCGTCTCGTAGCGGGGGTTGCACATGAGCTCAACAGCCCAATCGGCATCAGCCTGACGGTGGCCTCGACGCTGGATCGCCGTTGCGCCCACTTCGCCGACCAGATTGTTTCCGGGCCGCTGCGCCGTTCGCGGCTGGCCGAATTCACTGACGGTTGTCGCGACGCCGCAAATCAGCTCGTCGCGAATCTCCAGCGCGCGGGAGAGCTGGTTCAATCATTCAAGCAAGTCGCCGCCGATCGCAGCCAAGCTGATCGGCGTTTGTTCGACCTCAAGCTTGCGACCGAGCAGATCGTTGCGAGTATACGGCCAGGCCTGCCGAAGTACCGGGACTCGCTTTCGGTGGCCATACCCTCCGACATCATCCTGGACAGTTACCCGGGCGCCTACGGGCAAGTGCTGACCAACCTCATCTTCAATGCTGTCACTCACGGCTTCGCCGATGGGCTTGGTGGATGCATGCTGATCGAGGCGCATCGCCTCGGCCCGGACCAGATTGAGATCACTTTCTCGGATGACGGAGGCGGCATTCCGGAGGAGGTCCAGCGTCACGTTTTTGATCCATTCTTCACCACCAGACGGGCGCAGGGCTGTACCGGGCTCGGCCTTTACATCGTCCATAACCTCGTGACGGATCAGCTTGGCGGCAAGGTCACGCTCGTCTCTGCGCCAGGAAAAGGTACGACCATTCGTATGACGCTTCCTCTGCTTGCGCCCGGAGCAAGCAGAGCCGTCCAGACTCCGCAAACCATGGTCAATGTCGTTGCCGTCGGGCATGGTGCAGCAGAAGACACAGCGCAGTAAGTCTGCACCTGCCCAAGCCAAGTCTAGCCTTATGAGGGCAATCAGGCCCGTAGGGCAACGCCTGCCAGCACAATTGCGAAAGAGCCGAAAGAGGTAAATTCTTCACGCATGGTCGGCGGGACATTCTTTTCGAGCGAGAATTCGGTACCGGCCATGCGAACATCTACGCAAAATATGCAGCTGAGCTTGCGGACGCATGTGTCAACGGCCTTTGACGGTACCGTCCGCGTCATGTCGATCGTAATCGCTCAAGCCGACGATGTGATCGAATGATGTCGGCTGTTGGCCCACAGTGGTCATGACGCTTCATGAGATCATAGACCAGAGCCCAGCGTTGGAGTGCCGGCAAGGCACCTATCCCGCGACGAACGACATGAACGGGCTCAGGCCAGCTGTTCGAGCAGCGCCCTGGCGTTCCTCAAGACCGGCGTGTCGAAGCCTTCGGTGAACGAGCGATACCGCAGCACGAGGAGATCGTGAGCTTCCGTGCATTTGCCTTGGTCGCGCCACAGGCAAGCGAGGCTGGTCGCAGCACGCAGCCCCAACGTCTTCGCGCGCTGGCGCTCCGCCACAGCGAGCGCTCGATGATAATTTTGCTCTGCCGCGGCCTGGTCGCCTCGCGCATTCATCATGTCGCCTCGAAGTCGATGCAACTCGGCCTCGCCGGACCGCTCTTGGGTCATCTCGATCAGTTGCGCAGCCTCGACGAGGCATTTCTGTTCCTCCTGAAGATGCCCGACCTTGGCGTGAGCTTCGGCGAGAAAGCAAAGCACGCGCGGCGTGTGCACGACAGCTCCAGCATCACGAAGCACCGAGAGCCCCTTCGCGAGCAAGGCGAGACCGTCCTGCGCCTGTCCAACTGCTGTCAATGAGCGACCATGTTGGAGGAGTCCGAGGCCCAACCAGAGCGGAAAACCGTGTTCGTTCGAGAGAGCCACCAGTTCCTGAGCGTGCCGCCGCGCGTCATGCGACAAGCCGGCGGCCCCTTCCACCGTACAAACCTTGCTCAACACAAAGGCCACCGTGAACGGATGGTCGAGCGAACGGGCTTCTGACAACGCCTCGTCCACGCACGCGCGTCCCTGATCCAAGTAACCAAGAAGCGCCAACGTCGAGGCCAAGTGACCTCGGCTCGCGGCGTGCGGATCGGCCACCGCTATGGCGGCGCAAATCGCGCGAGCGGCCGGATCTCTCAAGCCGTTACACAGCTCGAGAAGGCCGCGCGCTGTCATAAACTCGCCGCGAAAGTAGCAACTGGCGCCGTGGATATAGTGACCCAGCAGCAGAGTGGCTTGATCTTTTCTCGTCTCGCCCAATTTCTCCAACTGCTCGGCAAGGGACACCGCCAGCTCGTGCTCGGCCCGAACCATATGGAAACCCCATTGGGAATAGAGCAGCGGAGCGAGACGATCCGGTCGGTCGAGCCGCTCAGCGAGCGCCCGCGCCCTGACGAGGGTATCGGCCACCGCCGGCGCCGAATATCCCCTGGCTGCCATCAGGGCCCGCCCCAAGGCAATCTGCAGGTCGAGCTCGTGCTGCACCGGCCGCGACTCCTCGGGTATGTTCGCAAGCAATTCGAGACCCTTCTGCAACTGCGCCACCGCTTCCGTCATCGCCGATCGCGCGACCGCCTGCTGGCCCGCCTTGAGCCGGTAGCCGACCGCCTTCTCGTTGAAACCGGCCTCGGTACAATGGTGGGCCATGAGTTGGGGCTGAGCAGCTACGATTTCAGGGAACTGGCTCTCTAGCGTCGTCGCAACGCGAGCTTGGATCTGCTGGCGTCGACCGCGCAACATGGTGCTATAGGCTGCGTCCTGCACCAGCGCGTGCTTAAACGTGTACTCTGCATCAGGCGGGGTCCCCCGCTGGAACACCAGTTCGGCGCTTACAAGCTGCGCCAAGGCCCCGTCCACCTGTTGCTGCGGCATGGCCGCGACGGCGCTGATCAGCTCATGCGAGAACGACCGCCCAAGGGCAGCTCCGATCTGCGCCATCTCGCGCACGGGCGCCAAGCGATCGAGCCGTGCCAGGAGCGAGGCATGGAGCGAGGTAGGAATGGCAAGCCTCGGCACGGGCCCCGTCGCATCAAAGCGGTCACCGGCGTCGGCCAGCATGCCGCTCTCGATCACCGCCTTGGTCAATTCCTCGATGAACAGCGGTATGCCATCGGTCCGATCGATGATCCCTTCGGCGATCTCCTGGGGCAACGTCTTGCCGCCGGTCACCCGCATGATCATCTCGGCGCGCTGTCGATGCGGCAGCCGACTGAGACTGATCATTGTCACGTGCGAGCGCCCGATCCAGGCTGGAGCGAACTCTGGCCGGAAAGTGATGATCAGCAAGACCCGGAGGGTGGCCACGCGGTCGACGATGCGGTCCAACAGGTCGAGCGAGGTAGGGTCGATCCAGTGCACATCCTCGAATACCATCAGCACGGGCCGGCGCATCGCCAGCCCCTCGAGCTGGGCCAGGAGGACCCCAAGCGTCTTCTCCTTGCGCTTCTGAGGGGTGAGGCCGAGAGGTGGATAGCTATTGCCAATCGGCACAGACAGCAGGTCCGCGATCAGCGGGACAGCCTCGCTGAGGTCGACGTTTGCCTCCGCGAGCAACTCTTCGAGCTTGTCCAATCGTTGCCGGTCCGTATCGTCGCGCCGGAATCCCGCCGCCCGCTCGAGCTGTGAGATGGTCGGAAAAAGCGCGCTGTCCTGATGGTGCGGCGAGCAGAAACGGCGCAAACGGATATGTGGATCATCGCTCAGCCGCTCCAGCGCGGTCTCGGCGAGGCGCGATTTGCCGATGCCCGGCTCACCCGATATCAGCACGACCGAGCCATCGCGGCGTTTAATCTGCTGCCAGCGGCGCATCAGTAGCTCGATCTCTTCATCGCGGCCGAGCAGTGGCGTTCTGGCTACCCGCAAGGCCTCGAACCGGCTATCGACCGCATTCGCACCGATGACTCGCCAGACCGGCACCGGGTCGCTGAAGCCTGTGATGGACACGCTTCCAAGAGCGAGATATTCGAAGAGTCCACCGACGAGGCGGCGGGTGCTGCCGTCGATGACCATCGTATCCGGCTCGGCCAACGCCTGCAGCCGCGAGGCCAGATTGGGGGTCTCACCAACCACCCCATGTTCCTGCGATGCGCCATCCCCGATGAGATCACCGACGATCACCAAGCCAGTGGCAATGCCAACTCGCACTCGCAATCTTGCCGACGGGCCGACATCGAGTCCTGCCACGGCCGCAACCAATGCTAGTCCGGCGCATACCGCTCGCTCGGCATCGTCTTCATCGGCCCGCGGATAGCCGAAATATGCGAGCACGCCGTCGCCCATGTATCTGGCAACGAACCCGCCAGATTTCTCTATTTGCTCGGCACAGCAGCGGTGGTACTTGCCAATGATTTCCCGCAAGTCCTCAGCGTCAAGCCTGGTCGAGAGCGCTGTCGAGCCAACAAGATCAGCGAACATCACTGTGAGTTGACGCCTCTCGGCCGCGGTCCAAGGAGTACGCACGAGTCTCGGTCCGGTCTCAGCGAACTCCGCAATCGCGCGCAACATCTTCTTGCGATGGCCGAGCGAGACGCCGATCTTTTCGAGGTCATAGTCGGTCAGATCGCGCAGAACGCTCGGATCAATGTCGTTCTCGGCAAAGCGCTGCGCGTATTGCCCCAGACCAAGGATGTTGAGCCAGTCCGCAATCTGCTGCATTGGCTCCCTCGACTGTCTGATTGACGGCCAGCCGGATTTTGGACTACGGCAAAGTAACGTTATCCCGATCCTTTCCGCAAAGCATACTTTAGTTCGCGGCGTTCGGCGGCCGAAGGCCTCGATCTTTGCCAAAATGGTGCAACAGTACAGGCGCTCGCTACCAAGCCGCGAGTGGCACGATGAGAGCAACTCGATTGCCGTATGCGCCCGATTTCGGCGGCAGGGAGCGTTGCGGCTTCCAATTGAGGCTGGTTCATATGCAGGCGACAACAAACTGTACGGCGTCTGTTGTTGGCCCCAAGCCGAACAGCGCTTAAGCCGTTGCGATGTCGCCGGTCGGCGGTAAACCGGGCGCTGGGGTCGCTTGCCGCGAATGCCGCTTATGACCCGAAGCGATCCTTCGAGGCACCTCACATCCCCACGGTAAAGTGCTAAGCTCTATTTTCCCTCAGGCGTGACCCTTGCAGGGAGGGATGCATGCGACGGCGGGAGTTCATCGCAGGCACTGCGGCACTGCTCGTTTCACCACGGCGTTCACTCGCGCAGGGGACGCCTCGCCGGGTCGGCTATCTTGATAGCGCGCCCCTGTACTTGCCAAATTTCAAGGTGTGGCAGGACAGCATGCGCGATCATGGCTGGATCGAAGGGAAGAACCTGATCATTGATTATCGATCCGCCGAGAATCATGCCGAGCGCCTGGCGCCGCTAGCGAACGAGCTTGTCGCCCTCAAGCCCGATGTGCTCTTTGGCGGGGGCACGCAAGTAGCTTTAGCCCTGAAATCGGCAACGGCTACCATTCCGATTGTAACCACGGCTGCCGATCCCGTGGGGTTCGGCCTCGTTCAAAGCCTATCGCATCCAGGCGGCAACGTAACGGGTCCTGCGTCCTTCGTCCCGGGACAGATCGTTGCCAAAACGATAGAAGAACTGCGGCAAATGGTTCCTACTGCCTCGAAAATTGCGATCTTGGTCAATCCGGACAACCCAATTCACAGGTTGCAGGTAGCCGAGGAGATACCCCAAGTTGCCCAGAAACTAGGCGTCGCTCTGCCGATTGTGGAGGCGACCACGGCCGAGGAACTTGACATCGCCTTTGCCTCGGCCGCAGCCCAGCAGCCCGATGGCATAGTTGTCTTGAGCGATCCTTTGATGATTAACAACGTCACACGAGTTACCGCGCTGGCGGCGAAGCATCGTCTGCCCGCGATTTACCTATCCCGACTATTCGCCACCAATGGCGGATTGGTTTCATACGGCCCCGATTTAGCCGATTTACTCCGCCGTGCAGGCGACTACGTCGATAAGATCCTCAAAGGCACCAAGCCTTCCGATCTGCCGGTCGAGCAGCCGACCAAGTACGAACTGGTGATCAACCTCAAGACTGCAAAGGCGCTTGGCCTCACCGTACCGCCCTCGTTCCTCGCCCTTGCAGACGACGTGATCGAATGAAGATGCAGTTTGCTGCGGCGCATGAGTCCGAAAACGGCCCATCGCGATATTTGCTGCGGTTGCCCGAAGGCGGTCGGTATCGGAGCAGAGCGGACATCACGGAACGATCTATGGGGACGTGTCCTGGTGGCCGCGTGTACGCAAGCAGCTCAGCGACGATGGCCGATTGCGAGGCCGAGCTTCAATGCCTTTTGGCGTAGCGAGCCTTCCGTTCGCTTCATCTGCTTTGCTATCTTCGCAACAGGTGTCTTTGCCTTTGAGTGGGTGCGAAGTTGCTTGACGTCGGCTGCGGTGTATTCGCGGCGAACCATGCTTTTCTTGGCTTTCTTGGCCATTACGACTTCCTGTTTTTGGGTTGGGTGCTTCCTAGCACGAAGAGCCAAATTGACAATGCGTTTTCGGCCATGTCACTCGCGATGAGCGTAGCGTCATTTTGTACGCGCCATCAGCTAGGTTGGTAGATCGTTTGCCAAGCGGCGACGGAAGCGAACACACGGGCCGCTGCTATGTATCCGACGAGTTTCAGTGGATGTTTGTCGCCGTTCTTCGGCACCCACTGCGACTTTGATACGACCCAAGACGAGTGCGGAAGTCGTCTTTCGACGAATTCAAACTTTAACGGTGTGTACTCGGTCACGGCGCGTATGAGGTCCGCGGCGGAGTCTTTGAAGAGACGGTGAAGACTGCTAAAGAATGGACTCTGTTCGGCGCTGCGCTATCGGCAACACGTTCGCTCACAGTTCGGCCGCGAGCTGGGCCACCAGTTCGCGCAACCACGCGTGAGCCGGATCGTGATCGTAGGACGCATGCCACAGCAATGACACCGTGACGTCTCCCAATTCTACCGGAGGCGGGCTCAGGCTAAGCCCGAGTTCGGCGGCGAACAGGCGAGCCAGTCGCGCGCCCATGGTGACGATGACGGGTGCGCGCGCCACCAGGGTTGGGACCGCGAGGAAACGCGGCGTGGTCAGGGCCACGGAGCGGCGCAAGCCGAGCTTTTCCAGCGCCTCGTCCACGATACCGTGCACGCTGCGCCCTGGCCGGAGACTGGTCAGCACATGTGGAAGCCGCACGTAGTCCTCAAGTGAGATCGGCGGCGTGATGCCTGTCTTCTGGGCATTGAACATGCACAGAAAGGTCTCGGTGTACAGCTTGCGCCGCTTGTGGTGGAATTGCCCCTGCTGGAACGCGTCGTAACCGATGGCGAGGTCCATCTCATCGGCATCGAGGTCATCAAATAGACGGGACGCGTCGAAATTGTAAAGCCGGAGGTGAATGCCGGGTGCGACCTCGCGCATGCGCGCGAGCAGGGCGGGCATGATCAGGATTTCCAGACTGTCCGGCAGGCCGAACCTGAACGTTCGTACCGCTGTCGCCGGATCGAACACCTGGTCGCGCGCCACCAGCGCCTCGACCTGCGCCAGCATAGTCTGCACTGGCTCCAGCAACGTCACCGCGCGGGGCGTGAGGCGCATGCCGTCGGCCCCGCGTGTGAGAAGTTCGTCACCGAATAGTTCCCGCAGGCGCGCGAGGTTGTGACTCATCGCGGACTGGCCGATGCCGACACGGGCCGCAGCCCGCGTGACGCTCCGATCGGTAAGAAGCGCACCGAGATGAACGAGCAAATTCAAGTCGATACGACCAAGATTGATGGTATCGATACCCATTATCGATCCTATCTGTTTGATCGATGATCATAGCCTGACCATCTCCTGCGGCAAGGGAGCTGACGGGCGACCAGCCCGCCTCCCAAACCAACGGAGGGTCCTATGTCGATCCGCAACCTGCTTCTCGCAGCAACCTTCATTCTAGTCTCAGTGGGAGCCGCGCAGGCCAACGGCCTTCGTCCGATCCAGGGGCAGAGCATCAATCTCGGGGACGTCTCTGGCGTCGCCTACTACACCGTCGAGCCTGACGGATTCCGCGTCGTCACGACGCTCGCGCAGGGTGAAGCAGGGACGCCGATCCGCTTCGTCTCTCTGCTGACGCCCGGCCAACGCGTCGTTCTCTCGACGGCGCAGCAGCCAGGCGCGATCGAGATCAGCAGGGACGGCGACAGCCTGTCCGTTCGCAAGGCAAAGGCGATCTCCAACTGAGTCCCGCAGTCGGCGCCTTTGTCTGGGCGCCGACGCGCAGTTGAGACCCGGAAGGTATCGCCGCGCGTGACTTCAGTGAAGCGATCAGTCTGACGACGAACTCCATCGAGCGAATTCAGGTGCTGCCATGTCCACGATCCGCCTCTATCGAAACACCACCTTGACGCCCGAGCAATATGTCGCCGCGCTCACCGACTTCGGACCAGGTCGTTCCAAGTTGTTTGGCAATAGCACCGACGAATATCTGAAGGTGCGCCGTTTCAGTCCCCCGGAGGCCGACGTGACGGAAGGCTCGCGCGGCATCTGGGAGCACCTGCATTATGACTGGTCCGACCCTGATCACGTCATCCTGACGACGATCGACTCGAACGTGTGGGGAGGCGCCTCGGGCCACACGTACACCTTCACGCGCCGGCCAAACGGTACGACGGATATCGACGTAGTCATCGTCCGCGAGGGCAAGAACTTCAAAGGCTGGATACTCGGCCTTGTGCTCGGGACCATCGGCCGAAGCGTACTCGAAACGGCGTTCGAAAACTCTGTCAAAGCAATCGAGGCCCGGAATGCAGCCGCGCCTCGTCGCGGGCGGATTGCCGCCTAACGCGAGGGCCGCCCCCAGGGCCCGGTTCAAAGCTCCGAGGTATATTGCACCGAGATCAATGTCCTCATTGTACCGATCCAATAATCGGAGCATATTGCGCGCGCAGAGCAAAGTGCACCGGACGTGTTCAACGACAACGGAGCGACCAAAATGAACCTGAGTTATCTCGATGTGTTTCTGGCATTCCTCGGACTGACCTTTGGATTGCCCTCAGCACTGCCCCACTTGTTTTTCCAAAGCAAAAACGCGCCACGCAGAAAGATCTCATAGAGAAAATTAGCGGTGTGCAGTTGCGCGCCCCGCCACGTCGGCCCAACTTAGCCATGCACCAATCTTCATCATTCCTGGCCCGGCATTCTGCCCTCGTCTTTGCAATGAGGACGTTCGCAGCGGCGATGCTGGCGTTCTCGATCGCGCTGTATCTGGGGATGCCGCGTCCTTATTGGGCGATGGCCTCCGCCTTCATCACGTCCAATCAGCTGACCGGAGCGGCGTGGTCAAAGGCGGTCTACCGCATGCTGGGGACGCTGATTGGCGCGGCCGGCACAATCGTGCTGGTCCCCAACCTCGTGAACGCACCCGAGCTCCTCAGCCTCGCCATCTCGTTATGGGTCGGTGTTTTTCTATATCTCGCGCTGCTCGACGGCACGCCGCGCAGCTACGTTTTCATGCTCTCGGGCTACACCGTGGCGCTTCTCGGTTTTCCCGTGCTGTCGTCGCCCGAGCTCACCTTCGACATCGTATCCGCCCGCGTTCAGGAAATCATGCTCGGCATATTCTGTGCGAGCGTTGTTGCTATGCTTGTGCTGCCGCGGAGCGTCGCCGCTGCGATCGTCGCACAGGCGGACGCCTGGCTCGCCGGGGTACGTCAGCTCGGCGTGGACGCCCTGACCGGCAGTGGCAGCGACCAGTCGCGCAATGACGATCGCGTACGGCTTGCCGCTGCGGCTTCCGAGATCGATCAGCTTTGCCGACATCTCGGCTATGAGACCGTCACATCCGCGAACACCGCGCACGGTCTCCAGCGCCTGCGGCAGCACATGCTGGCACTGGTTCCGCTGCTTGCATCGATCGAGGACCAGAGGATCGCGCTCGGCGCTCACCCGTTGTCCGCGGAGCACGTTGCCGAGATCAGTACAAGAACCGCGCGCTGGCTCGCCGATGGCGGCAAGAATGGTCAGGAAGCCGACGGCTTGCGTGTCGCCCTCGGCGAAATGCAGCCGCAACTCGGCATGGATGTCGCATGGAGCGAGATCGTCATCGCCGGCTTTGTCACCCGGATTCGTCATCTCGTCGACATCGTGCAGGATTGCAACGCCTTGCGCGAGGCGATCGCCGATGGCCGCGACACGGAGACGCTTCGGCTTGCCTTCACGCCCGACGCGGTCGGCCCCGGCGAGCTCCATCGCGACCATGGGCTTGCGCTCTGGACTGCAGCGGGAACGGCGCTGTCGATTCTGGCTTGCTGCGCGTTCTGGATCGCAACCGGCTGGACTGACGGCGCATCCGCGCCGGTGTTTGCTGCCGTCGTCGGCTCCTTGTTCGCAGGTGTGGATGATCCGCTTCCGGCATTTCGGAAGCTCTATCCGGTGTTCCTCGCCGTCATTGCGGTGAACGGAATCTACACCTTTGGCGTGTTGCCGCGGATCACGACGCTCGAGATGGTGATCGTGGCACTGATGCCGACATTCGTATTGTTCGCCTGGATATCCGCGCGACCCGCAACCGCTCGCATAGGCACCCTGTTCATCGTCTTCACATCGGTTCAATTGGCGCTGGAGTCGTCCTACGCCGGCGATTTCGCCAGCTACGCCAACTCCAGCGTGGCGCTGATGGTCGGCGTTGCGCTGACCGGCGTCGTCTCCAGCATCGTTCGTATGTTCGGCTCCGAGTGGATTGCCAACCGCCTGCTCCGGAGCAACTGGACGACGCTGGCCGCGGTGGCCGAGGGCAGGGGACATCAGGATCGCACCGCCATTGCCAGCCTGATGCAGCATCGACTGGCTCTGCTTGCCTCGCGCATGGCCACGGTCTCTGCTGAGGCCAGGAGCGACGCTGCCAATCTCCGCCAGCTGCGAACCGCCCTGAATGTGCTTCATCTGCGCAAGATGAGCCTTGGCCTTGCACGGCCGGCAATGGCCCTGATCCACGAGCTGCTCGCCCTTCTCGGTTCAGCTTGCCGGGCCCACACCGAGGGACGCCTTCCGGTCGAGCTTCTCGGGCGGCTCGACAACACCATCGCATTGACTGTCCAGGAGCCGGCGAGCGAGAGCCGCAATGAGGCGCTTTATAGCCTCGCCGGAATGCGCGCCGGCCTGTTCCCCGGAGCCGTGCCTTACCTACCGCATGACCCGCATCAAGGGAGAGTTGCCGCATGAGATACGAACTTGATTTGTTCGGCGTGATCGTCCCAAGCCTGCTGCTGTGGTGCGTCGTCGGCTACGTGCTCGCGCGCATCGTGAGCAAGGTCATGACGCGGGCCGGACTCTATCGCTTCGTCTGGCACGGCGCACTATTCGAGTTTTCGCTCTACGTCTGTCTGGTTGCTGGTCTCGTCTTCATTTCCAAGGATGTTGTGTCATGAAAGCCGCTCTGAATCTGTTGCGTCGCTTCTCGCTTACCGCGATCATGGCTCTGATCGCCCTTTGGGCCGGCTACAAGCTGTGGGACTACTATCTGCAAGAGCCCTGGACGCGCGATGGTCACGTCCGCGCCGATGTGGTCCCGGTTGCTCCTGATGTCTCGGGCTTCGTCACCGACGTGCTCGTCAGGGACAATCAGCAGGTCCAGCGGGGGGCGGTGCTGTTCCGGATTGACCGCGCGCGGTACGACATCGCGCTGAAGCAGGCCGAGGCGGTGCTGCTCGGCAAGCGCGCCACGCTCGAGGAGGCTAACGCCGATCTCAAGCGCTACAGCGCGCTGACGCTCGACGAGACGGTCTCCAAGCAGAGGATCGATCAAGTCGTCGCGACCCAGGGCTCAGCCCAGGCCGCCTATGACGAGGCGGTCGCGGATCTCAGTCTCGCCAAGCTCAACCTCGAGCGCAGCGAGGTGCGCGCCTCCGTCAATGGCGTCGTCACCAACGTGGAGCTGCGGCCAGGGACCTATGTCACCTCCGGCAAGGGCGTGATGGCGTTGCTCGATTCCGACACGCTGCGCGTCGAGGGCTATTTCGAGGAGACCAAGCTACCGCGTATTCATCGTGGTGATGCCGTCAACGTTCGGCTGCTGGGCAGCGACCACTTGCTGCGCGGAAGAGTAGATGGCATTGCGGCCGGTATTGAAGACCGCGACCGCAGCGAAGGCGCAACCTTGCTTGCCAATGTCAATCCGACATTCAACTGGGTCCGGCTGGCCCAGCGTGTCCCGGTCAGGATCGCGCTCGACCGCGCGGAGCGAAGCGAACTCGTGGCCGGGGCGACGGCAACCGTCGAGGTGCTGGGATCCGCGCTGGCAGGCGATCCTGACGGCAATCAGGCGCCAGGCCGCACTCCGCAGCGGCTTGCCTGCCGGGCGGTGCACGTGGCGATGGGCTCCTCATCATGGTGTGATTGACGCCGAGGCCGCGAGAGGCCCTTTCCGGAATGGTCCGTAGCCAAGGCTGCACCAAGATCAATGCTGCTATTGTACCGAGGCATAGTTCGGAGCAACATCGCGGCGTCAACTTGCTTACGGCGCCACCTTTGGAATGGAGTTTCCGGTTATATTGCGTGAGAGCAGAACGAGCTATTTCAACGGGCCGACGACCGCGCCGTCAGCCGCAATTCCAGATCGGTCCGATCGGTGTCCGCGTCCAGCACGGGCCAAAGCTGCCGTTGTTGTAGCGGCCGTCATAAAAACCCGGCCGGCCGAAATAGTGCCAATTGCCGTCAAATCCGTAATAGCTGGGGACCGGGTCAATGTACCATGGCCGTCGGTTATTGCGCGCCATGCGCCGCGCGGCGGCTTTCTGGGCATAGAGCGGAAGGCTATTGCTCGGCGGCTGATGATAGCCCGGCAGGAAGCCGTAGCCATGCCAGACTGGCGCCGGCCGCTTGTGACTTGGAGCAGCCGGTGCGACGACCGGCAGCAGTGACAGGACGATGGCAATCGACAGACACACGAGGCGCGACATCAGCAGACCATAGGCAGTCGGTTACGGGGAGGCGATTCAAATTGGAGTGCAAAGCTCTTCGTAGCCCAACCCGAGCCGCGCCATGATCGACTATTGCCCCTGATTTGCCCGACGTGTCAACGGTTTTTCCGAAATGTGCGGACCTCGGCCGCTAACCCCGGCTACTTTGCATGGGGTTGATTTCACCGTTTTTGCTTTAGGGCTACGAAACGGCCCGTCCTCGCGCCGTTTTGGACCCGCCTCAAGCCCCGCAGATGATCACGCCGTACCAGCCCAAGCCTCGGTAGGTCTCGTAGCCGGGCGTGGCGTGGAAGGCGACAAGCGCGCCGGTGCGGTCGTGATAGAAGCCCGAGCGCTGGCCGTTCATCGAGAGCGAGACGCGCTCCGACAAGATGCCCTGACCGTCGGACGCGGCGATGACGCGCAAGTTCGAGTCGACCAGCAGAACGCGCGCCTTGTCGCTGTCGCCGACGCGCACGCCCTGCACGATGGCGCGAGCCTGCGACTCCCAGTCGAAATGGATGGCGAGCACGCCGATCGGCGCGCCGTTGGCCGCGCCGCCCGCGCGCACGCTCGCGCAATAGGTCGCAACCTGCGCATTGCCGAGCAGCGCCTGGTTCTCGACGTCGCCTGCGACGTAATCATCGCCGGAACGCAAGGTGCGCGCCTCACGAAACCATTTCGTGTTGGCGACGTTCTGGCCAACCACGCGAAAGCGGTCGGCGCGGCCGTTGGCGATGACGTTGCCGTCGAGGTCGCAGAGCCAGAGATCGAGATAGACGGTGTAGGCGCCGAGGATGACGCCGAGGCGCTGCGAGGCGTGCGAAACTGTCGCCGCGCTCGGCGAGGCGGCGCAGTCGACTACAGCGGAGTCGGTCGCCCACCAGCGTACGTCGCAGGTGCGTTCATAGAGGTTGCGGTCGATCAGTTCGATGGCATTGAGCGACAGATCCACCATGCGCTCGCCGCGCGAGCGCTGGCTCATTCGCTCGATCGAGGAGACGAGATCGCCGGTGCGTTTTGTCAGCTGCGTCTCGAGCTCGCGTGCGATGGTCTCGACCTGCTGGCCGACGCCGCGCACCTCCTGCGCCACGACCGCGAAGCCCGCGCCTTGCGCGCCGGCGCGAGAGCTCTCGATCAGCGCATTCAGCGCCAGCATCTTCATCTGGTTGGTGATCTGCTGGATCGACCTGGTCTTGTCGACCGCGATCTGGTTGACCTCAGCCGTCAGCCGGTTGATCAGCGCGGAGATGTCGGAATTGTCGTCTGCGGCTTCAGGATTGGTTCCGGTGGAACGCGACTTGGTCTTCAGGGCCGGCGCAGCAGACATCGAGGGGATTTCCTTGCAATGAAGTCTGACCTGCAATGACCCGGGACCAGAAATACAGATCGAATACGGGCCTTTTTCGAAGATTCCGCCTAACGCACACTTAATTTGCTGCCTGCGCGGCTGCTCAAATGATAGTCAGATTGCGAACGGATTCGGCAATCCACCGCTTTGTTCGGCCCGGACATTGCAAATGCCTCGACTTTCCCGGCGGAATCCAGGCGCCCGAGGCCACGGGCATGATCTGCACCCATCGAAGCCCCCGAATCATGATGCCTCCCGCCACTGCCTTGCCCGTCGAGTTGCCCCAGGCGTTCCTTGGCGTCGCACGCTCGCTCACCGACAAGCTCTGGCGTGACCGGCTGGACGCGCGCGGAGCGGCGAGGGCGCTCGCCATCGTCCAGCGCCACCAACTGCCGGAGCTTTTGGCGCGGGTGCTGGCTGGGCGCGACGTCGACATCGATGCGGTCAGCGACTTCCTCGATCCGACCATCCGCAAACTGCTGCCGGATCCGTTCACGGTGACGGAGATGGAAGCCGCCGCCAAGCGCATCGCGGAGGCAGCGGTGCGGGGCGAGAAGGTCGCAATCTTCGGCGACTACGACGTCGACGGCGCGACCTCGGCCGCGCTGCTCGCCTGGCATCTGCGCCATTGCGGGCTCGATCCGCTTATCCACATTCCCGACCGGATTTTCGAAGGCTATGGCCCCAACGTCGAGGCGGTTCGCGGGCTGGCGGCGAAGGGGGCCACGCTTCTCGTCACCGTCGATTGCGGCACCACCAGCATTGAACCACTCGCGGAAGCGAAACGGCTCGGCATGTCCGTTGTCGTGATCGATCATCATCAGGCCGGCACGGAGTTGCCGGAGGTTGATGCGCTGGTCAATCCGAACCGGCTCGACGATCTCTCCGGCCTTGGCCACCTCGCGGCCGTTGGCCTCGTGCTGGTGAGCCTCGTTGCCGTCAATCGCGAGCTGCGCCAGCGTGGCTTCTGGACGTCCGAGATGCCCGAGCCCGATCTCTTGGGCATGCTGCATCACGTCGCGCTCGGCACGGTGGCCGATGTGGCGCCGCTCATTGGCCTCAACCGCGCCTTCGTCGCCAAGGGGTTGATCGCGATGCGGCGGCGCGACCATGTCGGCCATACCGCGCTGATGGACATCGCGCGGCTCAACGGCCCGCCGGAGGCCTGGCATCTCGGCTTCATGCTGGGGCCGCGCATCAATGCTGGCGGCCGCATCGGCCGCGCCGATCTCGGCGTGCGGCTGCTGCTCGAAGGCGACAGCGTCGAGGCCGCGCGGATCGCGGCTGAGCTCGACCGCCTCAACAGCGAGCGCCGCATCATCGAGCAGGCTGCGGAAGCCCAGGCCGAAGCCGAGGCGCTGGCCTCGATCGGGCTCGAGGACAAGCTGGGCGTGATCGTCACGGCCTCCGAAGGCTGGCATCCCGGCGTGGTCGGCCTCGTCGCCTCCCGCCTGAAGGAAAAGTTTTCGCGGCCCGCGTTTGCCATCGCGCTCGAGCCCGGCGGGATCGGCACCGGCTCGGGCCGCTCGATCGCCGGCGTCGATCTGGGCAAGGCGGTACGGCAGGCGGTTGCCGACGGCATCTTGCTGAAGGGCGGCGGGCACGCAATGGCCGCCGGCGTCACGCTGCGCAAGGAAAAGCTGGCCGAATTCCGCGCCTATCTCGAAAGCGCGCTCGCGCACGACGTTGCCGAAGCGCGCCACATCAACGAGCTCTTCATCGACGGCGCGGTGTCTGCGCGCGCGGTGACGCCGGAGCTCGCCAACACGCTCAATCGCGCCGGGCCCTTCGGTAGCGGCAATTCGGAGCCGATGCTGGCGTTGCCGGCGCATCAGCTCGTCTATGCCGACGAGGTCGGACAGGCGCATTTGCGGCTGCGTTTCAAGTCGGGCGATGGCGCGATCGTCAACGGCATCGCGTTCCGCTCGATCGGCCAGAAGCTCGGCAATGCGCTTCTCGCCAATCGCGGCCAGCAACTGCATGTCGCGGGCGCGCTGTCACTCGACCGCTATCAGGGTGCCGAGCGCGTGCAACTTCGCGTCATCGACGTCGCCTTACCTGACCAGGGGCCGCAAACCATCCGATGAGCGTACGCGGAGAATGGGAGCTTACGCCAAGGTGTCAGCCACCCTGCCGCAGCTTCGCCAGCACCTTCAGCCCGCCATAACCGTCCGCGGGCGTGATGCCGGCCCTTTGCTGAAAATCCTTGATCGCTTTCATCGTGTCGTTGCCGACGCGGCCGTCGGTACCGCCGGTGTCGAAGCCGGCTTTCGTCAAACGTGTCTGCATCTCCTGCACCTCGGCGAGCGTCAGCGCGCGCTCGGAGCCGGGAAAAGGCTGTATGAAGGGCGGCGCGCCGAGGCAGCGGTCGCCGAGATGGCAGATCGCCAGCGCATAGTTCATCGATGGATTGTAGCTCTTCACCGAGTAGAAGTTCGGTCCCAAGAGGAAGGTCGGCCCGCCCGCGACCGGCGTCCATATCTGCGCCGAAGCATTGATTTGCGGAAACGGCTGGCCGTCGGCGCGCGTCACGCCGGCAGCTTGCCAGGCCGCATACGTTCGACCGCCGCTCATGTTGCCGGGCGCACGTACCTCATAACCCCAATGCTCGCCTCGGTGCCACTTGCCGCGGTTGACGAGATATTTTGCCGTCGAGCCCAGCGCATCGTCGGGCTTGCCGAATGGCGAGACCTTGCCGTCGCCGTCATAATCGATGCCGACATTGAGCCAGACTTCCGGCATCCACTGCGAATGCCCCATCGCGCCGGCCCAGGAGCCTTGCATCTCTTCCGGCGTGCTCCAGCCCTTGTCGACGATGCGTAGCGCGTTGATCAGCTCGGTTTCCCAATAGGCCTTTCGACGCGGCTCGTTCCAGGCGAGCGCGGCAAGCGAGGGAAATACCGGCTTCATGTGGTTCTGCTGCACCAGCGGATCGCCATAGGCGGATTCCACGCCCCACAGTGCGAGCAAGGTGCCGCGCTCGACGCCGAAATCGCGCTCGATGCGCGCGAACAGCGCGTCGTTGTTCTTCAGGGCGATCTTGCCGTTGATGATGCGCCAGTCGGAGACGCGGCGGTTGATGTACTGCCAGACCTGCTCGTTGAACTCCGGCTGGTTGCGGATCTCCTTGAACACGCTCATGTCCGGCTCGACGCGCGCCATCGCGCGCTGCCAGGTGGTGGCCGAAATGCCCTTGGTCATCGCACGTGCACGAAAACTCTCGCGCCATTCCCCGAAGCCGGGCGGGGTGGCCGAGAGGGCAGGCGAGGCAATGAGGGTGGCTGCGCCGAGCAGGGATTGCAGCGCGGTGCGGCGGGTCGGATGGGGTGAGGAATCAGGCGGGTTCATGCGGACAGTTTAGCTGGAAGCAGGCGCTCTCGTTGGTGAAACCTGAAGCGGGAGGCACGACTTTCGGCCCATCGGTTTACGGAACTTTCGCATGTCATCCCGCAAAATGGCGGCCATGCAGGAGCTGTTCGACCTCATCCGCGCCAACCCCTGGCCCTTTGCCGCCGGGTTGATCGTCGTCATCGTGGCAATTCTGGCGGAACATTACGGACGTGGCGGCGATGGCACCGAATTCCCTGACATTTCCTGGGACGATTAGGCCGGGTCCTTCCTAGCCCTCCTGCAACTCCGTTGCGATCCGCGCCAGCCAGCGCCGGACGGTGGTCTGCGCCTTCGCGTCGAGTCCTGCGGCCAAACGCTGCTCAAGGGCGAGGACACGCTCCCGGCACGTCTTCAGAAGTATCTTGCCGCGCGCCGTCAGCGTCCATTGCAGGATGCGGCCGTGCACGGGATGTGGCGTCTTGCCGATCGCTCCGTCGCGCTCGAGATTGCCGATGATCACGCCGACGGTCTGCGGCGTCAAAAATGTCAGGCGGGCGACCTCCGCGCCAGAGAGGCCGGGATATGCCTTCAGCATGGTCAGTACCGCAAATTGCGGCGGCGTGACGCCGAGATCGGCGAGGCGCCGCTCCATGCTGAGCCTCACGGCGGCCTGTGCCTGGCGCAAGAGATAGCCGAGATAACCCTCTTCGCCGCGCTTGCCTTCGCCGGGGGCGGGAACCAGCGTCCGTTCCGGTTGCGACTTTGTGATCCGACGAGGCTTGTGCATAATATAAGAGCCCTGATAACTTGTAAGTACACTTATAATATCACGAGGTGAGGTCGATGTCACACGCCCGCAGCGAATATGAAGACTTCAAGGCGCTTGCCCACGATGCCTATGACCTGACGCTTGCGCTTGGCCAGCTTGCGGCCAAGGCCGGTCTCGACAAGCTGCTTCTCGAGTTGATCAAGCTGCGCGCCTCCCAGATCAATGGCTGCGCCTTCTGTGTGCAGCATCACATCCTGCTGTCCGAGCGGCTCGACATGCCCGCCGACAAGCTCAATCTGGTTGCGGTGTGGCGCGAGGCGCCGATATTCTCGGCGCGCGAACGGGCCGCGCTCGCCTGGACCGAGGCGCTGACCTTGTTGCCGGAGGGGGTCAGCGACGACGTCTATGCCGAGGCGAGCCGCGAATTCTCCGAAAAGGAACTGATGTACCTGACCTCGGCGGTCGCCTCGATCAACGTCTGGAACCGCTTTGGGATCGCCTATCGCTGGACGCCGCCGCAGCGGCCGTCCGTGGCGCACGCCAAGGCGTCATGACTCTTTCGCTCTCGGGAGGACACAGGATGTCGTCAACAATACCAGCCATCTCCGCCATGCCCTGGCAGTTTCAATCACGCCCGCTGTCACTCGCAATCGTCGCGGGTCTCGCCTGTGCGCTGGCCCTTGGAAAGGCGCTGCCGGTGACCATGGACACCGTCTCCGGCACGCTGGCGCCGCTCTGCGCCAACGCAGCGGAAGGATCGCCGCTCGACAAGGTCGAGCCGATCGGCTCCTACGCGCTGCCGAACGTACCGGGCAAGCGCGTCACCATCGTGCGCGTGACTTACGGCCCGGGCGGCTTCTCGCGGCCGCACCGGCACGCGGGCTCCGTCACCGCCTATCTCACCAAGGGCGAGATCCGCTCCCAACTCGGCGGTGGCCCGGTCGAGACCTTCACGGTCGGGCAGTCCTTCTTCGAACCGCCGGGCTCGACGCATCTGGTGTCGGCGAATGCGAGCAACACGGAGCCGGCGGAACTGATCGCCGTGTTCGTGGCGGATGAAGGAGCCCAGCTGACGACGTTCATAAACTAGCGCGGTCAGGCTGGACGATGGCGCCGGAAGGCTTGCCGCGTTATTTCGACGTCTTGCCGGCGCCCGACACCATCGACTTCCAGTCGATCGCGGAGGCATGATCGGAATGGAGCATGCGCTCGAAATTGCGTTTGGCTTGGCCCATGTCGTGATCGATGGAGGCATCCTTCAGCATGGCGGCGGCCTCGCGGTGGGCGCAAAGGAGAAACACGGCGCTTGCTAGCACAGCCAATGTCGATGGTTTGTTGTGCATGGTCGGCACTATCCGTTCGGTGCAAGAGTGCGCGCGCGGCGCATGGCAGAATAGGGGCTGATGGCGCGGTCCGAAACCACGGACAGGGTCAGAAGATCGTGAACCAAGGCAGTTCTGGATTTAACCAGCGTGCCTTGACCTCCTTCGCCGCCGGCGGGATATCGCGTCACGGATGCCGTAGCCTGCGGCCATTCCCGCGCTGAAAATGCTGACGATGATGAAGATTGCGAACATCTCAACTCAAAAGCATTTTGCGTGCCATCGACGTTCCCTTGATCAGGAGGCTCAACGAGCGGCGCGCTATGCGAATGATGCCTAAACTTGGGCCAACGCTGGCTGGGATGGTGCAGGAATCGTGCGGGCTATTGATGCTGGTTCCGTCGCGCTCGCAGCGACGGTGCCGAGGCCGAGCAGACGCCGTCTGTGGGCGGCCGCGCTCGCCTCAATTCTCTTCGCTGCTTGAGCCTTCGCGCTGGTCCGGCTTGACCGTATCTTCGGGCAGCGCGTGCGCAAGCGGCTGTGGCGCGCCGGCAACCTCCGGGCCGATCTCGTGGCCGCGGCCGCGGATCAGGCGCTCATAGGCGGAGATGAGGGTGACGTAGGGATTGACCCAGATCCAGCCGTCGCGGGTGAACACCTGGACGTCGAAATGCAGGTGAAGAGAGGTGCCGCCGGGATGGTCGAGATAGTTGGAGATCACGCCTATCTTCTCGCCCTCGCTGACGGTGTGGCCGTTGACGAGACCGTCGACGTTCATCGCGGACGGGTTCATGTGCATGTAGCGGAAGCGGATGTGCTCGGTGCGGCTATTGACCTGGAGCGTCGCCGCCTGGTCCTTCGGCCCGCGGATCACGGTCGCATCGCGCACGGCGACGACGCTCTGCTGCTTGGGGTCGCAGCGTTCGCCGGCGTCAGTATTCGCCGGGCAATTGGCGGCGCGGATGTCCTCGCCCTGGTGGCCATAGCCGCCCGGGCACTGCCAAACCTGGAAGCTGCGGGACTCGCAAAAATTATCGCGCCAGGGATAGGTGGTCGGCCCATCCGTCTTGTCGCGCTTGCCGTAGGATTGCGAGCGGACGTAGGCCGGCGCCTTCGCGAGTGGAAAGCGAATCTGCGCATAGGCCATGACGTCGGGATGGCCCGCCTGCTTGCGGTAGCCGGTGTTGGGAATGATGTCGCCGCTCGGCCGGTAGCCGAAATCCGCCGCCCGCCCCAAGGGCCGATCGACCATTTCGGAGGCGATGTCCGTCAGCGGACGGATGCGCTGCCCACCCGCCACATGCAGCGCTTTCAGGAAACGCTCGGCAACCGGATAAGCCTCTTTGCACGCGAGGCGCCGCGGTTTTGCGACGCTGTCGAGGCACTGGATCGACACGACATAGGCCGCGCCGAAGCGGCTGAAGGCGTAGCGGACGAAGCCTTCGCGAATAAAGCGGCGCAGATCGGGATATTGGCCGGACAGCGACTTGACAGGCTCGCCCTTGCCACCGGAGGGATCGGCAAGATCGTAGATCAGCGCGGAGCCGGTGATCTGGATCTCCACCGGCTTTGCGAACACCCGCTGCGGCAGCCCGTCGCCGGCACCCGGCTCAAGCGAGAAAACCGCGTCGTAGCCCGAAGGGCCAGCATCGAACAGGTCGGCCGGGCTGAAGTCGGACTGGTAGCGGGCAAGTGCAAGGTTCGCCGCTGCGCCGCTGCGCTGAGCGTCGAGATAGGCGGCGGCATCGAAGGGCAGGAGCACCGGAACGGAGCTGCGCGCGATACCTGGGAAGAATTGCGAGGAAACCCCGTTGAGCTGCACCAGCGCCGGCTGCGCGCGGGGATCGAAGTGGCCAACCGAACGGCGCTGTGTGAACACGAAGTCGCCGGCGATTGCCGGATGCGCGTTGATTTCGCTGCGGAGCTGGTCGAGCGCTACGCGCCAGTCGACGCGCAGGGCTGTAAGCGAGGGGGTGCGGAATTCGTCCGCGGACAGCGGCGCAGAGCCGGCGACCAGAAGCGTAAGCGACTGCAAAAGGGACGAGACGAAGCGGAACCTGTGCCTGCCCACTGTTGTCTCGTCCCCCGGCGCCCTTGCCTGTTCCGACCGCTCGGTCGCTTTGCCTAGTCCTTGGCGCGCTCGGCGTAAGAACCGTCTTCCGTCATCACCACGACGCGGGTGCCAACCGAGATGTGGGGCGGCACAGTGGTGCGGACGCCGTTGGAGAGCACTGCAGGCTTATAGGAAGAGGAGGCCGTCTGGCCCTTGGTCACGGGCTCGGTCTCGACCACTTCCAGCGTCACGCGCTGCGGCAGCGCGATCGACACCGGGTTGGCGTCGTGCATGGACAGCTTGACGGTCATGCTCTCCTGGAGATAGGCGGCCGAGTTGCCGATGATGTCCTTGGAAACCTGGACCTGGTCATAGGTTTCCGGGTTCATGAAGTGGTAACCGTCACCATCCTCGTAGAGGAAGGTGTAGTTGCGCTCCTCGATCGTGACCTTCTCGACCTGGTCGGTGGTCTTGTACCGCTCGGAGATCTTTACCCCGTCGCTGATTCGGCGCATTTCGATCTGGCTGACCGGGGTGCCCTTGCCGGGATGGATGTTCTCCGCGGTCACGACGACGTAGAGCTTGCCGTCTTGCTCGATCACGTTGCCTTTGCGAATAGAACTGGCGATGACTCTCAAAGCTGTATTTCCTGCTTGCTTAGCCCGGCACCGGCCAGGGCATGGTCAAATTGATGGGGGACTGGGGGCCTTGACTCGGACCTCGGCGCCCGTTTCGGGCCGCAACATACTGATTTTGCCGTTGGATGCCAGCGTTTTGCTGTCCCCCGGGATGGTCCGGTAATGGTTGGGGACAAGCTCACCAGCCCGTTCTGGGCCCCCAACCGGCACATCGACCGGCGACCGTTCCTCCAGGCAAGGGGGGCGATCACGGCCGCCGTCCGGGCCTTCTTCGCCGAGCAGGGCTTTGTCGAGGTCGAAACATCGGTTTTGCAGGTCTCGCCGGGCAATGAGACCCATTTGCACGCGCCCCGGACCGGGATCATGCGCCCCGACGGCAACCGGGTGACGCGGTATTTACGGACTTCGCCGGAATTCGCCTGCAAGAAGCTGCTCGCGGCCGGGGAGTCCCGGATTTTCGAGCTGGCGCGAGTGTTTCGCGACCGGGAGCGGGGCGATCTGCATCTGCCCGAGTTCACCATGCTGGAATGGTACCGTGCAGGCGCTCCCTATGACGCCATCATGGCCGACTGCATCGTGGTGATCGCAACTGCCGCGCGGGCGACTGGGATCGGCCAGTTCTCGTTCCGGGGCCGGACCGCCGACCCCTTTGCGGAGCCGGAGCTGCTGACGGTTGCCTATGCTTTCGAGCAGTTTGCAGGGATCGATCTGCTGTCGACCATTTCGCGCGGCGAGGGCGACCGCGATGCGCTCGCCGCTGCCGCCGGGACGAAGGTGCGGGTGACGGAGGACGACACCTGGTCGGACATCTTCAGCAAGGTGCTGGTCGAGCACGTCGAGCCGCATCTGGGACGGGGGCGTTTGACCATTCTGTTCGAATACCCATCTCTCGAGGCAGCGCTAGCGCGTGCGAAGGCGGACGATCCGCGGGTGGCCGAACGGTTCGAGGTCTATGCCTGCGGGGTGGAGCTTGCCAACGGCTTTGGGGAATTGACCGATGCCGTGGAGCAGCGCCGGCGCTTTCAACTGTCGATGGCGGAGAAGCAGCGGCGCTATGGCGAGGCCTATCCGTTGGATGAGGATTTTCTCGCCGCCGTGGGCCAAATGCCGGAAGCGAGCGGCGTGGCGCTCGGCTTCGACCGGCTGGTGATGCTGGCGAGCGGTGCATTGCGGATTGATCAGGTGGTATGGACGCCGCCTCAAGGTGAGACATGACGAAGACCAATCTCGCACGAACCTTGCGCGAGCCGGCCGAGCTCGTAGAGCTGGGCCTCGCGCCGGCGTCCGAGCTCGCCGCGCTAGAGCGCGTCGCCTCGCGTTACGCGGTCGCGATCACGCCCGAACTCGCCGGTCTCATCGACAGCTCCGATTCGGATGATCCCATCGCCCGGCAATTCGTTCCGAATGCTGCGGAACTCGAGGTGCGGCCGGGTGAAGATGCCGACCCGATCGGCGATCACGCCTGGTCGCCGGTCGCCGGCATCGTGCATCGTTATCCCGATCGGGTGCTGTTCAAGCTCGTGCATGTCTGCGCGGTCTATTGCCGCTTCTGCTTCCGCCGGGAGATGGTCGGCCCGGGCAAGGAGAACGCGCTGTCGGAGAGCGCCTATAGCGCAGCGATCGCATATATCCGCGCACACAGCGAGATCTGGGAGGTGATCCTCACCGGCGGCGATCCCCTGATGCTGTCGCCGCGGCGGTTGGGCGAGATCATGGCTGATCTCGGCGGGATCGATCATGTCAAGGTCATCCGCCTGCACACCCGCGTACCGGTGGCCGATCCCGACCGCGTCAGCGAGGAAATGGTTGCCGCATTGAGGGTGAGAGGTGCCACGACCTGGGTCGCGCTGCACGCGAACCACGCCCGCGAGCTTACGGACAAGGCGCGTTCCGTCTGCGCCCGCCTCGTTGATGCCGGCATTCCCATGGTCAGCCAGTCCGTGTTGCTGCGCGGCGTCAACGACAACGTCGCCGCTCTGTCGGATTTGATGCGTGCTTTCGTGGAATGCCGGATCAAGCCCTACTACCTGCATCACGGCGATCTCGCACCGGGCACGTCGCATCTGCGCACCACGCTCGCGGAGGGGCAGGAATTAATGCGCACACTGCGCGGCCGGGTGTCGGGGCTGTGCCAGCCGGAGTACGTGCTCGATCTTCCCGGCGGCGCCGGTAAATCGCCGGTTGGCCCGAATTACGTGTTGGCGACGCAAAATACCGCACCCACCAAAGGTGATGCGGCGTCGGAAACGCGCTATCGTATCGTTGACTATTGCGGCGACGTTCATCTCTATCCGCCTGAGAGCTGAGCGGACAAGACGAGGGTGCGCCGGCTTTTCGGAGTGGAGGAGCAGAATGAGAAAAATTGTCGTGGCACTGTCGCTGCTGGCCTTGTTCGGCGGCACGGCCATCGCGCAGACCGGGAGCAAGGGATCATCATCGGGACAGTCGGCTACGTCCGGCTCGGTGCCAGAGGCGCCCATTGGGCACCGTCAGCCGCGCGCGTCCGATGTGCCCAATGAAAAGAATATCAGTGATCCCAATGATCCCCTGAGTAAGGAAAACCAGGCGCTCGACAAGAAGATCAAGAGCATCTGCCGCGGCTGCTAGCCGCGTAGCGTGCGGGCAGGGCGCGACAGCTCGCCCCGCCCGCAAGGGCCCGCCTAGGCAGAGCGCTCGTGAATGCCCGCGCGCTGTGCGTTCCGCCGGCTCTCGACCGCGTCGGCGAGCTGCCCGAGCACCGTCGCCGTCGTCGTCCAGTCGATGCAGCCATCGGTGATGCTCTGGCCGTAAGTGAGCGGCTTGCCCGGCACCACATCCTGGCGGCCGGCGACGAGGTTGCTCTCGATCATCACGCCCATGATGCGGCTCTCGCCGCCGGCGATCTGGCCGGCGATGTCAGCGGTGACGATCGGCTGGTTCTCCGGCTTCTTGCTCGAATTGGCGTGGCTCGCATCCACCATCAGGCGCGGCCCGACGCCGGACTTGGCGAGCTCGTTGCAGGCCGCCGCCACGCTCGCGGCGTCGTAGTTCGGCTTGCTCCCGCCACGCAGGATGATGTGGCAGTCCTCGTTGCCCGCGGTCGATGCGATCGCCGAGCGGCCGCGCTTGGTCACCGCCATGAAATGGTGCGGATGGGCGGCCGACTTCACCGCGTCCGCAGCGATGCGCACGTTGCCGTCGGTGCCATTCTTGAAGCCGACCGGGCAGGACAGCCCCGACGCCAGCTCGCGATGGATCTGGCTTTCAGTCGTGCGCGCGCCGATCGCGGCCCAGGACACGAGATCGGCGATATATTGCGGCGTCGTCATGTCGAGAAACTCGGCGCCGGCGGGCAAGCCGAGATTGTTGACGGCCGACAGCACGTTGCGCGCAAGCCGCAGGCCCTTGTTGATGTCGAAGCTGCCATCGAGGTCGGGGTCGTTGATCAGACCCTTCCAGCCGACGGTGGTGCGCGGCTTCTCGAAATAAACCCGCATCACGATCTCGAGCTGGTCGGCCAGATCCTCACGCAGGTGTGCGAGCTTCTCGGCGTAGTCGATCGCGGCCTCGGGATCGTGCACGGAGCAGGGGCCGACGACGACCAGAAGGCGATCGTCCTGGCCGCCCAGGATGGCGTGGATCGCGTTGCGCGCCGCCATCACCACGCGGGTTGCCGTGAGCGTGCGCGGGATCTCCCGCATCACCTCTTCCGGCGTGCTCAGCTCTTTCAATTCGCGGATACGAAGATCGTCGGTCGTGCTCAGCACGGCGGGCTCCTGTTGTGAGAGAACCTGCCGGCCAATAAAAAAGCCGCCAGGTCTGGCGGCTGTTCGGATGTCTTGCTGCAATGTGTCAGATTGAGCGCGATCCTCCCGCCGCCAGCGAGCTGTCGTAGCTAAAGTACCAAAAATAGCTGGTGGCGAAGGTGATCATGGCGGGCTCTATAGCGCAGCATTTGGGGCTTGTCACCCCCCAACAAGGGGGTGAGCCACCGTGCCGATCATGTGTTGCTGTTGCGCGCCGCAAGCGAGATGCCGATCAGCGTGGCGCCGCCGAACAGGAGGTTAATCCCGACGAGGATACCGATCGCCCATTCCGCCGAGCTCGGCAGGCCCGTGATGACCAGGAAAGAGATCACGATGTCGACGAGCCCGGAGATCACGAGCCACGACCAGCGGCCGGTCAGCTCGCGGCGATGCTCCAGCGCGTACATGATGGTGGCGACGCCCTCGGCGAGGAAATAAGCGCCGAGTACGATCGTCAGCGTCAGCACGGCCTGCATCGGTCGCGCCAAAAGGACCATGCCGGCGAGCACGGCGAGCGCCGCGGAGATCAGCGACCACCAGAAGCCCGGCATGTTGCGCGCCCAGAATGTCGCGACCAGCCCGCCGATGCCGCTGATCAGGAACATCCAACCGAGGAAGATCGTGATCGCGAGGCTTGCGAGCGGCGGCAGGATCAGCGCGGTGATGCCGAGAATGACGAGCAGGATGCCTTCGAACAGGAACGCTTTCCAATGCGCCTTGACTGCTCGGCTCATGGCGGACTGCAATCGGGCAAATTGCTCGGGCGGCGTCATGGAGGCCTCCAGGCCGCAAGGACCAGACGCGGCTCACTCTAGTATGTGCGTTCCGCGGTGACCACCCGCCTCAGGGCGCGGATGAAAACCCTTCGGCACTGGTGCGGATGCGGTTGCGGCCGAGAACGTAGATCGCCGTTGTGACAACCAGTAGAGCGATACCGAGCAGGATCGAGGTCAGACCGATCGGGATCAGCACCAGCGTCACGTTGTGATCGGGATTGACGAGCCAGTGATGGATCGAGGTCAGCACGAAGGCAAGGCCGACAAAGCCGACGCCGCCGCCGATCACCAGCAGCGCCCACATGCGCCGAAGCTGGCTGAGGCGTTCGCGCGCGATCTCGGTGCGCGGTGCGTGGTGGCGCGCGACGCGGCGCACCAGGCGGATGGCGAAGGCGATCGAGCTGAAGCCGATCAAGAGGCTCGCCGCGCCGAACCACATCCGCACATTCGGATCGAGGTCGGGCATTCGCTGCAAGGTCAGCAGCGGAAAATCGAAACTCGCATGCAGCGCGAGCGGGCCCATCAGCATCAGGACGCGGCTCGAGAAGCGCGCCCAGTCGCGATGGTGACGGTGCGCGCCGAGCGCCGTGCCGGAGCGGGCGATAGCCAGATAGGCTCCCGCAATGATGCCGAGTGCGCCGTGAAAGGGCACCGTGAGCACGCTGCGCAGGGCCGCGAGCGCGCGCCACATGTCGGCATGTTGCACCAGATAGGCGAGGTTTTCGTAGGCAGCAAAGCCGAGCCCGACCGCGGCGCCATAGACCACCGTGTCCATCGGATTGGCAAAGGTTCGCCGCTTGGTCGAGGAGACCAGCACGATGGCGATGACCTTCACCGCTTCCTCCGGCAGCGCCACTCCGAAGATCGAATGCATGGCGAGCGCCGCCCAGGGATCGTCAGGGGCTGCGACCATCTTGGCGAACGGCGCACGGGCGAGCCCCAGCAGCGAAATGCTGGCCGCACCGAGCAGGAAGGCGGTCCAGACCTGGGCCGGCGGGCCGGGGCGCTCCTCGGCTGCGATGACGAGCCAGAGCATCAACAAAGCCGGTGCGACGGCGGCCGTCCCGATTACGGTCGGCAATGCTTCAAGCAGTGTCATCATCGGTTGGACAATAGGTTCCCTTGGTCAGCTTATCCACGTGTGGCGATGCGACGATGTGTCATGTGCTTGCTGTCGCAACGCTTAATGATTCCGACGGCTTCCGTTCATCCGCGCGGGGAACGGGAGTCGAAACACCAGCGCAATGAACCGCATAACCATCTCCGCTCGATTTTTTGATCAAGCGCCGGGCGCGTCGCATAGAGCGATGGTTTGTCGGAAAAATCAATGGATTGAGGCCGTTTCCTCGCTTCACGATGTGCGCGTTCGGACCACGTATCCATAAGCGAAATCACGCCGGGCAGGCAGAGGCACTTTGGAGCGCCTATCGCTGAGGCGGCGATTGGTTGCGGCGAGCGCGCACCTGCTCCAGCTGCCAGAAGACCCGCACAAAACATGACCCCAGGCACACGATGATGAGCAGCAGCAGGAATGCCTGATAGGGAGCGGCAAGATGTATCATGCCCCTGACAAAGCAACAGCTATGCCATCTGTTCCCCGCGGCGGCCGGCGTCCGGTGCAGACACGCTACCAATGCAGCTCGCCTGTTGCCGTGCCCGTATATACGCCGTCCGAGGCTGATTGAACATCGGGCGAGATGTCAAACGTGCCAAGATGGAATTCATCACCGACGGCATCGGCCGACGGCACGTGCGCGAGGAGTGTGAAGGCCGCATGGGGATATTGCTGCCAGACCTGGAGGTCGCCCTCCGTGATCGTCAGCCAGCCGAACGTGTACATGTAGCGGCCAGGCTCGGTGACCCGGCCGACGCGTTCCCAAGTGATCTTGTTGACAGCCATTCGGTCTCCGATCGCAAGCGAGCAATGACAGCGAAGGCCGCGCACAAGGCACGGTCTGAAACAAGTTTGCCTCGGCAATTTGGTCCGAGACAAGGCGATTTAATCGACGCAGTTAAGACAGGGGATCGCCCGCGCGGGGTGACTCTATTAGAGTTTCGGACCTGAGACAGTCCGGCTGGGCCACGGGTTGTCAAATGGAACCTTGGCATCACCGGCCGATGAGCAGGACGATCGTCGCCAAGAGAATGGCGAAGCCGATAGCGGGGACGATGATCCAGGCGGTTTCGTTCCTCATGCGCTGATGAGGCCGGAATTCGCGGTATTCCGATAGCTATACGTTGGTTTCAGCAAGTCCGGCGCTGGCGCTCCCTGGCGGGAGCCGCTGTTTCCTTCAAAATCAATGGGTTAGCGAGCGTGTTGAGGAAGCTAAATCTACTGCTTCCCAGAGTTCTTTTGCGCATCCCCAACGCGAAGGTGGTCCGTTCCCTTGCTAGGATGAGTCGTTGGGAACCTACGGCGATCGCCTGACGTGAGCCCCGCGCTCTCAGCCTGCCGGTTCACGCTGGCGGGCTACGCGGCAGGCCCCAGCTCCAGAGAGGTGACGAGTTGGGGCCACGGAGTCGCACACCGCGATGCCCCGATCGAGCCGGCAGATCACCGGTCGGTATGGGGGATCTCGTAGCGCTCCAGCCGCTCGACGGCTGCCTGCTGCTCGTGATGTCCCAACCACAGGACGAAGAGGATCAGCGAGCCACCTAAAGCAGCCAGGCCGAAAGCAAGCTGCCTCATCCAGTTTGAATGCGCAGCAGGGGCCCGCGTTCCTGCGTTTTCTCGCCGGCGCGACTTCGGTCGCTCGCCCTATATTGAAGGGCTGACCGATCCGCAGGGCATATGGGTTTTGGCCAGGCGCCCGTGCAGGCACTCTCCATGTCGCTCGTGGGCGAAGGCAAGCAAGCCCATGACAATCAAAGCCGCTACGACACACACGGTTACGAGGTTCTGCGTCATCGTGCCACTCCATGTGCCGGAGTCTGATCCGCGTCTATGGGGCAGGATTAGCACATCATCGACGAGCTCGGGCGGTGAACGACAAACTGCCCGCCAGCTCCTAGGCTGACGGATTCTCCATGCGCCGCAGTCTCAGCTTGGCAGGTGACTTTTTCTTCCTTGAGGGCGAGAGGACCTGCGGACTTTCGCTGTCGGGCTGGCGTTCTTGCTGAGCTGGCGAAATGGGCCGTTCAAATTTGGCGGCCCACCGCCGGGCGGACCGTCTTTCAAGTTCGAGAGGGACCGTACTCACGACCGGAACTCCGGGTTCGCGATCCTGCCCTGGCTTGGAGACCTCAACGCTCGCCACGTCTCAAAGGTCCCTTCGGGATGCTCATCAGAGCCATATGGCAATCAGCTCATCGCGCGCATGCTCTAGTTCACAGCGTTCGGCGGCTTACCCCAGGCAGAGCCGCTCCATTGCTCAGCTCAATTTCCCGGTCTCGGTCGGACAGGCGAGTCAACACTCGCAGATTGGACAGCTGTTGGTCACAGCGAAGGAAGGAACAGCCAAGTCTTTGATTTTGTTGGCGCTCCCTAGCGGAATCGAACCGCTCTCTCCACCGTGAAAGGGTGGCGTCCTAACCGATAGACGAAGGGAGCAAGACTTGCGCCGGGGCCCAAACGAGTCGTACCCGGAATGCCCTGCGGCGCGCGAACGTATAGTGGCCTTTGGCTGGTGGGGCAAGTCGTTCGGGAACGTCTTTTCGGACCAGTGGAGAATGTCGCCTCCGGGTGAGTTCCGGGGCAATTTCAACGGTTTCTTAGGGGTCCCTGCGATAGCGCTGGAGGAGGAGATTTCCAGCCGATGGCCGCAACCAAGAAGCGCGCAGCCCGTAAATTGCTGTCCCGGCACGCCTGGATCACGCTCGACGGCGGTTTCGCCGCGCGGCATTGCCTCGTGGCTGACATCTCGACGTCAGGGGCGCGCATCACGCTTGACGAGGACGCGGCTCAGCTGCCCGGTGTCATCCGGCTGGCCTTTGCGCGCGATGCCCGGACGGGCCGGAGCTGCCAGGTGGTCTGGCGGCGCGGCAGGTCCGCCGGGATCAAATTCATCTGACCTTCGGCCGCGCCGGCCCGGATGGAAACCGGACCGTGCCCGCGCTACAAGGCAGCATGCGCGCTATCTCCCTCATCATCATCGCCATCGGCTGTCTCGCAATCTCGTGGGCCCGTGCCGAGACGGCACGCCTGCCCACATCGGAGCGGTCGCCACCGACCGGCAAGGTGCTTCCGCTCAAGGGTACGGGGAGCGCCAATGCCTGTGCCGCCTACGGCCCGGGCTTCGTCAAGGTCGAGGCCACGGGAAGCTGCGTCAAGATCGGCGGCGCAGTCGATATCGGCGTTGGCGCCTCGAGCCGACGCTAACGGCGCGTGCCGGTGGACCGGCTGTCGCTCGACATCATCGTTCCCGTCCTGATGTATTGCGCGCTGCTCTGGTGGGTCGGCCGCGGCATGAGCTGGACCGCACGCCTCGCAACCGCCGCCGTCACGCTCGTGCTGGTCGTCTGCGTGCTGCTGGTCGAGCGCGGCTGGCGCTAACCTTCACGACATGGGAGGCGCGACGTACTTTTCGAAGCCATGGCGGCTTGCGAACTGCGCGAACCAACGGTTCAGATTGGAAAGCGTTGGGCGGGTGATGCCCTCGACGCCGAGCCAGCGCCGCGCATAGGCACCGAGTGCGATATCGGCGATGGTGAAGTCATCACCCTCGACGAAGCGGCGTGTCGCAAGCTGCTGATCGAGGATGCGCCAGACCTCGGCCGCCGCGTCCGCATCCTTCTGGATCTGCACCATGTCGCGCGCGGCCGGCGGCGTGCGCACGATGCCCCAGAAAACCGGGCGATCGGCCGGCTGGAGCGTCGAGAGCGTCCAGTCGAGCCAGCGATCGATGCCGGCGCGTTGTTTCGCGGCTTGCGGATAGATCGTCGTGCCCTGACGGTAGGCGAGACAGAGATAGCGCATGATGGAATTGGATTCCCACAGCACGTAGTCGCCGTCGACCAGCGTCGGAACGCGCGAATTGGGGTTCATCGCAAGGTAGTCGGTCTCGCGCGTGCGGCCGAATTGCATCCCGGCATCGATGCGCTCGAAAGCAAGATTGAGTTCGGTCAGGCACCACAGCACCTTCTGCACGTTGACCGAGTTGGCGCGACCCCAGACCGTCAGTTGCGGCTCTTGCTCCGGCACGCTGGTCCTCCCGCGTTCATGCTTTGCGCGGGTGATAGCGGAATATCGCGCATCGAGCGAGCTGCGTTCGCGTAGCGGTCTCATGCAAAAAGCTCCGCCCAGGGCTGAGCTTTCAGACGCATCCGACAACCGGTGACAACGTCAGTGGCCGAAGAAAAGCCACAGCAGAATGATCACCGGGATCGGTACGCCAAGCAACCACAGCAACAGCCCTCTCGCCATTCGCGTCCTCCTCCAGATGTCCTCGTTGAGGGGAGAACGCCGACGGGCAGGGCTCGTTCCACACGGAACGCGCGTGCTGCTTTACCAGTGGCCGGTGTTCGGCATCGATAGCCACGGCTCCTGCGGCGGCTTCGGCTCGCCCTTCTGGAGCAGTTCGATCGAGTGCAGGTCGGGCGAGCGTACGAACGCCATGTTGCCGTCGCGCGGCGGCCGGTTGATGGTGACACCGGCTTTCATCAGCCGATCGCAGGTCGCGTAGATGTCGTCGACCTCGTAGGCGAGGTGGCCGAAATAGCGGTCCTCGCCATATTTCTCTTCGTCCCAGTTGTAGGTGAGCTCGACCAGCGGCGCACCGCGCGTCGAGGGCTGCTTCTTGAGCGCTTCGAGGTCGTCCGCCGAGCACAGGAAGACGAGCGTGAAGCGCCCCTTGTCGTTCTCTATCCGCCGCACCTCCTTCAAGCCGAGCGCGTCCTGGTAGAATTTCAACGCGACGTCGAGATTGCGCACGCGCAGCATGGTGTGGAGGTAACGCATGGTCTTTTCTCCCTAGGCGGTCTTTGACTGAGGCGAGCTTGAGTTCGGCAGTTCCATAGCAGCAAACGCGCAGCGAGGGCAGGGGGAGGAGCATGTAACGGGCTGCATGGCAGGCTCGCGCTTCACGCTGCTGCTCGACGCTATGGCTGGCAAGGGTGTATCGTCGCAGCTGCCATGAAGAACGGGCTCTACTCCATCCACATCCACATGCTCGACGGCGTGAGAGGGCGCGACAGCGGCGTGCTGGTGCTGCGCGATGGGGTGCTGCTCGGCGGCGGACCATATTTCTGGTCACAAGGCTCGTACACGTTCGGCAACGGCACCTGGAAGGGCGAGCTCGCCACCAACCAGCACACGCCGTATGCCGATCCCTTCGTCCGGCCGCTGTTCGGCGGGCAGGAGGTCACCAGCGGGTTTTCCGGGACGTTCACCGACAAGGAGGCGGAGGTGTTCGGCACCGTGCTGGTCGGCGGCAACCGCAGCCTGAGCTTTCGCGCGACGTTGAAGCGGCTCGCCGAAATCTGATCGCACGCTGGTAAACGCTGCGCGGCAAAGCCTAACGAAAGCTTGCACGAGATCGGACAAGCCTATTCGGTTAGGTTAAAAGCCGGATCGCGTTGCAGTTGTGACGCATTGCGATAGGTGTCGGCTCGCAGGCAAAGCCAAACGCGAGAGCCAGACACAATGGCCATGACACCACCTTCGACGCCGTCCTTCTACCAGGCCGACCGGCAGACCTTTCGTCGCGTCACGGTCGTCGGCGTGCTGTTCTGCGCCGCCTTCGTGATGATCAGTTATTCGCTGCGTCCGCAGGTGGAAGACGGGTCGCACATGCTCGTGAAGGCAGACCAGCTGGTGCGCACGGCGGGGCAATCGCCGCAGACGCACTGAGTGCGCCGCCGTTCGTCCGAATCCTATCGCGGCAAATGTGAGTCATCGCCGGGGCCTCGGACCCGCGAGGCGCTGCGCGCGGCCAGCACCAGGAAGCCGGCGTAGCCAACCACGTTGAGCAGGACTTCAAGCCACGCTGGCATCGCAGCCTCTTTGCGCGAACGAGGATAGCCAACGCGTTAGGGGCAGGTTTGTTCCACGCCCCTGACGAGAAAGTTGCTCAGGTGCCGGAGGATGGATCCAGCCGTCGTCCGAGGCACGAGACCGAAGTTGCCGAAGGCGAGCCCTTCAGGAACTCGGCGATCGCGCGGGCAAGTTCGCCGTCACTCATTGGTGTCGGTGGCAGGCGCAATGCGCCGACGCCGAAGCTGCGGACGATCTCTTCGTAGTGTTCATCTTGGCGTCTGGGGATGAGCCTGCGGATGCGAACCAGCAATGCGGATATCGGCAAACGGGACCTCCTCGAGTGATCTTCCCCACTGGCAACGGAGCGCCTCTGCTGCCACCGCGCCCTGAAACTGAAAACCCCGCCAACACCACGGAGGATGCTGGCGGGGTCTTCGTGCTTTCGCCTCGACCCGGATGGCGGAGGCTCTGGCACTTGGATTTCAAATGCTCGGGCACTTCTTTTGGTTCCCGATTGAGCCAGTTTTTTTGTGACGACCTCGGTTTCATCGACATGCGGTAGCGCGCAACCATTAGACGGTGCGAACGTTGGTCCCTGCAAAGAGTGATGGAGGAGAAGCGCATGAAAAGGACATTGGCAATACTGGCCACCGTTGCGACGGTTGGTGTGACCGCGGCTGCGGCACCGGCGCAGGCGCGCCACATCGGGCCGGGTCTCGCATTCGGTCTTGCCGCCGGCGCACTCACGGCGGGCGCGATCGCCGCGTCCCATCCATACTATTATGGCCCGGGCTACTATGATTACGGCCCGAGCTATTATTACGGACCGGGTCCCTACGCCTATTACGGCGGTCCGGTCTACCACAGGCATCATCACTGGCGTCACTGGTAAGACCAAGCGCCAAAACGAAAAGCCCGGAGCAGCGCTCCGGGCTTTTTGCTTGTTCAACTCAAAACGGCCTTACGGCCAAAGCGACGGGCGCTCGACCTTGCGGGCGTTCTCCAGCGTCGAGACAAAATATTCCTCTCGCTCGCGTTTGAATTTTTCCTGTGTCGCGCGAAAAGCGGCGACGCGCACGGCAATCTCGTCACGCTCCCTTGCTTTACGCTGTTCTTCTTCTGTCATGTTCATCCCCTTCTTACCAACTGACCTCAAGCGCTGCCCGCCGCATCGCGTTGAGTCGGATTCGAACGGACGCATTGATCGACCTCGAATGGGGCGTCAATGGGGACGAGGCATTGCCGGATTGTGATGAGCAATAGGCGGAAAAGTTTTCCGAGCTCGTCGCGCTTCATAGTGGATAAGAGTGTCAACCATCTTGTCGCTTGCGCGTTCTGCCGCTAGCCCAAATGAGCAAATCAGCAGGCTGAGGTGGCGAAGACTGGACTCTCTGAGCATTGAAGTGCTCGCGCAATTGCGCGAGCATGCGAATGCGAGGCTCATGGAGAAGATCGCCGCGCTCTAGTGCCAGATGCGCAGGCTGCGGGGGCGTCATTTGCGATGAGCGAGATTTGCGATGAACGAGGTCATCGCAACCGGGCCGGGCGTGCTATAGGAGGCACATTGGCGAACGGGATGGCTGCCTATGATTGCATCAGATCTTCGCAGCGGCGTAGACAGGCTCGGCGACATGATCGCTGCGGCGCGCTCCATCGTGCCGTTCACCGGTGCTGGCATCTCGACCGAATGCGGCATCCCCGATTTCCGCTCGCCGGGCGGATTGTGGACGCGTAATCGTCCGATTCCGTTCGACGAATTCGTCGCGAGCCAGCAGGCGCGGGACGAATCCTGGCGCCGCCGCTTCGCGATGGAGCCGACCTTTGCTGCAGCAAAGCCCGGACGCGGCCATCGCGCGCTGGCCTCGCTCTATCGTGCCGGCAAGGCTCCCGCCGTCATCACGCAGAACATCGACAATCTGCACCAGGCGTCCGGCTTCGCCGCCGACCACGTGATTGAGCTCCATGGCAATACCACTTACGCGCGGTGCGTCGGTTGCGGTGAGACCTATCAGCTCGACTGGGTGAGGCGGCGGTTCGACGCAGACGGCGCCGCGCCTGACTGCAGCGTGTGTGCCGAGCCAGTAAAGACAGCGACGATCTCGTTCGGGCAAGCCATGCCGGAAGATGCGATGCAGCGTGCGACTGAGCTTGTGCAGCAGTGCGATCTCTTCATCGCGATCGGTTCCTCGCTCGTGGTGTGGCCGGCAGCGGGCTTTCCGATGATGGCGAAAAATTGCGGCGCGCGTCTCGTGATCATCAACCGCGAGCCGACCGAGCAGGACGACATCGCCGACCTCGTGATCCATCATGACATCGGCGAGACCCTGGGGCCCTTCGTCGGCAACTGATGACGTCGAATTTGATTCGTGGCTATGCAAGGCTGTTCATAGGTTCCGGCGAATCTCTTTTTTGTCTATGCGTCGCAACCGGGAGTGTTATCTTTTGATTCGAGAGATTCGTGTGGCGTCGTGGTGAGAAGTTCTCGTCCAGACGCGTGATTCGGCACCGTCGCTGAGGGCGGTTTGCCTTTGATGTGTGAGGTCCGGGGTTATGGGGTCGTCGGACGGATTCGAGTCCAAGAAGGTCGGAGTTCCGGCGCCGGGGGCGGCGTCTGGGCGGCTGGCACCAGGCGAGATAACAGGTGTCGGTCGCGATCCAGCGCTTAGTCCCTTCACCGGGCTTGGTGAGGCCAGCGCCAACCTTGTCGAAGTCACGGGCGTCATCAAATGGTTCGACGCTTCGAAGGGGTATGGCTTCATCGTTCCCGACAACGGCTGGCCCGACGTGCTCCTGCACGTTACCGTTCTCAGGCGCGACGGTTTCCAGACCGCCTATGAGGGGGCCCGCGTCGTCGTCGAGTGCATCCAGCGCGCCAAGGGTTACCAGGCGTTCCGCGTCGTCTCGATGGACGAGTCGACCGCGATCCACCCGGCCCAGATGCTGCCGGCGCGCACCCATGTCACGGTGACGCCGACGAGCGGGCTCGAGCGTGCGCAGGTCAAGTGGTTCAACCGGCTCCGCGGCTTCGGCTTCCTCACCTGCGGCGAGGGCTCGCCTGACATCTTCGTGCACATGGAAACGCTGCGCCGCTTCGGCATGACCGAGTTGCGACCGGGCCAGTATGTGCTGGTCCGCTACGGGCCGGGCTCCAAGGGCATGATGGCCGCCGAGATCCATCCCGAGACCGGATCGCCCGGGCTCCAGTCCCACTAACCACCAGTTCTTCCAGCCGGCTGTTCCCGGATTCGTGAGCAGCCGTGGCGGGTGGGGGCGTCTGGCATTTGCCATGATCGCCGGGTTAGGATGCGCATCCAATCCCACGCCGCTGGCATGAGTGCCGTTCCATGAATTTTGATCGCAAGGCAGCCTGGTCCCTGGTCCGGGGCTTGTTGGCCGTAATCCTCGTTTTTGCCGCTTGCGCCGGCCCCATCCGGGCCGCGAGTTTCCAGCCGCTTGAGATCGCGACCAGGAACGGCGTCCAGGTGTTCTCCGTCGAGATGGCCACGACCGAGGAGGAGAAGACGACCGGCCTGATGTATCGAAAGGAGCTCGCAGACGGGAAGGGCATGTTGTTCGACTTCTCGCCCGAGCAGGAAGTGTCGATGTGGATGAAGAACACCTACATCTCGCTCGACATGATCTTCATTGCTGCGGATGGTCGCATCCTGCGGATCGCCGAGAATACCGAGCCGCTGTCGACCAAGATCATTCCTTCGCGCGGTCTCGCCAGGGCCGTCCTGGAGGTGCCGGCCGGTACGGCGCAGAAATACGGCATCCGCCCCGGCGACCGCGTCGCGCACCCACTGTTCGGCGCCAAATAGGGCCACAATCGGCGGCGCACAGCCGCCTTGCTGGCAGCCCTTGAAGCGTGTATCGACAGGGTCCGCTGGACATTCGGGGTATAGCGCAGCCTGGTAGCGCGGCAGTTTTGGGTACTGCAGGTCGTTGGTTCGAATCCAGCTGCCCCGACCATTTCCGTAATTTATCAATTAAATCAGCAGCTTAAACGATTGCAACCAAACGAAAACGGTGCAACTCGTAACAGTTTCTCGGCGCACTTAGCCGGGGTAGCGACTCATTTTTGCCACAATTGACCCGCACTGTATAGCAAGATTGTTTCAATCTATCGACGCCATTTGTTCGAAAAGAACTCCAGCGCCGATCGCAGCACAGACAGACAGAGGACTTGATTCCTCGCTCGCCTAACCAGCGGGCATAGCTCTGACGTGTGCTTTTTTGTCCATCGCGACCCGCCTGAAATCCTTTCTCGGCATCGAAACTAAGGCCAGCCTCGCTGAGCCCGACGACCTTCTGTTGTCCCTGTTCGGCTCTGCGCAGACGATCGCTGGCGCGTCCGTATCCCCAGCCAGCGCCATGTCCTGCGCGCCTGTGGCTTGTGCGGTGCGCTCGATCTCCGAGGCCGTCGGCCAGCTCCCGCTCCGAATTTACAAACGACTACCCGACGGCGGCAAAAAGCCTGCCACCGACCATCCGCTCTATCGGCTGCTCGGTGACGCGCCGAACGCCTGGACGCCGGCCGGTCTCTTCCGTTCGCAGGTAACGGCCGACGCGTTGCTCCGGCCCTGGGGCGGCTTCGCTCAAATCGTTCGCGTGGATGGCAAACCCTATGAGTTGATCCGGCTCGATCCGGCGCTCACCTCGATCGTCATCGACTACAGCAACTATGAACCGCAGTATGCGATCAAGGCGAGCGGTAGCGAGGCCGGCCGCCAGATCCCCGCCGCGGACATCATCCATCTGCACAGCCCGGCCTACAATCCGGCGCTTGGCCTGGTCGGCGAGGGCAGGGAGACCATCGCGCTCGCGATCGTTCTGGAGCGCTACGCGTCGCGGCTGTTCGGCAACGGAGCAAGACCTTCCGGCGTTCTCTCGCTCAAGAGCAACGCAACGCCCGACGCGATTGCGAAGATCAGGACGGCTTGGCAGGCAACGCATCGCGGCACCAACAGCGGCGGCACGGCCATTCTGCCGAGTGACGTCAACTGGCAGGCCCTGACGTTCTCCAGCGTTGACGCGCAGTTTCTTGAGATGCGCCGGTTCGCTATCGCCGAGATCGCGCGCTTGTTCCGTGTGCCGCTGCACATGCTCATGGAGCTGGACCGCTCGACGCCGCGCAGCATCGAGTCACTCGGCCAAGAATTCGTCTCGATGACGTTGCTGCCCTGGTTGAAGTCCTGGGAGCAATCCCTGGAGCTGAAGCTCCTGACGAAAGAAGAGCGCGACCAGTTCTGCATTGAATTCAATCTCGACGCCTTCGCACGCGCCGATCTGCTCGCCCGGGCGCAAGCGCTTTCCGTCGCAGTGTCCGCCAGAATTTTGAATCCGAACGAGGCCCGCTCGATCGGCTTTGGCTACCCCGCCTACGAAGGCGGCGACGTATTCGAGAACCCCAACACGTCATCTGCACATGCTGGCGGCGCTCTAAGCGCCAGCGGCAGCAACGATCGAGAGGCCGCATGATGCTTCGCGTAGTCCATCTGCATGGCAAGCTCGGCAAGGAATTCGGCGCGTCTCATCGCTTTGACGTGCTGACTGCCGGGGAAGCTTTGCGCGCACTCAACTGTGCGTTTCCTGGTCGCTTCGTGAAATCGCTTGAGCAGGGCGCCTACAAAATCGTCCGCGGTGACAAGCGCAGCGGCATGCAGCTCGACCTCGAGCTGGTGAACCAGTTCAAGCTGGGCCACGCCGACCTACACATCATCCCGGTCGCAAAGGGAGCCGCATCGAATACCGCGAAGGGCACCACCAAGATCGTGCTCGGTGCCGCTCTCGTCGGCGGCGCGATCTTTATGTCAGGCGGCGTGCTCGCAACCCCGCTCGCGGCCACCGGCGTTCTTTCCGGTGTGAGCTACGGCACCGTGGCTGCCATCGGCCTTGGCCTCGCGCTATCCGGTGCATCAACGCTGCTTACCAAGCCCGCCGCCCAACCAGCGCAGGCGTCCAATGGCCTCAACGTCAACAACGGTAACATCGGCAATTCCGGCCAGCAGGGCAACGCGGTGCCGCTGATCTATGGCGAGGTGCTGACCGGCTCGACACTGATCTCCGCCTGGTCCGACGTCGAAGACATCGACGTCTACGCCGACAGCGCCGGCTCAATCGAGAACGCCTTCAATACCTCGGCTTACGGAGGGCGCGGCTGATGGCCGCCTACACCGCATTCTTCGCCGACGGCGAACACAAATTCGAACTGACAGCGCCGCTGATCCGCGAGCTTGAGAGCAAGTGCGGTCCTATCGGCGCGCTCAGCAATCGCGTGTTCGCGCGCAACTTCGCCCAAGCGGACATCAACGAAACCATTCGCCTCGCTCTGATCGGCGGCGGCACCACCGCGCCCAAGCGCGCCGCAGAGTTGATCGCTGCCTACGCAGACGGCCGGCCGCTCATCGAAACATACGAACTCGCCGCGAAGGTCCTGGAACGGACTTTGTTCGGCAACCCACATGACAAGGATCATAGCAATGCAAGCTAATCTCACTGCAAACGGCGCGACAGGTGCAATGCCCTGGTCGGGCGGTCGGGGCGCCGTCTCTATCTATGGCAACTTCGGCGGCGGCACTGCGGCGCTCCAAATGTCGCCTGACAACGGCACGACCTGGATCGACGTTGAGAAAGCGGGCAATGGGGACTTCTCCCGTTTCACCGCAAACGGCACATGCGGGTTCATTCTGGGCAATTGCCTGATCCGCGTTGAGCTGTGGGGCGCTACCTCGCCGTCGATTACGGTTTCCATCTGAGGGAGCGAGCATGACCTTCGCCGCTGGCACTCCGATCACCGACGCCAATCCGCTCCCGATCACCGCCAACTCTGCCGTTGTAGGTGGATCGGTGCAGCGTCCCGCCGATACGGCTGCCTATGCAGTCGGCGATATCGTCGCACAGTCGACCACCGCGGCATCTTGCTCCGGTGTGGCGATCCCGGCATCCCGGGACATCGATACGACTGGCGTTCTGCGCCGCTGCCGCGTCAAGGTGAATGACCTCGCCTGGTTCAACGCGAATCTTTACGTGCACGTCTTCAAGGACGCGCCGACCTTCTCATCCGGCGACAACGCAGCGTTCGCCGCCGCGCTCACCGAGAGCAACTACCTCGGCGCGTTTAGCGTCACGCTTGACCAGAAATTCTCTGGCTCCGTCGTGAAGGGCATTGGTGCACCGCTGATCGGTAGCGAGATCATTTTCGACCCGTCCGCCGGCACAAAGAACGTCTTCTTTGTCATCGAGACCCGCACGGCCGTAACGCCTGGCTCTGCCAAGACGTTCACCGCGGCATTCGAAATCTTTCGGGATTGATCGATGGACCGCCTAGAGATCAAAGCCACGCTCAACGTCAGCGACGCCGGAGAAATCATCGGCACCGCTTGGCCGTTCAACGCCGGTCCCGACCTCACCGGCGACATCATCACCAAGGGCGCGTTCAACATCGCCGCGGACCTTCCGATGCTGTTTTCGCACGACCCCTCCGACCTGGTCGGTAGCTGGTCCGAAGTCGCCGAGACCAATGACGGCCTGATCGTCAAAGGTTCGATCCACAAAGACCAGCCCCGCGCCCGCTCCATTCTCTCCATGGTGAAGTCTGGCCTGGTCTCCGGCTTGTCGATTGGATTCCGCACGCGCGAGGCAAAGCAGCAAGGACGCAATCGCGTCATCAGCGCCCTCGACCTGGTCGAGGTGTCCCTGGTGCGATCTCCGGCGCACCCTCGCGCAAGAGTCACGTCCGCAAAGAGCTACGACACCGCGCGAGCGGTGGCCGCGATCATTCGACGCTTCACGGCGGCGTCATCGAAGTGAACTCAACCCCAGAAAGGCAACGTCCCCCTACCATGAAGCATTTTTCTCCCCTCGAACTGAAGGATACCGGCGTCGAGAACGACGATCCGGCCGCGATCGTGACCAAAGCCCTTGAGGGCTTCCAGGGCACATTCGAAGACCGCATCAAGGCAATCGAGACCAAGTCCGCCGAACGCCTCGATCGCATCGAGGCCAAGCTCAACCGGCAGGGCCACGGCGCGATCACCAGCGACGTCGAGAAAAAGGCCTTTGAGACCTTCCTCCGCACCGGTCCCGACGCCCTGAGCGACCTCGAAAAGAAGTCGCTTACCGCCGCCGGCAACACTGTGCTCACGCCGCCGGAATTCGGTCAGGAAGTGCTCAAGCTCCTCCGCCAGTTCTCGCCGATCCGCCAGTATGCGCGCGTCGTGACGGTTGGCTCGGCACAGGTCCAGTATCCGCGCCGCACTGGCAGCACCGCGGCCACCTGGGTTGCTGATACCGACGACCGCACCGAGAGTGAGCCGTCTTACGCTGGCGTGACGATCACCCCTTACGAAGCGGCCACGTTTACGCCCGTTTCCAACCAGCTCCTGGAAGACAACGCCTACAATCTGGAGGGCGAGCTGGCCTCCGATACGGCTGAGTCATTCGCTCTTGCTGAGGGCACTTCCTTTGTGAAGGGCAACGGCACTACTCAGCCGGCCGGCCTCATGACCGCCAGCGGCATTGCGCAGGTTATCACCGGTGCTGCCGCAGACTTCCCGGCCTCGAACCCGGCAGACGTGCTGGTCAAGGTGTTCCATGCGATCCCGACCCTTTGGGCGCAGCGTGGCGTGTGGCTCATGAACCGCAACACCATCTCGGCCATCCGCCAGTTCAAGGATGGCATGGGCCGCTATCTCCTGATCGACGACCTCAACAACGGCGCCGCGCCGACACTGCTCGGTCGTCCGATCGTTGAGGCCATCGACATGGACGATATCGGAGCGAACAAGTATCCGATCCTGTTCGGCGATCTCTCCGGCTACAGAATCGTTGACCGGATTTCCTTCCAGGTGCTCCGAGATCCCTACACCTTGGCGACCAAGGGCCAGACCGTCTTCCACTCGCGCAAGCGCGTGGGCGGCTCGATCACGAACCCCGACCGGTTCGTGAAGCTCAAGGTCTCGGCGACCTAAGGGACACAGCTATGCGGCTCGCAGCGAACTACGCCCTCCAGGTAGGAGGCAAGGTTGTTACCTTGCGTCCAACGCTGCGGGCCGCATTCCATCTCCACCAGAAGTATGGCTTCCCGGCTCTATACCAGGCTGTAGCCGATGGCAGTTTCACCGCCATCATGGATCTGATCACCGCGACCAGCACCACCGTTCCGGTCGCGTCTCTCCGCAGCATCATGGATGCGCGCGAGCAACTTCTCGATTTCCTCCTCGTGCTCAGCGGCGCCGACACCGATGGCGACAAGCCCCAGACTGGCAAGCCCATGCCGTTTGATGAATACTTCACCCGCCTGTTCCAGATCGGCACCGGCTATTTGGGCTGGTCTCCGGAGACCACGTGGGACTCGACGCCGACTGAAATCCTCACCGCGCGAGAAGGCCGCATGGAAATGTTGGCGGCGCTCTTCGGCGGCAAGCGTGAGGAGGACCAGGCCGCAGACATGGCGAACGGCACCTACCGCGACATTCGCGCCGACCTCAACGCGATCGGCGACCTCACCAACCACGTCATGGGACCAACGTAATGCCCTTCAAACCTCGCCGTCTCTGTGGCTGCGGCCGGCTCGTCTGGGCAGGCGAACTGTGCCCCTGTCAGATCCAACGCAAGGCAGAGGCCGATCGACGTCGGCCGAACGCCCATGACCGCGGCTACGACAGCAAGTGGCAGAAGGCGCGCTCTGGCTTCCTGGCACGGCATCCCTTCTGTGCCATGTGCGGCAAGCCTGCCATCGTGGTCGATCACATTCAACCGCACCGCGGAGACAAGGCCAAGTTTTGGAGCTCCAACAACTGGCAGTCCCTTTGCGCCCATCACCACAACAGCACCAAGCAATCCCAGGAGCGTTCCCAATGAAGCGTAGACGCCAACAGCCCAGTGCATTGGCATTGCAACTGCCGGCCATCAAAGAGTGGCAGCGCGACATGCATGCCGCACACCGACAGTTGACCCGATCCATCCGACTGTTCGTCCGCGACGTCGAGGAACAGATGGCAGACCTACGCCACCAGATGGACCGCGCTGTGCTGGCTGCACAGACCCCGGGGGGAGGGGACAACGCCGCAAAAAACGCGCCGGGACCGGTGGTCTCCCTCGACGCAAGATAGCGCCTAAATGGAGATTTTCTGACCATGCCCGCCGTCACCCTCGACCAGGTGAAGCAGCACCTCAACATCACGATTGATCTCGACGACCAGCTTCTCACTGACAAGCTGGCGGCCGCAAAGGCGTGGATTGGCGCCTACACGGGCTCGGATGTGGATGCGGACGACACTCCGGCACCGATCAATGAGGCCGTGCTGCAACTGACCGCCCATCTCTATGAGAACCGCGAGGCCACCCTTGTGGGCGTGACAGCGCAGTCACTTCCGTTCGGTTTCCTAGATATTTTGGCGCCGTATCGCGCCTGGGCGTTCTGAAATGCCCGCTTTTGACCCGTCATACGACCTCCAAAAGGCCGTCCGATCGCGCCTGATCGCGTCCGAAGAGCTTCTGGCGTTGGTCCCGCCGGACAACATTCTTGACGCCAACGGCCGGCCGGAACGCATGCCGTGCGTCCAAATCGGCGAGGGGCAGACCATCTTCCGGCGCTGGGACTCGACCGCGCACGCCACGTTGCATGTCTGGTTTCAGGAGCCCGGCCTGGCTCAGTGTAAGCAGGCTGTGTCCGCGATCGTTGAGGCTTTGCGCGTTGACGCCCAGATCAGCGGCGTCTTGGTCCTGGACAACTTCACGTGTCACGACCTCATGGTGACGCAGACGCGCTACCTCCGCGATCCCCACGGCTCGCTATCGCACGGCATTGTCTCCGTCGCAGGCATCATGAACGCGAGGGCAGCATGAAGGCCGGCAGCCTCGACCGCGTGCTCCTGATCGAGCGCCCCACAACTGGCATCAGCCTGGACGGCACTCCATCCAGGACCTGGACGCCGGTCGCGACCATGCGCGCCCAGCTCCTAAAGAACGCCACCGACAACCAGGAAGGTCCGCGCGGCGAAACCACCAACGCCGTGCTGACGTTCCGTATGCGCTACCTGAACGGCGTGACGCTGGAGAACCGCGTCACCTACCAGGGGCAGCAATTCCAAATCATCGGCGTCACCGAGATCGGCCGGCGCGTCGGGCTGGACCTCACCTTGCAACGGGTTGGGCCATGATCACCGCGGAACGTCTCCGGCAACTGCTCATCTATGATCCCGCCACCGGCATCTTCACCCGGGACGGCAAGCGCGTCGGCACCCCGAACCCCGATGGCTACATTGTCATGCGCCTTGATGGCCGGACCTATCTCGCCAACCGGTTGGCCTGGCTCTACATGACCGGCGAGTGGCCCGCGCGCGGCGTCAGTTTCCGCGATCATGACCGATCGAACCTGCGCTGGATCAATCTGCGGCTGGCAACACCAAGGCAGACGGCGCAAGGGCGCAAATCCTGTAACGAGCTGGGCGTTAAGGGCGTCCGGATGACCGCCTACGGCAACTTTGCGGCCTACATCCTTGTGGAGGACCGCCAACGCTATCTCGGCACGTTCACAACCAAAGAGGCAGCCGGCGACGCCTATGCCGCCGCGGCGCGCAAGCACTTCGGCGAGTTTGCGAGGGCCGATTGATGGTGGTGAAGTCAGATCGAATAGCGCGCGAGATGCCGGATCTTGCCATCGAGTTTTTCGACGCCCGTCCAGTCGATGCGCGGGTGCTCGTTTCTGAGCTTGGCAACCGCCTTGGCATAGCGATCAATCGCCTCATCCGGCATGAGACCTGTCCCCGGAACCCAATTCGTGTCCGTTTCGAGCTTTGGCTCAAACTCGCGCAAGGTGATCACGTTGCCCTTCGGCGGCTTGATCTCCCGCATCAGTCGGTCGATAGCCTCTTCTGCGGTCATTCCGATATTGCTCCCCTGATTTCCCCCGAGGCCCGTCGATGAAGGGTCGCAAGCCGGAACTGACGAGCGACGCGAGCGCAATTTCAGCGCCGCTCGCGCCACCGTCTTGGCTATCTAAGCACGCCAAGGCGGAATGGCGACGGGTAATGCCCGAATTAACCAAGCGCCGCATCCTCACGCCGGCCGATCTTGGCTGCCTGGAAAGCTATTGCGTAGCCATGGGCCGCATCCGGGAGCTGGAAACGCTCCTGCGCGGCGGCATCGATCTAAAGCTCCTCCGCGCCCAAGACAAATGCATGGTCACGGCGCGCCAGCTCGCCGCTGAGCTGGGCCTCACCCCGGTCTCGAGATCGCGGCCGGCCGTGCGCGACAATGACGACGAAAGCGATGATGACAACCCGCTCGCCATCGTCTGACACTTACCCACACTGGATTTACGACAACTCGCCCATTGCAGACCCGTTCGGCTATGGCGAACGCGCCGTGCAATTCCTTCGCCGGCTCAAGCACCCAAAATCGACGCTGCCCCGGAAGCAATTCCAGCTCGATAGCTGGCAGGAACGCATAGTCCGCGCGATCTATGCACCCCGGCACCCGGACGGCAGTCGGATCGTCAGCACAGTTGTGATCCTGGTCCCGCGCGGCAACCGCAAGACCAGCCTGTCCGCCGCCCTGGCCCTGCTTCACACCATCGGCCCCGAGCGCGTGCCCGGTGGCGAAGTGATCTTTGCCGCAAGCGACCGCAGTCAAGCCGGCATCGCTTTTAGAGAGGCCCGCGGCATCGTCCAGGCGGACGCCAAACACCTGGTCCCTGTCACCAAGATTTACGACGCCTTCAACAGCGCCAAAAAGATCGCATATCCCCGCGACGGCACCGAGTTGGAAGTCATCTCGGCAGACGCACCAAGCAAGGAGGGCCGGACGCCGTCCTTCGTGCTCGCGGACGAACTGCACGTGTGGCGAGGTGATGGGCTCTGGACGGTTCTCACCAATGGCCTGGACAAGATCGACAACAGCCTCTTGGTAGTCGCGACGACCGCCGGCCGCGGCGACGATACCAAGGCGTGGGAAGTGATCGAGCGCGCCCGCAAGATCGCGCGCGGCGAGATCATCGATCCAACCTGGCTGCCGGTCCTCTTTGAGGCGCCGACCGATTGCGACCATGCGGACGAAGAGCTTTGGAAGCGCGTCAATCCTGGCAGCGCCCATGGGTATCCAGCCATCGACGGCTTCCGGCGTCATGTCTCGCGCGCGAAGGATAGCCCGACCGAGCGCGCCAGCCTGCTCCAATACAAGCTCAACGTCTGGCAGGCCCACTCGACCAGTCCGTTTGTTGACCTGGCGACCTACGACAAGGGCGCGGCGCCGATCGACTATGAGGCCCTGCGCGGCCAGCCGTGCTGGATCGGCGTCGATATGTCCAAGACGACCGACCTCTCTGCCGTGGTCGCATGCTTCAAAGACGGTGACAACTACACGGTGTTGCCGCACTTCTTTTGCCCCGAGACAGACATTATCCGGCGCGGCGACGTTGACGGCGTGAACTATGAGCAGTGGCGGCGCGATGGACACCTGACAGCCACGCCCGGGAACGTCATCGATGGGCCTGCGATCGCGGACTACATCCGCGGCCTCGCCGAACGTTTCCAGGTCCAGGAAATCGGTTTCGACGTTGCGTATGCGCAAGCCGTGATGGCTCCGCTGATCGATGAAGGCTACCCGGTCGTGACCATCCGGCAGGGTTGGGTGACGCAATCCCCGGCGCTCAACGTCCTTGAGGCCGCAATCCTCAGCGGCCGATTCCGTCACGGCGGTCACCCCATCCTCAGATGGAATTTCGGCAACGTAGCGATCAACACCGACGCGAATTCCAATCGCATCATCCACAAGACCAAGTCGACCGATCGAATCGACGGCGTCAGCGCGGCCTGGATGGCCGTGTCACGCGCGGCGGCCGGCGAGGGCGGCGGCTCGTTCCTCGACAACCCCGAAATCACCGTAGAAATGTTGGTGCTCTGATGGCTGACGACGACCTCGAACAGTATTTGGAATCGCTGCCGGACAAGCTCAGAGAGCAACTATCTGATGCGGTTCTCAAACAGGCATTCCGCCTTTCGGACGCGCAGCGTGAAGCTTTGCGCTCGCTTGAGCAGTCGCATGAGACCGGCGCGCTAGAAGCATCATGCACCGTGGCTCCGGGCACCAACGAACTCGAATTCATCGTGCAGGCCGGCGGCGACATGACGACCAAGGAAGTCCGCGAAGGCTCTGGCGTCGAATACGACTACGCCCTCGCGTTCGAATTCGGGACCAGCCACCAGCCGGCGCGCCCGTTCTTCTATCCAACCTACAACGCCATGCGCGACGACATGCAGAAGGCGATCGATGAAGCTGTTAGCGAGGTTCTAAATGACTGACGATAAGTGCGCGCGAAAGATCACCTGGGCCGGCGGCACCCACACCTTCACGCTCGCGCACCCATATGTGCAGCGCGTGTTGTCCTGGCGCGGTATCCCCGGCCCAGACGGCAGCTCGATCGCGGCCGTCATGGCGCGGTTTGAGGCCAACAACTATTCGGCTGAGGACGTCGAGCGCGTGATGGAGTTGGCGTTGCTGGGCGGGGGCGCGCCCGAACGCGAAGTAGAGGCGCTGCTCGCCGCCCATGTGCGCGGGAAGCCCCTAGCACCCAATGTGATGATCGCCAGCAACATCCTGGCTGCCCTTTTCGTCGGAGATACCCATGCCAGCGCCTAGTCTCAAGATCCCGGTCAGCATCGATCTGGAGAAGTTCCGGGACCAGATGAAGCAGACCAGCTCGCTCGCCGGCACCGCGACCCGGCAGATTGCGAAGCAGTTCCTGGACATGAACGAGTCGATCGGCAAGAGCATGGCCGGCACCGTTGCCAAGTCGGCGCTGGGCCTAGCCGCAAACGTCGCGGTCGTCGTCGGATCATTGAAATTGATGACCGCAGCGATCGGCGAAGCGCGCGACCAGCTCAAGACCATGGTCGAGATAGCCGACAAAGCACAGAACCTGGGCGTCAGCCCGGCCTTTCTACAGGCCTTCACCAGTGAGGCGAGGAAGCTCAAGGTCGAGGCCGGCGAGCTGGAATCTGCGCTCGATCACGCCTTCAATGCGACCAAAGACAAGTCGCCGATCAATATCGGCGAGTGGACTGTCGGCGAAGAGAAGATTACCGACGTCGAGAAGGCGTTGCGCGTCTATAACGAGACGCTTGCGAAGGCCGCCGGCCAGCAACTCCAAGGCCTAGTTCTGTTCCGGGACGCCAAGACCCAAGAGGACAAGGTCAAAGCGGTCCTCTCAGCGATGCAGCAGCTCGACCAGATCGGCCAGCATGCGGCGAGCTTGGACCTGGGCGAGCGCATGTTCGGTTCGCAATTTGTCGACCGTATCCGGCAGGGCCGGACGTCTGCCGAGAGCATGCTCAACACCATCAAGGATGCCAGCGCCAATTCGGACGGCATTTTCAGTAACGCCCTGGTCGAGCGCGCCAAAGAGATGGATGACCAGCTCAAGCTTGCACACCAACGGCTCTCGAGCGCGCTCAAGCCGTCCTGGGACGATCTCGCGTCGGTTCTGCTCACCATCAAGGGTTACTGGGCCGATACGGTGGATCTGATCGCCAAGGCCGTCGAGTGGTCCAACAAAATCAAGATCCCGGGCTTCACCAGCTCGACCGACCTCGACGCCAAACGTGAAGCTCTCGCGGCCGTGAACGCTCGCCTCAATGGCACTGGTGGCGGACTACTCGGCTCGATCAATCTCCCGCCGTTGGCGATCCCTGGAATCGGGACGGTCTATAACGGAACGCAAGCGGACCTTGAGGCGCACCGCGACCGATTGCAGAAAGAGATTGCGGCGCTCACGGCGAACGGCGAGCAGTATGGTCCGCCGGCACCGAGCCAAACGCGCGGCACTGGTCCGGCGCCGACGAAAATTAGCACGGGCAGTGACCACGATCGGTTTGATAGCAGTGCGGAGGCCATAGAGAAGCGCACCGCGGCCCTACAGGCGGAAGCCGCCGGCCTCGATCTCTCGACCGCTGCACGCGAGCGGAACAAGATCGCGGCCCAGCTCGAGACCGTCGCTATGCAGGCCAACGCCGCGGCCGGGAAGGGCGAGGGCGTGGTCACCGAAGAGCAGCGCCGCAAGATCGAGGAGGTCACCGAGGCCTACGCCAAGGCCACCGAGGCCATGGAGAAGGCCACCGTTGCACAGTCCATCCGGCGAGGGCGCCAGACGGCGTTGCTGGATCCGCAGGACGTGCAGATCGCCGAACAGTTGAAGGGCCTCTATCCGGACGTAGCGACGGCGCTCAATAGCGTCGAGGCATCGGCCATGCGCACCAATGAGGCCATGCGCTCGATCGGCAGCACCATGTCGAGTAGCCTCACGACCGGCCTCGCCGACATCCTGGACGGCACCAAGAGCGTGTCGGCGGGATTTGCCGACATGGCCAAGTCGATTGTCCGGGCGCTCGAAGAGGCCATGATTAAGATGCTGGTCGTGCAGCCGCTCATGCGCTCGATGGGCAGCATGTTCGGGTTCGCCGACGGCGGCCTGGTCGGCAGCGCGGCTCCCGTCGCCAAGGCAGACGGCGGCTACATTAGCGGACCAGGAACCGGCACGTCAGACAGCATTCCGGCACGGCTCAGCAATGGTGAATTCGTGGTGCGTGCGTCCGCCGTGGAGAAGCACCGGGCGGTCCTGGAGGCGATCAATGCCGACCGGATTCCAAGGTTTGCCGATGGCGGCCTGGTCGGCAACACCGGCAGCGCAGCCGCCCCGATGATGGCCCAGCCGCATGTCATCGCGCCGCAGATCGCCGTCACGGTGACGGGTTCGCCCGGTCAATCGACACAGGACCATGAGCGCATGGGCAAGACAGTTGCGGAAGCTGCCCAGCATCACATCAAGAGCCTGATCGCCCAAGAACTTCGGACCCAGATGCGACCGGGGGGTGTCCTGCGGCGATGACAAACCCCAGCAAACCGAGGGTCGAGCGCTATAGTGGTATCTGAAATGCGAAAACCACCCGCCGGCGAGCGAGTGGTTTTCAGAAGGAGTGTCCAGTTTAGCGGTCAAACTGACTGGACGGTCCGGACCCAAGGAGTGAGCTTTGTCCGAACGCAATACGAATTATAGCGACGACGCGTCGAAACTGCACCGCAATCTCGACTCCGACGACGATTTTTCTTTTATCAGCGACGAACCAGAGCGCCAGCTCGACTCTTTAGAGCTCGCCGCGCTCGCGCTACTCGACGTCGAGCCAGCCGCACCACAGCCCGCACCATCTACAATCGACCAGGCGCCGCTCGATCTTGGCTTCCTCGCCGCAGTCGCGGACCTCGACCAGGTGGACAAGCGCAAGACGCTGGACGTGTCGCTGGCGCCCGGCTGCTACGGCATGGGTATGTGCTACCGCGAGGGTTCGGTCGAATGTTCGACGTGTCCCTTTGCGCCGTCATGTAAGCCGCTTGCCGAGGCCCAGCTTGCGATGCTGCACGCGGGGGGCTGCGAGTTGGCAGGTGACCGGGAACGCAGAGAGGCCCGCGAGCGGCAACGTAATCACCGGGCCAAGATCTCACGGAGGCCGCCCCGGCCGGCGCCCGTGGTCAAGGCTGCGCCACCATTGTCGCGATCGAAGACCATGCTCGCGGCGCTCGAGAGGGCCGTGGCGGGCCGTCGCTCGACCGATCGCTTCCTCGAGAAGCTTGCCGGCAAGGAACGCGACTACACGAAGTTTGCGATCATCCTCTGGGACGCCGGAGACGTATCGGCCGCCAAGGTCGCCAAACACTACGCTGCTAAAACCGGCGTCGCGATGACGAAGAAGCGGGCGGAAAACCGCAAAGCCGTGGTCGAGAAGCTGGTCGCTGCCGGCATCTGGACGCCATTTCAGTCTGGTGCAAAACCAAGTCAGTCTGGTGCAAAACCAAGTCAGTCTGGTGCAAGCCGAGATCAGTCTGATGCAAAACCTGCACCAGACTGCACCAGACTGAATTCTCTAACTAATTGATTTTGCTGGATTCTGAAAAAGAGACCGAAGCGGACCTTTGTCACACTCCTCACTATTACTACTTACTACTTCTCTTCAAAGAAACAGTAGTAGCGGGGAGCGCGACGAAATCTGTCTAATCCTGCTCCCGGCCGACCGCGGCCTCCGGCCGCTCTCGTCCTGGTGAGAGAAGGCGAACCCTCCCGGCCGACATCGCCGGCTGCGCCGGCTCTGTCATCGGCCAGAAGATCCATGGATAGCCCGAGGCGTTCCGGCCCGCGCTCTCTTCGATCTTCCGGCCGTGATCAAATGCCGGCGAGGATTAGCAGCCGTGACTCAGGATTCGTTTTTCGGAGGTGCCGACTCCAGAACACCGGACAGAGGCGCTGACGCACCAGCGGGCTTCTAATCGGGTCGGCTAGTTTTAACGGCGGCGCTCGACGCGATACCCGTGAACGGCGAGTAGCGTCTCGATCCACTCGACCTTGTCTGCGGGCCGACTCTGCCCCTCCAGCGTCTTCTGGATGTCCTCGACGAGCTGCTCCAGCCGGGCCAGATGCGCTTGCTTGATATCGTCCAAAGCAACCATGCGGCGAATATGGCCGACATTTCGCGCGACGTCAAAGGCTGACAAAGCATCGTGTAAGTCAGTTCTGACTTACATTTTCATAAGTTAAATCAATGTCTTGACACGATTCGACGAATATGAATCTATGGCCACACACCGCTAATGGTGGGGCTCACTGAGGGAATGCCATGCTGATCGCCGACGACCGTTACTCCACACTTCTCCGCACGCTCACCGACCTGCACGCCGGGTCCGACAGCTACGTCGAAAACCAGATTCAGGTCGCACTGTGCGTCGCTGGCGTTTACCCGGCGAGCAGTGAGATCGACGACCAGGACGAACCCGAGCCCGCGACGGTTCTCACGCCCGAGCAGATCGCGACGATCGACGAGTTGCTGACCGAATTCGGCAAACTGCCAGCGCGCGATCAGGGCCGAGCCTGAAGAACAGCAGGCATATGCGTACACGAGGGGCGCGGGATCACACCGCGCCCACTTTTTGTGGACAACCCAACGATAGAAATCAGCCTCCCTGCTCGTAATGCGAGTTGCACATGCCATACTCCCGTCTTTAAGTGGGGTGGCATGATGGAAATTCGCCGCGAAGAGCAGCTCAACCCGGTCGCCGACGAAGTGTTGGCACTGACGTCGATCGTCAGGCCGATCCTTACTGGCGTTCTGTATGCCCTCAAAGCTGACGTGGTCGCAGAGGCCGGCGGGCACCACGGCGTTAAGCTCAAGATGCTACCGCGCCTTTATCGTCCGGGAGATGGGGACGTCGGAATCTGCTTCGAGTATGCGGTTCACGAGGCAATGAACAGCGGTGACACTCGCGTTTTGGAGCGAATGGAAACCGCCTTGAAGCTTTGCAACATCAAGCGCCCACAACCGAGGTCGATCTTGTTCGGGATCGAAAAGACGGGCGCCGTGCAGCTGATCGATACGGCGAAAAACATCCTCACAGACGAGTCGCGAACGCTGGCAGGAAACGTTGGTCAGCCGCCCAAGTTGCTGCGGCGCCTCAACACCATTGCAGCGGCATTTCGCCGTCCGGCTACTCGACCAGCGCTACCATATTCCATCAGGGGTTTGTGGAAGGCCGATCTTTTCATCGGATCCATTGAGACACAGCAATGGGTTGGAACAACCGTCAAAATCAACCCCACTCATCTTGAAGGCGCCGCTGGGCTGCGCGTTGGCATAATCCCGACGAGGCAAGGGCAGAGCGATCGCGTTCGGTTGGACGATGGGCGAGGGTTGGTCATCTGCCCGCTTCATCACGATGCTGATTTTATGCAGGCATTCTATGAGGGCTGGCGCATCGTCCAGGCCTTCATAGCATCAGACGCTAGGCTCCCTCCCGAGCGAAGGTTGCCCCGACCGGTTGATCGAGAAATCTGCCGCATGCTGGAAGAGCGCCGCGAGTATCCGGCGATTGAAGTGATCGAAGATCTCCGGATCTTCGGACAGCCTGAGCTACTCAAGACGGTGGTGGGCGAAGTAGATCGGCAGGATTTGAAGGGCGAGACCGACACGGCAATGTTGGTTGCGCCGCTCTCGCGAACGGTGTGAGGGCGCTACCGATCACGAGCCGTATCTAATCGCCTCGATCATCATAACGCGGTCCCGTAACGGCCCCACCGGCAGAACTCCATAGCGACCCGTTGTCGTCGCTTTGGTGTGGCCTAGGAGCGGCCCGAATTGTTCGTCTAGATATCCGGCGCGCCGGAATGCGTCCGCAACGCCATGTCGGAAACTGTGGAAGTTGTGGCGCTTGTCGCTCTTGACGCCGATGCGCTTGAAGTAGCCGGCGAAGAACCGGGACGGTGTCCGCGAGAAAAAGCCGCGCGTATCGGGCTCCAACTCTGGGAACAGCTGCGTCTCCCCACGGGCCAGCATGGCCGCATGATACTCAAGGAAGCCCAGCTCGATCAGCTTGCTATGGACGGGCACAACGCGTTCTGATCCTCCCGTCTTCGTCGACTTCAGCCGCGAACCCTCGCGCGTCACGTGGAAGATCCAGACGCCATGAAGTTGGCGCACGTCCGCTGTCAACAGTTGCGCGAGTTCGCCGAGCCTTGCGCCGCTGTAGATCGCGATCAGCGGCAACCAGTAGCGCCAATCTCTGATCTCGACGTCACCAGGTTTGTGCTCCTGGTCGTCACCAGCGCAGCGCGTCATCAACGGCGACGTGAAGATCGTCCGCAACTGGTCGTCGGAGTAGGGGAAGACCTTCTGCTGTTTCTTGTCGATGCTGAGGAACATGCCGCGGATGACGTCTTGCTCAAGGTATTCGTTGTTGAGCAGCCACTCGCAGAAACCGGCAATGGCGGAGAGGTAGCGGTTCGTGGTGTTCTCGCTGATCGTCGGCTTGCCGATCGTCTTGTTCGCCTCAACGATCTTCCGAAACGACATGCCCTCGAATTCTTTGATCTTGAGCGCCTTCACCGGCCAACCGGCGAGGGCATGTTTCCAGTCCCGCACGGCCTTCCTGGTGATCGCCGACACATGCGAGGTCTCGCCGATGAACTCGAAGAACAGCCCGACGATCACCCGATTCTGTGTCCAGGTATCGAGGCTCACCGATGCCTTTTTCTCACCCTCGAAACGGTCGTAAAGCTCCCAAAGGCCCTCACCAGGCGCGGCCTTCTTTCTGCCGGCCGTAGGATCGGCGGGCGCGACGATGGAGTCGGTAGGGACGCCCGACCAGTTGCCTTGGTCCCGTTCTGCGGCGCGCTCGAGCATCTGTATTTCGGCGCGCTGTAGCCGCTGGCAGAGGTCCCGATAAGCCGGCGAGCCCTTCTCGATCAACAGGCGGTCTTGCTCAATCACGGCGTCCGCAGCCCACTCGATGGGGCCGGTCTCGCCGGTCCCCAGGTGCTTGCGCAGCTCCGACAGCTTGGTCGCGCGGCGCTCGCGGGCGAGGGTCGGGGCCTGTTTCATCGCCATGACGTCAATGGTCGCGCCCATCTGGACAAGAGGATCGCCGGACCACTCGACCGCGCCGGCAGCGATATCGCCCGCAAGGCGTTCCTTGGCCCGCTCCAGCATCGCCGCCGTGGGCATGGCCGCGCGCTCGCGCTGGTCGTCGGCCAGAAGCCCCTCATAGTGGCGCCAGACGGCCGCCTGGAGGTCTCCTGGCGTCGGCTCCTGCCTCTGCGCGAGCTGCTCAAACTGCGATCGATACTTCGCTAGGATCGGCAGCGCGGCCAGCCGAGCGGCCTTCGGGTCGCGGACCCCGGTGGACTTCCAAATCTCTTTCTTGCCGACCAGGGCCTGGAGCTTTTTGGGGACCGCAAGCCGCACGTAGTAGACGGCGGAGCCGCCCCGCCGCTGAATATTTGATGCCAGTCCCATAGCCCCCTCGCGACACGGAGTCGTAACAGTTGATGGGGCTACTGGTAGCTAATAAGCCTTTGTAACTCAATCGTTTATTGAATTTGTTGGATTTTCTGTCGGGGCAGAACCAATCCGGCTGCCCCGACCAGCCCCGCCTCGGCTTTTGAGACCGCGATGCTGGCGTTTTGCAAGCAATCCCGACGCCTGTTTCGGCCAGGAGCCGCGTTGAAGAAAAGGGCGGATCGTGCATCTTGCGTGCGCCCGGCAACATCTCCTGAAGGCGAGGCTCCCATGTCGATCACGGCGATCGGTTCGACCTCCAGCGCAGCGGCAACGTCCCAGTCCGCAGCAAGCTCTTCTTCCTCGGCGACATCGTCCACATCGGCGACGACCTCGTCTTCGGCGACTGCATCGTCCTCCCAGTCGGCGGGCGGAAGTGGCGGAGCGGGCGGCGGTAGCGGCAGCTCTGCCAAAACCATCGTCAGCGAGGTCTCCACGACCGTGAACGGGATTACCACCACGGTCATCACCTATTCCGACGGCACGACCGAAGTCGAAACCTCGGTCAGCGCGCAAGGCGGTCAGAACCAGAGTGGTCAATTCAGTTCGGCTGGTCATACCTACACGGCTCAGGGCACGCTCAGCACGACTGCCGGGAGCACGTGAGGCGGAGCGGCGGGACGGGGGCTGGCGGTCGATCGCTTGCGCACCGGCGTCTTGCGCAAGCGTCCGTTCAAACCTTGGGTCTCTGTTCGTAGCGTGTCACGACTTCTGCGCGATTTTTCACGCAGTTGGCGCATGGGCCGCGTGCGAAATTGTCAAGGCGTCATCGAACCTTTGGGGCCCGCAACAGACATACGGGTATTGGGGATTTCAGCGCCCAATATCTAAACGGACGCCGCCAAGCGACGATATTCCGCTTGTGCGGCGTCGCGCTTTTCAGAGTCGACAAATTAGCCGTGCGTCTCAGCTCGACGCGCACCAGCCCAGCGGGAACGGGACGAGCGGCCAGACCGTCTCGTTGTCGTTCGCTGCATCGGGCAGTTCTTCGGCGGCTTGCCTGGCGGTTGGCACGGATGGCGGAGACGCGATCGCCAGATGCAAACAAGCACATTGCAGATTCATGTTGAGCAGATTCATGTTGAGCAGATTCATGTTGAGCAAATTCATGGTGAGCAAATCCATGGCAATCGCCCCTGATAGCAGGCGTCTCAAAATTCAAATTCAGTTCTAAATCGTCACGCGCCCCAAAACGGCACGGTCATCTCAAATGTCACGCGCATTCTAGAAAAGACCGGGCGCCGTTTCAACTGCCACTGGTCTGCACATTCGCGAGAGTTAAGGTTGACCGGTTAGGTTAAGCACGCGCTCGTGTTGCGGCCATCTTGTCGGCTGTTATCAAATCGGTCCCGGCCCGCCGCTGTGCCTACGAACGTAGCTCACACTCCATCACAGAGATCGCGGCGCTTCGTTTCTTGCGAGTTTCTCGTCATGGTTTTCGATCGCAGCTCCCAAATTCCCACTTCACGATCCGGTTGGGCCGAGATCTGGCACTTGTGGACCATCATCGTGCCGAGGCGCTCGATCAACGGGCAGTTGGTCTACGGCAAGGTCTGGCGCCGCCACGACGGCCGTCAGTGGATATACAAGAAGTTCACCGAATATAGCGAGGACGAAGCGGCCTGAGGCGGCCGCTTCGCGTTTGCTCGCTCAGCCCGCCTTCGCAGCGGTGGCCGCTGGCTTCGCGGCGGCGGGCGGCTTCAGCGGCTTGTCCTGCCGCTTCGACCAGGAGATGTAGTAGGCGACCGTCGTCATGATCGCGATGCCGGCGATGCTGACGAAGAGTTGCGCGAACAGCGAGCCCGAGCTCATCGACAATTCGAAGTGCCCGACGAAGGACAGGAACACGCCGACGCAGAACACAGCGAGCGATTGCTGTCCGCAGACGATCACGGGATCGAACATCTTCCACTCCAGGCCCGGCCAGTCCTTCGGCACGAAGCGGATGACGAGAATGACGATTACGACGAAATGGATGAAGCGATAAGGCGCAAGGTTGGTCTTGTCGTTCGGGTTGAAGGCCGAAAACAGCCACTCCGGAAACATCGCGCCGAGGCTCGGGAAGCGGCCCGCCATGGTCATGATCAGCGCGAACAGAAGATAGGCGAGGCACAAATACAGCGTGATCTTCGAGTTGATCAGCGTCATCGAGCGCCGCGCTCCGCCCATTGCGCACCAGGCACCGAACACGAACAGCACCTGCCAGCAATACGGGTTGAAGTACCAGGTGCCGGCCGGGTAGGCGGTGAGATTCCAGCCGAAATGCCGTGCTGCCAGCCAGAGGATGATGGAGAGCCCCATCGTGAGGTCCGGCTTGCGCAGCATGAACCAGAGGATCGGCGGGAATAATCCCATCAGCACGATGTAGAGCGGCAACACGTCGAGATTGAGTGGCTTGAAGCGCAGGAACAAACCCTGCCGCAGCGTCTCGGTGGCGTTGTCGACGAGGCCGGCGACATTGAACTCGTCGATCATCTCGGAATCGCCGAAGCGCAACGCCAGATAGCTGATCGAGGCGATGTAGATCACGAACAGGATGATGTGGGCGACGTAGAGCTGCCAGACGCGCTTGGTCAGCCGGGTGGCACCGACGACGAAGCCGCGCTCCAGCATCATCCGCGCATAGACGAAGGAGGCGGTATAGCCGGAGATGAAGACGAAGAGGTCGGCGGCGTCGCTGAAACCGTAGTTCCGCGTCGTGATCCAGTTCACGACGTTGTCGGGGATGTGATCGAGGAAGATCGCCCAGTTCGCCACCCCGCGAAACAGGTCGAGCCGGAGGTCACGGCCTTTTTCGGGGAGCGTTGCGTTGATGTTCAGGAAGGCCATCGAAGCGGACTTTCGAGGAGGAAACACAGATCACGGGGCGCGCACCGAGCGCCAGCATCAGCCGTACCGCGGGGCCAGGCTCCCGATCCGCGGCGTGCGGGGGGCGAGATTGTCACGGCGCAGCATAATGACTATACCCGTTGGCAACGCTACCTCCAGGATTGTGGAATCACCGTTCAAATTCTCGATACGGTGTTCTCTATACTATCCCGGTGGTTTCCACCAATAGCTTCGGTGACGCATAGAGTTAGACCGAATAGACGTAAAAAGGGGTCCGGCCGTCCAATGACCGCACGCATTTTCAAGCCCGCCAAGAACGCGATGCAATCGGGCAAGGGGAAGACCCGGGAATGGCAGCTCGATTACGAGCCGGAGCAGCCGCGCGCGGTCGAGCCACTGATGGGCTGGACCTCGTCGGCGGACATGAAGCAGCAGATCACGCTACGCTTCGAGACCAAGGAGGAGGCGATCGCCTATTGCGAGCGCAAGGGCATCGCCTACCAGGTGATCGAGCCCAAGGAGTCGATCCGCCGCCCGGTCGCCTATGCCGACAATTTCTCCTTCCGCCGCGGCGAGCCGTGGACGCACTGATCTGGACGCACTGGGCGCCCGCTGGCTCCTGGAGCCCTTGGCAGGGATTTTGGCGCGTGCTTCGCTGGGCGAAGCGTGACGGGATCATGACGAGGTGGGTATGGTGGGGCGTTACCAGCTCGACGGCGTCGACCTGAGGATATTGTCGGAGCTGCAGCAAGACGGCCGCGTCCGCAACAATGAGCTGGCACATCGTGTCGGTATCTCCGCGCCGAACTGCCTGCGGCGGCTCAAATCCCTCATCAGCCGCGGCGTGATCAAAGCAGTCCGCGCCATTCTCGACGAGCGGCTCCTCGGCTACGAAGTGGTCTCATTCGTCGCCATCCAGCTCGGCAGCCAGGCTCAACCGGTTCTGGAGGCCTTCGAGATCTCCGTTGCCGCCATCCCGCGCATCCAGCAGTGCTGGCGGATCTCCGGCGATACCGACTATCTCCTGAAATGCGTGGCCCCGAGCGTCGAAAGCATGCGGCAACAGCTCCTGCATTTTGCCGCCATGCCGAACGTGAAGACCGTCCGCAGCTTTCCCGTGCTGGGAGTTGCCAAGGACGTGCCGTTGCCGGTGCACGAGATCGCCGCAGCGACTGCGCCCGCCGTTTAGTCAGATATGCAGGAGCTCGCCAGCAAATTTTCCCTGCACAGCGGTTGGATCACCGGTGCAAGCTTAACGATACCTGGTGCGAAACTCGCGCGGCGAGGCGCCGGTCCAGTTGCGGAAGGCGCGTGAAAAACTCTTCTCGTTGCGAAAACCGGCGATCTCGGCGATCCGCTTGATCGGCGCGCGGCCGCGCATCAGGGCTTCCCTGGCGAGTTCGAGCTTTGCCTCTTCCTTCAACGCACGCAGCGAGGTTGCCTCGTCGCGCAGGCGACGATGCATCGTGCGGGTCGACAGCGCGAGCTCACTTGCGACGTCGTCGGCGGTCAGGATGCGACCGCGCGCGCTGCGTAGCACGCGCCTGATCCGCTCCACCATCAGGCGGTCGCGTCGGTAGGGCAGCACGGTCAGGCGCAGCGCACCCTTCAGCATATGATCGAGATCGGATGGGCTGCGCTTTAGCGGCAGCGCCAGATAGCGCTTGTCGAAGGTGATGCTGGCGCGCTCCGCGTCGAAGCTAACATTCTTGCAGAAAATCGTTGGATAGACCGAGACGTGGCGCGGCTCGGCATGGGGAAATTCCGCCGCGCGGAGCGCGATCGCGGAATCCACGACCCAGCAGGAGAAGCCGAGCACGTAGCGCAGCAGCGTCACCAGGCAGAATTCGCGCAACGGCCCGAGGTCGCGCTGCTCGCGAATAGAGATCACGGCCGTGTCGCGGTCGACGCCAAGTTCGAACAGCACGTCTTCGGTGAGGATGCGATGATGCCGGCACCAGCGCTTCAGCGCGACCTCGAGATTGGGGGCCGTGATCGAGGCCCGGCACAGCATGCCGTAGGTGCCCCAAGGCAACCGGCGCGAGAACCAGCCGAGCGCCTCATCGTCGAGCTCGCGCATGGCATGGCCCGCAAGCGCCTCGAATTGGGTCGCCGTGACCCGTCCATCCACTGACCTGAGGAGGTCCGCAGGCACCTGGCTCCTGGCTAGCGCCTCGGCCGCATCGCGGCCATATCTGGCATAGGCGGCAACCACCCCGCGCACGAAGGCGGCCGGTGTCACGGCGCGGCGAGGAACTGCTGCGGAGGCTTGAAACGGCATGCCGAATCCTCGCCAACTATGGCGGAAAATGCAACCTTTTCGACGGCCCGAATGCCCGATCGGGGGTAGGTTTGCAGGCAAGACAAGACGGAGGAGCAGCCCATGAACATCCCGAGCATCGATTTCGACCTGGGCGAAGACATCACCATGCTGCGCGATACGGTGCGCGCCTTCGTGGAGGCTGAGGTCGCGCCGCGTGCCGCCGAGGTCGAGAAGGCGAATCTGTTTCCTCCCGACCTCTGGAAGCGCTTCGGCGATCTCGGCCTGCTGGGGATGACCGCGCCGGAGGAATATGGCGGCTCCAATATGGGCTATATCGCCCACATCGTCGCCATGGAGGAGATTTCGCGCGGCTCGGCCGCCGTCGGCCTGTCGTACGGGGCGCATTCCAATCTCTGCGTCAACCAGATCCGTCGCAATGGCAATGACGCGCAGCGCCAGCGCTATCTCCCAAAACTGATTTCCGGCGACTATGTCGGCGCGCTCGCAATGTCTGAGCCGGGCGCCGGTTCCGACGTCGTCTCCATGAAGTTGCGCGCTGACAAGCGCGGCGACCGTTACGTGCTCAACGGTTCGAAAATGTGGATCACCAATGGCGGCGACGCCGATGTGCTGGTGGTCTATGCCAAGACGGATCCGGAAGCTGGTCCGCGCGGTATCACCGCCTTCCTGATCGAGAAAGGCTTCAAGGGTTTTACGCACGGCCAGCATCTCGACAAGCTCGGCATGCGCGGCTCCAACACCTATCCCTTGTTCTTCGACGAATGCGAGGTGCCGGAAGAGAATGTGCTGGGTGGCGTCGGCGAGGGCGTCAAGGTGTTGATGTCCGGCCTCGACTATGAGCGCGCGGTGCTGTCCGGCGGTCCGCTCGGGATCATGGCGGCCTGCATGGACGCCGTGGTGCCCTACATGCACGAGCGAAAGCAATTCGGTCAGCCGATCGGGGACTTCCAGCTCATGCAGGGCAAACTTGCCGACATGTATTCGACCTGGCAGGCTACGCGCGCCTACGTCTACGCCGTCGGCCGCGCCTGCGACCGCGGCGGTCACGCGCGCTCGCTGCGCAAGGACGCTGCCGCTGCGATCCTTTACTCCGCCGAGAAGGCGACGTGGATGGCGGGCGAGGCGATCCAGGCGCTCGGAGGCGTCGGCTATACCAGCGAATTTCCAACCGGGCGTCTTTGGCGCGATGCAAAACTCTACGAGATCGGCGCCGGCACTTCGGAGGTGCGCCGCATGCTGATCGGCCGCGAGCTGATGGCGGAGACGGCCTGAACGCATTTGGAATCGCCGCGAAAATGGTCCACCCTGCTGCGGCATCTCACCACGTCAAATAGAAGCGCTGGACACATGCCGCTCCATTCCACCATCGATCCTTCATCATCGGATTTCGCAGGCAATTCGGAGGCGATGCGCGTGCTCGTTGCTGACTTGCGGGAAAAGCTCGCCCAGGTCGCCGGCGGCGGCGGCGAGGCCTCGCGCAAGCGGCACACCGCGCGCGGTAAGATGCTGGCGCGCGAGCGTGTCGATCTTCTGGTCGATCCTGGCACAGCGTTTCTGGAGCTGTCGCCGCTTGCCGCTTATGGCCTGTACGGCGGCGATGTGCATTCGGCCAGCGTCGTCACGGGGGTCGGGCGGATCTCGGGACGCGAGTGCGTCATCGTCGCCAATGATGCCACCATCAAGGGCGGCACCTACTATCCGATGACGGTGAAGAAGCACCTGCGCGCGCAGGACGTCGCGCGGCAGAACAATCTTCCTTGCGTCTACATGGTCGATTCCGGCGGCGCCTTCCTGCCCATGCAGGACGACATCTTTCCGGACGAGCGGCACTTTGGCCGCATCTTCTACAATCAGGCGCAGATGTCCTCGCAGGGCATCCCGCAGATCGCTATCGTGATGGGATCCTGCACCGCCGGTGGCGCCTATGTGCCGGCGATGTCGGACGAGAGCATCATCGTGCGCAACCAGGGCACCATCTTCCTGGGGGGCCCGCCGCTGGTGAAGGCTGCCACCGGCGAGGTCGTGAGTGCCGAAGAACTTGGCGGCGCCGACGTGCATTCGCGGCAGTCCGGTGTCACCGATCACTACGCCCAGAACGACGCGCATGCGATCGGCATCGCGCGGCGTATCGTGGGTACGTTGAAGCCCGCAAGCCGGCCGAACCTCAACATGCATCCGCCGCGCGATCCGCTGTTTGCGGCGGAAGAGATTTACGGCGTCGTGCCGGTCGACGGCCGCAAGCCTTTCGACGTTCGCGACATCATCGCGCGCATCGTCGACGGCTCGGAATTCGACGAGTTCAAGAAGCTCTACGGCACGACGCTGGTCTGTGGCTTCGCCCACATCTGGGGCTATCCGGTCGGCATCATCGCCAACAACGGCATCCTGTTCAGCGAGAGCTCGCTCAAGGGCGCACATTTCATCGAGCTGTGCTGCCAGCGCGGTATCCCCCTGGTGTTCCTGCAGAACATCACCGGCTTCATGGTCGGCAGGAAATACGAAGCAGGCGGCATCGCGCGCGACGGCGCGAAGCTCGTGACGGCCGTGGCGACCGCCTCGGTACCGAAGTTCACGATCGTGATCGGCGGCTCCTACGGTGCCGGCAATTACGGCATGTGCGGGCGCGCCTACAGCCCGCGTTTCCTCTGGATGTGGCCGAATGCGCGCATCTCCGTGATGGGCGGCGAGCAGGCCTCGATGGTACTGAGCCAGGTCAGGCGCGACAACATCGAGGCCAAGGGCGAGAGCTGGTCCAAGGAAGAGGAAGAGAGTTTCCGAAGCCCCATTCGTGCGCAATATGAAAGCCAGGGGCATCCGTATTATGCGACGGCGCGGCTGTGGGACGACGGCGTGATCGATCCGGCCGATACGCGGCTCGTCCTCGGGCTTGGACTGTCAGCGGCGTCGAACGCGCCGATCGAACCCACGAAATTCGGCCTGTTCAGGATGTGACGCAGGAACTGATGATGGACCGCTCAAACCTCTACCGGCGCTTTCGCACGCTCCTGATCGCCAATCGCGGCGAGATCGCCTGCCGCATCATCCGCACCGCGCGTGCCATGGGCCTGCGCACAGTCGCCGTCTATTCCGAGGCCGACCGCGACGCGATGCATGTGGCACTCGCCGACGAGGCTGTGTTGCTCGGGCCCGCGCGTGCACGCGACAGCTATCTGAATGTCGAGCGGCTGATCGAGGCCGCGCGGAAGAGCGGCGCCGAGGCCGTGCATCCCGGCTATGGCTTCCTGTCGGAGAATGCCGAGTTTGCGCGGGCCTGCTTGGACGCCGGATTGGTCTTCGTCGGCCCGACCGCCGGGATGATGACTGCGATGGGCTCGAAGTCGGGCTCCAAGGCACTGATGGAGAAGGCCGGTGTGCCGCTGGTGCCGGGCTATCACGGTGAGGCGCAGGACGAGGCGACGCTTGCGAAGGCCGCCGACAAGATTGGCTTTCCCGTGCTGGTGAAGGCCTCCGCGGGCGGCGGCGGCCGGGGCATGCGCATCGTGCGCTCGGCTGCCGAACTCGGACCTGCGATCGTCAGTGCCAAGCGTGAAGCAAAAGCCGCGTTCGGCGACGACACCATGCTGATCGAGAAATATGTCGACAATCCCCGCCATATCGAGGTGCAGGTGATCGGCGACAGCCACGGCAATCTGTTGTCGCTATTCGAGCGCGAATGCACTCTCCAGCGGCGGCACCAGAAGGTGATCGAGGAGGCGCCGTCGCCGACGCTCAATGCCGCGCAGCGCGAGACTGTCTGTGCTGCCGCGCGCAAGGCGGCCGGTGCGGTGAACTATGTCGGTGCCGGCACGATCGAGTTCGTCTCGGACGGCAAAGACGTGTTCTTCATCGAGATGAACACCCGCCTCCAGGTCGAGCATCCGGTGACCGAGCTGATCACCGGGATCGATCTGGTCGAGTGGCAATTGCGTGTCGCCTTCGGCGAGGCGCTGCCGCTGAAGCAGGATGAGGTCCGCCTCAAGGGGCACGCCATCGAGGCGCGCGTCTACGCGGAGAATCCGACCAGGAACTTCATGCCGTCGGTCGGCAGGATCTCGACCTGGAGCTTGCCTGAGGAGATCGGCGGCCTGCGCATCGACGCCGGCTATCGGAAAGGCGATACCGTCTCGCCCTATTATGACGCAATGCTCGCCAAGATGATCGCGTGGGCGCCGACGCGGGATGCGGCGATCGAGCGATTGAATCGCGGGCTCGAGAATTCCGACGTCCGCGGCATCGTCACCAACATTCCGTTCCTCTCGGCGCTGATGACGCATCCCAAGGTGCGATCGAACGCGATCGATACCGGCTTCATCGAGCGGGAGCTGGCCGGGCTGACGGCGGCAGGCGCTGCGCCCGGCGAGCTTGAGCTGTGTGCGGCCGTTGCGGCTATCGTCAATGAGGAGCGTAGGGCAGCTCAGGGCGAGACCGAATCCCCATGGCGGACCTTTGGCTGGCAGCCGGTCGGACGGCGTCAGCGCGGCTTCGCCTTCCGCGTCGGCCATGGTCCGGAGCAGAAGATTTCGCTGAACTACGGCAGCGGCCCCTCGACACTTGTCATCGGTGAACGGGAGCTGGCTTTCGCGACGGCGCCTAAGGAGGGCGGATTCGATTTGACGCTCGACGGCGTCAAGACCGCCGTTGCCACGGTTATTGACGGCCATGAGCTCTATCTGCGTACGCGCAACGGGCGGTTCGATCTGCACTGGGTGGATCCGTTCGGCGGCGAGAGCGAAGAGCATGTCGGCGAGGACAAGATTGCAGCGCCCTTGCCCGGCACGGTCGTGGCGGTGCTTGCGGAGGAGGGGGCCAAATTGGAGAAGGGCGCGCCGATCCTGACGCTCGAAGTGATGAAGATGGAGCAGACGCTGCGCTCGCCCTTTGCGGGCGTTCTGAAGGCGATCAAGTGCAAGGTCGGCGACATCGTCCAGGAAGGTGTCGAGCTTGCAGAGGTCGATCCTATCGGCGAGTGAGATCATGAGCGATCAGGTCCGCATCATCGAAATGGGGCCGCGCGACGGCCTCCAGAACGAGAAGACGCCGGTCAGCGTCGAGGCGCGCATTGCCTTTGTCGAGGCGCTGGTTGCGGCTGGCCTTCATACCGTCGAGGTCGGCGCCTTCGTCTCGCCCAAGGCCATCCCGCAGATGGCGGGCTCGGACGCCGTGCTGCGCGGCGTGAGCCACGTGAAGGATGCCGAATTCCACGTGCTGGTGCCGAACGAGAAGGGCTATGACGCCGCGCGTGCGGCAGGCGCGAAGGTCGTGTCTGTGTTCGCGGCGGCCTCGGAAGGATTCTCTCGGGCCAACATCAATTGCACGGTCGCGGAGTCCATCGAGCGTTTTAAGCCGGTCCTTGCCCGCGCCAAGGCCGACGGCGTGAAGGTGCGCGGCTATATCTCCTGCGTGCTGGGGTGCCCCTTCGACGGTGAGGTCAAGCCGAAAGCCGTCGCCGATCTCGCTGAGACGCTGTGGGATCTCGGCTGCTACGAGATTTCGCTGGGCGATACGATCGGCGTTGGTACGCCGAGGAGGGCGCAGGACATGCTGCGCGCGGTCGCCGCGAACATCCCGGCTTCCCACCTCGCGATGCATTTCCACGACACCTACGGCCAGGCGCTCGCCAATCTCTATGCGGGAATGGAGGAGGGCGTCCGCGTCATCGATTCCGCCGCCGGCGGGCTCGGCGGATGTCCGTATGCGCCCGGCGCCACCGGCAATGTTGCGACCGAGGACATCGTCTATATGCTTGAGGGGATGGGGATCAGGACCGGCGTCGATATGGAGAAGCTGCTCGCGGCGACGAACGAGATTAGTGGCTTGCTGGGCAGGCCGCCCGTGAGCCGCGTGGCCTCGGCGCTGAATGCGAAGAAGCGACGTCTGAATTCGTAGGGCGGATTAGCGAAGCGTAGCCCACCACTTTCCTTCCTGGTGGCGACAGAAGAGGTTACGCCTTCGGCTAACCACCCTGCGGCAGCGTCACCTGCTGCCGTCCGGTCCCATCACGAGATCCGGCAGCCAAGTCGAGATCTCCGGCACGAAGCAGAGCAGGAGCACGGCGCCCATCATCAACAGCACGAAGGGCAACGTGCCCCAGATCACCTCGCTCAAGGGAATATCAGGCGCGACATTTCTGATGACGAAGATGTTGAGGCCGACCGGTGGGTGGATCAGCCCCATCTCCATCACGATGGTCATGACGACGCCGAACCAGATGATGTCGAAATTGGCGGCACGCAAGGGCGGCAGGATGATCGGCGCGGTCATCAGGATGATCGAGACCGGCGGCAGGAAGAAACCGAGCACGATTACCATGACGAGAATCGCGAACAGCAGGCCCCAGCGCGGCAAATGCATCGCGACAATGGATTCGGCGGCCGACTGCGAGATGTGCAGATAGCTCATCACGTAGGAATAGAGCAGCGACATGCCGATGATCATCATCAGCATGGTCGATTCCCGGATCGTTGACTTCATGATCGGCCCGAGATCGGTCGGCCGCCAGACGCCGTAAATCATCGCGATCAGCGCGAGCGCGAGCAGGCCGCCCAGTCCCGCAGTCTCCGACGGAGTGGCATAGCCGCCATAAAGCGCGATCATGACGCCCGTGAGCAGCAGCACGAACGGAATGACGCGCGGCAGCACGCTGAAACGTTCGGCCAATGTGAACTCGTCGCGGGTCAGGATCGCGGTCTCGGGGCCGCCCCTCTTGTAGGCGGCTTCAGCCGCAGCATATTCCTGGCGGAAGCGGATCACCGCATAGGCGCCGAACAGGCTGACCAGCAAAAGCCCGGGGCCGATGCCGGCAAGGAAGAGCCGCCCCAGCGATTTTTCGGCGGCGACCGCAAACAGGATCATGGTGATTGAGGGCGGCAACAGAATGCCGAGCGTGCCGCCGGCGGCGATGATTCCGGCGGCAAAGCCGCCGGAATAGCCGCGCTTGCGCATCTCGGGAATGCCGGCCGAGCCGATCGCCGAGCAGGTCGCGGGCGAGGAACCGGCCATTGCGGCGAACAGCGCGCAGGCGAAAACGTTGGCAACGCCGAGGCCGCCGGGCACGCGATGCAGCCACGCATGCAAGGCCGAGTAGAGATCCTGGCCGGCGCGCGACTTGCCGATCGCCGCACCCTTCAGGATGAAGAGCGGGATCGACAGCAGCGTGATCGAGGCCATTTCCTCATAGACGTTCTGCGTGACGGTATCGAGCGAGGCGGCGGGCATGTAGATGCCCATGAACACGACCGCGACCGCGCCGAGCGCGAACGCGATCGGCATACCGGAAAACATCACGAACAGCGTCGCCAGCCCGTAGGACAGGCCGATACCGAAAACGCTCATCGGCGCTTGGCTCCGGTGAAGGGAAGGGCGAGCTGCACGATGATCTGCACGCAAAGCAGGCTCATGCCGAGCGCCATCAGGCTGTAGGGAATGGCGAGCGGCGGCGACCACATCGAATTCGAGACCTGGCCGTCGACATAGGCCTCATGCGCGAGTGTCCAGGACTTCCAGGTGAAAAAGGCGCAGAACAGCAAGGTAACGGCGTCGACCAGCCAGAGTCGGATCTTGTTCGCGAACGGCGACAGCAGCCCGACAAAGGCCTCGATGCCGATGTGGCCGCGATTTTGCTGTACATAGGCCGCCGTCATGAAGGTGGCGCCGACCAGCAGAAACACGGCCGCCTCGTCCTGCCAGTAATTGGCGGCCTTGAAGAGGGCGCGGCTCAGCACGCTGTAGCTCAGGATCGCGCAGGCGGCGACCAGCGCGATCGCAGCCAGCACCACGATGGTGCCATTGAGAACGGCGAGACCGCGATCGAGCGCCGCCGCAAGCCCGTGGCGTGCGGCGGCATCGGCGGGGCCGTCACGATCCGGAAGCGGACCGTGCATCATGCCGAGACTTCGGAGGCGAGCTTGAGCAGGCTCGCCGCGGTCGCAGTCTTCGCGCCGTAGTCCTTCCAGGCCGTATCGCGGGCGATTTCGCGCCACTTGCCGACTGTCGCGGCATCAAGCGCGCTGACCTTGGCGCCAGCCTTTTGATAGACCTTGGCGACCTCGATGTCGTCGTCCTGCGCGCCCTTGCGGCCGAAGGCTTCGAGCTCCGCGCCGACCGCAACCAGGATGTCCTGATGGTTCTTCGGCAGCTTGTCGAAGATCGCTTTCGACATCATCAAGGGTTCGAGCATGAACCAGTATGAGGCGCCGGCGCCCGAGGTGAGCGATTTGGCGACTTCTTCGAGGCGGAACGAGATCAGGCTGGTGGAGGAGGTGATGCCGGCATCGCACGCGCCGGTTTGCATCGCTGCATAGATTTCATTCGAGGGTACCGAGAGGACGGACGCGCCCGCCGTTTGCAGCACCATGTCCATCTCGCGCGAGCCGCCACGCACCTTCATGCCCTTGGCGTCCTCCGGCGAAACGATCGCCTTGGAGCGGCTGGCGACGCCACCGGCCTGCCAGATCCAGCTCAAGAGGATGATGCCCTTGTCGGCGAGGAAGTCGGAGAGCGCCTTGCCGACCGGCTCCTTCTTCCAGCGCATACCCTGGTCGTAGGTCGTGACCAGGCCCGGCATCAGCCCGATATTGGTCTCCGGCAGTTCGCCGCCGGCATAGGGCATCGGATAGAGCGAGATGTCGAGTGCACCCTTGCGCATCGCGGAGAACTGCGCGTTGGTCTTGATCAGTGAGGAGTTCGGATAGATCTCGGCGGAGATGTCGCCCTTGCTGCGCTTTGCGACCTCGGCGGCAAACATCCGGCAGAGACGGTCGCGGAAGTCGCCCTTGTCGATCGTGCCGCCAGGAAATTGGTGCGAGATTTTCAGCGTGGTCGCGGCCTGCGCGGTCCCGATGCCGAAGCGAAGAATGGCGGGCGCGGCAATAGCCGTCGCGAGAAGGTGGCGTCGCGTGAACATGGAATGATGATCCCTTTGAACGGTTCTTGATGATTGGGTCTTGAGGCCGGCGCTTAGGCACATCCTAGCCGGTTCTTCTCCCGATTATTCTCTAATCTGATAGTTCGAGAGCGAATGCGGCGGCAAGTCGCGGTGACGCTGATGCTGCGCTGCACACTCGTTCCTCAGGTTCCGCGCACTAGCATGTCTCACGCGGGCAAAATTGTGTCGGGCTGAACACGGAAACGGGGCAAGGGCTCGGAAAAAATTCGGCCGGCCGCGTAACAAATCTGCGCGCCGCCCCGTCGAGCAGGAGTAGCGGCATCCGTCGCTGGCAACCACCACCCTCGAAGGGAAGATCAACCATGACCATTCGCACCCGCATCGCGCTCGGCGTCTCCGCTGCCGCTCTCTCGCTCAGCCTGGCGCTCGCGCCGGCCGCCTTCGCTCAGGACAAGATGGGCAAGGACGACGCCATGAAAAAGGACACGATGTCCAAGGATGGCATGAAGAAGGATTCCATGTCGAAGGATGGCGGCATGAAGAAGGACACGATGTCCAAGGACGGCATGAAGAAAGACGACGGCATGATGAAGAAGAACTGATCGCGCCGTCATCGTCATTCCGGGGCAAGCGACGACGCGCGCCCCGGAATGCGCAGTGACACGTTGTGGATTCGATACGGTTGGGCCCGTGCTTGGCGCGGTCCCGTCGCATCGCTCCGGTGTGACAGTTACTTCCGCTTGCCCTTGGCCTTGCGGGCCGCGTAGCGCGCGTCGCGCTTGGCCTTCTGCTCGGCTTCGAGCTCGGCCTGCCTTGAGGCGGCCTCCTCGGCTTCGCGGGCAATTCGTGCGGCTTCCGTAGCCGCGGCCTCTTCTTCAAGCCGCTTCGCCTCAGCCTTCTCGGCCTCCCGCGCAGCTTTTGCGTCGGCACGCTTGGCGGCAATCGCCTCGCGCTCGGCACGCCGTGCCGCGACCGCGGGGTCGTCGTGCCCTGGCTGCGATTTGAATTTGTTTAAAAGATTTTTGCGGGCGTCCTGTGCCGCCTTTTGCCGGTCTGCGAAGCCGGGTTCCCTGAATCCACTCATCGAACGAGCCTTGTCTTCCTCGCTTTCAATCCTACATCAACGTCTGTGGGTTCGGCGGCCGCGAACAAACGCGCGCCGCGCGACGAACAAGCGTGTACATCGATGCGCGTCGCGAAGCCACCCATAATCGCAGCCTATCAGGTCGCGAAAAATCGCTGGAATCGCCGATCTTTCGTAGTCCGGAAAAACTGCCGAATTGTGATCCCCCTAACAAGGGAGCACGGGGGCGGCGCCTAGTGTCCGCACCGAGACGAACGGAGCTATGGCGATGACTATTTTCCGGCTGTCCTTGCGAAAGCTCGCGATCACATTTGCGACATTGGTGCTCGCCGGCATCGTCGTTTACCTGGCCCAGCCCAAACCGGTCGAGAGTGGCTTGCTCGGCGCCGAATGGCAGTGCAGCCAGACGGCGTTTGTACTCACGACCTGCGCGCCGCGGGTGCAGCAGGCCGCCTCTGCATCGAACAAGGTGGCACTCCGCGCACCCAAGCCCTAAGCGGGGTGTGACGCGGCGCCGCAGAGATGGTAAGGGCAGCAATCCACGGCTTCACCTTGCTATGCCTGATACCCAGCCAAACTCGCAATCAAAGCCGCAACCAAGGCCACCCGGCGATAATCGTCGGGGGGCTATCGCCGGGCTGATTATTGCCGTCGTCATCCTCGGCGTCGGCCTTTGGCTGGCGCGCGATCTCACCGCCGCCAGCAAGATGCAGGACTGCGTGATGTCGGGGCGCACCAATTGCAACGTGATCGAGCCGGCGCGCTAACGCGGCGGACGAAAAATTGCCGTGATCTTAACCATTTGTAACGGGACATCGTTGAACAACGGGATCAGCTTTGTCCGCCCGCATCAACCGGGACCCGAGATGTTCGGGCGTCCGGACCACGGCGACGACTGATGAGAGATAGAGGTAAGGGGTAGGCACCAATGCGTGCATCCAGCCGGATGAAGATTATCATTCCCTTGGTTTCGGCCGTGTCGCTGATAGCGCTTTCAGCGCAGGCGCAGGACTCGAACCCAGAAAGAGGCGGCCAGCGGCCGGGTGCGGGCGCGCCGCCACACGCGAACGCTCCCACGCGAGTCGCGCCGCCGCAGCAGGCCACACGAGTCGCCCCGCCGCAGGGGGCGCACCAGGGCCCGGCCGGCGGACCGCCACAGGGGCGCTACGTTGCCCGCGGACCCGTGCCGCAGCGCGACTGGGGCGGGCACGCCTATCGCGGCAATCTCGCCTGGGATGGCGGCCGCTGGCGGCATGAGAACCACAATGGCCGCTATGGCTGGTGGTGGGACGTCGGCGGGGTCTGGTATTATTATCCGCAGCGCATGGACGGGCCGCCCGCCTACATCTCCGAAGAGTACATCGATGATGTGCCCGTGGCCTATGCGCCGCCACCCCCGGCCTATGCGCCGCCGCCGCCTCCGCCGCCTGCTCCGGCAGACCCGGGCGCGAGCGCACTTGGCGGAGCCATCGTCGGTGGTGTGCTCGGCGGGCTGATCTCCGGCAACGCAACGGGAGCTGCCGCTGGCGCCGTGCTCGGCGGCGCGACCGGTGCGATCGCCGGCGCAACGGCTGCGTCGCAACCGGGCTATTATTGGTCTCAGGGCAATTGCTACTACCGCTATCCGAGCGGCCAGTACGTGCTTGCCGATCAGCGCGCTTGCTACTGATCAGCGGCGTGATCCACGATCTGACCGAGGCGGGCCCAAGGCCCGCCTCTTTCATTTGACACGCTGCTTCGGATCGCGACGTGATCGCGGGCTTGCCGAGAAGCGTTGTTAACTGGCCTCAGCTATGAAGCGCCGATGAGGTCTTGCACGCGCCAGACATGGCTCCCGTACGCCGCGGCGCTCTGCCTGGCGGTGCTCGCGGCCGGCCCAATGCGCGCCGGAGCGGCGGATGATGCGGCGGCGGCCGAGGGCTCGGTCACGTCGGACAGTGTCGAGGCTCCATCAGCCGTGGATGCCAAGCCGTTTACCGCACGGGCATCCGTTCGCGCGCTGATCGAGAAGGAAGCCGCGAAGACGAAATTGCCACCCGATATCGCGGAAGCTGTCGTCTTCGTCGAAAGCCGCTACGATTCTACGGTGATTGGCCGCGTCGGCGAGATCGGGCTGATGCAGGTCAGACCCGAGACGGCGGCCATGCTCGGCTTCAAAGGCACCACGGCCGAGCTCGCCAGGCCCGAGATCAATATCCACTACGGCGTGACCTATCTCGCCAGGGCTTGGCGGCTGGCGCAGGGCGACCTCTGCCGCGCGCTGATGAAATACCGCGCCGGGCATGGCGAAGAGACCATGACGGCGCGCTCCGTCATCTACTGCAATCGCGCGCGCAACCGCCTCATCGCGATGAACTCGCCGTTCGCGACACCAGGCGCGACGACGGCCGTAGCGCCGGATCCCGAGCCTGCGCCGGCGGTGGTGAGCGCGAAACCGCAAGCACGGCCATCGCCTGTCAAGCCGACCGACGTCTATGCGACATACAAACACGGTACGGCGGCGGCCAGCCGTGCATACTGGGCGGTGCATGAAGCGCGTATCCGCGCGATCAAGGCGCGGATAGAGGCCAAGTGGCGGCGCGTGGCGGCGCGTTAGGCAATCTGCGCAGCTGCCAGCGTCTCAATCATTCTCGGGCGCGCGGAAACCGTCGCTCGACGAGCACTATGCATTCTTCGGCGATGCACAACAACTGCCTGAAAATTTCTCTGGCGCTCCCGGCCAGTTCGCGGTTTTGATCAAAGAAAAAACGTTTGAATTAGATTCGCGGGGAAACGGGACATGCTGGACGCTATCCAGATCAGCGTTGCGCTTTGGGGAATGATCGTGTGCGGCAGCATCAAGGCCGCGCAACTGGCGCCACATCTTTTCTAGAAGATCAGCCAACTCACCACGGCTACTCCGGCCCAGATCAGGCCGCCCATCCAGGCGAGCATGACGACGCCGGTGGTCGCGAGATAGGCTATGCCGAGCAGATCGCGGCTCGAACGCGGCGCTTGTGCGTCCGCGGAGTTCGTGGCTGTTGCTTCGGCATCGTGCGTCATGGCGGGGTGGTTGAAGCGTCGTTGGCGGGACCTGCAGCCGCAACGTCGCGCGGCCGCGTGGCCTGCCTTGTAACCGAGGAATCGCGGAGCCTCTGTGATTAAATTCACATTTGAGGCCGCGGCCGGTGAACGGTCGTCAACAGACCGCCGGCTTCAGGCGGCCCGGCTCCAGTCGGCCGAGGGGACAATGGCCTCGAGCTGCCTCTGCAGGGTCGCAACAGTCGCCTGCAGGTTGTCGCGGCGCCCCCGTAGTGTCAGGGCCAGCATCGGATAGGCATGGTTCGTGGGATCGGACACCCCGGCCTTGCGCTCCTCTTCCTGAATGTCGGCATCGAGGAGTTGAACCCTCCATCGCAGGTCGGCGATCAAGGCATGGAGTTGCGTGGCGGCGGTCGCTTCGAAGCGGGACATCGGCTGCATGAGCTTGCCTCATTGTGAAACAGACCCAGGGTGGGTCTGGCTGATTGGGCATGGCTGAGCAAAGCGAATGCCAATTCGGAGCGAAGGCGAAGGCCGCAAGGCGTCGTTGCCCGCGTTGACCTAGGTCAATGACGGAACCCAGACGCGTCCACAGGCTTAAATGTGCCGGTCCGGATGCCCGGGCCGGGTGCGTCGTGAGCTGGGGTATGCGTCATGTCCAAGGCCATCGAGCTGATCGTCGAAGGTTTTACGCGCATCAGGGATCGCCAGTCGCTGGAGGATCTGCGGATGCACAGGCGGCGCCTTGCCGTCGATCTCAAATCCATCGAGGGATTCGATTGTCGCAAGTCGATCGCGCAGATCGACGACGACATCGAGGTGATCGAAAGCGGCTTGAGAAGCCTCGACGAGCCCGCCGCGGCAACCGCGAAAGAAGTTTAGCCGCCTCCAGGAAAGTCTCGCGTTGAATACGGTTTTTCCGATTATATCGCGGAAGCCCTGCGATGACATCCCCCGCATTCATACGGGGCGTATTAGTCATGCCCTCGTCCACTTTTGCGAGTCATGATCGCGGTCATGAGCGCGGAGTATGACCCAGAGAGTGAAGCCGCGGCGGCGATGAAGCGCGCGGCGGCCTCCGAAGGCGCCGACCGGCAGCGGCTGATCCAGCTTGCGCTGGCTTGGCATCAGCTTGCGCGCGAGCGGCGTCAGAACGACGCGGAGTAGGGCGTTCCGCGACCAGGCCCTGGTGTCTTGGAACCGTTGGCTCCTGACCGACTTGCCTTGCTGTGCCGACGACCGCCGACTGTCGGCACGTGGGAATGGCGGCCTCGGTGTGATGCCCCCGTACCAGCCGAGGCCGTTTCTGATCGCGACGACGGACGCCGACGATGCGGCGATCTTCAATTCACCCCCTCCGCTCGAAGCGGGCGCGCATGAGCCTCGCCTGGTTCGCTATCGTGGCGGTGGCGGGCTTCGTGCTCTTTCTGTGCATTCATCTCGGCGAACGGGCACAGCAGGCGGCCCTCGAACGACTCTCGACATCCTCGCAATCAGTTGGCCAGCGAAAGTGAACCCCTGGATCCACCGGACCGGACAAGCCGCTCGCCCGCGCCTGGCGCATTTTTGCGAAAACAACCCCATGCAAAGTAGGGCGCCGCCCGGCAATGACGGTCGTTCCGGGAGGCGCCGTTCGCTTTGCCTAGCTGCGCCTGTATTAGATTACCGTGCACAATCGGTAAGAGCCACGGATTCATGGGTGAGTTGCGGTGTGAGCTCACTGGGTGAAGGCACAGCGTCGGCGTGACCCTCCTGAACGGGTCAAGGCGCGGTCGAAGCGGGATGAGATCCTTGTGACGCAGCGATCCTTCGCAACGCGTCGGCCCATCAAAAACAGCAGGGCTTCCGCCGCCGCGGAAGGGATGCCTGTCGTGGACCTTTCGAAAGTCTCTTGTTCGACGCCTGCGTCCTGTCTGTTTACACCTTACACGCCGTAGAAGATCTTGATTCCCCACAACACGATGACGATACCCAAGATCAAACTGGCTGCCGCCAGTACACTTTCCAAGGAAGCGACTCTCATTCTACTCTCCGCTTCCCAGCCCCAATTGCGGTCTAAGTGATTCGCTGAATCCCCGGCAATTGTAAGGTCGGTATGTCGCTGCGTTCTCGGGCGCATAGTGGTGTGCGCGCCACAGCCGTATCTTTCCGGAGGGTGACTCAATCTGCAGAGGGCACCTCATATGCAGGAAGTACGGACACATCGGGCAAAAGGCGCACGCGACGCAGCCTGAGGTAGAACTTCGCTACTTGGAATGGTACATTGCGCGTCCGATCGCATCCCCACGATCAAGGGCAGCATTCGAGGAAATCGGAGGCCCCATGGTGGACGTCACTCGACTGAACGTCGTGCTGGTCCACGGCACGTGGGGACGCGGTTTCTGGCGGTGCTGCAGGAAACCTATCGCCGGCTGGTGCGAAGCCGAGGCCAGCTTCGTGACGGAACTAAAGAGCGCAGTTCTGTCCCAGCTTCCGGGCGTTCAACTGACCGTAGATGCCTTCGCCTGGAGCGGATCGAATTCCGTGTTCGAGCGGGAAAAGGCCGCAGCACGCCTTGCCGTCAGACTGGCCGCACTCGGATCTGGCGAGGGACGAACGTTGATTGTCGCGCATAGTCACGGAGGCAATGTCGCTCTGAAAGCCATTTCAGAGGTTTGCGACTGCTCCGGGATTTACCTGTGCACGCTGGCGACGCCATTCCTCTCAATCGTCGCGGTTGATCGGCTCCTGCCACATTCGCCAATTCTCCTTCGTCTTGTTGCGGCGACTCTGGTGATCGCCGCACTCTACTTTCTATTTCCATTTTCGCTCGTCGATGATGTGATGCTCGCGCTTCTGCTCTGCTTGATGCTCTTCACGACAGGAACCGAGGCGCTTTATTGGCTGCTGACTCGTGCGTTCGCCAACACTCCAGCCGCAGATGCGGAATATCCCTCGTTCTGGAAGACTCTTCTGTACTCTGCCGATTGGCAGCAGCGACCCGAGCGGCTCGCTGGTGCGACCGTCAGCGACGCCAAAGTCCTTAGTGGAAGGTTGTTGGTGCTGCGAGGTGTCGATGACGAGGCGGCGTTGACGCTCGCTGCGGGCGCGATCATCAATCGCGTGACTCGAATAGTATATGGGTGGTCGTCGACAATCTTGTTCGGGTTTGTGGGTTTCATTGCTTATATATTGACGATCAACGCGCTTGAACTGTTCTCTGTCAACTACGCAAAGCAGTTCGTCGACTTATCGATGCCGATACTTCTGGTGGGCGTCTTGATCGGACTGTTCTTGCCGCCGCTGGCGCGAATGGTGTTCGGCAACGAGCTTGGGGCCGGCGCAATGCGTTGCGACATCCTCTTCGACTCCGTCCCGGACATTGACGATGTTGACGTCAAGACCGTCGGGATTGGCCTGAAGAACAGCGGCCTGGTTCATTCGTTGCACGAAGTGCCAGAGGTCCCCAAATCGATCGCCGCTTGGCTGTCCAACCGCATTCTGTCGGAACCCAGCCCCCAGCACGTCTCATAGCCAATCGAATTTGAAGCGACTCGCGCCCAGACGATGCCGATCATGCTTGCCCGATGGGCAATCAAGCCGCCAAGATCCATAGCGTCGTCATGCGCAAGGAGTACCGATAAGACGGACGCTGCCTGTCGCGGTGGATAAGGTTGCGTCGCGCTCGCCGGGCAGACGCGCCGATCACGGTATGAGGACGGCAGCGAACGCCATCGCTATGGGAAGCAACCCGAGACCGATCGTGCCGGCCCTGTAAACGATTCCTTGGTGAAGTAGCGGTTTGGATGGGTGACGCATAACGACGCCCTCTCACGGTTCCAGCCACTCCAGAATGCACCCGCTGAATGAAATGCGCTAGACCCTCGTTTCGCAGCGCACGCTCGGCTGGCTGGGCCCGTCATCCCGTTAGATGCATCAGGAAGGATTCGCAGGCTTTCTCGGCGTCAGCGAAAGTTTTGAAGGGCGAACCGCCCACCTTGATGGCGGGTCTATTCAGATAAAGCGGGCGCCACGAGGCCACAAACCCGGGCTGCCCGTGCAGGCCGGGGCCGGTCCGGCGCTCGAAGCTGATCACGAACGAATAGCCGCGGCCGGTCGCGCTCCATACTTCGAGATCCTTCACGGAACTGATGATGGGGTTGAACTGCATATGCATCCGACAGAACGACAACGCTGAAATGGACAGCGCTTTCGTTGATTCGGAAAATGCAGCGCGGCTGACTTAGCGGCGGTTTTCCCCATCAATGTGGCGACAGAACTGAGGTACGAGATTGTCGCGCTGGAGATGCCGTTCGCGCAAACGACTCCGGGGCAGTCCTTTTGGATACTGCCGATCGACTACGGAGATCGGGTGAACTGCCGGCTCCACGACAGCTGACGCTCAGCGGCCGATTTTCATCCGCATCAGTCAGTGCCGTGATTCAACGACCTTGCGGGATTGCTTTCTCGAACAACCAGCCCAACGCCTGGGCAGGGTTCGACCAGCGCACCTCATCGATCTGTTCGGCGATGGTCAGCGCATGTGATGTCAGAACCTCGACGTCGTGAGGATTGGCATCGGCTTTTTCCAGGACCTCTATGCACCGATTGAGCGCCGCCAGATCCAGCTGGAGTTGCTCGATATCTGGCTCACGACGCTGGGCCCCCATGACTTTCCATGTTCTTCTCTGTGCGCGCATCTTTTTCCCCATATGCGGTCACGCATTCGTGAGTTCTGTTTGTGGCGGCAACAGGAAGACGGGGAGACCGAATTAGGGATGTTTGCAGCCAAGGCGCCAAAGGTGGGGCATTGCCGGCGACGCGGGCGAGTACATCGCAACACTGCCGAAGGCCAGCACGGCCGGCCAGAACTGGCAGGCGACAATGGAGGGGCTTATCCCGGTGGCCGAGAAAGGCCGGCTAACGATGCTTGCGCGCGTTGGCATCATGCGGGCGCTGAACCGGGTCAGCATGACCGGCTGGCGTTCTGGACCTTGCAAACTTGTAACGACGTGAACACCAAGGCGCCGCCAGCCCGGCCAAATGCTGGCAAAATGTGACAGCTTATAAGGAGCTCACCTTGGGCTCCGCAGAAACCACTCCGATGTTATTTCAAGCCGCAATTGTTTGCCTGATCGTGCTCAGCATTAGCATTCTCGTCGCGCACGCGGTCGACGCTCTCAGGACGTAGCGAGCCCGGCGGGAATCGTAATCATCGCCTCAGCCGACGGGCATGCGTCGCTTCGCTGGCGGAAGCCCTATAGCTTTCGACAGTGCCGGCGTGCGCGAGATGTGAACCAGACCCGGCCGACTGGAGACCCACCCAAAGGTAGATGGGAGGGTCGCATGACTGCAACCGCGCTCGATCGTATCCCTACACCGCCATGGGCGAGCCAGCTTGGCTGGCGTCTCATCGACGCCCGACCGGACGAAGGCTGGATCCGGATGGGCTTCGACGGCAAGCCGGATTTCTGCAATGCAGCGGGCAATGTGCAGGGCGGCATTCTGTCCGCCATGCTCGATGGCGCCATGGGGGCCGTCGTCTTCGTCAAGACCGACGGAAAGCTGTACGGCCCGACCATCAGCTTGACCGTGAATTTCCTGGCGCCGGCAAAACCTGGGCCGATCGTTGTCGAGGCCAGGGTGACCCAACTCGGCAAGAGCATCGCCTTCGTCGAAGGAAGGCAGACGGCGGACGATGGTACGCTGCTCGCGACCGCTTCGGCTAGCACCCGGCTTGTGGAGGCCGCGAAGGCCATCAGGTGAGGCAGCCCCGGGGTGGCGGTCTTTTCAGTTCGCCTTCCTGCGATTTAGGACCCTCACGATGCCAATCCAGGCAATCCAATCGCCCAACCGGGACATTTAACCCTACTGCATCACAAGCGGTCATTTCGGGGCGCGCGTTAGCGCGAGCCCGGAATCCATTGCGCGGCCCTCTCTGCGGCCCGATGGATAGCTCGCGACTTCGTCGCGCCCCGGAATGACGAGAAAACCTCACAAGCTGTCAGGATGAGGAAAGTGCGAAGGGAGAGAGCGAAACCCGCGCTCACGCGCTAGGAAAAGCGCTGCCGGGCTCGAAATGCCAGTCCCCCCGGCAGCGCTCTTGTCTCAAAACCGGGCACTGAAATCCCAGTTGGATTTGAATTAGCAAAGCTCATGCCACAGGTGTGTGACAGGTCCGAAGCGGGCCTATCAGTAGGGGGCATAGAAGCGAGGCGGTGGGGCATAAGCGGGCGGATACCCGTATCCCCCTCCATAAACCGGGTCCCCATACCCGGGGTCTGGATATGCGTAGCCGTAGGAATAATAGGGATCGTAGTAGCCACCCCCATAGCCACCCCCATAATAGGGATAAGGGGCAGCAAGAGCGCCGGCGATCAGACCGCCTGCAAGGAGTCCTGCGCCTACGCCCCAGCCTCTTCCATGCCAGCCGAAACCACCACCGCGCCAGCCGCCACCCCAGCCGCCGTGCCAGCCACCACCCCAGCGAACCTGTACCGTATTCTCGGTCGGTTTCGCTAATCCGGAGAGGGATGATAGCGGCGCAGCAGGAGCGGGCGCACCGAACAACGATATCGTGCCGGCAAGAAGCAGCGCGGCTGCTGACTTGATGGTGCTCATGGATCATCTCTACTCGTGAAAGACAAAGGCGCGAGCAATCAACCCTGCAGGACGCGCAGGGTTCCATCCTAGGCGCTGCAAGCCTCTATGGCGCGGCAACTGGGTTTGTATGAATTTGCGGCAAGCTCTCAGGGCGTCAGGCAGTATGCTCCGCGCGGGCAACGCACATTGGGCGTCGCGGCGCCGCCGATTCCATACGCTCCGCTGTCTTTGGTCTCCTGCAACTGGTGCTTCGGCAACCGGATCGTCGTATTGGGGCGGGCAGCGTGGCTCTGCATGTCTCCGAGCGGCATTTGCGAGGCCATGGCTGGCACGATGGAAACGGCGGCGAGCGTGGCGGCTCCCGCGAACAAGCGGCGAAGGGACTTAAGCATTTGTTTGATCCTTTCATGTGGTCGCTTGCGTCCGTGCAAGCCGCCGCACGTTGCGAGATCGGGATGTCTTCATCCATGAGGGGCGTCACGGTGCAACTCGGCAAGAGGCAAAGCGAAGGCTGGCTTCGAGGAGCGCTTGATTGGCGATCGTCAATCTGACGGTGGCTTTCCGCATCGGCACGCTTGATGCCGATTCGGGCATCTCGGGGCCGCCGCTCTCAGCAACCAACAGCGCCTCGGCCGTACACCGCCAAACTATTGATTTGCAGGTTGAAAAAATTGGCGATCCCGGCAGGGCTCGAACCTGCAACCCGCGGAGTAGAAATCTTCTGGACGGTGAATAAGATCAGCTAGTTAGCGGATGCATGTTGCGCCTTTGTTGCGCCTCCCGTATACTCCCTTCCATTCTCATTTGGGAGGCGGCTTTGTCGATACGGAAGCGCACTTGGGCGACGGGCGAGGCGTGGGTGGTGCAATACTCGATCGCCGAAAAGGACGCGCGCGGTAAGCGCAAGCGCGTCGTTCGGGCGTTCGATACGAAGAGAGAGGCCGAAGATTTCCATGCGCAGGTGCGCGTCGACCTTGGAAAAGGCGTGCATGTTCCGACGTCGCGATCGGTCACCGTCGAAACAGCGGGCAGGGATTGGATTGAGTCTTGCCGCGATCTGGAACGATCGACCGTCGCCCAATACGAGCAGCATCTAAAGTTCCACATCGTCCCGTTCATGGGCGATCTGAAATTGTCGGCGTTGACGATCGCGACCGTGAAGGCGTGGCAAGTCCGGTTGCGCAAGGAAGACCGATCGCCGGCCATGGTCCGGAAATGCACGACGAGCCTTAGCAGCCTCGTCAACGACGCAATGGGGCGCGGCCGGGTCGCGCAAAACGTCGTCCGGAGCCTGCCCACGAATAGCAAGGTCGAGCGTCGCAAAAAGCGCAAGCTCGTCGTGGGCGTCGACATTCCGACGCCGCAAGAAATCGACGCGCTGTTGGAGCACACAACCGACGTGCGTTGGCGCGCGTTCCTTCTAGTGGCAATCCGGTGCGGCTTGCGAGCGAGCGAGCTTCGCGGTCTGCGGTGGTCGGATATCGACTTCAAAAAGAGTGTACTGCACGTTCGGCAGCGCGCCGACAGATACGGCGCGATCGGCAATCCGAAATCCGAAGACAGTCAACGTGTCGTGCCAATCCTGCCGGCGACGCTTGCCGCGCTCCGGACTTGGAAGGTCGCAAGTCCAAAGGGCGCGTCGCTAGTGTTTTGCAACGGCGCCGGCCGCGTCGAGCAGCATTGGAACATTATCGAGAGGGCGCTGAAACCGGCTTGGGCGGCCGCTGGCGTGCCCGACAAATATACCGGCTTGCACAGCCTGCGCCATTACTTCGCTTCGTGGTGCATCAACCGCAAGGCTGACGGCGGGCGAGAATTGCCCCTCAAAGTCGTCTCGGAAATGCTCGGACACTCGAACATTCAGATCACGGCCGACACTTACGGGCACTTGTTCCCGCGGACCGACGATGCCGCCGAGCTTGCGGCAGCCGAAGGGAAATTCGGTTAGTGATCAGTTAAGGAATAGCAAGTAATTTTGCGGGCTGGACGCGCCCCGTTGTTGTTTGGCGAGACTAGCGAGAACCTGTTGAGACCGCGCGCCCGTTGCACCCGATTTTTCAATCGCGGGCAGGGTTCTCCGTCACAGCTCATGACATTGGCTGACTGAATCCTGTTCGCACAAGCGCGAAGGATTCTCGCCATGTCTACCCAAATTGAAACCACCAGCCCCGACCACATCATATGGGGTGCCCAAGCGATCGCGCCGCACATCGGCCGATCGATCAAGGGCGCTTTCCACGCGCTCGAATCCGGGCGAGTCCCGGGAGCGCGAAAGATCGCCGGCAAGTGGGCGCTTAATCTCAGGGTCTATCACGCAGCGTTCGAGCAGGCGGTGTCGGCGTGAGCGAGCTAACCCCGCCGCCCATGCCGACTGATCATGAAATCGGTTTCGTGTTCGATCCGACCCAAGCCGCCAAGCTTCAACGCTACGTCGCAGTGCTCGGCGGCAGGAAGACGCGGTTTTTCCACGTCGCATTCGACGAGCGCCGCATGCGCGAAAGCATCGACTCGATCGTGGGCAATGTCTTGCACCGCGGCTCGGGCTCGGGCGCCGCAAAGGCGCGGCTGCCGGCGACGGCGTGGCTTGAAAAATTTCGCGCGGTTACGACCGCCTAAAGTGAAAGCCGCCCCGTGGTGACACACGAGACGGCTTTGAAATGTAACCGAGTTCCTAGCAACAACGAGCAGAGAGACAAATATCATGCTTCGACGAAAAGGCAAGTGTCGTTGTTACTTCGCAAATTCTTGTACGGAGTAACCAAGTATGAAACTCAAAACCTTCCGTCAGTGGCTTAAGAAAGCCGATTCGTTCGATCACCTTGCTCGCGATTTCATCGCAGACGCGCGCAACGACCGCCATCTTCCGGCCGTAAAAGCATGGGCCGCTCTGGAAAGCTATCTGCGCTGCTGCGGAGCGTGTGACGGCGCATTCGAAGGCGCCCGAGTCGCGTGGGCGGATTATCAAGACTATCGCGCTTGCCCGGAGGTGCGGTGGTGAACGCTCATGTTTCAAATCTGACCGCGGACCCGCAAAAGTTCGATCGCGCTGCAATCGAGCAACATATTGGCTATCTTCATCACATCGCTAAGAGCACCGAAGCCAAGGGCAAGCTCGTGCTGGCGATGTTCGGCAATAGCCCGGTCTGGCCGTTTCGTAAGCTCGACAGCGTCGTGCAGCATTTCGAGATCGGCGACGTCGAGGGCATGGTCAACGCCGCAATCGCGTTTGAGAACGTGCCCGGCGCGAACGTCTACGCTCCGTTCTCGATCATGCACCGCGATTTGCCGGCCCGCAGCAAGGGCACCGAGAGAGACGTCATTAAGGTGCCGTCGTTCACTGTCGACGGTGACGCCGACAAGGGCAGGGACGCTCCGAAGCCGCCGCTACCGGCCGACTACGTGATCGAGACGAGCCCGGGCAACCTGCAACACTTCCTGTTGCTCGATCACCCGCTCGATCCGGAAGAGGCAAAGCAATTCGGATGGGCGCTCAAGCGCGCTACCGGCGCCGACTGCATCGAAGACCTGTGTCACGTTTGGCGCGTTCCCGGCACGTTGAATTGGCCCAACGAGGGCAAGATCAAGCGCGGCCGATCGAGCGTGCCGTTTCTGGTGAGGGTGCAACAGCCGTGGACCAAGGTCACGAGCGTCGACGCTTTGCGCGAAGTGCTCGCCCCGCATTGGGAAGAGCCGCGCGCCGAGCCGACGGCGCCGCAGGGCAACCGCAACGTCGATCCGGCGAAGGCCCGCGCTTTCCATGAGCGCTTGCGCGATGCCGGTCACTACGACGCCGGTGCGTATGCTCGCAATCGCTATATCCACGCCGCTAAGGCGCTCGCCTATGATCTTGGCGACGAAGGGCGCGAGATTTGGGAAGACGTCGTTTGCTGGAAAGGCGCGCGCGAGGACGAAGGCGACCCCGTCACCGACAAGGAAGCCGCCGCGCGTTGGCGCGATTGTAGCAGCCTGAAAGGCAAAGCCCGACCGATCACGCACGGCACGTTGATTGCGGACGCGCAGAAGTTCTATGGGTGGTCCGGACTTCACCTTGAACGCGACAAGACGTCGGCGGATATGTTCGGGTCGATTGCGCCGCAGGCCGATAGCGCGCCCGAGCCCGAGGAAATCAAGAAAGCCCCGCGCTTCCTGTTCGAAACCGTCAGCGATCTACGGTCGCTCCCGGATGTGGCATGGTTGGCGGAAGACTGGATACCGGAAACAGGCGTCGGAATCATCTATGGCAAATCCGGAGGTGGTAAAAGCTTCATCGTGTTCGATCTGTTGCTTCATCTAGCCTACGCCATGGCCGATTGGCACGGCGCCAGGTTGCCCGGCGTGCCCTGTTACGTTCTGCTTGTTGCGCGCGAGGGCGGCGTTGGTTTCGCGAAACGCATTGACGCCTTCAAAAAGCATCACGGCATCAAGGACGACACCGACCGGGTTGTTTTCATGCGGTCGACGCTGACTATCAATGACACCGCGCAATTCGAGGAACTGAAAGCCGCGATCAAAGAGTGCGGCCTACCGTTCAAGGCTATTGCGGTCGATACCGTCGGCCGTGTGATGGCCGGCGAGGATATGTTCACGTCGGAGTCGGTGACAAAATTCATGGAGTATCTGCAACAACTCGGTGAGATCAACGGTGGCATTGCGATCGGCGTGCATCACACCAACAAGAACGACGTCGAATATGGCTCGGTCTACTTCCGGAACACCTCCGACTTCATGATCCGGGTTGATCGTGAAGGCGACGCCGAGAAAGGCGACCCGCTAGAGCGCGGCGCGATCACGGTCGCCAAAATGAAAGAGGGCGAGGAAGGGTTAATCAAGAATGTATCGTACAAGCGCATTGTAACCGGAGCCGGCGCCAAGCTCGGCTCTAAGCCGCAAAGCAGCCTCGTGGTCGAGAGCATGACCGACGCTGAGAAGGGCGAAGACGTGGCCCCGGCGAAGCCGCTCAAGCCCGAATACCAAAACGTATTGGACGCTCTCCGCATTGCCGTCCGCAACCACGGGACCACCGCGGGGAAGGTCGATATCGAGAAGTGGCGGCAGGTGGTCTACGACGGCGAGATGTTGAGCGGCGATACAACGGCGAAGCGCTCGCGGCGGTTTGACGACATCAAGAACGCGCTCAAAAAGAAAGGGCTCATGGACATGGGCAAAGGCATGGCGTGGCCGCTTGGCGGACCGGGTGAGCAGCGACCGACGCCAGTGCTGGGCGGACCAATGCCACCGGCGCCGGAACGCGAGAAATGACAATGACCATGGGTAATGATCCTCATTCCGAATCCGAAGCTCTTCTTAGAGAAGAGCCTTCGGAACGGAACGGACGCGGGGGATTCGGAATGATTCGGAACGTTCGGAATTGGCTTCCAACCCATTGGAAATATTTGGTTCTCCAATTCGCGCGATTTTTCGGCACGGCTCGGAACGTTCGGAACGAGGGTTCTCATTCCGAATCCGCGTTTTCGGAATGGAAGCGCAAACTGACAACAAGAATTTGAAGCGCAAACGTCAACAAAAAAGTGAGCTTTTAAAATGATCGACGACGACCAAGTTACCAAGACCAGAATGGGCAGACCATCGAGCTACACCGACGCCGTCGCAGAAGAAATCTGCAATCGGATGGCCAACGGCCAGGGGCTACGCCAGATTTGCGCCGCCGACGACATGCCGGCCCGGACAACGGTCCTGCGTTGGCTGGACAATAACGCCGACTTTCGCGACCGCTACGCGCGCGCGCGCGAGGCGCTGATGGATTTTTACTGTGAAGAAATCCTAAAGATCGCGTTCGACGACAGCGGCGACTTTTTCATCGATAAGGACAAAAGGGGGCGCGACGTGGTGGTCGCCGATCATGCGCGAGTGCAACGCGATCGGCTCAAGGTCGACAGTTTGAAATGGATCATGTCGAAGCTTGCGCCGCGGCGATACGGTGAAAAACCTGTCGACGAGGTTCCGACAGAGCAGCCCGTCGTCTCGATCACGCGGCGAATCGTCTACCCCGAACCGCGTCCGGAATATCCCGAAGAGCCCCTTCAACCGCCGAAGTCCGATTCCAGTTTGCCCGGGTGACGGCGTCTAATAGACAGCGCTGGCTAAACGGTCTTCGTGATTCTTTACTGAGCGGCGACGCCTCAACCGGCAAATGTGCGCAAGCTAGCCGACTGGTCTATTAGCTGGGCGCCAATTATCGTTGACGTTGCCACTTTGCGTGTGTACTATTTTCCGAAGATTATAGTACAAAATGTTGCTAAGCCAATGGTGCGCAAAGTAAAACTGGTTGAAGCCGTCGCCTACATGCGCACTTCGACCTCTACCAACGTGGGCGAGGGTAAGGATAGCGAGAAGCGCCAACGGGCCGCGATTGAGTCGTATGCCAAGGCCACCGGCTTCCAAATCGCGCCAGGGGACTGGTTTTACGACGCCGCAGTGAAGGGCGCGGATCCGGTAACGGCCCGTCCGGGGTTCGCGGCTATGCTCGATCGGATTGCCGGCAATGGCGTGCGAACGATCATTGTGGAAAGCCCGGACCGGTTTGCTCGCGACCTCGCTGTACAGCTCGCCGGCCACGACTACCTCAAGAACCTTGGGGTGGCACTGATCCCGGCAAGCGCCCCGGATTTCTTCCTCGAGGAGACGCCTACTGCGGTGCTGGTCCGTCAGGTGCTTGGCGCAATCGCTCAGTTCGAAAAGGCGACCATTGTTGCGAAGCTTAAGGCTGCCCGTGATCGCAAGCGCGAGAGGGCCGGGAAGTGCGAGGGTCGAAAGAGCTACGCCGAGGCCAATCCTAAGCTGGTCGAACTCGCTAAGCAGCTAGGTGATAGACGGCCCCGCCTATCTCTTCGGCAAATATCCGCCGAACTCGCTTCGGCGGGTTTCACAACGCCACGTGGGCTGCCGTTCTCGGCATCGGCAGTTTCGTCGATGCTGGGAGGGTAGGCGCAGGATGACCGCAAAAGGCCGGCGTGCTCGGTGTCGTAGACGAGACATGGCGTGCTCCTTGCCTTGAGCGCCCCCTTGCCAGCTTCTCGTGCTGGCAGGGCCGGAGCACGGCCGGACCATCCATTAGCGGATATCGCGCCCGCTGCGCCAGTCATCACCGAGTGTGGGGCGGACGCTTGCTACCGAAGTGAGAATCTCATCGGAAGCGTTTTAATCCTCCCTACGAACGTGGATGCGGAGCGTTTCGGTTGACCTGCCAGCTCGAGGCTGTGGAGGCGCGGGATCAATTCTTCGAACAGGATTTGCGCATCTCGAGCCGGGCGAGATGCTGGCCGAGACAGCATGGGCACCTATACCGAGCGCGATGTGGCGGGATGCCTCACGATCGACTCGAAAACGCTCCGGGTTCGAAGGATAGGGCTTCTCCCCGCTGCTCTTGACCCTCATCGGACACTATTCATACCCGCCGGTTGATTGCCGGGCAGTCTAGGCTTGCAGCACTTTTGCTGAGCACATCGCAAGCAGCGAATTTGCAACTGGATCGTCGGGGAAGGCCCGCAAGATATGTGCGTAGCGGCGGGCGGCTTCATCTACTTCGCCCCGCTCGAAATATGATGAGGCGTCCCGCGTCAATTCGCATAGTCTGGCCGCATCGTTCGGCGGTTTCAGCTCCGGATCGTCGTTGGCTTTGATGCCCAGAAGCTCATAGATCATGAACTCGCGCTTGCGGCCCTTGACTTGAACCTTCCTGATCGGTCTTGCCACGATGTCCGACTCAACAGCTTCGACCACGCTGTCGCTGATGCAGATCGTGGTGCCAAACGTCTTGTTGACGCCTTCCAGCCGCGCCGCGACATTGACCCCGTCCCCCATCACCGTATAGCTCAAGCGCTCGCTTGAACCGACATTGCCGACCAGCACATCCGCGCAATGTAACCCGATGCGAAGGTGCAATGACGGTCGGCCTTGCCTGCTCCAGTCCGCATTGAGCTGCTGCATCCGCCGCATCGCGCGCATGGCGCCACAGCAACCACGCAGTACGTGGTCGTCGCGATGGACCGGAGCGCCCCAGAACGCCATGATGCCGTCGCCGATGAATTTATCGACCGTGCCGGACTCCTCCGCTATCGCATGCGAGATCGCTTCAAAATAGACCGAGAGCTGCGCGAGCAGATCGTTCGGCGCCATTTGCTCAGAGAGAGTGGAAAAATCCTTTAAGTCGCTGAAAAGCACCGTCAGGAAGCGCTGATCGACGCCGAGCGTCAGTGGCGTTCCGGTCTTGATCAGCTTTCTAACGACATCCAGTGGTACGAAGGACGAGAAAGAGCGGAGCGAGGTCTCGAACAGCGAAACGGCGGATTGCAGTTCCTTGACCTCCTGGATGTGTGATGATGGCGAAACCGCGTGCGAGAACGTCAGGTCTTGAACCGACCGTAGTTCCCGCGAAACAGATTCAATCGGGCGCGATAGCCGTCGCGAGAAAAAATAGATCAGCAGCAACTCAACACCCGTCAAGGTGGCTATCAGGGCTATCATTTGCCGGTTAGTCCGCTTGAGGGTGCCCACAAAATCATCAGTCGGCGTAAGAGCAATAACCTCCCAGGGTTTACCGAAATTTGCCGGAAAACGGGTGAAGGATGCGCTGATCTCATCCCCGGACTGCGGCGACCGAAAGAAGAAGTCATCCTTCTTGGTTTCGCGCTGCAATCGAGACGCCTCGCGCAGGTCATCGTCGGCAACGGTGTCGAGTCTTGCGAGTTCGAGTCGACCGTTCTCTAGTCGCACGTCTTTCTTTGGGTCGGGGTGAGCGATGATGGTGCCGTTGGTCGCATTAGCAATGACCGTGGTGCTGTGGGAACTCGCGCGGTGGCTGGTCAGAAATTCTGAAAGTACGTTGAGCGTGATATTGCCCGAGGCGCAGCCGATGAACGCGCCGCCTGCGATGATTGGGACCCTGAGGGTAATGACCGGATAGCCGGTATCCGGATTGGGCCAAGGCCCCTCTACGACCAGTGCACGGCTATTCTTGGCCGCCTGATAGCCAGCGAGAGTTCTGATGTCCTCGATGGTATCTACATCATACTTACCCACGACGTGGGGCCAGATATCGTAGAACGTTCGATGCCGGACTCGTCGCAGGGAGCCAGCAAAGTTATCGATATAGCTGGAATGCCAGTTTGCCGATGGCGGAATCTTGGGATCGGATCGCCTCCGGTCATCGTCCATCCGGGTGACGACCCGATGAAAGCCGTCTTCGAAACTGACGAAGACCGCATCGATCTGTCGCGCCGTGGTAACCGCCTGGTAGAGCAGGTCACGGCTGCTCTCTTTCCTGAAAAGCTCCGGGTCTTCGGTGGCAAACGCTCCAATGAGTTCGAGCGTAGCCACGACCGGGTCTATCACGCCTTTTGCATCTTCGACGCTTGCCCGTTTAGTCTTGGCAACTGCGTCGTCCAAGGTCGCGTTGATCGCGGCGGAGTTGTGCTCGTAGTTGAAAAACAGGATGAAGATCAGCACGGGGATGCTGAGGAGAACGAATAATCCGGACATCACCGCGCTCAGCCGCAGCGCGGTTGATTTTTGGGTAACGAGGCGATTGAGGATCATTTACTCTACCGACCTTATCGCCCTCGCCGAGTCTCCTAAAGCGGGTGAGGACCGTTGCCCTTTTCCTTTTGCGATGACTCTAGCAGCTAACTCGCATGTCCGGAATTGGCCCGTCGCGTCATTTCGCGGCGACGCAGTATTTTGGTCGCTTTCGGCGCGAAGCGGACATTGACGGTCGTGCGGCCTTAACGAGCACCGACGCGATTGACCCAAATACGACATGGAGCCGTTAGCGCCGACCAAGACAGCAAACATCTTAACCGTTTGGTCGTTTAGAAACGCGGGGCGGCCCGATATTGTGTTGGCACTTCAAAGCGTTCTCTTTCCAGTAGACTACGGGTGTTCCGTTCAATTTGGGCAAAAAAGAAGACGGCGCCCGCTGCTGTTGACGAAAGAACAAATCCTAGAATAGCGCCCATGATAAACCCGAGCACGGCTCCAGTAGTCGCTACCTGACCGATGCCTTGCAAACTGATGTCAACGTTGGAAGCAATTCCGAAAATGTTAGACCACGCCGCACCGTAGATTCCTCCGACAAAGGTGCCGAAAAATATCGAAAGCACCGCCATCGTTTCGATAATTCCCATCACCAACCTTCGAAAAGAAGTCATTTTACCCCCCCAGTTTGTGCTCCCATCCTAGCTGGCGCCACAATCTATCTAATAGCAATCTTGTTTGCTGCGGTGCATGAGTTCAGCGAGGATGTTCAACGACAATAAAAGCTCTGACAACGCATCGCGTACGCTCGCCGTCATCCACGTCAATGCCGACATACGTTCCGGCGTGATCATCGCCACGGCCGATCCGCCCGATGATTGCAGCAACCTCACGGAACGCATGGCGGCACGCAGCTTTTTCGTCAGGAAACGAACGCCCTTTGTGGTCTTCGATCTGTTTCCCATCTTGGTGCTTGTGAAAGTGAAAGCGGGCCATCTATTCAGTTTCCCCAGAAAATGGTTCGCTTATCGCAAGTTCGCCCGGCAAGTATTGTGATTGCGAGCCAAGAATTTGGGATTTCGCGTCAGCCCACGAATGTCGCCTTGTGGCCCTTCGCGTCATTTGCTGCTTCTGTACAACGCGGGCGCTATCGGGACCGAAGCGGACATCGATTGGTAGCGAGCACTGCCCGGCTCAGTCGCGAATAACCCAACTGAGACATCAGCGGCCTGTTTTTGCTGCGAGGCGGTGCATAGCTCTCGCTCGAATGGCGCTGGCATGCCAAGAATGAAGATGGAAGATGCCACCGAATGTCGCTCGGCAATATTGCGGTATGTCAAAATAGGTACATTGATCAGAGGTAATAGCAGAACTAAGGTGCAACCTGGACCGCCGGAATCAGCTCGGCCGCCTTTGCGATCCGAAGACTCGTTGCTGTCACACTTTTTGTCCGACCATCACGCTTGTTGCCCGCCAAATCATAGTCTTGTTTTTTGGGAGAGCAGAAGTGGCGTGGAGTAGAGTTCTTTGCTTTACCGATCCGTTGGCATGCCAAGCAGCCTTCCCGTATTCTGACATTGAAATACTTCCCACGACGAAAGATTTTCGGGTCGAGATGACCCAGGTCGCCATGAGCCGGCTTTGGTTGCAACGTACGCACTTATCCTCGCCAACAGTCAGCATCGCCACAAGCAAGCCCGGCCGGCGATCGATCGGCTTTCTTACCGAGTCCAATTTGTCATCGTACCATCACTGTGGAATTGAGGTCATCTCCGGCGACATCATTGACAACACGCTTGAGGCCGAGCATCGACGATGCGGCCCTGGTCTCGACTACGGCGCGATGTCCATCCCAACCGACGAGCTTGATACTGCAGCCGAAGCGATATTTGGCTGCAAGTTGATGGAAAAGTCAGCACGGCACATTTTTCATCCACACCCTCAGTCGATGTCACGGCTGCTGAAGTTACACCGGGCGATCGGACAGCTCGCACACGACACTCCCGATATTTTGCAACTGCCGGAGGTGCTTCGCGCGCTGGAGAATGACTTCGTGCACGTCATGGTCAGATGCCTCGCTGATGCGGTCGACGAAACGACCAGCACTCGTGGCCGACGCCATGATGCGATCATCGCGCGCTTCGAAGAGTTTCTGGAGGCAAATCCCGACCGGCCGCTCTATCTCAACGAAATCTGTGCAGCTATCGGTGTCGCGGAGCGAACGCTTCGCGTCTCCTGCGAAGAGCATTTGGGCATGGGGCCGATCCGTTTTCTCACCCTCCGTCGAATGCACCTCGTGCGTCAGGCGTTGCTGAGCGCGGATCCATCGACGTCAACCGTCACTCGGATAGCTACCGACCATGGCTTTTGGGAGCTTGGCCGTTTTGCGGTGGCCTATCGCGCCGCGTTCGGGGAGTCGCCGTCCGAGACCTTGATGCGCCCCACGAAGCAGATTGCGATCCACCTCAATCGCCCATCATTACTCGCGGCCGCCGAAGCCAACGCATAATCTTGCAAATGAAGGAGCCTCTTAGCGGCATGCAAGAGCCTGCTTTCTGGTCCTTCGCGTCATTTCGCGTGCGCGCATTAATCAGGTCGCTTCAAGGTAAAAGCGGACATCAATTGGCAGACAGGGCCGCCTGGCTCGGTCGAGAATGACCCGAAGCAGTCATCAAAGCCGGTAGCAAGGTCTATTCCGGCTCTCTGCCGAATGTGCATAGCGCGTGTCACAATTTGTGGCCCAACATTAGCGACAGAAGACCGACGAACGGCCTCACGCGCAGAAAATGGAGATGGTCTTGAAAATATCCGCACTCTTACTCTCCGCCGCCACGTTGACCGTGTTCACGATTGTGCCGACGCTGGCACAACAGACCACCGGCACGCCGGGCTCGCCTGATGCCACGACGACGATTGATGGAAAATATCTTCCGCCGCCGCCGCCGAAGTTTGGCGGGGACATTGGCCTGCAGGCCGACCAGTCGAAGCCATATTGGCCCGCGCGCGTGGTGCCGCCGAAAGGCGCGCCCAATGTCCTCCTGATCATGACCGACGACCAGGGTTATGGTGTCTCGGGCACGTTCGGCGGCGTCATCCCGACGCCGAATATGGACCGTATCGCGCAGATGGGCCTGCGGTATACTCAGTTTCACTCCACCGCCCTATGCTCACCGACCCGCGCGGCGCTGATCACCGGCCGCAACCACCACTCGGTGGGCTTCGGCACTATCGCCGAACAGTCAACCGGCTATCCCGGTTACGACAGCGTCATAGGGCCGGAGAACGCCACCATCGGCACCATCCTAAAGCAAAATGGCTACGCCACGTCGTGGTTCGGCAAGAACCATAACACGCCGAGCTACCAGTACAGCGCCTCAGGACCGTTCGATCAGTGGCCAACTGGCATGGGCTTCGACTACTTCTACGGCTTCATGGGCGGCGAAACCGACCAGTGGACGCCCTACCTGTTCCAGAACACCACGCAGGTTTTCCCATGGGTAGGAAAGCCGAATTACAACTTGACGACTGATATGGCGGATGAGGCTATCGCCCACATGCGACGGCTCAATGCAGCCGCGCCCGATCAGCCGTTCTTGGTCTACTACGTGCCCGGCGGTACCCATTCGCCGCACCAACCGACCAAGGAGTGGGTCGACAAGATCCACGACATGCATCTGTTTGACAACGGCTGGAACGCCCTGCGCGAGACGATTTTCGCCAATCAGAAGCGGCTCGGCGTGATCCCCGCGAACACACAGCTTACCCCTTGGCCGGACGACCTGCAAAAATGGGACACGCTGACGGCGGATGAGAAAAAATTATTCACGCGTCAGGCGGAAGTGTTCGGCGCTTATGCCGCTTACACCGACCACGAAATCGGCCGTGTAATCCAAGAGGTTCAGGACGAAGGCAAGCTCGACAACACCCTGATCATCTATATCTGCGGCGATAACGGCACCAGCCCGGAAGGCACCACGCGCGGCACGCCGAACCAAATGACCGCCTATAACGGCATTTTGGATTTGCCCATCGCTGAACAGTTGAAGGCCTACGATGTCTGGGGGTCATCGGCGACCTATCCCCACATGGCGGTGGCGTGGTCGTGGGCGTTTGATACGCCATTCAAGTGGACGAAGGAGGTGGCGTCGCACTTCGGCGGCACCCGGCAAGGCATGGCGATCGCCTGGCCCAACCGCATCAAGGATGCCGGTGGTATCCGCACCCAGTTCCACCATATGATCGATATTGTGCCGACCATCCTTGAAGCAACCGGCATCCCCGCGCCGGTGATGGTCAACGGCATCGCGCAGAAACCGATTGAAGGTGTCAGCATGGCGTACACCTTCGACAAGGCGAACGCTAACGCGCCGTCCACGCGCGCCACACAGTATTTTGAGATGTGGGGCAACCGGGCGATCTATCACGACGGATGGATCGGCGCGACAACGCCACCTGCGCCGCCATGGCTTCTCGGGACGGCCAAGCTGCCCACCGACATTGTGAATGGCTACAAGTGGGAACTGTACAACATTGCCGAGGACTACTCCGAGAGCAACGACCTCGCGGCCAAAATGCCTGACAAGCTCCGCGAGATGCAGGAGTTGTTCATGGTGGAAGCGGCCAAGTACAACGTGTTTCCGCTGGACAATTCGGTTCTTCAACGGATCATCGCGCCACGCCCAAGCGCGACGGCAGGTCGGAACACCTTCACGTATTCCGGCGAGATGTCGGGCCTGCCTGAGAGCGATGCGCCCAGCATCCTGAACAGGTCGTATACGATCACCGCCGAGGTTGATATTCTCGACGGTGCTGGCACCACTACTGGCCGTGCGGGCTCGCAGGACGGCCGCGACGGGATGATCGTCACGGAAGGCGGTCGCTTCGGTGGCTATGGCTTGTATCTACTCAAGGGCAAGCCGGTGTTCCTCTATAACTTCCTCGACCTCGAACGCTTCCGCTGGGAAGGCAACGACGCGCTTGCATCTGGCAAGCACGTCATCGTGTTTGAGTTCAAATACGATGGACCAGGCTTCGGCAAGGGTGGCACGGGCGTTCTAAAGGTGGACGATAAGGAGGTCGCCACCAACAAGGTCGTGCACACTATTCCATTCCTCATGACAATTGACGAAACCTTCGACGTCGGTGTGGATACCCGCACTCCCGTTGACGACAAGGACTATCAAGTTCCGTTCCGCTTCGCTGGCAAGATTGACAAGGTGACCTTTAAGCTCGCGCCGGTGCAACTAACCAGTGATGAACATCGGGTCATCCGGCACGCCCGCGCCGACGCGGATAACTGACCACCGGCTATCTATCCTGCGCGGGCATCTTTCGCCTGATGCCCGCGCAACACGGGCACGCTGACCTCTCGTGCCTATATGTCCGTTGTTGGCCCATCGCGTCATTTTGCGGCTGCGCAACAACCGCGTCGCTTTCAGAGCAAAGCGGACATTGTCGGTGCAGAGTCGCGCCGGTCAAAGCCACAGCTTTATTTGGTCTGGGGATTTCCAGCCTTCTTCAAAAAAAATGCAGCCAATGCATCAGGCTTTCAAACACACCTTGAAGGGCGGAATAGACAGAGTGAACCCACGCAGTTTGCGCAAGTTTTTCGACGGCTAGTTTTCCGGATGCGGCTCCCGTACCTCCTATTACACCTAATACAAATTTATCTGTTCGCTCTCGCCATTTGTTGACGGCAGGATCGGCGACTTGCGCCGCCTCGATCAGCTTTGGCAGATCGACGGGTGCAGTCGCTCGCTGGTCCCGTAAGCGCGAAATGAATGTCTGAATTTGCTCTTCATCAACGCTTGGTTCTTCGTCGAGATTGGGACCCCGGTTGTGGCCCATTCCGGCCGGTCGAGACGCCAGCGCTGCTTCCAACACAGCAACCCGCGCTTGCAGCAACTCAAAAGCGGACTCCGGCGACTGAGTCGTGTCGGTTTGAACCGAGCCCGCCCCCTGAAAAGCATCACCCTGAAAGGCTCCCGGCTGGAAAGCACCGGTGTCTAAACCGCCGCCGGTCCCCATGGCCTGACCACGTGCGGTCAGAGCGACGGGACCAGCGTGTTCATCCGCGCCGGAAATTTCATTGGACAAAGTTTCGATGGCGGTGCCGGCCGAAGGCGTAACGCCGAGCTTGATAGATGATCCCTGTTCAGGCGCAGCGTCCGTGATTTCTTCGATCGTTCGACCGAGAGTGCGGATTAAGGCGCCCATCCCAATGCGTCGTTCGCGCGCCAATCGCTCGGCCTTCAGTATCGACTGGACCTCCGAGAAGGCTGTGTCGATGTCGCTATTGATGACAATGTAGTCGTACTCCGCCCAGTGACTCATCTCGCGGGTGGCGCGACTCATGCGAGAGCGGATCACGTCCTGCGAATACTGCGCGCTGGAGTGCATGCGCTTCTCCAATTCGGGCGCTGACGGCGGTAGGATGAAAACGCTGACGACGTCGGCGCGCGCCTTCTCGCGCAGTTGCTGCGTGCCCTGCCAGTCGATGTCGAACAGCACGTCCCGCCCTGCCGACAGCGCGGCCTCGACCGGAGCGCGCGGCGTGCCGTAGCGGTTGTCGAACACGGTCGCCCATTCCAGCAGTTCGTCACCCTTCACCATTGCCTCGAAGCGCGGCTTGTCGACGAACAGATAATCACGGCCATCTACCTCGCCCGGGCGCATGGCGCGTGTCGTCACCGAGACCGACATTTGCAGGCCCGGCATGCGCTCGATCAGAAGCCGTGACAGTGTGGTCGTGCCGGCACCCGAAGGCGACGACAGTACGAACATCAGCCCGCGCCGCTCAACGCCGTCGTTATCGTGACCGTTCGCCGCCATGAAACACCCCGGAGATGCTGAGTATCGACATGGACTGTCCCAAACAGGTTGGCGAATCGAGCCCAGAATAGTGGCATGCCAGACCGCAGCGGGTTCGTTCTATTCGCGCAATTCACACGTCTTATGTTGCGCCTTTGTTGCGCCGACTTACCGAGAGCGCAGGGGAGGCATTGAGAAACCAGGGGAATTTGGCGCAACAAGCGCAACATATTTTAGGGGTCAAAATATCATCTAAGTCGTTGATATCACTGGCGATCCCGGCAGGGCTCGAACCTGCAACCCGCGGAGTAGAAATCCGCTACTCTATCCAGTTGAGCTACGGGACCGTCTGGACGGCCCCGGGGGATGGGGCCCGGCGACGTCTTTAGCACGCCAGATATGAAAAATCCGCGCGTCCGCCAAGTCTGAATCGAAGTCGGATCGAACCGTTTTCCCCCGTCGCGCGACCAAGCGAAGCGATGGACTCTTCTCGTCCCGATCTGCCCAGCGACGCTCCAGACGTCGCACTTGCGTTCGGGACTTAAGTCCACCGGCTGATTTGTCCGGTGCTGCCACAGGCTGAGGCGGCGCCAGGGGCGGCACTTGGAGGCCCACTCGGGCTTGCTTGCCAATGGCGCATGCGACGTTTTGCTATTCTGGTTCCATCGCCTTGAGTCTGTCACCTTTCCGCGCATTTCATCGCCTACGCGGCGTTCGTCCGCGCTCCCGGGAGTCCATCATGATCGGTTTGGTTCGCGCCGTCACAATCTGCGCAGCGCTGGCGCTCGGCCTGGTATCGGCGCAGGCCGCCGACAAGGCCTTCAAGCGCGACGATCTCGCTGACGCCGCGATCAAGCTGGAAGCCCAGATCAAGAGCGAGGCGGGGCCGGTCGCCAAAACCAACGCGACCCTGCGCACCGACGCGGATGCCGCTTTCAGGCGCAACGATGTCCGCAGCGGCCTATCCATTCTCGGCCAGATCGCCGCCATCACGCCTGAGGATGCCGGCAACTGGCTGCGGCTTGCGCGCGTCATCTTCCAGATCACCCCAAAGAGCTCGAGCGAGCAGACTTTCCTGCTCGAGCGTGCCTCGACGGCCGCCTACATCGCTTACATGCGCGCCGGCAATGCGGGTGAGGAGGCTGATGCGCTTGGAGTCCTCGGCAAGTCGCTCGCCGAGCGGCATTTGTTCCGGCCGGCCCTGGATGCACTGCGGCTGTCGCTCGACATGCGGGAGGTCGCCGACGTCCGCGGCCAATACGAGAAGCTGCGCGACGAGCATGGCTTCCGGCTGCTCGACTACACCGTCGATTCCGACTCGGCGAGCCCGCGCGCCTGCTTCCAGTTCTCCGAGGAGTTGGCCAAGCGCACGGATTTCGCGCCGTTCCTGGCGCTCGCAGGGCAGGACAAGCCCGCTGTATCGGCCGAGGGCAAGCAGCTCTGCATCGATGGACTGAAGCATGGCGAGCGCTACAACATCAACCTGCGCGCTGGCCTGCCGTCGACGGTGAAAGAGGGGCTGCCGAAATCGGCCGAGTTCAACATCTATGTGCGCGACCGCAAGCCGTTCGTGCGCTTCACCAGCCGCGCCTATGTGCTGCCGAGGACCGGCCAGCGCGGCATTCCCGTGGTCAGCGTCAATACGCCGGCGGTCAACATCAACGTGTTCCGGATCGGCGACCGCAATCTGATCAACACGGTCGTCGACAGCGACTTTCAGAAGACGCTGTCGCGCTACCAGCTCTCCGATCTCGGTGGCGAGCGTGGCGTCAAGGTGTGGTCCGGTGAGCTCGCGACCGCGACGACGCTGAACCAGGACGTCACCACTGCATTCCCGGTCGATCAGGCGCTCGGCGATCTCCAGCCCGGCGCGTACGTGATGACGGCCGCGGCCAAGGGGCCGGGCAGTGACGACGATTCCCAGCTGGCGACCCAATGGTTCATCGTCTCGGATCTCGGCGTCACAGCCTATTCCGGCAATGACGGCATCCATGTTTTCGTCAACTCGCTGGCCTCGACCGATCCGGTCGGCAAAGCCGAGGTGCGGCTGGTTGCCCGCAACAACGAAATCCTGGCGACCCGCAAGACCGACGATGCCGGCCATGTGCTGTTCGAGGCGGGGCTGGCACGCGGCGAGGGCGGGCTGTCGCCAGCGCTGCTCACGGTCAGCGGCGAGAAGACCGACTATGCCTTCCTCAGCCTGAAGACCAGCGCCTTCGATCTCTCTGATCGCGGCGTTGCGGGACGCGCGGTGCCGGCCGGCGCTGACGCCTTCGTCTATGCCGAGCGGGGCGTATATCGCTCCAACGAGACGGTCTACCTTACCGCGCTGTTGCGCGACGGGCAGGGCAATGCCGTCACCGGCGGGCCGCTGACGCTGGTGATCGAGCGTCCCGACGGCGTCGAATTCCGCCGCGCCGTGCTGTCCGACCAGGGCGCCGGCGGCCGCACGCTCTCCGTGCCGCTCAATTCGGCGGTGCCGACCGGGACCTGGCGGGTGCGCGCCTTCACCGACCCGAAGGGTTCATCGGTCGGTGAGACGACCTTCATGGTCGAGGATTACGTCCCCGACAGGATCGAGTTCGATCTCACGTCCAAGGACAAGCTGATCAAGGCGAATGCTCCGGTCGAACTGAAGGTCGACGGCCATTTCCTCTATGGCGCGCCGGCCTCGGGTCTCCAGCTCGAGGGCGACATGCTGGTTGCGCCGGCCGACGAGCGGCCGGGCTTCGCCGGCTACCAGTTCGGCGTCGCCGACGAGGAGACCACCAGCAATGAGCGCACCCCGCTCGAAAACCTCCCCGAGGCCGACGCCAACGGCGTGGCGACGTTCCCGGTGACGCTGGACAAGCAGCCGGCCTCGACGCGGCCGCAGGAGGCGCAGATCTTCGTCCGCATGGCGGAGACGGGCGGCCGCGCGGTCGAGCGCAAGATCGTTCTGCCAGTCGCACCCGCGGCCGCGATGCTCGGCGTCAAGCCGCTGTTCGGCGACAGGAACGTTGCCGAAGGCGACAAGGCCGAGTTCGACGTGGTGTTCGTTTCGCCCGACGGCAAGACGCTTCCGCGCGATGGCCTGCGCTATGAGCTCCTCAAGATGGAGTCGCGCTACCAGTGGTATCGCCAGAACAATTACTGGGAGTACGAGCCGGTCAAGTCGACCTCGCGCGTCGCTGACGGCGATCTCACCATTGCCGCCGACAAGCCGTCGCGCATTTCGTTCAACCCGCAGCCGGGCCGCTACCGGCTGGACGTGAAATCGAACGACGCGGATGGCCCGGTGACGTCGGTGCAGTTCGATGTCGGCTGGTATTCGGACGGCAGTGCCGACACGCCCGACCTTTTGGAAACCTCGATCGACAAGCCGCAATACGCCTCCGGCGACACCATGACGGTGTCGGTGAACGTGCGCAGCGCCGGCAAGCTCACCATCAACGTGCTCGGCGATCGCCTGCTGACGACGCAGACCATCGACGTCAAGGAAGGCACCGCGCAGATCAAGATCCCCGTCGGCAACGACTGGGGCACCGGCGCCTACGTGGTGGCGACCTTGCGGCGGCCGCTCGATGCAGCCGCCCAGCGCATGCCGGGCCGGGCGATCGGCCTGAAATGGTTCGGCATCGACAAGCAGACGCGCACGCTCGCCGTGAAGCTGACGCCGCTGGCGCTGATCCGGCCGAATTCGATGCTGAAGATTCCGGTGAAGCTCGACGGGCTCAACCCGGGCGAGGATGCCAAGATCGTCATCGCCGCAGTCGACGTCGGCATCCTCAACCTCACCAACTACAAGCCGCCGGCGCCGGATGACTACTATCTCGGCCAGCGCCGCCTGACCGCCGAGATCCGCGATCTCTACGGCCAGCTCATCGACGGCATGCAGGGCACGCGCGGCCAGATCAAGTCCGGCGGCGATGCGGGCGCAGCTGAATTGCAGGGCTCGCCGCCCACGCAGAAGCCGCTTGCGCTCTATTCGGGCATCGTCACGGTTGCAGCCGACGGTACCGCGGAAGTGAGCTTCGACATCCCGGAGTTCGCCGGCACCGCGCGCATCATGGCGGTGGCGTGGACCGCGACAAGGCTTGGCCGCGCCAATACCGACGTCGTGATCCGCGATCCCGTGGTGCTGACGGCGACCCTGCCGCGCTTCCTGCTCAATGGCGACCACGGCACGGTCAATCTCGAGATCGACAATGTCGAAGGGCAGGCGGGCGACTACGCGATCAACGTGAAGACGGGCGGCCCGGTGAAGATGACCGGCAATCCTGCGACGACGGTCAAGCTCGCCGCCAAGCAGCGCAACTCGTTCTCGCTCGCGCTCGATGCGACCGCGGCGGGGCAGGCGACGCTCGACGTCGACATCAAGGGCCCGAACGGACTTGCGCTCGCGCGGCACTATGCGCTCGACGTCAAGGCGGCGACACAGGTGCTGGCGCGGCGCTCGATCCGAACCCTGGCGAAGGGCGAGAGCCTGACGCTGACCTCGGACATGTTCTCCGACCTCGTGCCGGGCACCGGCAGCGTCTCGGTTTCGGCGAGCCTGTCGACCGCGCTCGACGCCGCGACGATCCTCAAGGCGCTCGATCGCTATCCCTATGGCTGCTCGGAGCAGATCACGAGCCGCGCCATGCCGCTGCTTTACGTCAACGAGCTTGCGGCCGGCGCCCATCTTGCGATGGACACCGAGGTCGACCAACGCATCCGCGACGCGATCGAGCGGCTATTGGCACGCCAGGGCTCGAACGGCTCGTTCGGGCTGTGGTCGGCCGGCGGCGACGACGCCTGGCTGGATGCTTATGTGACGGACTTCCTCAGCCGCGCCCGTGAAAAAGGCTTTGTGGTGCCGGACGTATTGTTCAAGAACGCGCTCGACCGCATCCGCAACTCTGTGGTGAATGCCAACGAGCCGGAGAAGGACGGCGGCCGTGATCTTGCCTACGGCCTCTACGTGCTCGCGCGTAACGGCGCAGCGCCGATCGGCGATCTCCGCTATCTCGCCGATACCAAGCTGAACAATCTGGCAACGCCGATCGCCAAATCGCAGCTTGCGGCGGCGCTCGCGCTGGTCGGTGACCGTAATCGCGCGGAGCGGGTCTACGGCGCAGCGCTCGATAGCCTCGCGCCGAAGCCCGTGCTGGAGTTCGGCCGAAGTGATTACGGCTCGCAGCTTCGCGATGCCGCAGCACTCGTCTCGCTTGCCAGCGAAGGCAACGCGCCGAAGGCGACGCTGACGCAGGCCGTGTCCCGTGTCGAGACCGCGCGCGGCCTGACGCCCTACACCTCGACGCAGGAGAATGCGTGGCTGGTGCTGGCGGCGCGGGCGCTGGCGAAGGAAAACCTGTCGCTCGATGTCGACGGCCAGGGCGTCAAGACCGCGCTGTACCGCAGCTACAAGGCGGGGACGCTGGAGGGCAAGCCGCTGAAGATCACCAACACGGGTGACGCTCCGATACAGGCCGTGGTCTCGGTGTCGGGCTCGCCGGTCACGCCGGAGTCGGCCGCCTCGGCCGGGTTCAAGATCGAGCGCAGTTACTTCACGCTCGACGGCAAGCCCGCCGATATCAGCAAGGTCAAACAGAACGATCGCTTCGCTGTGGTGTTGAAGATCACCGAGGCCAGGCCTGAGTACGCGCACATCATGGTGTCCGACTATCTGCCGGCGGGTCTCGAGATCGACAATCCAAAGCTGGTGTCGTCGGGCGACAGCGGCACGCTGGACTGGATCGAGGATGGCGTGGATCCGGAGGATACCGAGTTCCGCGACGACCGCTTCACGGCAGCAGTCGACCGGGCCTCGGACGCCAAGTCGGTCTTCACCGTCGCCTATGTCGTGCGCGCGGTCTCGCCCGGCAAATACGTGCTGCCGCAGGCCTATGTCGAGGACATGTACAACCCCTCGCGCTATGGCCGCACCGGGACTGGGTCGGTTGAGGTGCGAGCGGCGAAGTGAGTGCATAGAGCCGTATGAGCGAAGACGTGTCATATACACCGTCGTCATGCCCGGGCTTGACCCGGGCATCCACGGCCACACGTGCCGTGGGTGAAAACGTGGATGGCCGGGACAAGCCCGGCCATGACGGAGCGGGACGCGCAACCGCGCGTGTCCTCTCGGCCGCCGCGCTCGCCTTCATCCTCACCATCTGCGCCTTCGTGGCCTGGACCATCTCCCTCGGCCCGCTGCCGCTCGACGAGGCGCGCCAGGTGTCCACCACCATCGTCGACCGCAACGGAAAGCTCCTGCGCGCCTACGCCATGGCCGACGGGCGGTGGCGGTTGCCGGTCGAGACCAAAGCGAACGTCGATCCGACTTATCTGAAGCTGCTGCTCGCCTATGAAGACCAGCGCTTCTACGCGCATGACGGCGTCGATCCGCTCGCGCTCGGGCGCGCCGCGATCCAGCTCGGGACGCGCGGCCATATCGTCTCGGGCGGATCGACCATCACGATGCAGCTCGCGCGGCTGATGGAGCCGCGGCGGCAGCGCTCGCTCCATGCAAAGCTGCGGCAGATCGTGCGCGCGATCGAGCTTGAGCGTAGCCTGAGCAAGGACCAGATCCTCGATCTCTATCTCGCGCTGGCGCCCTATGGCGGCAACCTCGAGGGCATTCGCGCAGCGTCCATCGCCTATCTCGGCAAGGAGCCGAAGCGGCTGTCGCTCGCCGAAGCCGCGCTTCTGGTCGCATTGCCGCAATCGCCGGAAACGCGCCGGCTGGATCGCTACCCCGAGGCGGCGCGCATCGCGCGCGACCGCGTGCTCGACCGCATGGTCGAGGAGCATCAGATCAGCGCTGATGACGCCAAGCAGGCGAAGGCCGTACCCGTGCCGAAGCTGCGCAAGCCGATGCCGATCCTGGCGCCGCATGCGTCCGATACCGCGCTCTCAACCGTCAAGGACACGCCGGTCATCAAGCTCACGCTGGATGCCAATCTCCAGAAGGTGCTGGAGCCGCTAGCGCGCGACCGCGCCATTGCGCTCGGGCCGAACATTTCGGTCGGCATCATCGTCGTCGACAATGAGAGCGGAGACGTGCTGGCGCGCGTCGGCTCCGCGGACTATTTCGACGAGAGCCGGGCAGGGCAGGTCGACATGACCCGCGCACTGCGTTCGCCGGGTTCGACGCTGAAGCCGTTCATCTATGGCCTCGCTTTCGAAGACGGTTTCGTCCACCCCGACAGCCTGATCGACGATCGCCCGGTTCGCTTCGGCTCCTACGCGCCGGAAAATTTCGACATGACGTTTCAGGGCACGGTGCCGGTGAAGAAGGCGCTGCAGCTGTCACTGAACGTGCCGGCAATCGTGCTGCTCGACCGTGTCGGCTCCAGCCGCCTGGCCTCGCGGCTGCGGCAGGCCGGCGGCAATCTGGTACTCCCCAAGGACGAAGCGCCGGGTCTTGCCATGGGGCTCGGCGGTGTCGGCGTCACGCTTCAGGACCTTGCACAACTCTATTCAGGTCTCGCCAGGCTCGGGACCACGCGCCCGCTGCGCGAGGTCATGTCCGACAGGGACGCACGGGAGCCGTTGCGGCTGCTCGACCAGGTCGCTGCCTGGCAGGTTGGCAACGTGCTCCTGGGTACGCCGCCGCCCGAAAACGCCGCCCACAACCGCATCGCCTTCAAGACCGGAACCTCCTACGGCTATCGCGACGCGTGGTCGGTCGGCTTCGACGGTCGCATGACCATTGGCGTCTGGGTCGGCCGTCCCGACGGCGCGCCGGTTCCCGGCCTGATCGGCCGCGCGGCGGCAGCGCCCATCCTGTTCGACGCTTTCGCCCGGAGCGGAAAACTGCCGGTTCCGCTCGCCAGGCCGCCGAAGGGAACCCTGGTCGCCAGCAACGCCAAGCTACCGTTGCCCCTGAGGCGGTTCCGCCCCGTCGGGGAACTCGTCCGCACCGGCGGCGAGCAGGCCCCGCACATCCAGTTTCCCCTGAACGGCTCCCGGATCGACGTCGACCGCTCGGCGGGTAACGAGGCTGCCACCATGCCCGTGAAGGTCGCCGGCGGCGTCCTGCCCATGACGATACTGGTCAATGGAACGGCGCTCGGGGAGATCGACGGACGGCGCCAGCGGCTGATCGATCCGCCCGGGCCTGGCTTTGCGCGGCTGACCGTGATCGACGCCACGGGCGCCGCCGACACAGTTGTCATTCGAATTCAATGATGCCGGCTTAAGCGGTTGTGGGGGCGGCGGTTTCAGCGTATGCGGAACCAATGGTCGAGACCTATGCCAGCCCCCGTTTCGGAGAGCCCCGCGAGCCGAAAACCCCCGTAAATCCGGGCAATTGGTTCGTGCGCGTGATCGATGCCGTCACCGGCAGCCACGCCCGCGCGATCGGCTTTCTGGTGATCTGCGCGCTGCTTCTGCTCTTGCCCGGCTTCTTCACGATTCCGCCCGTCGATCGCGACGAGGCGCGCTTTGCGCAGGCGACCAAGCAGATGGTCGAGACCGGCGACTATGTCGACATCCGCTTCCAGGACGACGTCCGCTACAAGAAGCCGGTCGGTATCTACTGGCTGCAAGCGGCCGCCGTTCATACCGCGTCGGCGCTCGGCCTGCCGCGCGCCCAATTGCGCATCTGGGTCTATCGGGTGCCGTCGCTGGTCGGCGCGATCGGTGCGGTGCTGATGACCTATTGGACCGCGCTCGGCTTCGTCACGCGCCGCGCCGCCGTGCTTGCGGCATTGATCATGTGCGCGTCCGTGCTGCTCGGCGTCGAGGCGCGGCTCGCCAAGACCGATGCGGTGCTGCTCTTCACCGTGGTCGCGGCCATGGGCGCGATGGCGCGGGTCTATCTCACTTGGCAGCGCGGCGAGGACGAGGCGCGTCCGCCGTGGAGCTATCCCGCGATCTTCTGGACCGCGATCGCCGTCGGCATCCTGATCAAGGGGCCGCTGATCCTGATGTTCGCCGCGCTCACCATCATCGTGCTGGCGATCCAGGACCGCGACGCATCCTGGCTGTGGCGGCTGCGCCCGCTCTGGGGCCTGATGTGGGTGCTGGTGTTGGTGCTGCCCTGGTTCATCGCGATATTCTGGCGTGCGGGCGATGCCTTCTTCGCCGATTCCGTCGGCGGCGACATGCTGAGCAAGCTCGGTGCCCAGGAATCCCATGGCGCGCCGCCTGGCCTCTATCTGGTCCTGTTCTGGATCACCTTCTGGCCGGGTGCGCCGCTTGCGGCGATGGCGGCGCCGGCGGTGTGGCGGGCCCGGCGCGAGCCCGGCGCGCAATATCTGCTGGCGTGGCTGATCCCGTCCTGGATCGTGTTCGAGGCGGTGCTGACCAAGTTGCCGCACTACGTGCTGCCGCTCTATCCGGCGATCGCGATCCTCACGGCCGGCGCCGTGGAGCGTCGCGTGCTGTCGCGGTCATGGCTGATGCGCGGCTCCGCCTGGTGGTTCGCGATCCCTGCGCTCGGCTCGATCATGGCGGTCGTCGGCGCGGTCATGCTGACGCGCCAGCCGGCTTTCGCCGCCTGGCCTTTCATCGCAGCGTCCCTGATCTTCGGCCTGTTCGCCTGGTGGCTCTACGACAACAACCGCGCCGAGCGCTCGTTGCTCAACGCGCTGGTTGCGGCGCTGATGCTTGCGGTCGTGGTCTGGGGCCTGGTCGTGCCGTCGCTGACGCCGCTGTTTCCGAGCGTCGAGATCGCGCACGAATTGCGCAACGTGCGCTGCGTCGGCCCAAAGGCGGCTTCCGCGGGCTATCACGAGCCGAGCCTCGTCTTCCTCACGGGGACGTCGACGCTGCTGACCGACGGCTCGGGTGCTGCCGATTTCCTCAAGCAGGGCAGCTGCCGCTTTGCGTTCATCGAGCAGCGTTCTGAGCGCAGCTTCGTCCAGCGCGCCGAGGCGATCGGGCTTCGCTACCGCGTCGGCTCGCGCATCGACGGCTACAACTTCTCGCAAGGGCGAGCGATCTCGATCGCGATCTTCCGCTCGGAGGGCTCGGAATAGGATGCCCGCCGACGTTGCACATCGATCGAACTACGGCGCGCAATTGCTGACGGTTTCAGGCCGTGCGCTGACACAACTCGTCCGCGCTCCCTCGCATTCGCGGCGCGCGGAGGCGGCGAGCCGGCTGGCGCGGCATTCACTCTGGCTGAGTGCGGCCGGCGCGGCCCTCATCATCGCACTGATGGTCGCGTTCGACATGAGCGAGATCCAGATGATGCCCGTGCGCGGCACGCCTGGCCTGTGGCCGATCAAGATCCTCACCGATTTCGGCAAGGACGAGTATGTGCTGACGGCGCTCGCCGCCGCGCTCGTGACCGTGGCACTGATTGCGGCAGGCCGGCACGGGACCTCGCGTACGCTGCTGCTCGGCTTCGGCACGCGGCTGCAATTCATCTTCTTTTCCGTGCTGTTCTCAGTGCTGATCGGCGAGGTCCTGAAATACATCATTGGCCGCGGCCGGCCCTTCGTCGGCGGCAAGGCCAACGCGTTCAATTTCATTCCCTTCAGTGGAACGGAAGCCCATGCCAGCCTGCCTTCGGGCCATGCGGTGACCGCGTTCGCATTGGCCTTTGCAGTCAGCGCAGTATGGCCACGCCTGCGCGTGTTCATGTTCACTTATGCCATCCTGATCCTGCTGACGCGGCTGGTGCTGCTCGCCCATCATCCGAGCGACGTCGTGGCCGGCGCCCTGATCGGCATCATCGGCACCATGGCGGTGCGCTACTGGTTCGCGGCGCGCCGGCTCGGCTTCGCCATCGGCAGCGACGGGGTGATCGTGGCGCTTCCGGGGCCGGCGTTCGGCCGCCTTAAAGGGGTTGCCCGCGGGGCATCCGCCCCATAAAAGCGGCTGCCTGCCGACCGGACCGGTTCCCGCCGCAGGCCAATTCCAACCACGAGCATCGATTTGTCGTTCCAGCCCTCGATTTCCATCGTCGTCCCCGTGCGCAATGAGGCGGACAATATCGCGCCTCTGATCGAGGAGATCGGCGCTGCGCTCGATGGCCGCTGGGCCTATGAGATCGTCTATGTCAATGATGGCTCGACGGATACGACCGGCGAGCGGCTGTCGGCTATCATGAAGCAGCGGGGCAATCTCCGTCAGCTCCGCCATGCGAGGTCAACCGGGCAGTCAGCGGCCGTGCGCAGCGGCGTTCGGGCGGCGCGCGGCGCGATCGTGGCGACGCTCGACGGCGACGGCCAGAACAATCCGGCCTTCCTGCCGGACCTGATCGCGGCAGTCGAGAAAAGCGAGCGCATCGGCCTCGTCGCCGGCCAGCGCGTCGGGCGCAAGGACACCGGCTTCAAGAAGTTGCAGTCGCGCATCGCCAACGGCGTGCGCGGCGCGATCCTGAAGGACGGCACGCGAGACACCGGATGTGGCCTGAAGGCCTTTCGCCGCGAGGTGTTTCTGATGCTGCCCTATTTCGACGGGCTGCATCGTTTCCTGCCAGCGCTGGTCCGCCGCGAGGGTTTCGAGATCGCCTATGTCGACGTGATCGACCGGCCCCGCCGCGCCGGCGTGTCGAACTACGGTTTCTTCGACCGGCTATGGATCGGGATCATGGATCTCGCCGGCGTGTGGTGGCTGATCCGCCGTAAGAAGCCGACACCAGATGTGACCGAGGTCAAGGCATGATCATCCAATACGGCCAGGCGCTGAGCAACTATCTCTACGACGTCTTCGTCGCCAAGTTCGACTTCTGGCTCGCGTTCGGCCTGGTCGCGCAGCTGTTCTTCACGGCGCGCTTTCTCGTGCAATGGATCGCAAGCGAACGTGCCGGAAATAGCGTGGTGCCGATGGCCTTCTGGTTCTGCTCAATGGGCGGCGGGTTGATGACGCTGGTCTATGGCGTCGTGAAGCGAGAGCCGGTCATCATCCTCGGACAGGCGCTGGCAACGATCATCTACATCCGCAACATCATGCTGATCGTCAAAAATCGCGGCCGTGCCTCGAAGACGCTGGATCGTTGATCCGGGTTCGGACCGGGCCTTCGTGGCCCGCCCGCAAAAATGTCGAAAACAACCCCATGCAAAGTAGCCGGTGACGGCAGTGGATGCTTTGCTGATTTTGCGAATTCGCTTGACGCGTCGGGCAAATCACTGGCTCTGAGTGCCAGCTACTGGCGCGGTAGCATCGAGGCCGTGCCGCATGTGGGCAGGGCGGCGGGACCGGCTAACGAGTAGATGCTGCGCAAGTCGCGCAGCATGGCGCGTTTGTTAGGCGGGATGCCCAATCTCGCTGCTCAAATTGCCGCGTTGAAGGCAGCAAAGCCGCGATCGAGATCGGCCTTGAGGTCCTCGACGCTCTCGAGCCCGATGTGCAGACGCAGCGTTGGACCGCCCGGGGCCCACTTCGTTGCCGTGCGATAAGTGTCGCAGTCGAAGGGGATGGCAAGGCTCTCGAAGCCGCCCCAGGAATAGCCCATGCCGAACAGCGTGAGGCTATCGAGCATGACATCGACCGCCTTCTGCGGCGCGGGCTTCAAGACGATGCTGAACAGGCCCGAGGCGCCGGTGAAGTCGCGCTTCCAGATTGCATGGCCAGGATCGGTCTCGAGCGCGGGATGGAGCACGCGGGCAACCTCTGGCCGCGTGGCGAGCCAGCGCGCCATCTCGAGCCCTGAGCGATAGTGCTGCGCCAGCCGCACCGACAGCGTGCGCATGCCGCGGAGCGCGAGGAAGACGTCGTCGGGCCCGGCGCAGACACCCAGCAGGCGGATGGCTTCGGTCACCAGCGGCCACGCCGTGGCATTCGCAGAGATCGTGCCGAACATGATGTCGGAATGGCCGCCGATATATTTGGTCGCAGCCTGCATGCTGATGTCGACGCCCTGGTCGAGCGAGCGATGATAGAGCGGCGTCGCCCAGGTGTTGTCGTCGATCACGAGCGCGTCGCGCGCATGCGCGACTGCGGCGATCGCGCGAATGTCCGGCATCTCGAAGGACTGCGAGCCGGGCGCTTCCACCAGTACAGCGCGCGTATTGGGCTTGAACAGGGCTTCGATGCCTGCGCCGATCAGCGGATCGAAATAGGTGGTCTCGATGCCGTAGCGTGCGAGCAGGCCGTTGCAGAAATTGCGCGAGGGCCGATACACGTTGTCGCAGACGAGCAGGTGATCGCCCGCCTTCAGCACCGCGAGCAGGGTGGTGGTGATCGCAGCCAGGCCCGACGGCGCGATGCCGACGCCAGCGCAGTTCGATCCCTCCAGCGCCATGAGCGTCTCCTGGAGCGCCTTGGTGGTGGGGGTGCCGTGGCGGCCATACTGGAACTCGCCGCGATGGGCGTGCAGGTCCTCGGCCGTAGGGTAGAGCACGGTCGAACCGTGCACGACCGGCGGATTGACAAAACCCTTCTGCGCCTTGGTGTCGCGGCCGGAGGTCACCAGCCCGGTGTCGGGATGTTGCGGGAAGGGCTTTGCGCCCGCAGAGGAATCCATGCGTGTGCTTTCAAAACTGGGATTGTCGGCGCGGAAAGTCCCCGCACGGGACAGCGGATCGACCGCAACTGGTAATAACAGATCACAGAAGAGTCCCGTCAACCCCTTGACCCGGCTCGCCAGTCGTTCTGTGATGCGCAGGTGCTATTCTGTCGCCGCATGTTGAGGGGCTTGCCGCGACCTTAGATCCGCCGCCCGAGGGACCATGCCTGACAGCCTGGCGTCCAACGGTTTTTGGCAGGGGATCAACGGGGTTGGCCCACAGCTTGCACGATGTTCAGCGAAAGACGTTCAGCAAAAAGATGTTCGACGAACGTTCACATACGCCATTAGAGACGAACACACGTCGCCCCCAAACACGACGCCCTTGAAAGGCTTCAACCCATGAAACGCGTAACTCTGGCTCTCACCCTTGCCCTCGCCGCCGGCCTGTCCGCCCCGGCCGCCCATGCCCAAACGCTCAAGACCATCAAGGACAGGGGCATGCTGTCCTGTGGCGTCAGCCAGGGCCTGCCGGGCTTTTCGTCGCCGGACGACAAGGGCAACTGGACCGGGATCGACGTCGATGTCTGCCGCGCGATCGCGGCGGCGGTGTTAAACGATCCGACCAAGATCAAGTTCGTGCCGCTGTCGGCCAAGGACCGCTTCACCGCGCTGCAGTCCGGCGAAATCGACGTGCTGTCGCGCAACACCACCTGGACTGTCTCGCGCGACACCTCGCTCGGCGCCAACTTCACGGGCGTGACCTACTATGACGGCCAAGGCTTCATGGTGAAGAAAGCGCTCAAGGTCAATTCGGCATTGGAACTGAACAATGCCTCCGTTTGCGTCCAGACGGGCACCACCACCGAGCTGAACCTCGCCGACTACTTCAAAGCCAACAACATGAAGTATGAGGTGATTGCGTTCGGCACCATCGACGAAGCGATCAAGGCCTACGAGTCCGGACGCTGCGACGTCTTCACCGATGACTCGTCTGGGCTCTATGCCAGTCGTTTGAAGCTCACGAACCCCGCCGATCACATCGTGCTGAACGAGATCATCTCGAAGGAGCCGCTTGGCCCGATGGTGCGCCACGGCGACGATCAATGGTTCGACATCGTGAAGTGGACGCTGTTTGCGATGATCACGGCTGAAGAGCTTGGGGTCACCCAGAAGAACGTGGACGAGATGCTGAAATCGGACAAGCCAGAGATGAAGCGGGTGCTCGGCACCGATGGCAATCTCGGCGAACAGCTCGGCCTGACCAAGGACTGGGTCGTCCGGATCGTGAAGGCGGTCGGCAATTATGGAGAAGCATTCGACCGCAACGTCGGCGCCGGCTCGCCGCTCGGTATCAGCCGCGGTATCAACAATCTCTGGACCAAGGGCGGTCTGCAGTATGCGCCACCGATCCGCTGATCGGCAAACCTGCAGGCTGCGGCGATGGGCATCGAGGCCCGGAAACCACCACCGCAAATCGCGCTGAAGCTCAAGCGGGCTCTCGGTGGCAAGACAGGCTGGAGCGGCATGGCCATCCAGCTTGTCTTCGGCGCGGTCCTCGCATGGATCGCCTACGAGATCGTTTCCAATGCTCGTACCAACCTGGAAACCCAGCACATCGCCGCGGGCTTCGGCTTCCTGCAGAACAGCGCGAGCTTCGATGTCAATCAGACCCTGATCTCCTATTCGGGCTCGGACACCTACTTCCGTGTGTTCCTGGTTGGCCTGTTGAACACGCTCCTGGTTTCGGTGGTCGGCATCTTCTTCGCCACTGTGATCGGGTTTGTCGTGGCACTCTGCCGGTTGTCGCCCAACTGGCTGGTGTCGCGAATCGGCGGTCTCTATGTTGAGGCCATCCGCAACCTGCCGCTCCTGTTCCAGATCCTGTTCTGGTATCTCGCAGTGCTCGCGGCGTTGCCCGCGCCGCGGCAAAGCGTCTCGATCTTCGGCGCCTTTTTCCTCAACAATCGCGGCCTGATCGTGCCCTCGCCGGTGGGGCAGCCCGGCTTGGTCCCGTTTCTGGTCATGCTCGGCCTCGGCATCCTCGCATCCCTGACGCTGAGGAGGGTTGCGCGGCGGGCGTTGTTCCAGCGCGGGCAGGTGATCCGTATCTGGCCCTATGTGCTGGCCTTCATCATTGGGTTGCCGCTCGTCACGATGCTGGTGTTCGGTCTGCCCTTTACCTTCGAGCTGCCGCAGCTCAAGGGCTTCAACTTCGCCGGCGGCGCGCGGATCATTCCGGAGTTCGTCGCCCTGACAGTGGGGCTTTCGACCTATACGGCGTCCTTCATCGCCGAGATCGTCCGCGCCGGCATTCTGTCGGTCCATAAGGGGCAGATGGAGGCGGGCTCCTCGCTTGGCTTGAGCCGGGGCGCGACGTTGCGGCTGATCGTGGTGCCGCAGGCGATGCGTGTCATCGTGCCGCCCTTGACCAATCAGTATCTCAACCTCACCAAGAACTCCTCGCTTGCGGTGGCCATCGGTTATCCCGATCTGGTCTCGGTGTTTGCCGGCACGGCGTTGAGCCAGACCGGACAGGCGATCGAGATCATCGCCATGACGATGGGCGTCTATCTCCTGACCTCGCTCGTCACCAGCTTCATCATGAGCATCTACGGCTGGCGCATCAACCGGAGCCTGGGGGCATGAGCGACATCACCGCGTCTTCCTTTGTCCGGCAGGACCTGGTGCCCGAGCGCGCCGCACCGGTGAAGACCTCGGGCTTCATCGGTTTCGTACGCACGCGCCTTTTGAACTCGCCGACCAACGTCCTGCTCACGATCCTCGGCCTGCTGCTGCTCTGGTATATCGTCATTCCCGCGCTCCAATTCCTGCTGGTCAATGCGGTCTGGAGCGGCAAGGATCGCGCCGCATGCCTCGCCGAGAATGCCGGGCATCCAGTCGGCGCCTGCTGGCCCTTCATCCAGGCAAAGCTCACGCAGCTTATCTACGGTTTTTATCCGGAAGCTGAGCGCTGGCGGGTCAACCTGACCTTCGTGCTCGGAGCGGTGCTGCTCTTGCCGCTGCTCATTCCGCGCCTGCCGGCAAAAGGCCTGAACTCAGGCCTGTTCTTCTTCGCCTTTCCCGTGGTCGCGTTCTTCCTGCTGCATGGCGGCGGCATCGCCGGCTTTGGCGTAAGCTGGGCCGCTGGCCTTTTGCAGCTTTTCGACGACAGCATCAGCGGAGCCGGGCAGTTGCTGGTCAATCTCAGCAAGACGTCGGCGATTGGTCCTCTGCTATGGGCGATCGGCAATGTCATCGTGCTCGTCGGCACCCTGATCTCCTGGCTGATCTTTCCGCTGACCTGGCTGCGGGAGCAGTTCCAGGCCTCGGGCCAGGCGGTCTGGGTTGATTTCCTCGTCACGACCGCAATCGTCTCGGCGATCCTGTTCGTCCTCGGCGGCGGTTTTCAGACCGGCCGGCGTGCGCTGATCTCGAGTCTTGCCACTTTTGCCGGCATAGCGGTGGTCATCAAACTGATGGGCCTCGATCACAGTGGCTTGCCGATTGTCGACACGCGGCTGTGGGGCGGCCTCCTGGTGACGCTGGTCATCGCCATTACCGGCATCGTGGCCTCGCTGCCAATCGGCATTGCGCTCGCACTCGGCCGGCGCTCGACCATTCCCCTGATCCGAATCTTTTCGATCGCCTACATCGAGTTCTGGCGCGGCGTGCCGCTGATCACGGTGCTGTTCTTCGCGACCTACATGCTGCCTTTGTTCCTGCCGGGCAACTTCACGGTCGACGGCCTGGTGCGGGCGCTGATCGGCGTGGCGTTGTTCACCGGCGCCTATCAGGCCGAAAACCTGCGCGGTGGGCTCGCCGCGGTTCCGCGCGGGCAGGGGGAGGCGGCTTCCGCACTGGGACTGTCCTGGTGGAAGACGACCTCCTTGATCGTGCTGCCGCAGGCACTGCGCCACGTCATTCCCGCCATCGTCAACAGCTTCATCTCGCTGTTCAAGGACACCTCGCTGGTCTCGATCGTCGCGCTGTTCGATCTGTTAGGCTCGCTCAGGGCATCGTTCGCCGACCCAGTCTGGACGACGCCAACGACCGCCTTCACCGGCTTTGCCTTTACTGGCATCATCTATTTCCTCTTCTGCTTTGGAATGTCGCGTTACTCGCTCTTCGTCGAAAACCGGCTCAACGCGCATCGCCGCAACTGAACAAGGTCACCATGTCCACCAGCCCGATCGTCAAGATTTCCGGCCTCAACAAATGGTACGGCGACTTTCACGTCCTGCGCGACATCGATCTCGAGGTCGAGAAGGGCGAGCGCATCGTGATCTGCGGTCCTTCAGGCTCGGGCAAGTCGACGCTGATCCGCTGCATCAATGCACTGGAAGAGTTTCAGGAGGGCGAGATCGTCGTCGACGGCATCGAGCTCGGGCCGAACCTGAAACATATCGACGCGGTGCGCCGCGAGGTCGGCATGGTGTTCCAGAGCTTCAATCTGTTCCCACACCTCACGGTGCTCGACAATTGCACGCTGGCGCCGATCTGGGTCCGCAACATCCCGAAGAAGGATGCCGAGGCGGCCGCGATGAAATACCTGGAGCGGGTCAAGATCCCGCACCAGGCCAACAAGTTTCCGGGCCAGATGTCGGGCGGCCAGCAGCAGCGCGTCGCGATCGCGCGGGCGCTGACCATGAACCCAAAGGTGATGCTGTTCGACGAACCCACCTCGGCGCTCGACCCCGAAATGGTCAAGGAAGTCCTCGACACCATGGTCGACCTCGCCAAGGAGGGCATGACCATGCTGGTTGTCACGCACGAAATGGGCTTTGCGAAGGAGGTCGCCAACCGCGTTGTGTTCATGGACGCCGGTCAGATCATCGAATCCAACACGCCGCAGGAATTCTTCGCCCACCCGCAGCACGCGCGTTCGCAGCTGTTCCTGAGCCAGATCCTGCGGTGATCGGCCAGTGAAATCGTAGGGTGGGCAAAGGCGCGTAGCGCCGTGCCCACCATCTATGCAGGACTGCGATAGAAGAGGCGGGCACGCTTCCGCCTTCGCTCTTCGAGCTACGGCGGACAAGTCGCTTTGCCCACCCTACGCAGCTGGCCGGGCGGTGAGGGCGGCGGCAGTTACGCCGCCGATCGCGCCTCACACGAACGGCGGCTTGATGTTGCTGCGCTTCTCCAGCCAGGCCGGCACCGGCAGATTCTTGGCGCGCATGAAGTCCGAATTGAACAGCTTCGACTGGTAGCGGCTTCCGGAATCGGCCAGCACCGTGACGATGGTCTTGCCGGGCCCGAGCCTCTTCGCAAGATGGATGGCACCGGCGATGTTGATGCCCGTCGAGCCGCCGAGGCACAGGCCCTCGTGCTCGAGCAGATCGTAGATCAGGTTGACCGCTTCCTCGTCGGGGATGAGGAAGGCATCATCGACCTTCGCGGTCTCGACGATCGCGGTGGCGCGGTTGAGCCCGATACCCTCGGTGATCGAGCCGCCGGGCGTCGCCTTGGGATCGCCGGTCCGGAAATACTCGTACATCCCCGCGCCATGCGGATCGGCGCAGGCGATGGCGACATTCTTGTTCTTCTCCTTCAGATAGCGGCTGACGCCGGCGAGCGTGCCGCCGCTGCCGACCGAGCAGGCGAAGCCGTCGATCCTGCCGCCGGTCTGCTCCCAGATTTCGGGGCCAGTGGATTCGTAATGCGCCTTGGCATTGTCGAGGTTGTTCCACTGGTCGGCGAACAGGACGCCATTGGGCTCGCTCTTGCGCAGCTCATCGGCGAGGCGGCGGCCGACATGCTGGTAGTTGTTGGGATTGGCATAAGGCAGCGCTGGCACCTCGACGAGCTCGGCGCCGCACAGCTTCAGGAAGTCCTTCTTCTCCTGGCTCTGGGTCTCCGGAATCACGATCAGCGTGCGGTAGCCGCGCGCGCTCGCTACGACCGCAAGGCCAATGCCGGTATTGCCCGCAGTTGCCTCGACCACGAGGCCGCCTGGCTTCAGCTCGCCGCGTTTCTCCGCCTCCAGGATCATCCATTTGCCGGCGCGGTCTTTCACCGACTGGCCGGGATTCATGAATTCGGCCTTGCCGAGAATGGTGCAGCCGGTCTGTTCGGACGCGCGCTTGAGCTTGATGAGGGGGGTGTTGCCGATGGCTTCGACAACGTCGTTTTTTATGGTCATGTCAGGCAATTACCGGCTGGTTCTGTGAGATCGTCTAGACCCTAAAGTAGGGTCTCCGGCCACACAAGGCGAGGGCACAAGGTCTTAATGCTGCTTTGCGAAGACGACCTGCCGGACGTCGATATTTCCAGAGAGGAAACCGGCCTCGCAATAGGACAGATAGTACTCCCAGAGCCGCCGGAACCGATCGTCGAAGCCGAGCGGCACGAGGTTTGGCCAGGCGCTGCGGAAGTTATTTCGCCAGGTGGCAAGCGTCTTGGCATAATCTTGCCCAAAGATGCGCTCCCGGATGACGGGTACACCAAACGTCTCGCCCAGCGACTTGAGCACCGCGGGCGAGGGCAGCATGCCGCCGGGAAAAACGTAGCGCTGGATGAAGTCGACCTCGCGCCGATAGGTCTGAAACAGCCCGTCCTGGATGGTGATGGCCTGGATGCCGGCAAGGCCGCCCGGCAACAGGCGATCGCGCAGCTGCGCGAAATATTTCGGCCAAAACTGCTCGCCGACGGCCTCGATCATCTCGATCGAGACGATGCGGTCATACCGGTCGCGCTCATCACGGTAGTCCTGAAGGCGGATCTCGACCTTCTCGGCGAGACCGGCATCCTGGATGCGCCTCTGCGCAAAGTCGCGCTGCTCGGTCGAGATCGTCAAACCCACAACATGCGCGCCAAAGGTTTTGGCCGCGTATTCGGCAAATCCGCCCCAGCCGCAGCCGATCTCGAGCAGCTTCTGTCCCGGCTTGAGATCGATGGCTTCGGCGAGCCGGCGATACTTGTTGGTCTGGGCTGCCGTGAGATCGGTGGTGTTCTCCTCGAACAGCGCCGAGGAGTAGGTCATGCTCGGATCGAGCCAGGCCGAATAGAAGGCGTTGCCGATGTCGTAATGAGCATGGATGTTGCGCCGCGCCTGGCGCCTGGTGTTGCGGTTGAACCAGTGCCGGAGCACCTGAGCGAAGCGCATTAGCGGCTTGTCGCGGAGCATGGCCTGGATCAGGTCGTGGTTGACGCAGAAGAGATAGAGGAACTGAGTGAGATCGGGCGTGTCCCAATCGCCTGCGAGATAGGCTTCCGCAATCCCGATATCGCCGGCATTGATGAGGCGGGGCGCAAAATCGTAATTGTGCAGCCGCATCACCGCATTCGGTCCCGGCTCGAGGCCACCGAGCCGGATGACGCGGCCGTCAGGCAGGATCACGTCGAGCGTGCCACGCCTCAGACGTGAGCCGAAGGCGAGCGCGAGGCGAACCAGACGCGGCAGGTCGGCGAGGACCGTCTCGACATTGTCGGGGGTGACCGGGATCGCGTTCGGCATCGGAATCACCTGAACTGGCACAATCCGACCGCTCAGGCAGCCGCGCCGATCCCGGTTTTCGCTGGACCCGAGAGCGCCCCCGCAGGCAGTCAGCCATGGACAGTATAAGCGCGCGTTTCGGCGGCCGCCAAGCTTCTGCGATGCCCCTGTCGCTTGATGTCGGAAAAGCTGCCGTGCGCTGCGGCGCAGGTTTCGGTGGAGGGCATCCCTTCTGTGGCCGTCCCGATCCCGCTGTGGCGACAATATCACATGAAATGTTGGTAAGCTTGCCGCCTGCCGCGGAGCACGCCGAAATGCGAGAAAGCCCTATAGAAATAGGCAAAGCCTGCGTGTTTGGCGACTTCGTGAAGTCCCCTTTGCGGGGCGCGCTTCGCAGTTGCGGGACTGTCCGCCCCGGTCACGCCCGGCTAGTATGCGGAACAGTTCCAGGAAAGCATCACGCTGTGAATGAAACGGAGACCATTTCCCGACTGACCGGCCGCGAATCGGTTAATCCGGCCGCGCGGTGGCAGTTGCGTCTGCCCGGCAGGGGGTGGATGTGACCCGAAGATTCCCGATGGTCGGCGTCCGGCGACCGCACGGTCCTGCACCCCGGCTGCTGGGTGCAGCGGGCAGGGTGGTGGCGCTTGGCCTGGCACTGAGCTCCGCCGGCTGTGTGCTGACGCAGGACTTGCCGGATCCGGCGCTCGACGTGCCCAGTCAATATAAATACGCCGGTAAGCCCGATGCGCCGCCGCCGCTCGACTGGTGGCGCGGCTTCCGCTCGGCGGAGCTAACGCAATTGATGGAGGAGGCGCAGACCGTCAACCTGGACATCGCCGCCGCCGTCGCGCGCATCTTCGAGGCCGACGCCCAGGCGCGGCAGGCCGGCGCAGCCCTGCTGCCGAGCTTGTCCGGCGCGGGTTCGGAGACCTATTCACGCACCTCCGGCTCCTCGTCCTCCGGACTCACCAATGGCGGCCGCGAGGTCGTCAACTATTCGGCCTCGATGAGCGCGAGCTACCAGCTCGATTTCTGGGGCCAGAATCGGGACGCATTGCAGTCCGCCGAAGAGACCGCCCACGCCAATCGCTTCGATCGCGACGTCGTGGCGTTGACCACGCTGACCAGCGTCGCCAACGCCTATTTCCAGGTACTGGCCTCGCAGGATCGCTTGCGCACCGCGCAAAACAACATCGCCAGTGCCCAGCGGATACTCGATGCCATCAAGGAGCGGCGAAAGGCGGGCACCGGCACGGACCTCGACGTCGCGCAGCAGGAGAGCGTGGTGGCGAACCAGAAGGCGCTGGTGCCGCCGCTCCGCCAGACACTCGACCAGAACATCAACGCACTGGCCGTGTTGGTGTCACGCCCGCGGGAGAGCGTGCGGATCGCGGGCGGCTCGATGAACCAGATCGCAATCCCGCACGTCACGCCGGGGCTGCCGTCCGAACTCTTGACGCAGCGGCCCGATATTCGCCGACAGGAAGCGCAGCTTGCGTCTGCCACCGCCAATATCGGCAATGCCCGCGCGCAGTTCTTTCCGACCATCCAGCTCACCGGGAATGGCGGCTATCAGAGCTCGGCGCTGGTGTCCCTGTTCCAGCCGCACGCGGCCTTCTTCCAGCTCGTCGGCAGCGCGACGCAGCCGATCTTCGACGGCGGCAAGATTCTCGGCAATTTCGAAAACGCCAAGGCGCGGCAGGACGAGTTGCTCCAGACCTACCGCAAGACGATCATCCAGGCCTTCGCGGATGTCGATAACGCGCTGTATTCGATCAAGCAGACCACGATCAAGCTGCAGTTGCAGCGCGAGGTCGTCGCGGCATCACGCCGCGCGTTCGATCTCGCCGAACAGCAGTTGCGCGCCGGCACGGCCGATATCGTGACGGTGCTGAACGTCCAGCAGACACTATTTCAGGCGGAAGATGCGCTGTGGCAGGCGCAGCTTGCCCGCCTGCTCGCGATCGTCAGCCTGTACCAGGCATTGGGCGGCGGTTGGGAGCCGAGAATGGAGAAACCCGTCAATGCTCTTTAAGCCGGATACGAAGGAAGGCGCGAAGGACAAGGCGGGCAAGCGCACGTCCCGGCGCGGCCGCCGCTTTGTTTCCACGCTGATCACGCTCGTGATCCTCGGCGGGCTCGGCTATTTCGGCTGGACCGCGTGGCACCAGAAACCTGCGACTGACCGCAATGCGCGGCCCGACCTGCCCGTGCCCGTTCTGGCGGCGTCACCGCGCGTCCAGGACGTGCCGGTCTATCTCGACGGCGTCGGCGCGATCCGCGCGCTCAACACCGTCACCGTGCGTTCGCAGGTCGACGGCAAGTTGATCGCGGTGAATTTCATCGAAGGCCAGGATGTCAAGAAGGGCGACGTCCTCGCCGAGATCGATCCCGCGATCTACCAGGCGCAGTATGATCAGGCCGTGGCCAAGAAGGCCCAGGACCAGGCGCAGCTCGCCAACCAGCGCATTGACCTCACGCGCTACGAGCAGCTCGCCGCCTCCAACGCGGGCTCCAAGCAGCAGGCCGACACCCAGCGCGCGCTGGTCGCGCAGACCGAGGCGCTGGTCAAGGCCGACCAGGCCGCGATCGACAATGCGGCGGCAACGCTGAGCTACACCAAGATCGTGGCACCGCTCTCGGGCCGCGCGGGTCTACGCCAGGTCGACCAAGGCAACATCATCCATGCCTCCGACACCACGGGCCTCGTCGTCATCACGCAATTGCAGCCGATCGCAGTGTGGTTCAGCCTGCCGCAGCAGCAGATCATGCGCGTCAACGCTGCCGCGTCGAAGGGCACGTTGCAGGTCGACGTGTTCGGCAATGACGGTGTGACGGTGATCGACACCGGCAAGCTGACCGGTATCGACAACCAGGTCGATCCGACCACCGGCACGCTCAAGCTCAAGGCGGAATTCCCCAACGCCAGCTATCAGCTCTGGCCGGGGCAGTTCGTCAATGTCCGCCTCAAGGTCGAAACGCTGCCGAAAGCGCTGGTGGTGCCGACATCGGCCGTGCAGCGCGGACCGATCGGAACCTTCAGCTATGTCATCGGCGAGGGCGATATCGTCTCGGCCAAGCCGGTAACGGTGACGCAGCAGAACGAGCATGACGCCGTGATCGCGAGCGGCCTGTCACCGAGCGATCGCGTGGTCACGACCGGCTTTGCCAATCTCTCCGACGGCTCCAAGGTGATCGTCGGCCGCGACGACCAGACGCCGTCTGCGGATCTTGCGCCGCGCAAGCGCACCCGCGCGCCGGATGCCCAGAAAGGCGGTCAAGCCAAGGATGGGCAGGCCAAGGATGGGCAAGCCAAGGATGGGCAAGCCAAGGACGCACAGGCGAAGGACGGACAAGGCAAGGATGGCGAGCGCCGCGCCAAGCGGCAAAGCGGTGAGGGCGACCAGAAAGGCCAGACCGGACCGGCACAGGGGGCAGATTCATCGGGCAGTGGAGCGAAGCAGCCATGACCCCGACCTCGACGGACTGATCGCGTCATGGGCGTCTCCGAACCCTTCATTCGCCGGCCGATCGCGACCTCGCTCCTCGGCATCGCGCTGCTGATCGGCGGCGCGCTCGGCTATTTTTCGCTTCCGGTCTCAGCGCTGCCGCAGGTCGACTTCCCGACGGTGCAGGTAACGACGCAGCTGCCCGGCGCGAGCCCCGACGTCATCGCCTCGCTCATTACCGCGCCGCTGGAGCGGCAGCTTGGCCAGATCCCGTCGTTGTCGGCGATGAACTCGACGAGCTCGTTCGGCGTCAGCCAGATTTCGCTGCAATTCGATCTCAACCGCGACATCGATGGTGCGACGCAGGACGTGCAGGCTGCGATCAACGCAGCCGCCGGCGTTCTGCCCAAGACGCTGCCTTACCCGCCGACCTACGCCAAGGTGAACCCGGCCGATGCGCCGGTGATGACGCTCGCACTGCGCTCCGACACGATCTCGCTGCGGGTGATGAGCGACATCGCGGATACGATCCTGGCGCAACGGCTGAGCCAGATCTCCGGCGTCGGCCGCGTCTCGGTGCTGGGCGGGCTGAAACCGGCTGTGCGCATCCAGGCCGACCTCGCGCGGCTGGCTGCCTATGGCATCGCCATGGAGGATCTGCGCAGCGCGATCTCCAATGCCAACGTCTCGGGGCCGAAGGGCTCGCTCGACGGCGCACAGCAGTCCTATCTGATTGCGGCCAACGACCAGATCGCCGCGGCCGATGCCTACCGGCCGATCATCGTGGCCTACCGCAACGGCTCGCCCGTCACCATCGGGGATATCGCGCAGATCGTCGACGGCCTGGAAAACGACCGGACCGGTGGCTGGTACCAGGGCACGCCGGCGGTGATCATCGACATCCAGCGCCAGCCCGGCGCCAACGTGATCGATGTGGTCAGCCAGATCCGGGCGGAGATTCCGAAGGTCCAGCGCGCGATCCCGGCCGGCGTGCACCTGACCGTGGTCTCGGACCGGACGGTCACCATCCGCGCCTCAGTCCATGACGTGCAGTTCACGCTGATCCTCGCCGTCGTGCTGGTGACGCTGGTCGTGCTGCTGTTCCTGCGCTCGCTGCGCGCGACCGTGATCGCGGGCGTCGCGCTGCCGCTGTCGTTGATCACGAGCTTCGGCATCATGTATTTCGCAGGCTTCAGCCTCGACAACCTGTCGCTGATGGCGCTGACGATCGGCACCGGCTTCGTGGTCGACGATGCCATCGTGATGATCGAGAACATCGTCCGCCACATGGAGAATGGCGAGAGCGCGATGCAGGCTTCGCTCCGGGGCGCGAGCGAGATCGGCTTCACCGTGATCTCGCTGACGGTATCGCTGATCGCCGTCTTCATCCCGCTTCTGTTCATGTCGGGCCTCGTGGGCCGGATGTTCCGCGAATTCGCGCTGACGCTGACGATCGCGGTCGTGACCTCGGCAGTGGTCTCGCTCACCCTGACGCCGATGATGTGCTCGCGCCTCCTCAAGCACGCGCACGAGGAGTTTGCGGTGCCGGGGCTCGCCGCCATCAGCCGGTTCATCGACTGGACGGTCGGCTTCTATCACCGCAGCCTGCTATGGGTGCTGGAGCATCAGCGCGCGACGCTGGTCGTGACCTTCGCCACGCTGATCGCGACCCTGGCTCTGTACGTGGTCGCGCCCAAGGGCTTTCTGCCGCTCCAGGATACGGCCTCGATCACGGCCGTAACGGAAGCCGGCCCCGACGTTTCCTTCGCCGAGATGCAGAAGCGGCAGACGGAAGCCGCCGATGCCATCAAGGCCGATCCCGACGTGGTCGGCGTCGTCTCGGTGATCGGAGCGGGCTCAGTCAACCCGACCACCAATGTCGGGCGCCTCGTCATGACGCTCAAGCCGCGCGGCGAGCGGCGCGACGACGTCAGCGTGGTCGTCGACAGGCTGAAGAACAGGGTCGCCGCGATCCCCGGCATGACCGTGTACTTCCAGCCCGTCCAGGACGTGCAGATCTCGACGCAGTCGAGCCGCTCGCAGTATCAGTACACGCTCACCGGCACCGACGCGGCATCCGTCTCGGAATGGTCGCGCAAGCTGGTCGCGGAGATGCGGCGCGATCCCTTGTTCCGCGACGTGTCCTCGGAGGCGCAGGAGGGTGGCTTGCGCGCCCAGCTCGACGTCGACCGGACCCGCGCCGGCCAGCTCGGCGTCAACCTGCAGGCCGTGACCGACACCCTGAACGATGCCTTCGCGCAGCGGCAGATTTCCACCATTTACGGTCAGGCCAACCAGTACCGCGTGGTGCTGGAGGCGCTGCCGATGTACCAGCGCGATCCGTCGATCCTGTCGAAGCTCTATCTGCCGGGCTCGGCCAGCAGCACCGTCGGCGCCCCTAACGCCCAAGTGCCGCTGTCGGCCGTGGCGACGCTCACGCGCACCACGGCGCCGCTCGCGATCTCGCACCAGGCACAATTCCCGGCGGTCTCGCTCAGCTTCAACCTGGCGCCGGGCGCCGCCCTCGGCGACGCGGTCGAGGCCGTGAAGGCGATCGAGACCCGCATCGGCATGCCCGGCAACATCGTCGGCGTCTACGCGGGCGATGCAGCCGAATTCGCCAAGGCGCTCGCCGGCCAACCCTGGCTGCTGCTCGCTGCCGTCATCACGATCTACATCGTGCTGGGCGTGCTCTATGAGAGTTACATCCACCCGATCACGATCCTGTCGACGCTGCCGTCCGCCGGCGTCGGCGCGATCCTCGCGCTGGTCTTGTGCGGGCAAGACCTCTCCGTCATCGGCCTGATCGGCATCATCCTCCTGATGGGCATCGTCAAGAAGAACGCCATCATGATGATCGACTTCGCGCTGGAAGCGGAGCGCGGGCAGGGAATGGCGCCGACGGAAGCGATCGTCCAGGCCTGCCTGTTGCGTTTCCGCCCGATCATGATGACGACGCTCGCGGCGCTGTTTGGCGCGCTTCCGCTTGCGATCGAGAGCGGCACCGGCTCCGAGCTGCGCTTTCCGCTCGGCATCTCCATCATCGGCGGCCTGCTACTCAGCCAGTTGCTGACGCTCTACACCACGCCGGTCATCTATCTCGCGCTCGACCGGATCAACCGCCGCCTCGAGCGCGCGCTGCCCCCGGTCGAGCCGGGAGGGCCGCCGGTTGCGGGCGCAACCGAGGGGATGTGAGATGGCATCGATCTCGGAGCCCTTCATCCGCAGGCCCGTCGCCACGACGCTGCTCTCGATCGGGCTGTTCCTGCTGGGTGTCGTGGCCTACGAGTTCTTGCCCGTCTCGTCGGTGCCCAACGTCGACTTCCCCGCCATTTTCGTGTCTGCAAGCCGGCCAGGCGCCGACCCCTCCGTCATGGCGGCAACCGTCGCCGCGCCGCTGGAGCGGCGCCTGGGGGAGATCGCCGGCATCAACCAGATCACCTCGACGAGCTCGCTCGGCAACACCAACATCCAGCTGCAGTTCAACATCGGCCGCGACATCGATCGGGCCGCGCGCGACGTACAGGCAGCGATCAACGCTTCGCTGGTGGATCTGCCGAGCGATCTGCCGGCGCTACCGCGCTTCCGCAAAGCCAATTCCGCCGCAGCACCCGTCTACGTGCTGGCCCTGACTTCCAAGACCATCTCGACCGCCGCCATCTATGACGTCGCCGACACCGTGATCGCGCAGCGGATCTCGCAGGTTCCGGGCGTCGGCAATGTCACCATCAGCGGCGCGGATCAGCCGGCGGTGCGCATCCAGCTCAATCCGGTCGCGCTGTCCAATGCCGGCATCGCCACGGACGACGTGCGGACCGCGATCATCAATGCCAATCCGCTCGGCCCGGTCGGCATTTTCAATGGCGAGCGCCAGAGCGAGACGCTGGCGCTGAACCGCCAGATGCGCACCGCGAAGGAATTCCGCGACATCGTCATCAAGAGCGGGAATGGAACTTTCGTCCGTCTCGGCGACGTCGCCGACATCGAGGATTCCGTCCGCAACGCGCGCTCCATAGCCTGGTTCAACAAGCAGCCCGCGGTGCTGATCCAGATCACCAAGCAGGGTGATGCCAACGTCATCGACACCGTCGACCGCGTCAAGGCGCTGATCCCCGAGCTCAAGCAGTGGATTCCGGCAGGTGTGGAGATCTCCACCCTGGTCGATCGCACCGGCACGATCCGCGCCAGCGTCCGGGACATGCAATGGACGCTGCTTGCAACCGCGATCCTGGTCATGGTCGTGGTGTTCGTGTTCCTGCGGCGGATCACGCCGACGATCGCGGCCGGCATCTCGGTGCCGCTGGCGCTCGCCGGCACCTGCGCCGGGATGTGGCTTGCGGGCTTCTCGATCGACAACCTCTCGCTGATGGCGCTTGCGATCTCGGTCGGCTTCGTGGTCGACGATGCCATCGTGATGATCGAGAACATGTTCCGCAACCTCGAGCACGGCATGCGGCCATTCCAGGCGGCACAGGAGGGGGCGAAGCAGATCGGCTTCACCGTGCTCTCGATCAGCCTGTCGCTGGTTGCGGCGTTCACGCCGCTGATCTTCATGGACGGCATCGTTGGCCGGCTGCTCCGCGAATTCTCGCTGACGCTGACCTTTGCGATCGTGGTCTCGACGCTGGTATCGCTCACGGTCACGCCGATGATCTGCGCCCAATATATCCGGCAGACCACGTCGGAGACGGCCACGCTGTTCGACCGCGTGATCGAGGGCTCGCTGTCGCGGATCGTCAATTTCTACGCGCGGACCTTGCGCGCCGTGCTTGAATTCCCGCTCTCGACGCTCATGGTCTTCTTCGCCACCATCGCCCTCACGGTGACGCTCTACGCCAAGGTCCCGAAGGGCTATTTCCCGACCGACGATTCCGGATTCATCATCGGCGCGACGCGGGCTTCCGCCGACATCTCGTTCCAGTCGATGCTGGGCCTGCAGCAGCAGCTGGCCGACATCGTGATGGCGGATCCCGCCGTGGCCGGCATCGGTTCGGTGCTTGGCGGCGGAGGGCCGGGCCCGGCCACGTCGAACCGCGGCACCATGTTCATCAGCCTGAAGCCGCCGGAGGAGCGCGACTATGTCGCGACGCAACTGGTCATCGACCGGCTGCGCCGCGCGCTGTTTCGCGTGCCCGGCATCCGCCTCTTCATGTTCGCGGCCCAGGACGTGCGTGCCGGCGGGCGGCAGAGCGACTCGGACTACCAGTACACGCTGTCGAGCACCGATCTCAACCTGCTCCAGCAATGGGCGCCGATCGTCGCCAAGCGGATGGAGACGGTCGAGGGCATCACCGACATCTCCAGTGATCGCGATCCCGGCGGATTGCAGCTCACGCTGACCATCGACCGTCAGACCGCCTCGCGCCTCGGGGTGCGCGTCCAGGACATCGACAATGCGCTCAATAACGCATTCGCGCAGCGGCAGATCTCCATCATCTACACCCAGCGCAACCAGTACATGATCGTGCTGGAGACCGATCCGAAATTCCAGGTCGATCCGTCCAATCTCGAACGCATCTATGTCGCCGGGGCCAATGATACACAGGTGCCGCTGTCGGCCGTGGTGCGCGCGCAGCGCGGGCTCGCGGCGCTTGCGGTGTTCCATTCGCAGTCGTTTCCCTCGACGACCGTCTCGTTCAACCTCCTGCCGGACGTGCCGCTCCAGGTCGCGACCCAGAACATCCAGCGTGCGGTCGAGGAGCTGCACATGCCCGAAGGCATTCGCGGCAGTTTTGACGGCAACGCCGGCGATTTCGCCAAGACCAGCGGCCGGCAGCCGCTGCTGATCCTTGGGGCGCTGGTCGCGATGTATATCGTGCTCGGCGTACTCTATGAGAGCCTTGCCCATCCGCTCACGATCATCTCGACGTTGCCATCAGCGGGGTTGGGGGCACTGCTCGCGCTCCAGATCACCAACACGCCGCTGACAGTGATCGCTTTCGTTGGCATCATTCTCCTGATCGGCATCGTCAAGAAGAACGGCATCATGATGGTCGACTTCGCGCTTGACGCCGAGCGGCAGCGCGGCCTGTCGTCGGCGGATGCGATTTTCGAGGCATGCCGGGTGCGCTTCCGCCCGATCCTGATGACGACGATGGCAGCTCTGTTCGCCGGCGTCCCGCTGGTCATCGCAACGGGGCCAGGCACGGAACTGCGCCGCCCGCTCGGCATCACCATCATCGGCGGCCTGTTCGTGTCGCAGATCCTGACGCTCTACACGACGCCGGTGATCTATCTCTTGATCGATCGCCTGCGCCGCCGCTCCGAGCCGGGTGCCGTGCACGCGCCTGCGGAATAACGGTTGTTGAAGGCAATAACGGTTGTTGAAGCCTTGGGCCAAGCGTATAGCGGCTGGATGTCGAACCCGTCTGACGTCACCACCGCAGCTTCCGAGCCCGTCGCCGAATGCCCGCACTGCCAGAAGCCGATGCCGCTGTGCATCTGCGACAGCGTCACGCCGCTCGACAGCCGCATCGCGCTCCTGGTCCTTCAGCATCCGCAGGAGCAGGACAGGGCGCTCGGTACTGCGCGGCTGACGGCACGGCATTTTGCCGATGCGACGGTGCGGGTCGGGCTGTCATGGCCGAGCCTTGCCAAGGCGCTCGGACGGCCCGTCGCCGATCCCGCGCGCTGGGCGGTGCTCTATCTCGGATCGGCGCGCGCCACCGATCTCGATAGCGACGCCGACATCATTGCGCTGACGCGCAAGGGCGAGATCGCCGACAATCAGCGCGCCATCCTGAACAGGATTGAGGGCGTCGTGCTGCTCGACGGCACCTGGAGCCAGGCCAAGGCGCTGTGGTGGCGCAATCCCTGGATGCTGAAGTGCCAGCGCGTGATCCTCAATCCCGCGGCCCCCTCACGTTATGGGCGCTTGCGCCGTGAGCCGCGGCGCGACGGGCTCGCCACCATCGAGGCTGCGGCCATGATGCTCGCGAGCCTCCAGCAGCGCCCGGATATTGCCGAGACGCTGCATGCGAGTTTTGAACGGATGTTAACACGCTATCGTAAAGTGCTGGCGGCGACGCCTGAATATGCGCCAAAACCGGCAGGCCGAGGCCGCCGGCGCGATTTTCGCCGCAGCCGCCGCGGCTGATTGCCAGCGCCGAGGGCTTGCCCGCTCCGGAGCGGGCAGATAGAGACGCGGGGGGCATATTGCCATCCCGTGATCGGGCCTAGCGTTGGAAAGCCAGGAGCGGGATGGGAAGTCGCATTCAGGCTGCGGCCAGGGAAATCGTCCGGCAAGGCGCGCATTTCGATCGCTGGGGCACGCTCGCCCTGATGGACATCTCCTTGCGATATCGCCGCACCGTGATCGGCCCGCTCTGGATCACGCTGACTCTCGCGGCAACGATCGCCAGCGTCGGCTTGGTCTATGCGACGCTGTTCAAGCAGGAGATTGCTGTCTTCTTGCCGTCCTTCGCCGTCGGCCTGATCGTCTGGACCCTGATCGCCGCGACGTTCCAGGAAGGCTCCAACGTCTTCGTGGCGTCCGGACATCTGATCAAGGCCGTGCCGGCGCCGCTGATCGTGCACGTGCTGCAGATGACGGCGCGCAACGTCGTCATCTTCCTGCACCATCTGCTGCTGGTCGGTCTGCTTTATGTCGTGATGCCCTGGCCGCTGCACTGGACCCTTGTGCTCGCCGTTCCCGGCTTTGCGATCCTGCTGGTCACGCTGGTCGGCGGTGCGACTGCGCTCGGTCTGCTCTGCGCGCGCTTTCGCGATATTGGATCGGCGATCGTCAGTGGCCTGCAATTCGTCTTCTTCCTCACGCCGATCATCTGGACCGAGGATGCGGTGCACGGCACCGCCTTCCACTGGCTGACGCGGGTCAATCCGTTCGCGACGTTGCTCGATCTCGTGCGCAAGCCGCTTCTGTCGCAGCCGGCCGATCCGGCGCAATGGCTGCTCGGATCGCTCTACGCGCTCGCCATGGCGATGATCGGCCTCGGCTGCTACGCGAGATACCGCCATCGCGTGGCGTACTGGCTCTAGGTGCGCGCCATGAGCTCCGCTGCCCACATCGTGCTGCGCAATGTCTCAGTTACATTTCCCGTGTTGTCGTTTCGCGACCGCTCGCTGCGCAGCCGGTTCGTGCGCGCCGTGACGCTGCGCAAGGCCGGCAATGCACCGCGCCCGCACATTGTCTCCGCGCTGAACGGCGTTGATCTCGATATCCGCGCTGGTGACCGGCTCGGCATCATCGGCGCCAATGGCGCCGGCAAGACCACGCTGCTCAGGGTGCTGGCCGGCATCTACCATCCGACCGCGGGCACGGTCGATGTCTGCGGCCGCTGCCTGTCGCTGTTCGATCTCGCCGCCGGCTTTGACGAGGAGGCGACCGGTTACGAGAACATCCTGCGGCGCGGGCTGGTGATCGGAGCGCGGCGCAGCGAGATAGAGGCGCGGCGTGCGGAGATCGCCGAGTTCACTGAGCTCGGCGACCGGCTCGACCTGCCGCTGCGCACCTATTCCAGCGGCATGATTCTGCGCCTGATCTTCGCGGTGGCAACCGCGATCGAAGGTGAGGTCGTGCTGCTCGACGAGTGGATCGGCGTCGGTGATCAGCAGTTCCGCAGGAAAGCGCGCCAGCGGCTCGATGCGATCGTGGCACGCGCCGGTATCCTCGTGCTCGCCTCGCACGATATCGATCTCATCAGGAACACCTGCAACCGCGCGATCCTGTTGCGCGAGGGACGGATCGCCGCTGCGGGTTCAACCGAAGACATCCTCGGCCAATATCTGGCTGTCGCCGGCGAGGGCAGGGCGTGATCCAGCCTGCGTTGAACCTTGAATCGCGCTTGTTCGCGTTTGTGACCTGACCAAGGCGAGCTCAGCCGAAAAATGGAAATTATGGACTGGAACCCTTGGCACGGCTGAGCGAGTGTAGACACTGAGCACTACAGGCTAAAGTGGTGCGACCAGGGAAGAACGCTCATGCTCGCCGCGATCGAGATCAATTTCGCGCTGTGGGGGATGATCATCTGTGCAAGCATCAAGCTGGCGCAGATGCTTGGGTAAGCGGCTCCCCACCGCAAGTTGGACGACCTTCCACAACTGATCGGGAAGTCGGATGAAGGCGGTTGCCTAAGTCCTTGATCCCCTATATCAGTCCGGCCTTACGGGGCCACGTGGCGGAGTGGTTACGCAGCGGTCTGCAAAACCGTTTACACCAGTTCAATTCTGGTCGTGGCCTCCATCACAAGCTCCTGATTTCCCAGCATAAATAGCCCCGGTTTACGCGCATCTCTGGTTCGCGATAATGGGATGGCTCAGAAGTCACCCGGATTTGTCCGGGGTGGCGGTTTGCCGCGATTCATGTGCCTTGGCATGAAGATCGCATCACCTAGCTGACGAATCATCAAGTCGAGAATCCTGGAGAGCACGTGGGCGAGATCGTCCGATTTGTTCCGAAGTCCGAGATCGAACGGGCCCGTCTGATACGGGAAGCCCGCGCGATCTATGAGAGCATCTTTCCGTCCACCGGTCCGGTCAGGGACCCGCGTCAGTCGGACGACCAGTCGGGCACTGAAAGTTGACTGATTGTCTCCGCCAGATGCCAGGCGGCGACCGACTGTTCTTACAGACGTAGCGAGAGAGAAGAGCCCGGGAGGTCGCGCTCAGCCGGCGGCGTACCAGCCATCCGGAAACGGCAGCAGCGGCCAAGTTCCCTCGTTGTCGTTGGCGGCTTTGAGCGGCGCGTCGAATTTCCACGAGCGGGGCACGAATTCCTCCTCCGGCGCGGGCTCGATTGCGGCCCGCACGGCATCCAGCAGCAAGTTGAATTCGGCTTCGCTCATCGCACCCTCCGGGCCATTCCCGACGGGCAAAATCGCAAAACCGGCTTTTTTCCCAATTGAGCCGATCGATCGAATTTTATCGACCCGTCGATCGGCGCTCGTTTGGTTAGTGATTCCCTAAAGAAAACCGGCGCGGAACCTAGGCGGTTCCACCGAGCCGCCAGTGTGAAAGAGATCACATTCTCAGAACTTTCTTTCCCGTAAGCCTGACGTCACACCGGCCAATGAAGGCCAGAACGGGTGAGGCCGACAGGAGACGCAATGATGAAGGCGAGGTTCCTGAAATTCGCAGGCGTGAAGAGCCGGGCGCGTCGGGCCTCGACTCTCGGATTGTTCCTGACGCTGTTTGCATCAACTGCCTACGCGCAGGGCACGCCCGAGCAACGCCGGGCCTGCACCCCCGACGTTTACCGTCTTTGCGCCGGCGAGATCCCGAACGTCCGCGCCATCACCGCGTGCCTGCGCCGCAACAAGGCGAGCCTGAGCGAGGCCTGCCGCGCCGTGTTCGAGCAGGCGGGCGGTTGAACCGGCGACCTGTGGATTTGTGCGCAGCAAGTTAGCTCACACGCAGACGGAATCGGCACGGTAGCCCTGTGGATATGCTGCGGACAATCTGTGCGTGGCCGTGCCCCGGGGGGTCGCATTTCGATGAAAATTGCAACCGGCGCGTGCGAGAAGTCTTGATCCGCAGTGATCTATCGGTGACCAGACAACCTTGAACGCCGCCCGTACCGACGGCGACTAACCAATACAGTGCATAAGGATCAGTGGAACGTGATCGGCCTTTCCCCTTGTAAAGCACCAAAATGGTGCTTTAGTGCTTTCCATGAGCCCGTCGCCCCGACAAGCGCCATCCTCGCTGCGCTACAGGCTCGCCCCTGAGCCGGCCGTCAAAGCCGCACTGGAGGCGACTTTCGAGGCCTATGACCGCATGATGGAGATCCTCGATGAGGTTGCTCGCACGCATAATGTGGGCTCCAACGTCGTGCTGCTGCATGCCCACGCCTACGATGCGATCCGGAAACAGACCGGCCTGCCGTCACGCCTGGTGACGCTGGGCCTGCGCGACCGCGCCGACTATCGCGCGGCGAGCGGTCGCCGGCTGCCGCTCGACGACAAACTTGCCAAGCTCAAGGGTCCGACCACGATCTCGATCGCCACCGTGCAGGGGCGCTTCAGCGTGCCGTTCGACTATGTCGGTTATGCCGAGGGCTGGGGCCAGAGCGTGCCCGCCCATCTGATCCGCAGCGACGACGGTTTTGAAATTCACTACGGCGTCACGCCGAACAATCTGCCAGAGGAGGAGAATGCCATGGATACCATCGCTGCCGCCCCCGAGAACTTCCTGTCCCGGGTTGGACGCCTGATCGCAGGCATCGCCTATGACGCGATCGAGCAGGCCGAAGGCAAGAACAAGCTGAAGGTCGTGGGCCAGGCCATCCGCGAGATCGAGAACGCGGAGAACGAGGCCCGCGAAGCGCTCGCTTCGGCGCGCGCCGAGGAATATCGGCTGAACGCGCGGCGCAGTGAGATCGAGCGCGCGATGACCGACCTTGCCGCAAAGATCCAGGGCGCGATCGACGACAGCCGTGACGACCTCGCCCGCGCCGGCATCGCGCGGCAGATGGACCTCGAAGCGCAGTTCGAGGTGCTGTCGCGGGCGATCGACGAGAACAATGAGAAGATCGAGCAATGCGTGACCTCGCTGCGCGCGGTGCTCTCCGCCCTCCAGGATGCCGAGCAGCGGCGCGCCGATCTCGAGAAGAGCGAGGCCGCCGCCGGCACACATTCGACCGCAACGTCGAAAAAACAGGCCGGCAACTCGGCCGCAGCAAAGGCGCTGCGCGCGGGCAGGGCGGTGGCGCGGGCCACCGGCGTGCCGGCCGGCATTGCGTTCTCGAGCGACATCGACGAGCTCAGCGCGTTGCATCGCGACAAGGAGATTGCGGCGAGGCTCGCGCGGTTGAAGACGCGCTCCTGAGTTCGCGGCCATGAGCACATTGCTCGAACATGTGATGGCGCCCGAGGTCAGGCCGTTCGCGATCGCGGCGGCCATGATCGTGATCGTCGGCTCGGTCGAGGCGGTCTCGATGATGGTCGGGGCCTCCCTCAGCGAGATGCTCGGCACCAATATCGATTTCGGTCACCCCAGCGACAATGGCGTGATCAACGCGATCTCCTGGATCAATCTCGGCGGCGTGCCGCTGCTGATCTTCCTGCTGCTGCTGCTCGGTGCCTTCTCGATCACCGGCTTCCTGATCCAGGATATTGCGCGGATGGTCGCCGGCCCCTTGCCGGCGAGCGTCGCCTCGCTCGGCGCAGGAGTCGCGTCAATTCCGCTGGTGCGCATCTCCAGCGGCTTCATCGCAAAAATCATTCCCAAGGACGAAAGCTACGCCGTCGGTCTCGGGGATCTCGTCGGTCGAGTCGGCGAAGTCGTCATCGGTCCCCTGGACCAGGGCCCGCCTGGCCGCGTCAGCGTCGCCGACGTCTATGGCAACCGGCATTTCGTCTGGGCGGTCGCGGCGCCTTCGTCTGAGCCGCTGGCGCAGGGAAGCCTCGTCCTGCTGGTCGATCGCGTCGGCACCCGCTTTTTGGCGGTGAAAGCCGACGATGAACTCAAACCATCCAAACCCACTCTAAGCAATCAGCAAAACAATTAGCGGAGATATTCATGTTTGACATCGCAGTCCCGGCCATGATCGGCGTTGCGCTGATCGTCGTCCTGGGCATTGTGTTCACCACCCTCTACAAGCGCGCTACGCGAGACGAGGCATTCGTCCGCACCGGCCTGGGTGGCAAGAAGGTGGTGCTCGACGGCGGCGCCATGATCCTGCCGATCTTCCACTCCTATGCCAGCGTCAACCTGAAGACGCTGCGGCTCACGGTCGAGCGCAAGGAGCGGGAATCCCTGATCACGAAGGATCGCCTGCGCGTCGACATCGTCGCCGAGTTCTATGTCCGCGTCCGCCCCGACGACGAGAGCATTGCGCTGGCGAGCCAGACGCTGGGCGCGCTGACCAATGACGCCGAAGCCCTGCGCAACCAGGTCGAAGCCAAATTCGTCGACGGCCTGCGTTCGGTGGCGGCCACCATGACCATCCTGGAACTGCAGGAGAAGCGCAGCGATTTCGTCAAGCACGTGCAGGCGACCGTGGAGTCCGACGTCAAGTCCAACGGCCTTGAACTGGAGTCGGTGTCTTTGACCAAACTCGACCAGACCGACGTCAAGTTCTTCAACCCGGAAAACTTCTTCGACGCGGAGGGGCTCACCCAGCTCAAGACCATCACCGAGACCCGCCGACGCGACCGCAACGCGATCGTGCGCGACAACGAGGTGGCGATTGCGCAAAAGGACCTCGAGGCGCGGCAGCAGACCCTCGGGATCGAGCGGACCAAGAAGGAAGCCGAGCTCTCGCAGGAGCGCGACATCGCCAACAAGACCGCAAGCACCCGCGCCGAAGTGGCCACCGCGACGCAGACCGCGCGCCTGACCGAGGAGAACGCCCGCATCGACACCGATCGCGCGGTCGCCGAGAAGGAGGCCGGTGCCAAGCAGATCAAGGAAACGGCGGTGATCGAATCCGATCTCGCGATCAACAAGCGCAAGACCGACGCGCAGCGCGAAATCCAGATCGCAACGCAGGAGAACGAGATCCAGATCGCGGCCAAGAGCAAGCAGACCTCGGAGGCGGTCGCCGAAGCCAAGACAGCGGAAGCCGTAGCCGTGTCCGCGGAGGAAAAGGTGGTGACCGCGCGCGCGGTCGAGGTCGCCGACCGTGCTCGCCTGACCCAGGTGCTCGCCGCCCGCACCGAGGCCGAACGCAAATCGACCGAGCTGATCGTTGCGGCGGAAGCCGAGAAGAAGGCCGCGCTCGATCGCGCCGAGGCCACCAAGACGCTCGCCAGCGCGGAAGCCGAGGCCAACAAGATCAAGGCGGTCGGCGTCAAGAACATCGGTGAAGCGGAGGCGGCCGTGATCACCATGAAGAACGAGGCGCAGAACAAGCTCGGCAGCAACGTCATCGACTTCGAGATCGCCAAGAAGCGGATCGAGATGATGCCGTCGGCGCTCGCCGAGATGGTGAAGCCGATCGCCAACATCAAGGACGTCCGCATCCTGCACACCGGCGGCGCGTTCGGCGGCAACGGCGCAAGCGGCAGCAATGCCGGCTTCGGCGAAGGTCTCGCCGGCGAGCTGTTGAAGGTGCACGCGCTGCGGCCGATGATCGACGAAATCCTGCGCCAGAGCGGTTTTGCACCAGGCGAGGATCCGGTGAAGGCGCTGGTCAGTGCCGTCACCGGCAAGAGCAATGGCGCTGCGATCGAGGTTGCGGGAAGCGTGCCCGCACCTCAGACAACCGACGCGGCAGAGTAGGCTGTGAATGCGCGGGCTATGAATGCCCATTCATTGCTGACGTGAGTCCTAGTCGATAAGAACAGGCCGTGCGCTTCTCGCGTCGCGTACCGTTCCGGAGTGCAGGTCGATCGTGTGTTGACCCTTTCGATCGCTCTCCGGACGATACCTGCAAGGCAACGTTATTGATGCCCCGGTACCTGCACCGATGACGTGCAGGCGCCGGATGTTCTTTTTCATTGGGGCTCTCATGAAATATTTTCTGTCTGCACTCATTGCACTCGGTCTCTCGGTCACAGCCGTGCCATCGCAGGCTGCGGATTCCCGCAACGTCTCCGTCGTCAACGAGACCGGCTACGCCATCAAGTTTCTCGGCTTCAATTCGCCGGACGATGGTCTGGACGAATGGGACAACGAGCTCGACAAGACCTTGCAGAACCAGGCGAGCACTTATGTCGAGTTCGACGAAGACGACGAAGGATGCGTCTGGAACATCCGCGTCGACTGGCAGAACTACAACGAGTCCGTGCTGTGGAAGAACGTCAACCTCTGCAAGTTCAACGTGCTGAGGCTGCGCTACGACCCCGGCACCAAGACGACCTCCTTCATTGCGGAGTGAGCGTCGCATCGCGGCGCGTTCGCGTCCGTGGCAGGGACCGGCGGGAAGGGGACGAGTGCCCTTCCTCATGATGGCGAGGATGTGACGAATTCGTCCTTTGCAAGCGCCGGAGGCTTTGTTATACGCAGCCGCGCGCGAACGTTGGTTCGCCCTTTTCCTCGGTAGCTCAGCGGTAGAGCATCCGACTGTTAATCGGATGGTCGCTGGTTCGAATCCAGCCCGGGGAGCCAAATTTCTCATCAACTTCAATGTCTTGCCGCGCGCGCTGTGCCGGAGCGCGAATCTGTTCACGCGGACGTGCACATTGTCTGCCGTGCCGACATCGGAACGACGCCAAATCGACTCAATTCAAATCGAGGTTCCCTGACACCGGGCTTACGCGGAGCTGATTCCGATGCCGAACGTTCAGGTCGACCGTCCCCATTTGGTCCCCTCGATTCTGCCCACCGACATCCCCGATCTCAGCGACGACGAATGCCTCGCGCTGCTGGCACGCGTGGTCGAGACCCGCGATTCGACCCGGCTCGATGAAGTCGCGGCCTTGATCGGCCGGCTCGCCGTCGCGATCGAATAGGGCGCAAGGCGCCAGGCCTATATTGATCGGCCCCGGGGCTGCCGCCTTCGGGCAATCGCCATGTTGCGTTTTGGCAGGGCATGTTCCAAAGATGCCGCCACGTTTTCACGCGGCGCCGTCCGCATTCCAGGGTTCCCCAATGTCCGGTTTTGCGACCGCGCGCCAAAAGATGGTCGATGGCCAGGTGCGCACCAGTGACGTCACCGATCGCCGCATCCTCGACGCCATGCTCACGATTCCCCGCGAGGCTTTCGTGCCCGCAAGCCGGCAGGCGCTGGCCTATCTCGACCTCGATCTCGACGTGGCCGAAGACGGATCGGCCAAGCGGTATCTGATCAAGCCGGCGTTGACCGCCAAGCTGCTGCAGGCGGCCGAGATCGGCGAGGCTGATCGCGTCCTGGTGGTCGGCTGCGCCACCGGTTACGTCGCAGCCCTTGCTGCCAGGCTCGCGGCGCAAGTCACGGCTACCGAAAGCGATTCGGCGCTTGCCGCAAAAGCGAAGAGCAATCTGGCCGCCCAGGGATTTGCGAATGTGGCGTGCGCTGCGGCGCCCAGCGGGGATGGGGATCCGGCGGCTGCCCCCTACGATGTGATCATCCTGAACGGAGCGACCGAAGTGACGCCCAGTGCGCTCTTCGAGCAGCTCAAGGAGGGCGGGCGGCTGGTCGGCGTGTCGGCCGAGACGATGCCCCAGCGGGCCATGATCGTGACCCGCGCCCACGGCGAATTCGGCTACCGCGCGCTGTTCGACGCAGCAGCGCCGATCCTTCCCGGTCTGGCGCGGACGCCCGCCTTCGTCTTCTGAAGGGGTGGAACCCGTTAAAAATTACCGTTCTGAATCAGAAGTGTGGCACGGATGCTGCACGTGAAGAGTTTCCGCTGCCAACAACCATCGGGTAGTTCCGTTCGGCTTGCCCCCGTCATATGGTGCATGTGGGGGCAACGACTCTCGGTCACCCGGCTCGCGGGCACGAGCCGGCGATAAGAATGAACGGAATTTCTGGGATGCATGGGGTGAAGCTCTTCACCGGAGCTGCGGTTTCGGTCCTCCTGATGGCGCTCGGCGGGCCGATGCCTGCCTTGGCGGAGACGATCGAAAGCGCGCTGGTGCGCGCCTATCAGGACAATCCGCAGCTCAACGCGCAGCGCGCACAGGTCCGTTCGACGGACGAAAACGTGCCACAGGCGCTGTCCGGATATCGCCCCAGGGTCGCGATCACGGCGAGCGCCGGCTATCAATATCAGGATTCGAAACCGCTGCAGGGTGGCCCGACGATCCACGGCACCGGCGTACCCCGCAGCGCAGGCCTAACGGTTACGCAGACCCTCTTCAACGGCAATCAGACCGCCAACAGAACGCGTGCGGCAGAGAGCCAGGTGTCCGGCGCGCGCGAGGCGCTGCGCGTGCTCGAACAGAACGTTTTGCTCTTGGCTGCAACCACTTACATGGACTACTTGCGCGATTCAGCCGCGGTCGAGGTTCAGAAGAGCAACGTTCGGGTGCTCGAGCAAACGCTGAAGCAGACACGTGACCGCTTCAATGTGGGTGAGGTCACTCGTACGGACGTTGCCCAGTCGGAAGCGCAACTTGCCGCCGGCAAGACGCAGGAGCAATCGTCCGAGGCAACACTGACGACGACAAAGGCAAATTATCGGCGGGTCATCGGCGTCGAGCCTGTAAATCCTGCACCCGGTGCGCCGGTCGATCGCTTTCTGCCCGCGACACTTCCATCCGCAGTTGAGCTCACCCTGGTCGAAAACCCCAGCGTCACGTCGGCGATGTACGGCATCGACGTCAACTATCTCCAGGTCAAGATCAGCGAAGGTGCGCTGCTGCCGACGATCACGTTGCAGGCTGGGGTCACTCAGTCCTTTGAGCAGACCCTGACGCTATATCGAACGACTACCGCCTCCGCCATCGCACAGGCGTCCGTGCCGATCTATCAGGGGGGCGCCGAATATTCGCTGATCCGGCAGTCCAAGGAGAACTTGGCACAGCAGCGTCTCAACCTGGAGGTGACCCGCGACCAGAGCCGTGCGACGACCGTGCAGTGGTGGGGCAATCTGGTGGCGACCAAAGCGCAGGTGCAGTCAGCACAGGCGCAGGTGACCGCGTCCGAGATTGCGTTGAACGGTGTACGCGAAGAGGCAAAGGCCGGTCAGCGGACCACGCTTGACGTGCTCAATGCGCAGCAGGCCCTGGTCAATGCCCGCATCGCTCTCGTGAATGCCCAACACGATCGGGTCGTCGCATCCTACAACGTGCTCGCTGCAGTCGGCCGCCTGTCGCCGCAGGTGATGAACCTCAAGACCAACGTCTACGATCCCAGCGTGCATTACCAGCAGGTGCGCGATAGCTGGGGCGGCGTGCGCACGCCCGACGGACGTTGATCTCCGCGACTGGAGCATGGTCCGGACCCGAAAGGGCCGCGTTAGCGCAACGTGTGAAGCGGTTTTCCCGCGCGACAAACGCGGAACGCGCTTGCGCGGAGATGATGCTCGAACGTTAACCTAGAGCGCCATGATGATTCATTCCGATCTCATCGCGCTTTGGGTCGGCATCACCTCATGACGATGACGACTTGCGGTTTGCTTGCAATCATCAAACGCCCTGACATAGCCTTTCACTGAGATGAGGACGCGATTCGCGTCGCATCTCATCTCATGTTTTGTTTGCGTAGGGCTTCGGTGACGTGGGCAGGGGCGCACCGCCGCGCGATGAGTCGCAATCGCCTTGATCTGGGGACAAGTCAGGCGGTCGCGGCGAAAATGTCGAGCCACCCGTTCGGAACCGGCCAATCCTGTCGTGCTTGGTGTAAAACAACGCATGCGAGGGCGTTGATGATGTGGAGTCGGAGATGACGCAGCCTGCAAAGGTGCAAGAACCCTCGATGGAGGAGATTCTGGCCTCGATCCGGCGCATCATTGCCGACGATGAGGCCAAGCCGCCGCCGACCGACAAGGCCGCCGAACCTGCCAGGCCCGCGCCGGCGCCCAAGCCCGCCGCAATGAATGACATTCCGCCGTCGAAGATCGCGCCGGCGAAACCCGCCGCTGAAAAGCCGGCTGCACCGCCACCTGCTGCAAAGCCGGCGGCTCCGCCGCCAGCGCCGGCCGCAAGCAACAACCAGGACGATATCGACGCGCTGCTGGCGGGGCTGGACGAGGCGACCCCCGCGCCCGAGATGCGGGCGCCGGAACCCGAGCCCGAGCCCGAGTCCGATGTACTCGAGCTGACCGACGAGATGGCGGTCGAAACGCCGGCGCCTCCACCGCCGAGCTTCCGCAAGGTCGAGCCGGGCGATGATGTCGAATTCGCCGAAGCCGCGGCGCCGCCATTTCGGCCGGCTCCTTCGCCACCATCCTACCACGCGGTCGATTTCAATGCGCCGCCGCTGCCGCCGCAGCAGCCTATCCTGGCGCAAACGACGGTCTCGGCCGTCGAATCCGCCTTCAACTCCCTGGCCCATACCGTCCTGAGCTCGAATGCGCGGACGCTGGAGGATCTGGTCAAGGAGATGCTGCGGCCGATGCTGAAATCCTGGCTCGACGATAACCTGCCCGGCCTCGTTGAACGCATCGTGAAGGCGGAAATCGAGCGGGTCTCGCGCGGCGGCCGGTAAGGTCAGCCCCGCGGGACTGATAAAGCCCTGCTTTTATGACCGATTCGGCCTGGCGACCGGGCCGGAGAGCACTTTGCCGCCGGGCTTTCCCTTGACACTTTCCGTTGACTTGGCCCCCGTGCACGGCTTTCTAGCAGCCCCATGATCGAGAAAAACTACCAGCCCGCCGATATCGAAGCCCGCATGTCCGTCGTCTGGGAGGACAGCCTTGCCTTCAAGGCAGGCCGTCCCGACCGGCGCGACGCCGCCCCCTTCACCATCGTGATCCCGCCGCCGAACGTGACGGGCTCGCTGCACATGGGCCACGCGCTCAACAACACGCTTCAGGACGTGTTGTGCCGCTTCGAGCGCATGCGCGGCCGCGACGTGCTGTGGCAGCCCGGTACCGACCATGCCGGTATCGCGACCCAGATGGTGGTCGAGCGGCAGCTGATGGAGCGTCAGCAGCCCAGCCGCCGCGAGATGGGCCGCGAGAAATTCCTGGAGCGGGTCTGGGAGTGGAAGGCCGAGAGCGGCGACACCATCATCAACCAGCTCAAGCGCCTCGGCGCCTCCTGTGACTGGTCGCGCGAGCGCTTCACCATGGACGAGGGCCTGTCGAAGGCCGTCATCAAGGTGTTCGTCGAGCTGCACCGCGATGGCCTGATCTACAAGGACAAGCGGCTGGTGAACTGGGATCCGAAGCTGCTCACCGCGATCTCCGATCTCGAGGTGCAGCAGGTCGAGGTCAAAGGCAGCCTCTGGTATCTGCGCTATCCGATCGAGGGCAAAACCTTCAGCCCCGACGATCCCGCGAGCTTCATCGTCGTTGCCACGACGCGCCCCGAAACCATGCTGGGCGATACCGGCGTCGCCGTACATCCCGAGGACGAGCGCTACCAGAAGCTCGTCGGCAAGCACGTGATCCTGCCGCTCGTCGGCCGCAAGGTGAAGATCGTCGCCGACGACTACTCCGACCCCGAGAAGGGCTCGGGCGCGGTGAAGGTGACGCCGGCGCACGACTTCAACGACTTCGAGGTCGGCAGGCGCCACGGCCTGCGCCAGATCAGCGTGCTCGACAAGGAAGGCTGCCTCGACCTCGTCGACAACGAGGACTACCTGCGCGACCTGCCGGAGGGCGCTTCGCAATTCGCCGCGGAATTCCACAACGTCGAGCGTTTCGCCGCGCGCAAGCGCATCGTCGAGCGACTGGAGGCATTCGGCTTCATCGAGCGCACCGAGCCGCACACCCACATGGTGCCGCATGGCGACCGTTCCGGCGTCGTGATCGAGCCCTTCCTCACCGACCAGTGGTACGTCGACGCCAAGACGCTTGCAAAGCCTGCCATCGCGGCGGTGCGCAGCGGCGAGACGACCTTCGTGCCGAAGAACTGGGAAAAAACCTATTACGAGTGGATGGAGAACATCCAGCCCTGGTGCATCTCGCGCCAGCTCTGGTGGGGCCATCAGATCCCGGCCTGGTACGGGCCGGACGGAAAGGTGTTCGTCGCCCAGACCGAGGAGGAGGCCGTCAGCCACGCGCTCGGCTATTACGTCGAGCAGGAGGTCATCACGCCGGAGCAGGGGCGCGAGATGGCGCTCGACCGCAACAAGCGCGAGGGCTTCATCACCCGCGACGAGGACGTGCTCGACACCTGGTTCTCCTCTGCGCTGTGGCCGTTCTCCACCCTCGGCTGGCCCGACGATACGCCGGAGGTGAAGCGTTACTACCCGACCAACGCGCTGGTCACCGGCTTCGACATCATCTTCTTCTGGGTCGCCCGGATGATGATGATGGGCCTGCACTTCATGAAGGAAATACCGTTCTCGACGATCTACATCCACGCCCTCGTTCGCGACGAGAAGGGCGCCAAGATGTCGAAGTCCAAGGGCAACGTCATCGATCCCCTGCATCTGATCGACGAGTACGGCGCCGACGCGCTGCGCTTCACTCTGGCGGCGATGGCGGCGCAGGGGCGCGACATCAAGCTCGCCACGAGCCGTGTCGAGGGCTATCGCAATTTCGCGACCAAGCTCTGGAACGCCTGCCGCTTCGCGGAGATGAACCAGTGCGTAGTGCCCGAAGGTTTTGAGCCCGCGAAAGCGGCGCAGACGCTGAACCGCTGGATCGCGCATGAGACGGCGCACACCACGCGCGAGGTGACGGAGGCAATCGAAGCCTATCGCTTCAACGATGCGGCGGGCGCGATCTACCGTTTCGTCTGGAACGTCTATTGCGACTGGTATGTCGAGCTCGCGAAGCCCGTGCTGCTCGGCCCGGATGGTCCCGCAAAGGCTGAGACCCGCGCGATGGTCGCCTGGGCACGCGACGAGATTCTGAAGCTGCTGCATCCCTTCATGCCCTTCATCACCGAAGAGCTGTGGGAGGTGACCGCCAAGCGCGAGCAACTGCTCACGCTGGCGCCCTGGCCGCTGAAGTCCGCGGGGCCGACGGCGGAAGAACTCGCGATGGTCGCAGCATCGATGCCGAATGACGGAGCCTTCCTTTCGCCGATGGTGCTACCGATCTTCGATCATGCCGACTTCACCGATCCTGCGGCGGAAGCCGAGATCGGCTGGGTCATCGATCTCGTGACGCAGATTCGCTCGGTACGCGCCGAGATGAACATCCCACCGGCGACGCTGACGGCGCTGGTGCTGGCCGGCGCCTCCGCGGAGACGAAGGAGCGCGCGCCGCGCTGGGCCGATGTCATCAAGCGCATGGCGCGGCTTTCGGATATCTCCTTCGCCGATCGCGCGCCCGACGGCGCCGTGCAGATCCTGGTGCGCGGCGAGGTCGCAGCCTTACCGCTGAAGGGCGTGATCGATCTCGCAGCCGAGCGCGTGCGCCTCGACAAGGAGATCGCCAAGGCCGATGCCGACATCAAGCGCGCCGAGTCCAAGCTGGCGAACGAGAAATTCGTCGCCAATGCGGCCGAAGAGGTCGTCGAGGAGGAGCGCGAAAAGCGCGAGGCCGCGCTGGCGCGCAGGGCAAAGCTGCTCGAGGCGCTGGAGCGGTTGAAGCAGGTGTCGTGACCTCACCGTCATTCCGGGGCGATGCGCAGCATCGAGCCCGGAATCTCGAGATTCCGGGTCTGGTCCTTCGGACCATCCCGGAATGACTGCTAACTCGGAAACGGCTTGCTCAAAAACTTCGAGCCCTTGACGCCGTAGCGCCAGGGCAGCTCGACCGCCTTGGTGAGGCCGATCCGGATGCCGGTCGCGACCTCCATTTCGCCACTGCGCGCATGCAGCGCAATTGGCGGATGGTCGAGGGGCAGGGCATTGTGCGCGATCGTGATGCCGAGCGCTTGCGTCAGCTTGCCCGGTCCCGAGCACAGCGCATGCACATCGACGAGATGCCGGCGGCGGCGCATCGCGGCGATCCCATGCGTCGGCTCCAGCGCGCGGATCAGGACGGCGCTCGCCGAGCCTTCCTCTTCGCAGACGAAGTTCACGCACCAGTGGATGCCGTACGAGCGATAGACATAGGCAAAGCCGGGCGGGCCGAACATCACCTGGTTCCGCGGCGTCGGCCCGCGGTAGGAGTGCGCGGCCGGATCGGTATGATGATAGGCCTCGACCTCGACAATGATGCCGCCGACGCCGTTCACCAGCAGCGTCGCGCCGATCAGGTCGGGGGCGACCTCATGGACGCTGCGCGCGAAAAAGGTCCGCTTCAGTGGCTTGCCCAAAGGGGAGCTTGAGCCAGGCGTGGAGGGCTTCGATTTTGGAGCCATTCGAGGTGAGAATCGCTAGACGACAGAGCAGGATATTGCCCATATCTGCCATGTTCCCTGAAGCGGCGCGAGCGGGTTGCGATGCCCTGCGATACCGACTAGGTAGGACCTGAATAGACCGGACACCCCATGGTCGTTATTGTCGATACCATCACAAATCCGCTGCGCCCGCGTCACCCGGAAAAAGTGAACCGGCCCGATGCTGCTTCGCCGCCGAAGCCGGACTGGATCCGTGTGCGTGCGCCGAACACGCGCGGCTATGCCGACACCCGCAACATCGTGCGGGCCAACGGCCTGCATACGGTGTGCGAGGAGGCGGGTTGCCCGAACATTGGGGAGTGCTGGGACAAGAAGCACGCCACCTTCATGATCATGGGCGACACCTGCACCCGCGCGTGCGCCTTCTGCAACGTCAAGACCGGCCTGCCCAACGCGCTCGACGCCGCCGAGCCGGAGCATGTGGCCGAGGCCACGGCAAAGCTCGGGCTCGCCCATGTCGTGATCACATCGGTCGACCGCGATGACCTTGCCGACGGCGGTGCCGAGCATTTCGCCAGGACGATCCGCGCGATTCGCGTCGCCTGTCCCTCCACCACGATCGAGATCCTGACGCCCGACTTCCTGCGCAAGGAGGGTGCGCTCGAGGTCGTCGCCGCAGCCAAGCCCGACGTCTTCAACCACAACCTCGAGACCGTGCCGTCGCGTTACCTGACGGTGAGGCCCGGCGCGCGTTATTTCCATTCGATCCGGTTGTTGCAGCGGGTCAAGGAGATCGATCCCACCATCTTCACCAAGTCCGGCATCATGGTTGGCCTCGGCGAGGAGCGCCACGAGGTGCTCCAGGTGATGGACGATCTGCGCTCGGCCGAGGTCGACTTCCTGACCATCGGGCAATATCTCCAGCCGACCCGCAAGCACCACGCCGTGATGCGCTACGTGCCGCCGGATGAGTTCGCCTCATATGAAAAGGTCGCCTACACCAAGGGCTTCCTGATGGTATCGGCAAGCCCGCTGACCCGTTCATCGCATCACGCCGGGGACGATTTCGCGAGATTGAAGGCAGCGCGAGCAGCTCACGCCCGCTGACGTCACATGCACCGAGTTTCGAGCAAGCACCGCGTCAACCACAGCGCGCCAGAGATGTTTGATCTGGTCGCCGATGTCGAGCGCTATCCGGAATTCGTGCCGCTGTGCAGCGCGCTGAAGGTGCGCCAGCGGGTTGCAAAGCCCGACGGTACCGAGGTGCTGATCGCCGACATGACGGTGTCGTTCAAGCTGGTCAAGGAATCCTTCACCAGCCGCGTGACGCTCGATCGCGCCAATCTGAAGATCCTGGTCGAATATCTGCAGGGCCCGTTCAGCAACCTCGAAAACCGCTGGACCTTCGAGCCGAAGGGCGAGGGCGGCTGCGACGTCGGCTTCTTCCTGACCTACGCGTTCAAGAGCCGGATGCTCGCGATGCTGATGGGCTCGATGTTCGACGCCGCCTTTGCGCGCTTCTCCGCCGCATTCGAGAAGCGAGCCGACGCGATCTACGGCCGGCCGAAGATCGCATCGTCCTGATCAGTCCACCGCCTTGACGACGTCAGGCGGCTGCGACGCGTAGTAGGCGGCAGCCTCATCGATCTCCTGCGGCGTCATCGCGCGCGCGATGTTGCGCATCTGCTGGCTGATGTCGTTGCGCCGATCACTAGCGGCGAAGGCCTGCAGCTGGGCCTTCAGATAGGCCTCTGATTGGCCTTCGAGCCATGGGCTGCCGGTCTTGTTGTCGAGGCTACCATGGCAGGAGCCACAGGGGGCGATCCCCCGCATCGGCGCGCCGTAGATCACGATGTTGGGCTTGGGCAGTTGCGGTGTCGGATGATAGGCGGGCAGCCGCGGCAGAAACGCGTAGTAAAGGGCGAGGTCGGCAATCTCCTGATCGGTCAGGCCGGTCGCAAACGGCGACATCACCGCGTTGGTGCGCGCACCCGAACGGAAATCGTGCAGCTCCTTGTAGATGACGGCGGCGTATTGACCGGCAAGATTGGGCGAATCCGCCCGGCTGATGCCGGTCGGACCGTGGCAGATCGCGCAGCGCTGCGCGAGCGTGGCGCCGCGTCCGATCGCTTCCTGGTTCGGACGTGACAGCGTGTGCGAGGTCAGCACGACCTCCGACAGCCGTTTGTCCGGCGCCTGCGCCGCGGCAGCCGCCGAGCGTTGCGGCACGCCGGCGGCGCTACAGATCGCATCCCAGACGTTGGCGAACTGAACCCAGGGTTGCGCGAACGGCAGCACGATGAAGCCGACAATTGCCGTGACAATGAAGATTGCAGCGGTGATGCCGACGCTCGTCTTGAAATGGCGGTTGGTGAGCGTGAAAAGGTCGCGCGCACTCATCACTGCGCTCCCACATAGACGGCCGGCACCGACGTGCCTTCGGTCAGTGCCAGCGTCAGGATCGGGTAGCCATAGTTGGTGATGGTGAGCCCGATCATCAGCGCCACCCACAGCGCGTGCGTGTTGAGCGCAAGCGGAACGGTCACCGGCTGATGCACCGCGAGGCTGAAGCGATACTCGCCGGCCTCGACCGCGGGCGACCGCATGCCGCGGGCCAGAATGACCAGGAAGAGAATGCCTGATGTCAGCAGGGTGAAGCCGCCGATGGCAGAGAACGTAACCGAGAGCGCCTGCGGCGCGATCGCGGGATCGGCGAAATCGAAATAGGCCATGCGGCGCGGCATGCCCAGGATGCCGACCCAGTGCCACGGGAAAGTGGTGATGATCATGCCGATGAACCACAGCCAGAGCTGGGTGCGGATGAGGCGGAGATCGACGAACTCGCGGCCCGTAAGATGCGGCCATAAATCATAGGCGATCGCGAAATACATGATCACGATGGCGCCGCCGAAGATCAGGTGAAAGTGGCCGGTGATCCATTGCGTGTTGTGGATCGAGCTGTCGAGCTGATAGCTCATGTTGATCAGGCCACCGGCGCCGCCGAAACCGAGCATCACGAAGGAGAAGGCGAGCGCCAGCATCATCGGGTTTTCCCACGGCAGCGTTCGCATCCAGCCGAACAGGCCACGACCGCCGCGCAGGCGCGCCGCAATCTCGACGGAGGCGCAGATCGTGAATACGGTGAGAAGCGTCGGGAGCGCGACCAGCGCGGTGAAAGCGGAATGGACGAACTTGAAACCGGCGCCGACCTGCGGGTCGGCGAAGGTATGGTGAATGCCGATCGGCATCGCCACCACAAGGAACAGAATGAAGGCGATCCGCGCCATGGTGTCGGAGTAGACGCGGCCGCCGATCGCGCGCGGCACGATGGTGTAATAGGCAATGTAGGTCGGCACCAGCCAGAAATAGACGATGGCGTGCAGCGTCCAGGAGAAGAACACCCGCGCAAGGCCGGCGTCGATCGTGGCCTTCAGGCCGACTGCGACCGGGATGATCTGCAGCAATAGCTCGAGCGCGGCGCCAACCGCGGTCCACGCCCAGAGATACGAGCCCGCGACATTGGCGAACATCGCCAGCGGCACTGCCTTGCCGGGATTGGCCCGTTTCCAGATGCGCAGATTGATCGACATTAGCGCGACCCAGATCCAGGACCCGACGACGACCAGCACGACGCCGACGTAGTAGAAGGGGCTGCCGATCAGCGGCGGATAGAAGGTGTAGAGCACGGAGGCACGGCCGAGCGCGACCGGGATCATCGCCATGATGCTGCCGCCGACGATCAGCCAGAAGCCGGCCCAGGCCCAGCGTACGCCGACCAGACGCTGCTCCAGCGCGGACTCGCTGATCGCATAGCCAAATCCCATCGCGACGAGGGTCGGGAAGACGTAGCCCATCACCGTGCCGTGCGCAGTCAGCGAGCGGTAGTAAAGCTCGGGATTGGAAAGCCAGGTGCCGAGCGGGCTGCGGATGAACATCTGCCAGGCGCCGAGCGTGAGCGCCACGCCGAACACCGCGAAAGCCAGCCAGAAATGGGCGAGGACGAGCTTCCTATTGGCCAACACAGCTCAGCCTCCCGCCGTTCTTTGCAAGCTCCGCGAACTTCGCCTTGTCGATCACCCTGACCTTGCCCCACATGCCTTCATGACCGAAGCTGCAAAATTCCTGGCAGGGCATCAGATAGTCGCCGGTCCGCTCAAAGCGCATGAGCTGCTCGGAGACGTAGCCCGGCACCAGCATGGTATTGATGTTGGTGCCCTGGACCAGGATACCGTGGACCACGTCGGCGCTGGTGGCGCGCAGCGTGATCGGCGTCTCGGCCGGCACCAGGAGGCAGGCGGGCGTGAAGGAATATTGCTGGCCGATCGCGCGCACCGTAACCGCGCCATTGGACTCGAGCACGCTGCCGAGATTGCTTTCGACGAATTCGCCCGACAGATGGATCCGCGACGGATCGGTGGTCTCGACGCGCGCCTGCGGCATGGTGGCGCGATGGATGCCGGCAACCGCCGCCAGCACCGCCATCGCGACGATAATGATGACCGAGAGGGTCGCCCATCGCCGCTCGGTGCGCGCCGCAATCTCGGCGCCGTGATGGCTGGTATCCTCCGCACTCATTGCAGTGCCCCGCGCGGCAGGAAGACGAAGAGATAGAAGGCGAGCCAGATCGCGACCACGCAGGCGGTTGCAATGCCGGCGAGCGCGATTGCGCCGGACGGCCCTCGCGCGACCACCTCGTCGACAGCCTGGTCGGCGGTGGCAGAGCTGGTCGGTGGATCGGAGTTGATCATGGCGCGTCTCAATTGAGGGGAGCGGAGCGCAGTTCGTTGGCCTCGCGCGCCGAGACCGGCGTGCCGCGATTGCCCCAAGCCGTTCGGATATAAGAGACGACGGCAGCGATCTCGTTGTCCGAGAGCAAGCCGGCAAAGGGCGGCATGCCATAGGGCATCGGATTGCCCTCGGTGCCGGGCGGATAGCCGCCGTTGAGCACCATGCGGATCGGATTGACTGCCGATTGCATTTCGATCGACTGATTGTTGGCGAGCGGTGGCCAGTGCGGCGGCTTGCCTTCGCCCTGCGCGCCGTGACAGCTCGCACAGTTCTTGTCATAGACGGTCTTGCCGAGGCTGATGAGCAGGCTGCTTTCGGTCGTCGGCAGCGCCGAGCTCGCTGGCGGCGGAGGCGAGGGCTCCGAGATGCCCTTCAGGTAGACCGCCATCGCCCTGGTGTCCTCGTCGCTGAGATATTGCAGGCTATTGTGCACGACCTCGGCCATCGGCCCGTAGACGACGCCGCGGGCCGAAACGCCGGTCTGGAGCAGATCGGAGATGTCCTTGATGCTCCAGTCACCGAGCCCGGCCTCGCGATTTGAGGTGAGTGAGGGCGCGTACCAGTTCTGCATCGGGATCAGTCCGCCCTTGAACGCATCCGACTGCGAGGTGCCGCCGAGCGCGTTGATCGGCGAATGGCACATGCCGCAATGGCCGAGGCCCTCGACCAGATAGGCGCCGCGATTCCACTCGGCGGATTTGGTCGGATCGGGCTTGAATTCGCCCTCGTTGAAGAACAGCGTTCGCCAGCCGAGAATGAGCTGGCGATTGGAATAGGGAAAGCGAAGCTCGTGTTCCCGATTCTTCTGGTTCACGGGCGGGATCGACTTCAAATACGCGAAGATCGCCTCGCTATCGGCCCGCGTGACTTTTGTGTACGAGGCGAACGGCATCGCCGGATACATCAGCCCGCCATCCGGAAAGCGACCGGTGTGCATGGCTTTGTAAAAGTCCTCCGCGGTCCATTTGCCGATGCCGGTTTCCCGATCCGGCGTGATATTCGACGAGTACAGCGTGCCGAAAGGCGTCGGCATCGCGCGCCCGCCGGCGAAAGTGCGACCCTCGGGCGCCGTGTGGCAGGCGATACAGTCGCCGGCGCGCGCCAGATACTCGCCGCGTGCCACGACGTTGTCGCTGGGCGGGCCGGCCTTCTGCTGCGCCTGGGCAGATCCGACGAGGACCGACAACAGCAGAGCGGCCAGGATTCGTGAGCGCGATGGCATCCTCGTCTCCTCAATCCGGTTCGCTGCCGCAGGCGAAGGGTAGCACGTAGGTACCCTTTGGCGCCGGAGCGGAATTCACGGGCGCCGGGTGGTTCGCCAGCCACGCCGCGACGGCCGTGACGTCCTCCTCCGTGAGGCGGGCAGCGACCTGCTGCATACAGTCCGGCGCCTTCGCAGTGCGGGTACCATACCGCCAAGCGCCGAGCTGCGCGCTGATGTAGTTGGGGCGCAGTCCGAGCAGGCCCGGGATTCCCGGCTCCATGCCGGTCAGGGCCGGGCCGTGGCAGCTGCCGCACGCAGGTATCTGGCGTTGGGGATCGCCGCGCGTCACCAGTGACTGACCGCGTTGGAGAACCTCCTGGCTTGCAACGCTTGCCGCCACAGGCGGCAACGCGGGATGCTGATCTGCGAAGTAGTCCGCCATCTGCTGCAGATAGGAATCGGGGAGGAATTCCAGCAGATAGTTCATCGGCGGGTATTTCCGCCGGCCGTTCTTGAAGGCGACAAGCTGGTTGAAGAGATAGCCCGCCGGCTTGCCCGCAAGGCGCGGGAAATAGACGTCGCTGGTGCCTTCGCCCTTATTGCCGTGGCAGGGCGTGCAGGCCTCCACGCGCGCGGCCATCGTATCCGGCGGCTGATTAACGGCTTGCGCGGCCGCGAAATCGCAGATGGCCAAGTACACGGTTGCCGCGGAGATCGCGTAGCGAGCGAACACGTTGCCGCCCTCCCCGAATGTTGCGCCGGTAAATTCCCGACGCGCAACTTAGACGGCCATTATTGCGGGAATATGGGTGGGCGCAAGCTTCGACTGAACGGAGACGTTCGGTCCGCGCGCTGCGTCGCGGTCACGATTGTTTTGACAATAATCGCTCAGAATTTGAAAGACGTTTGATCGAAATCAATGCGGTCAGCCACGCGGCGGCCTTCGCCGCTTCACTGCGCCGCGTCGCGGTGATCGGGCAACGCGGGATCGCAGACGGCTTGCGGCTTCGCGGCGCGGTTTGGCTTGCGCTTGCGGACCGCGCGCCAGATCCATCAGCATGCGCAAAGCTTCAACGACCGAGCGCAGCCGCACGGCGGTGCGGCCGATCGCGCCAAATCGGTGCTCGCGGTGGATGATGCGGCCGTCGCGCGCGGCGGCGGCGAAGTGGACGAGCCCGACCGGCTTGCCCGGCGTGGCGCCGCCGGGGCCGGCGATGCCGGTGATGGCGACCGCAAGGTCGACGCCGGCGCGCTCGAGCGCACCGACCGCCATTGCGGTCGCGGTCTCCTTGCTGACGGCGCCGAAGTTCAGCAGCGTGCTCGCCTCGACGCCGAGCATCGCGCGCTTGGCGTCATTGGAATAGGTGACGAATCCGCGGTCGATCACGTCCGAGGAGCCTGGAATGTCAGTCAGCGCGCCGGCGACGAGGCCGCCGGTGCAGGACTCGGCGGTCGCGATCGTCAGCTTGCGCATCCGGCAAAGATCGAGCAGCGAGCGGGAGAGGGCGCGTGCGTCGCTGCCGCCCATGGCCTAGACGCTCCAGGGCAGGCGGATGGTGGCGCTCGCGGTCGCCGCGATGCCTTCCTCGCGGCCGGTGAAGCCGAGCCGCTCGCTGGTCGTCGCCTTCACCGCGACGCGCGAGATGTCGACGCCGGAGATTTCAGCGATCCGCGCGCGCATGGTGTCGCGCAGGGGGCCGATCTTCGGCCGCTCGCAGATCATCGTCACCTCGAGATTGGCGACGCGGCCGCCGCGCTGCGTGACGCGCTCGATGGCGTATTTCAGGAACTGGTCGGAGGAGGCGCCCTTCCACTTGGGATCGCTCGGCGGAAAGTGCGAGCCGATGTCACCGTCGGCGAGCGCGCCGAGGATGGCGTCGACCAGCGCATGCAGGCCGACATCGCCGTCGGAATGGGCCAGGAAACCCTTGCTGTGCGGCACCCGTACGCCGCAGATCATGACATGGTCGCCTTCACCGAAGGCGTGCACGTCATAGCCGGTCCCGGTCCTGATGTCGCCGAGCTGGCTGGCGAGGCGTGCTTCCTCGCGGACGAAGTCTTCGGGGGTGGTGAGCTTCATGTTTGCAACATCGCCTTCAAAGGTTGCGACCGTCAATCCCGCCCATTCGGCGATCGCCGCATCATCTGTGAAATCAGAGCGGCCGTCCTTCGCCGCACGACGATGCGCGTCGAGGATGACATCGAAACGAAAGGATTGCGGCGTCTGCGCGATCCGCAGGCGCGCGCGGTCCGGCGTTGACTCGATCTCTCCGGCCGCACCTATCAGCTTGACGGTGTCGTTGACGGGAATCGCGGGGATTGCGGCGCTGTGGCGACTCGCGGCTTCGATTGCACGGGAGATGAGGGCCTGCGAGACGAAGGGTCGGGCCGCGTCGTGGATCAGGACAAGATCCGGCTTGTGCGGGGCGAGCGCTTCGAGGCCGGCGAGCACGGAAGCCTGGCGCGTCGCGCCACCGCTGGTCGGATGCTCATGGCGCAGGCCGTTGACCGCTGCCGTGAACATGGCGCTGTCATCTGGGTTCACGACCGGCTGCACCAGCGCGACGTCAGGGTGGTTGCTGAAGGACTCCATGGCGCGAAAGATCACAGGCATGCCGCCGATCTCGCGGTATTGCTTCGGCCCGCCCGCACCGGCGCGCAGCCCGCGCCCGGCCGCTACGAGAACAACTGCGGTCCGCTCTGATTTCGCCATAGCGCTTAAATACTCAATTGGTAGTGATGATCGGGGCGAGGGGTGATTTTGGCATGCCTCTAGCACGGTCACCGCGCAAGCACAGCGGTGTTTGCCGGATTGTCAGCAACAGCTTTTTGCTGCACTGCACTTGAAAGATGGGAAGATCTGTCTAAACTGTAGGCATGACGCTTGACTGCACAAGAATTGTGCGCAAGATAGGTCATGGCAGGCGCGATGAGGCGCCGCCTTTGAGACGAGACGTCCGTGACCGGCCCGGTAGGATTAGGCGCTAAGCCGTTGAAAATAGGTGATATTGACGTCGCCAATCCGGTCTTCCTGGCGCCCATGTCGGGGGTGACCGATTCCCCCTTCCGGCGACTGGCCGCGGAGCTTGGGGCGGGTCTCGTCGTCTCCGAAATGACCGCCAGCGACGAGCTCGCCAACGGCCACAGGATGTCGCGGTTGCGCTGCGAGGCGACCGGACTGGGTCCGCATGTGGTTCAGCTTGCGGGCTGCGAAGCGCACTGGATGGCGGAGGGCGCCCGGATCGCGGAAGCGGAAGGCGCCGACATCATCGACATCAACATGGGCTGCCCGGCCCGCCACGTCACCGGCGGCCAGTCCGGCTCGGCGCTGATGCGCGATCTCGACCATGCCTTGCACCTGATCGAGGCGACGATCGCGGCCGTGAAGGTTCCGGTCACGCTGAAGATGCGGCTCGGTTGGGACGACCGCACCCGCAACGCGCCGGAGCTGGCGCGGCGAGCGGAGGGCGCCGGCGTCAAGCTCATCACCGTCCATGGGCGCACGCGCTGCCAGTTCTACAAGGGCGAGGCCGATTGGGATGCCGTGCGCGACGTTCGTGCGGCGATATCGGTTCCGTTGGTCGTCAATGGCGACATCACCTCATTCGAAAAGGCCGTGGCGGCGCTGCAGGCTTCCGGCGCCGATGCCGTCATGATCGGGCGCAGCGCACAGGGCCAGCCCTGGCTGCCCGGCCAGATCGGGCGGCGCCTCCAGGGCGGGGCGGAAGAGGCCGCACCTTCGCTTGGCGAGCAACTCCATTATGTCCGCACGCTCTATGAGGGCGTCTGCGATCTCTATGGCTTACGCATCGGCCTCAGGCATGCGCGCAAGCATCTCGGCTGGGCGTTGGACGTTGCGGCCCATCTCAGCCGCGCGCCGACCGAGAAGCTGAAGGCTTGGCGCCAGAGCATCCTCACATCCGAGGATCCACGTGCCGTTCACCGTTCACTGCAAGACGCCTTCGACGACTTCGCATGGAGCGCTGCTGCATGAGCTTAGCCGCTGAACATCGTCGGCCGCTTCCGTCAAACGGCGACGCAATCCTCGACGCACTGCCCAATCCAGTGCTGCTGATCGGGCCGGACGGCAAGATCATCGACGCCAATATCGCGACGGAGGCGTTCTTCGAGATCTCGACCCAGTTCCTCAAGCGCCAGTCGCTGAAGGAGCTGGTGCCGTTCGGCAGCCCGCTCCTGGCATTGATCGACCAGGTACGTTCGTCGAACTCACCGATCAATGAATACAAGGTCGATCTCGGCACTCCGCGCATGGGCGGCGACCGCCAGGTCGATCTGCATGTCGCTCCGCTCACCGAGCGGCCCGGCTACATCGTGGTGATGCTCCAGGAGCGCACCATTGCCGACAAGATGGACCGCCAGCTGACCCATCGCAGCGCGGCGCGCTCGGTGATTGCGCTCGCCGCGATGCTCGCGCATGAGATCAAGAACCCGCTCTCCGGCATCCGCGGTGCCGCCCAGCTCCTCGAGCAGCAGGCCTCCTCGGAGGATCGCATGCTGACGCGGCTGATCTGCGACGAGGCCGACCGTATCGTCACGCTGGTCGACCGCATGGAGGTGTTCGGCGACGAACGGCCCGTCGTGCGCGGTCCGGTCAACATCCATTCCGTGCTCGACCACGTGAAGCGCCTCGCGCAATCCGGTTTTGCCCGCAACATCCGCTTCATCGAGGATTACGATCCTTCTCTGCCACCGGTGCTCGCGAACCAGGATCAGCTCATCCAGGTGTTCCTCAATCTGGTGAAGAACGCCGCAGAAGCCCTGATCGACGTGCCCGACGCCGAGATTCAGCTCACCACGGCCTTCCGCCCCGGCGTGCGCCTGTCAGTGCCCGGTCAAAAATCCCGGGTATCACTGCCGCTCGAATTCTGCGTCAAGGACAACGGACCGGGCGTGCCGGACGATCTTCTGCCTAACCTGTTCGATCCCTTCGTGACCACCAAGCAGACCGGCAGCGGTCTTGGCTTGGCGCTGGTCGCAAAAATCGTTGGGGATCACGGTGGCATCATCGAATGCGAGTCTCAGCCGCGCAAGACCACCTTCCGCGTGCTGATGCCGATGTACTCGACCTCCATCAAACACGCCGATCAAAGCAGTCGCGCCGACTCTGCCGGGAAGCCGTCGCCTGCGTCACAGGGGGCAAAATGAGGATTGAATATGCCCGCAGGTAGCATTCTCGTTGCTGATGACGATACCGCCATCCGCACGGTTCTTAATCAGGCCCTGTCCCGGGCAGGGTACGAAGTCAGGCTGACCGGCAACGCCGCCACGCTGTGGCGCTGGGTCAGCCAGGGCGAGGGCGATCTCGTCATCACCGACGTGGTGATGCCGGATGAAAACGCCTTCGACCTGTTGCCGCGCATCAAGAAGATGCGGCCGAACCTGCCGGTCATCGTGATGAGCGCGCAGAACACGTTCATGACCGCGATCCGGGCCTCCGAGCGCGGGGCTTACGAATATCTGCCAAAGCCTTTCGACCTGAAGGAGTTGATCGCGATCGTCGGCCGTGCCCTGGCTGAGCCGAAGGAGCGGACCTCGAGCCCGGACGAAGACGCGGAGATGGAAGCGATCCCGCTGGTCGGCCGCTCGCCGGCGATGCAGGAGATCTACCGCGTCCTGGCACGGCTGATGCAGACTGATCTGACCGTGATGATCACGGGCGAGTCCGGCACCGGCAAGGAGCTGGTGGCGCGCGCGCTGCACGACTACGGCAAGCGTCGCAACGGTCCGTTCGTCGCTGTCAACATGGCGGCGATCCCGCGCGACCTCATTGAATCCGAACTGTTCGGCCATGAGCGCGGCGCGTTCACCGGCGCCAACACCCGCGCCTCCGGCCGCTTCGAGCAGGCCGAGGGCGGCACGCTGTTCCTCGATGAGATCGGCGACATGCCGATGGAAGCACAGACACGCCTGTTGCGCGTGCTCCAGCAGGGTGAATACACCACTGTCGGCGGCCGCACTCCGATCAAGACCGACGTGCGGATCGTTGCCGCCTCCAACAAGGATCTGCGTGTCCTGATCCAGCAGGGGCTGTTCCGCGAGGACCTGTTCTTCCGCCTCAACGTCGTGCCGCTGCGGCTGCCCCCCTTGCGCGAACGCATCGAGGACCTGCCGGATCTCGTGCGTCACTTCTTCGCACTCGCCGAAAAGGACGGCCTGCCGCCGAAGAAGCTCGACGCGCTGGCTCTCGAACGGCTCAAGCAGCATCGTTGGCCCGGCAACGTACGCGAACTTGAAAACCTCGCACGGCGCCTTGCCGCCCTCTATCCGCAGGACGTCATCACGTCGTCCGTCATCGATGGTGAGCTTGCGCCGCCCTCGGTCAGCCCGGGTGCCGCGGTCCAGCAGGGCGTCGACAATCTCGGCGGGGCCGTGGAGGCCTATCTGTCCACGCACTTCCAGGGCTTCCCCAACGGCATGCCGCCACCCGGCCTCTATCACCGCATCCTGAAGGAGATCGAGGTCCCGCTGCTCACCGCCGCGCTCGCCGCCACCCGCGGCAACCAGATCCGTGCCGCCGACTTGCTCGGCCTCAACCGCAACACACTGCGCAAGAAGATTCGGGACCTGGATATTCAGGTGTACCGGAGCGGGGGGTAGTCCCCACCGCCGTCATTCCGGGGCCGCCTCGAAGCAGCGAACCCGGAATCTCGAGATTCCGGGTCCGGCCCTACAGGTCGCCCCGGAGTGACTGCCCAAGCGCCTGTGGATGCGCCTGTCCGCCGCGGTGCATGCGCCGCGGAATTGTCGCAATTCGGCAACAATGTGATATGAATGCATCAGTATCCGTGACCCACGGATCCCGTTTTCAGCATCACCATTGCCGGAATGACCAGCGAAGATAACTCGGGCGCTGCCTTTGATACGTCTCCAGCTACAGAAGCCCGGCGCTGGTCGCCGCGCCGCTGGCTGGCACCGTTTGCCGTCTTCCTGGCACTGCTTTCCGCTTTCCTGACCTTCGTCGTCCTAACCGGGCTGACCCGTATCGAGCCGACGCCTGACGTCGTCAGGTCGTTCCTGATGATCAACGCCGGCACCATCCTGCTCTTGGTTGGTATCATCGTCCACGAGATCTGGCAGATGATCCAGGCGCGCCGGCGGGGCCGGGCGGCGGCGCGCCTGCACTTCCAGATCGTGGGCCTGTTTTCGGTGATCGCGGTGCTGCCGGCGGTGCTGGTCGCGATCGTCGCCAACGTCACCATCGAGCGCGGCCTCGACCGGCTGTTCTCCGGGCCGACCAAGGAGGTGATCCAGAACTCACTGACGATCGCGCTCGCCTATATGCAGGATCATGCCCAGCTCATTCGCGGCGACATTTTGGGAATGGCCAACGACATCGCACATGCCCGTCCGCTCTATGACCAGGACCGGCGGTCGTTTCGCGAGCTGCTGACGGCGAGTGCAAGCTCCCGGAATCTGCCGGGCGCGATGATCATCGACAAGGATACCAACATCCTGGAATCGGCGGACACCGGCATCCGGCTCGCCTATTCGCCCCCAGCTCCGGAGTTCCTCAGCAATGTCGGCGAGAGCGAGCCGGAAATCGCCGTCCTGCCGGAGAACAACTACGTGGCGGCCGTGATCCGGCTTCGCGCCTTCAACGACACCTTCCTCTATGTCGCCCGTCAGCTTGACCCTCGCGTCGTTGCACAGGTGAAGCAGACACAGCTGGGCGTCGCCGAGTATGCCCAGATTGAATCGCGCAGACTTGGCATCCAGGTCGCGTTCGCGCTGATGTTCGCGGTGATCGCGCTGACCATCCTGATGGCCTCGGTGCTGATCGGATTGAACTTCGCCAACTGGCTGGTGGCGCCTATCAGGCGGCTGATGAACGCGGCCCATACGGTTTCGACCGGCGACCTCCACGTCCAGGTCCCCGTGCACAAATCGGAAGGCGATCTTGCCCAGCTCGGCGAGACCTTCAACAAGATGACCCAGGAGCTGCGCAGCCAGCGCGACGAACTCGTCAGCGCCAGCGACCTGATCGACAGCCGCCGCCGCTTCATCGAGGCCGTGCTGTCCTCGGCCTCCGCCGGCATCATCGGCGCCGACGCCTCGGGCAGTGTCGGCATCCTGAACCGTTCCGCGGAGAAGCTGATCGGCCACGCCGAATCCGAGACGCTCGGCCACCCCTTGTCCGAAGTGCTGCCCGAGCTCGACGATATGATGAAAACCGCGCGGGAGGGCACCCAGCGGCTGGTACAGGGCCAGATTACCATCATGCGCGACGGGCAGGAGCGCAACCTGTCGGTCCGCGTCAGCGCCGAAAAGACCAGCCAGCCGCGCGACAGCTACATCATCACGCTCGACGACATCACCGAGCTCGTCTCGGCGCAGCGCACCTCGGCCTGGGGCGACGTGGCGCGCCGCATCGCCCACGAGATCAAGAACCCGCTGACGCCGATTCAGCTCTCCGCCGAGCGTATCCGCCGCAAATTCGGCAAGACCATCACCGAGGAGAAGGACAAGTCGATCTTCGACCAGTGCACCGACACGATCGTGCGCCAGGTCGACGACATCAGACGCATGGTCGACGAGTTCTCGCGCTTTGCGCGCATGCCAAAACCCGTGATGGAAGGCGAGGACGTCGTCGACACCGTGCGGCAGGCAGTGTTTTTGATGAAGGTCGCGCATCCCGAGCTCGACATCGAGACCACTTTCAAGCAAGACCCGCTGCGCGCGCAGTTCGACCGCCGGCTGATCTCGCAGGCCGTCACCAACATCGTCAAGAATGCGACGGAAGCGATCGAGCAGGTTCCTCCGGAGGAGATCGGCAAAGATGGTGGAAAGGGCCGCATCGATGTCGTGGTCTCGCGCGAAGCCCAGGACGTGCTGATCGACGTCGTCGACAACGGAATCGGCCTGCCCAAGGTTGCGCGCTCGCGACTCCTTGAGCCGTATGTGACAACTCGGGCCAAGGGCACGGGCCTCGGGCTTGCGATCGTCGGCCGCGTCCTGGAGGACCATGGCGGGCGCATCGAGTTGAAGGATGCCTCCGACTTCCGGGCAGGCCAGCGCGGTGCCTGGATGCGGATGCGTTTTGCGATCTCGGGCCATGCCAACACCATCGAGGTGAAGGACGCGGCGCAGAAGGCCCGGGAAACTGCCAAAGAACCGGACACAAAGGCGCCGGCCGACGAAACCAAAGAGCCGGCAGAAACGACCAATGATGCAACAAGAATCAAAGCCTCAACGGGCAACTGACAGAGCGGGCGCAACCCATGGCAAATGAAATTCTGATTGTCGATGATGAGGCCGATATTCGGGATCTCGTCGCGGGCATTTTGGAAGACGAGGGGTTCGTCACCAGGACCGCGCGGGACAGCGACTCTGCACTTGCGGAGATCGCCAATCGCAGGCCGCATCTGGTGTTCCTCGACATCTGGCTGCAAGGCTCCAAGCTCGACGGCCTGCAGCTGCTCGAGCAGGTCAAGAAAGACAATGCCGACCTGCCGGTCGTCATGATCTCCGGCCACGGCAACATCGAGACCGCGGTCGCCGCGATCAAGCGCGGCGCCTACGACTTCATCGAGAAGCCGTTCAAGGCCGACCGCCTGATCCTGGTGGCGACGCGTGCATTGGAAAACTCGCGCCTGAAGCGCGAGGTGAGAGAGCTCAAGCAGCTCGCCCCGACCGCGAGCCAGCTCGTCGGCCGCTCGCCCAGCATGAACCAGCTCCGCCAGACCATCGAGCGCGCGGCCAAGGCCAACAGCCGCATCCTCATCGTCGGCCCCGCGGGCGCCGGCAAGGAACTGACCGCACGTACGCTGCATGCGGCCTCTGGCCGCGCCGACGGGCCCTTCGTCGTGATCAATGCGGCGGCGATCACGCCGGAACGCATGGAGCACGAACTGTTCGGCGTCGAGCAGTCCAACGGCGAGCAGCCGCGCAAGTCGGGCGCGCTCGAAGAAGCTCATGGCGGCACGTTGTTCATCGACGAGATCGCCGACATGCCGCGCGAGACCCAGAACAAGATCTTGCGCGTGCTGGTCGAGCAGTCGTTCCAGCGCGTCGGCGGCACCGGCAAGGTACAGGTCGACGTGCGCATCATCTCCTCGACCGCCCGCAACCTCGAGGAGGAGATCGCAGCGGGCACGTTCCGCGAGGATCTTTATCACCGCCTCTCGGTGGTTCCGATCCGGGTGCCCGCGCTCTCCGAACGGCGCGAGGACATTCCGGAATTGATCGACTATTTCATGGACCAGATCTCGGCGGCCACGGGGCTGCCCAAGCGCCAGATCGGCCAGGACGCGATGGCGGTGCTCCAGTCCCACGTCTGGCCCGGCAACGTCCGTCAGCTCCGCAACAACGTTGAGAGAGTCATGATTCTCGCTGCCGGTGGGCCGGAGGTGATCATCACGGCCGACATGCTGCCGCAGGACGTCGGCTCGATGGTGCCGGCGATGCCAACCAGCAACAATGGCGAGCACATCATGGGGTTGCCGCTGCGCGAGGCACGCGAGGTGTTCGAGCGAGACTATCTGATCGCCCAGATCAGCCGCTTTTCCGGCAATATTTCGCGGACTGCCGAATTTGTCGGCATGGAGCGATCGGCACTACACCGGAAGTTGAAGGCACTTGGCGTCGGTTGAGCCGCGTCCGATCGGCCATACGTTCATAATATCAGAGGAAAATCATCGATTTCCGTAGTTTTTCGGAGGATTTGGATGCGGGCTGCCGCGTGAAGCGGCTTGCCTAATAAGCGTACCTGTCTTCTAATCGTTCCGCCGACCCTCCGGAGGGGGATCTCATGAGGGTCGGCAACCGGGCGAGGCCCCCGCATCTCAAACCGATACTCTTTAAAAGAGGGCAGCAACCGGTCGGACGATCCAAACAACAAGAAACTCAAAGCGAGATAACAACAATGGCGGCAGACCGCGCACAAAACCTACAAGACACCTTCCTTAATCACGTTCGCAAAACCAAGACGCCACTGACGATCTTTCTGGTCAACGGAGTAAAGCTGCAGGGAATTGTGACTTGGTTCGACAATTTCTGTTTGCTGCTCCGGCGCGACGGTCACTCGCAGCTCGTCTACAAGCATGCGATCTCGACCATCATGCCCGGCGCTCCCATCCAGCTGTTCGAAGGCGGCGAGGATCAGCCGGCTTGAGAGTGATCTGATTGGAACCCCGGAATTTCGACGGGGGCGCTGACCGTCCGCGGTCGGCTGAGGCTGGACAGACAGGGCGGGTGATCGTCATCGGCCCCTATATGCGTGTGCGCGCCGGCGGAGCCGATGCGCAATCGGAAAGCCATGTCCTGCGCGATGCCGAGGCGCGGCTCGAAGAGGCCGCAGGCCTTGCACACGCCATCGACCTCGAGATCGCAGATAGCCTGGTCGCGCCGATTGGCCAGATTCGCCCCGCGACCTATCTCGGCAAGGGCAAGGTCGAGGAGATCACCGGGCTGATCAAGAGCCTCGAAGTCGAGCTCGTGGTGATGGATTGTGCGCTCTCGCCGATCCAGCAGCGCAATCTCGAGAAGGCCTGGAACGCCAAGGTGCTCGATCGCACCGGCCTGATCCTGGAAATCTTCGGCCGCCGCGCCAAGACGAAGGAGGGCGCGCTCCAGGTCGAGCTTGCACATCTCAACTATCAGCGCTCGCGCCTGGTGCGCTCCTGGACCCATCTCGAACGCCAACGCGGCGGCTTCGGCTTCATGGGCGGTCCGGGCGAGACGCAGATCGAGGCCGACCGGCGACTGATCTCCGAGCGAATCTCGCGGCTCGAGAATGAATTGAAGAAGGTGCAGGCGACACGGCGCTTGCACCGCGCCGGCCGGCAGCGCGTACCGTATCGCGTCGTCGCGCTGGTCGGCTACACCAATGCCGGCAAGTCGACGCTGTTCAACCGCCTGACCCGCGCCGACGTGCAGGCCGCCGACATGCTTTTCGCAACCCTTGATCCGACCTTGCGCGCGCTCAGCCTGCCGCATGGTGGCAAGGCGATGCTGTCGGACACCGTCGGCTTCATCTCCAATCTCCCCACCCAGCTCGTGGCGGCCTTCCGTGCCACGCTGGAGGAGGTGCTGGAGGCCGACGTCATCCTGCATGTTCGCGACATTTCGCACGAGGACGCCGAGGCGCAGCAGAGCGACGTCGACGCCGTGCTGCGCCAGCTCGGCATCAATCCCGACGACTCCGGCCGCATCATCGAGGTCTGGAATAAAGTCGACCGGTTTGATTCCGAGCAACGCGAGGAGCTCGTGAACATCGCTGCGCGCAGGCCGTCGGATCATCCCGCGATGCTGGTCTCAGCCGTGTCAGGCGAGGGGATCGACGCACTGCTCACCGCGATCGAGGAACGGCTGGCAGCAAAACGCACCACGCTCGATCTCTCCATCGACGCCGCCGACGGCGCCGGCATCTCGTGGCTGCATCGCAATTCCGAGGTGCTGGCGAAAGAGCTGCACGACGGCCGCTTCGACATGACCGTGCGGGTGGACGAGACCAAGCGGGACATCGTGGTGAACCGCTTCGACGCCGTGCCGCATCACGCCGCGTAGGCATAATACCAAATGCGGGGTCGTCCTGGCGAAAGCCAGGACCCATTACCCCAGGAGGTGGTTTGAGCGCAGTACTGGCCGCCTCGATTCATCGATAGATTCCGCGGTATGGGTCCTGGCTTTCGCCAGGACGACGGTGGAGCTACCGGCGAACTTCCTTGCGCTTATCGTCCGCAGGCTTCTCCTCCGCCTTCGCCGCGTTCCACAGCGCGTCCATCTCCGCCAGCGAGGCCTGCGCGAGCGTGCGGCCCTGCGCCTCCAGCATACGCTCGATATAAGCAAAACGGCGTTCGAACTTCGCGTTGGTCGCGCGTAGCGCGGTTTCCGGATCGGCCTCGACGTGGCGGACGAGGTTGACGGCGGCGAACAGGAGATCGCCGGTTTCTTGAGTCAGCTCCTCTTTGTCGTTGCGGTCGAGCGCAGCTTCGATCTCGTCGGCTTCCTCGCGGATCTTCCTCAGCACCGCGCGCGGGTCGTTCCAGTCGAAGCCGACGGTGGAGGCCTTGCGCTGTAACGCCATCGCGCGCGTCAGCGCAGGCATGCCGGCCTTGACGCTGGACAGCAGCGATTTGTGGTTCGTCTCCTCCGGCGGCCGGCGCGCGGCGCGCTCGGCCTTCTCCTCGGCCTTGATGCGCTCCCACGCGCTCTTGACGCCGGCGGGCTGGATGTTGCCGTCCTTGTCGGCAAACACGTGCGGATGTCGGCGGATCATCTTTCGCGTGATCGCCTCGACCACGTCGCCGAATACAAACGCGTTCTCTTCCTCCGCCATGCGCGCGTGATAGACGACCTGGAGCAGGAGATCGCCGAGCTCCTCGCGGAGGTCGTCGAAATCGCCGCGCGCGATTGCGTCGGCGACCTCATAGGCCTCCTCGATCGTGTAGGGCGCAATCGTCGCAAAATTCTGCTCGAGGTCCCAGGGGCAGCCGGTGACAGGCGTGCGCAGCGTCGCCATGATCTCGATCAGGCGTGAAATGTCGCGGGAAGGGGTCATTGCGGGCCAATTCTCCTCAATGTCAGCTTTATGCCGCAAGCGGCCCGGCGTTCCCAGCACAACGCCGTGAAATGAGCCGATTTCCACCGATTGGCGGCGCCGGCACACGATGCTAAATCGCGCCCATGAGCGAACAATTTTCGTCCGAAACCGCCCTGGTGCTGTTCTCCGGCGGCCAGGATTCGACCACCTGCCTCGCCTGGGCACTGAGCCGCTTTGCGCGGGTGGAGACGCTCGGCTTCGACTATGGCCAGCGCCATGCCGTCGAGCTCGCCTGCCGCGAGCGTCTCGTCGATGGCCTGAAGTCCTTGCGCCCCGATTGGGCGGACAAGTTGGGTGAGAGCCACACGCTCTCGATCCCGACGCTGGCGGCAGTCTCAGAGACGGCGTTGACGCGCGACGTCGAGATCGCGATGGGCGCCGACGGTCTGCCCAACACGTTCGTGCCCGGCCGCAATCTGGTGTTCCTGACCTTTGCCGCCGCGCTCGCCTACCGGCGCGGCATCACCCATATCGTCGGCGGCATGTGTGAAACGGATTACTCGGGCTATCCCGATTGCCGCGACGAGACCATCCGCGCGATGCAGAACGCGCTCTCCCTCGGCATGGCGCGGGCATTCGAGCTGCATACGCCGCTGATGTGGATCGACAAGGCCGCGACCTGGCAGCTCGCGCATGAGCTCGGCGGCGACGGTCTCGTCGACCTCATCCGCGCGCAATCGCACACCTGCTATCTCGGGGAACGCGGCGCGCAGCACGACTGGGGCTATGGCTGCGGCGAGTGCCCGGCATGCAGCCTGCGCGCGAAGGGATGGGCGGAGTACGTGGCGCGACCGTAGCGACCCATCTTCCGATGTCATCACCCGCGAAAGCGGGTGATCCAGTATTCCAGAGACAGTGACGAATACGGAGAAGCCGCGGTGTACTGGATTCCCCGCTTTCGCGGGGAATGACGGCATTAAATGCGGTACGGCCTACCTCGAAAAATCCTCCGCCCTGAGCATGATCGGCTGACCATGCGGGGTGCGGTCGGCGGCGTGATCCCAGGCGTCGCGGTAGCGGTGCAGGGCTTCCGTGGAGGTGACGCCCTTGGTGGCGACGAGCCTTTCCAGTGTCGCCAGCCAGTGCAGATAATAGGTCTCGCCGGTGTCGGGATCGCCCGCCGCCTGCGCTCGCTTGATCTCCTCGGCGAGCGCTGCGGCCCATTCGCTCCAGGTGAAAACGCCGCGCTCGTGCAACGTCAGCGCCATCGCAAAGGCCTGCGCCTCCCACGGCGCACGGAACACCGGGCCACCGTCATCGCGGGGAATGCTTGGGACGGCTGCGGTCGCCTGCGCAGCAGCCGTGCTCATCACGCGGGGTCCAGATAGGGCTCGAACGCATCGATGGAAATCTTCGAGGTTGGATCGCCATCCGCGCCCCAGAGATCCCGCCCTTCGAACACCACCGTGTAGAGCCATTGCGGATTTTCGCCGAGCTCCATCGCGGCCGAATCCGGAAATACCTGGCAGCCATGGTTGCGCTCGACCACGCCGACATGGCCGCGCACATAGCGCGGCAGCCGGGTATGCGTCGCCGGATGGATGTTCTTCGCGCGCACCCGATCGCCGATCTCAAAGCGGGCCGGCGCCGGAGCAGGGCGGGCGAACTTGCCGCGCACCATGATCCGCTCGAGATCGTCGACCTTGAACTTGCCGTTCCTGAGCGGCTTTGCTGGGGTCACCGCACGGCCGGCCGCGACGTCCTCCTTTGCGATATAGCCCTTGTCGAGCAGCATCTCCTCGAGCCCCAAAAACCACTTCTGGTAATAAGAGCTCGAGAGATAGACGTGCGGCGCCAAGGTCTCGCGATAGAAGCGCGACGTGTCGATGTTGAAGGCCCCAGCGCCGCCCAGCGCGCGCACCATGGCCAGGACGCGGCCTTCCCAGTCCGCGTGGAAGGTCGGCTCGTTCGGCTCGGGCTCGACCTTTCCGAACCCGTCCATGCCGCCCATGTCGTGCACGCCGTTCATGACGGCGCTCCCGGCGTCTTCGGAAAGCCGGTGCCGATCATGGAATCGCGCGTCACGAGCTCAGCGAGCTGTGTTTCGCTCCAGCCTTCCGTGCCCTCGGGCCGCATCGGCAGCACCAGGAAGCGCGTTTCGGCGGTCGAGTCCCACACCCTGATTTCGGTGTCCTTCGGCACCGTCACGCCGAAGTCGGCGAGCACGCCGCGAGGATCCTTCACCGCACGCGAACGATAAGGCGAAGCCTTGTACCAGACTGGCGGCAGCCCCAGCATTTCCCAGGGGTAGCAGGAGCACAGCGTGCACACGACCATGTTGTGGCGCTCGGGCGTATTCTCGACCACGACCAGGTGATCGCCGACGCGGCTGACATGGCCGAGCGTGCCGATCGCCTTGCTGCCGTCCTCCATCAGGGCCTCTTTGAAAGCCGGATCAGTCCAGGCCTTGGCGACGACGCGCGCGCCGTTGTGCGGGCCGATCCTGGTCTCGAAGGCCTGGATGATCGCATCCAGCGCGGCCGGTTCGACGTAGCCCTTCTCAGTTAAAATGCTCTCCAGCGCACGCACGCGCAGCTCGGTTTCGGAGAGTTCCGAATGGTCGTGATCGTGGTGAAGGTCGTGCTCGCTGCTCATGGTCGGCAGGATAGGCGCACCGGTCCGCATCTGTCGAGACCCGGCGAACCGCCAATGCCGCCACGTGTTTGTGACATCGCCGGCCGGCTTGCCTCGCGCGGCCATTGCTCGCGTCTTAGACTATCCGTATACGGCCCTTCGGGGCGGCCGAACCTCGGTCAACGGGCCGGCACAATGCCACAGGAATTGAGGGGGAGTGCCCAAGATGGTTGACTCAACGCCGGTTGACTCGAAGGCGGTTGACGCAAAGGCGCCGGAGGCGAAGCGGTTTCGCTGGAAACTGTTCGCCCCGCTCGTGGTGTGGCTTGCGATCTATCTGTGGCCGGTCCCAGCGGGACTGAACGCCAATCAGTGGCACTATTTCGCGGTGTTCGCCGCCGTCATCACCGGCCTCATTCTGGAATCGATGCCGGTCGGCGCCGTCGGCCTGATCGGGCTGACGGTCGCCGGCATCAGCGGTTATATCGATCCCGATCCGACGAAGTCGCTGCGCTGGATGCTGGCGGGCTTCGCCGAGAGCACGGTCTGGCTGATCGTCGGTGCGTTCGTGTTCTCGATCGGCTATCGCAAGAGCCAGCTTGGCCGGCGAATTGCGCTCGTGCTGGTGCGCAGCCTCGGGCGCAACACGCTCGGCCTCGGCTATGCGGTCGCGATGTCGGATTTCCTGCTGGCGCCGGCAACGCCCTCGAACACGGCCCGCAGCGGCGGCATCGTCTATCCCATCATCAGCAACATCCCGCGCATCTACGGCTCCGAGCCCGGACCAACCGCCGGCAAGATCGGTACCTATGTAATGTGGACCGCGTTCGCGGCGACCGCCGTGACGAGCTCGCTGTTCTTCACCGCGCTTGCGCCAAATGCCGCCGCGCTCGCCATCGCCAAAAGGACCGTGGGCATCGACATAAGCTGGGCGCAGTGGTTCATCGGCTTTGCACCGCTCGGCATTCTTCTGATGCTGCTGGTGCCGCTCCTGAGCTATGCCATCTGCCGTCCCGAGGTGAAGCGGAGCCCCGAGATCTCCGAATGGGCCAGCGGGGAGCTGGCGACGATGGGGCCGATGTCGCGCCACGAATGGATCATGCTGGGCCTGATCGTGCTCGCGATGTTTCTGTGGATCACAGGCTCGACCCCCGACATCAGCCTGCCCATTCTCGGCTCGAACTTCATCAACGCCACGACGGTCGTGTTCATCGTGATTTCACTGATGCTGATCACCGGCGTCGTCGAGTTCAACGACATCGTCAGCGAGAAGAGCGCCTGGGAGGTGTTCTTCTATTTCACCTCGCTTCTGACGTTGGCCTCGGGTCTGAACGAAATCGGCTTCATCAAATGGTTCGCCAACGAATATGCCAAACCTCTTGCCGGGCTGTCGCCGTCGACAGCGATGATCATGCTGGTCGCGCTGTTCTTCTGGATTCACTATTTCTTCTCGAGCATCACCTCGCACGCAGCGGCGGTGCTGCCGGTGGTGCTCGCGGTCGGCTCCGGCATCGCCGGCCTTCCAGTGACGACGCTCGCGATGCTCTGCATGTATTCGCTGGGTCTGATGGGCGTGATCTCACCTTACGCCACGGGACCCGCGCCGATGTATTTCGGCAGCGGCTACATCGGCAAAGGCCAGTTCTGGAGCTTCGGCCTGATCTTCGGGCTGATCTATTTCGCCGGATTGCTCGTCATCGTGCTGCCGTGGTTGCAACTCCGCGGGGGCTAGGCGACGCCAAGAACGGATTTTCTCTTATCGAGCCGATTAGGGAAAGCTTTTGCCCAACACTGCCTGAATATCTGCGATTGCAAGACAGACAGGATCGGGCGATTGTGCGTGCTGCAATGCAACGCGCCGTTGGGCCTTTCCACTCGCCTGGCGCTTCCCAGCGCTGCCACTCGCGCGGCCGCTCGAGCCGGCGATGTCTTGCGAACGAGAGTTTTTCGAATGAATGCACACCAAGCGCTCGTGGTCGGGGAACCGATCGGGGCACCCGCAGCAATTTCGCCGGGCGATGCGCTCGACGCCATGGTCCGGTTTGAAGGCATCTCCAAGATCTATCCGGCCTATCGCGACAAGCCCGGCGTCAATGCCTTGCAGAACATCGACTTCGCCATCGCACGCGGATCGATCACCGGCGTGATCGGCCGGTCCGGCGCGGGCAAGTCGAGCCTGGTGCGCCTGATCAACGGGCTGGAGAAGCCGACCACCGGCCGCGTCGTGGTCGATGGCCGCGACATCTCCGCGCTCGCCGGAGGGAACTTGCGGCTCGCGCAGCGCTCGATCGGGATGATCTTCCAGCACTTCAACCTGCTGTCGTCGCGCACGGCCGCCGACAACATCGCGCTGCCGCTGGAAATCGCCGGCTGGCCGAAGACCGAGATCAGGGCGCGTGTTGCCGAGCTGCTCGCGCTCGTCGGCATCGATGACAAGGCCGACCGTTATCCCTCGGAGCTCTCCGGCGGCCAGAAGCAGCGTGTCGGCATTGCGCGGGCGCTCGCTACGCGTCCCAATGTGCTGCTGTCGGATGAGGCGACCTCGGCACTCGATCCGCAGACCACGCGCGCGATCCTCGATTTGCTGGCCAATATCAATCGCGAGCTTGGCGTGACCATCGTGCTGATCACGCATGAGATGTCCGTGGTGCGGCAGCTCGCGAAGGAGGTGGTGGTGATCGACGCCGGCCGCATCGTCGAGCGCGGCCACGTCGCCGACATCTTCACCAATCCCCAGCATCCCATCACGCAATCCTTCATCGCGGAAGTCGTGGGCGACAGCCTGCCGGTGTCGCTGGCCTCGCGCCTCTCGGCGCAGCCGGTTGCGGGCGGGCAGGCCGTGATCCGCGTCCAGGTGCGCAGCACGGGTGCAGGTGACACGCTCGTCGCGCGGCTCGCGCGCGAAGTTGGCATCGACGTGGCGCTGCTCGCCGCGCGCATCGACGAGATCGGCGGCCAGCATGTCGGCTCGCTGACGGTCGGGATTCCCGACGGGGAGGGCGCGGCACAGCAGGTGCTGGCCTGGCTCGCGCAACACCAATTCGCTTCGGAGCGCCTCGGCCATGTCGCCTGAAATGATCAATCTCATCGTCCAGGCCACAGGCGAGAGTCTGTTCATGGTCTCGATCGCCGCGCTGCTCGGCACCGTCTTCGGCCTGCCGATTGGCGTGTTTCTGGCAACCAGCCGCAAGGGCGAGCTGTTTGCCGCGCCCGCGGTCAATGCCGTGCTCGGCATGATCGTGAACGCGACGCGCTCGACGCCCTTCATCATTCTGGTGGTCGCGATCATCCCGTTCACGCGTCTCGTCGCGGGCACGTCGATCGGATCGACGGCGGCGATCGTACCGCTGACGATCGCCTCCACCCCCTTCATCGCACGGCTCGTCGAAGCCGCGATCCGCGAGGTCGATGCCGGCCTGATCGAGACGGCATCCTCGTTCGGAGCATCGCCGCTCCAGATCGTGTTCAAGGTGCTGATCCCCGAGGCGCTGCCCGGCCTCGTCCTCGCTCTCACGCTCGCGATCGTCAGCCTGCTCGGCTACTCCGCGATAGTCGGCGCGGTCGGGGGAGGTGGGCTCGGCGATCTCGGCATCCGCTATGGCTACCAGCGCTTCATGCCGGAGATGATGCTCGCCGTCGTGGTCGTGCTGATCGCGCTTGTGCAGGCGGTCCAGTCCGCGGGCGACTATCTGGCGCGGCGGGTCAATCGCCGGCTGCGGCATCGCTGACGCCGAAAGGAACAAGCCTTTGTCTTGATCGTATGCTTCCATGTCCGCGGCGGAGGCGAGGGCGCCTCGGTCCGCGGCATTCTGACGGAGAACTTGCATGCGCATCGAACCGGTCTTCCTGTTTGACCTCGACGGCACGCTGGTCGACAGCGTCTATCAGCACGTTCTCGCCTGGAAGCATGCGCTCGATGCCGAGGGCATCGAGCTCTCGGTCTGGCGAATCCATCGCAAGATCGGCATGAGCGGTGGTCTCTTCACCAACCAGCTCCTGCGCGAGATCGGCGTCGAGATCAGCGAGGAGCGCATCGACCGGCTGCGCCGCGCGCACGCGGCGTCCTACCAGCAGCAGGCCGGCCAGATCCGTCCGCTGCCGGGCGCACGCGAATTGCTGCAATGGCTGTCGGAGGCGAAGATCCCGTGGGCGATCGCCACCAGCGGCCGGATGGAGACCGCGGCCGTGAATCTCGCCTCGCTCGGCGTCGATCCCGCCCGCACGCCCGTGGTGACGCGCGACCAGGTCAAATACGCAAAGCCCGATCCCGATTTGTTTCTCGCCGCAGCCGCGCGGCTGAACGCGCCGATCGAGACGGCGGTCGTGGTCGGCGACAGCGTCTGGGACATGATGGCGGCGGTCCGCTGCCGCGCACTTGGCGTCGGCCTCTTGAGCGGCGGCTACGGGCCGGACGAGCTGCGCCAATCCGGCGCCTTCCGCGTCTATGACGATCCCGCCGACATGCTGCGCCGGATCGACGAAGTCGGCGGCCGGCGCTAGGCCGGTCACGAGGAGAGGGTGGGTGGCGCTTTCTTCCTGGTTCTTGCCCGACCTGGGATCATTGCCGTCGCCTGTCGAAGTTCCTTCGCGCCTTTGGGCCTCTCTTGGCCCTTCCTCAGATCAGCGAATTCTTGCGTGAGCAGGTCTACGACGGTTCTGACTTTGGGGAGATCCGCCATGCGCTTGTGGCAGATGATAGCGAGTTCTGCGCGGAGCGAGGCTGGAAGCTCGAGCTTGAGCTCGACGAGTTCGCCCGGTCGCCTGAGTCGATGGGACGTCTTCAGAAGGATCATCGCGCCGACGCCGGCCTGGCAGGCCGCGACCTGTACGCTGTAATCGTCAGACGTGAAAGCGGGGCGAAAGTCCGCGATCCTGGCCGCCAGCTCCGGATTCGGGCTCGTCATCTCACGCTCTCCCGCCCATGCGATCCAGTCGAGGTCGCGGAAATCGTATTTCGCGGGCAGTCTGCGTGCGTAGTCCTTGCTCGCATACGCGCCGATCGGAACGACAACTTCATCAACCGTGATCAGATCAGGATCATCGGACGGATGTCTCCTGAGCGCGATGTCCGCCTCGCCGAGCGAGAGATTCAAGCGTTGCGTGCTGGCCAGAACTTCGAGCGTGATTTGTGGATGCTTTCTCTTGAGCTTCTCCGCGATCGGCGCCAGGAAATCGAAAGCGAACGAGGGGGCCGCCGTGATGCGCACGCGGCCGCTCACGGGCGAGTTCTTCGCATCGAGTGAGCGATTGGCTTCGGTCGCCCATTGCGCCATGCCTTGCGCGGCGGGAAGCAGCCTCGTACCTGCTTTTGTCAAGGCGATGCCCTGGCTCTTGCGGACGAAAAGCGGCTCGCCGAGCCCGTACTCCATCTCTGCGATTCTGCGGCTCAAAGTGGGTTGGCTGACTTTGAGGCGTCGCGCGGCGCCACTCAGGCTCCCGGCGTCGCAAATGGCCAGAAAAATGCGGAGGTCATCCCATTGCAGGTCCACGTTCGCTCCTCAGGCTCAGCCGGGGCTATCCAGTTATGTATGGCGACATAGGAACTTAGGCGATTGCTATTCTACCGGTCCAGGGCAAAAGCGGCAGCAGAAACGAGGAAAACAATCATGCTCCGCAAATCAGGACTCCTTTTCATTGGCGCCCTTTCCATTGTCGCGCTTTCCGCATGCGCGCAGACATCCCATCCAACGCAGCATGCCGGTCTCGGCAAGCCTGTCAGCTCGTCGGCCATGGAAGCGCTGATTGAGAAGCCGGGCCCCATCGAGGTTGAGACGATTGCCAGCGCGGATTGGGTCGCCGATCTATCGGGGCTGCTCAATCTGAAGGACCCCCAAGCCGTGCAGGCAGGGCTCACCGATCACGAGGAGCCGATCCAGATCTACACCCATCTTGTGAAACATCCGACCGAAGGATTCTACATGGTCGACACCGGTGTTTCGAAGCGGTTTGTCGAGGACCCCAAGAGCTTGGGGGTCGGATGGGTGGTGCGGAACTTCGCAAAGCTCGACAAGATGCAAGTCCGGCAAGACCCATTGTCGATCATCAAATCTGAAGGGGCTCCCCTTAAAGGGGTGCTCATGACCCATCTTCATCTCGATCATATCTCCGGGATGCCGGACATTCCGAACGATGTGCCGTTCTATACAGGTCCCGGAGAGGCTGGGGAGAAGAAGTTCGAGAACGTCTTCGTCGAGGGGATGGAAAACGCCTTCTTTGAGGGCCGGCCAGCCATTCAGGAATTTCAGTTTACCAAGGATCCGGACGGGACTTTCAAAGGGGTGATCGATGTCTTCGGTGACGGCTCGTTGTTCGCAATCCTGACTCCCGGACACACGGCCGGGCATGTCTCCTATCTCGCCCGCACGCCGACAGGTCCGGTGCTCCTCACTGGCGACGCTTGCCACACGCGCTGGGGCTGGGAGCACGGCGTCGAACCTGGGAGTTTTACATTCGACCGGGAAGAGGAACGGAAGAGCTTGCTTGCGTTGAGGGCCCTGAGTGAACGTCACCCGAAGATGATCGTGAAGTTGGGTCATCAGCCCTAACGCTGCGAGGCCAGCGTCTTCTCCGCCGATGAACCTTCCCGCGGAATCCGGGCACAAAGGGAGACAGCTCTTACCTCCGCGGGACCCTCATGAAATGGCTTAGCCTCGTCTGCCTGCTCGTACTCGCCACCAACGCGCGTGCGGCTTCTCCAGAGCAGCACTACCTTGATCTGCGTGATCGCTACATCGCAAAATTCGCCAAGGCTCCCGAAAACGACGAAACCAGCAAGCAGCACGACGCAGCAATCAAGGAGCTGTCTGAGGTGCTGCGCGGCCTTATCGGGCCTGTGACGATCAAGGGGCTTCCTGCCGAGGCAACCTCCAACGTCGATACGCTGTACAAGGACGACATCGGCTTCGGCCATCTCGACGGGCTCGTTTTCAGGAACGAAGGCGACAAGACGAACGTCGTGGTGACGACCACGGGGCTGCTCAAGCACTGGCTCGGCGATCACCGCAAAGACAACATGCCGCAGGAGGTCGACGCCGCTTTCAAATCGGAAGAGTTCTACTATGCTGCGATCCAGGACTCCGCCTTCGCCAAATATGCGGAACTGCCGATCGCCAAGCCTGCAGCGGCGAGCGTCGCGGTGGCCGTGCTGGGTTTGCGGGGCAATGGCGACATCAAGGGGCCGCCCAGCGAAATCGACGTGGTCGTGATCCAGGGCGAGAATGTCTTTTTCGTCGCCGTCCGCGACGCCGTGAAGACCGCAGAGGTCCCGACCTGCGAACAGGTCTGGAAACAGATGATGGCAAAGCCCGTCGACAAGAAGGACCCGCGGGGCGATATGACCCGCGAGGACCACGCGATGGCCGCGCTCACCCAGTGCTTCGCAAAGGCGGCGCCCAGCCAGAGTTGGTTCACGAACGCCGTCAAGAAGGCGCAGAGCGAGATCGACCTGCTGCCGCCGCGCTAAAGCGCTTCAGCGGACCTCACCAGAGGTCCGAGTTGGGCCCAGGAACGGACATCGCGAGCCTTGCAATCGCCGCCAAGGCAGCGACACTCGAGAGGAGCGACACTCGAGCGCACAGATTCACGCGACAAGGGCCGCATGTATGTTCTTCCTCACTGGTGCTAGTGGTTCTGGCAAGAGCGCAAGCCTGCCGGGATTGCGAGCAACCCTGCCAGAGATAGATTGGCGGGACTTCGATGAATTTGGCGTGCCTTCACCCTGTCCGCCAGAATGGCGACCACTCACGACCGAGCGCTGGATTCAGGTGGCGGTCGAAAATAAGCAACGTGGCAAAGATACGGGTATCGTTGGTGGCGCCATCATGGGGGAAATACTGGCTTGCCCGTCAGCGTCCCACATTGGAGAAATTCGCGTCGCGCTCCTCGATTGCCACGATGTAGTGCGTTTGGACCGCCTTCGGAAGCGTGGAACACATGGAGCGACACAAGATATGCTGTCATGGGCGGCGTGGCAGCGCGTGCACGCCGTCGATCCCCAGTGGCGGCAGGATGTGATATGCGGCCGACAACTCGATACGATGCGGTGGGAGCGCTGGGTCAATTGGCAACGCGGCGACCCGCGATGGCGTGTGCATGTTCTCGACTCGACCAATCTTACGATCGATCAGGTCGTTGACCAAATTATTGCTTGGGTTCGGGCGAGCCATTAGATCCGCCGCGGCTTACGCGCAAGCCCCGGGTTAGACTTCCACCCTGGCTGCCGGGTAGCCTCTCTTTGTCGCCGCTAAAGCGCGCGGCCGCCAATATTCCAGCCGCGGCCAGCTTCGCCGAAAATCTCGTAGCCCGTTGGCGTCACCGCGACGGTATCCTCGAGCTTGATGAAGCCGCGCCTGGGATGCTTCATCGTGGTCTCGATCGACACCACCATGCCCACCTCCAGCGGTAGCCGCGCGTCGGGATCATCGTAGGGAACCGGGCCCTTGGCTGTCAGGCGAGGGGCCTCGTGGCTGACGAGGCCCATGCCGTGGGCCAGGAAGTCGGTGCAGTCGCGCTGGCTGATCTTGGCGAGCTCCTGCTCGGCCGCGGCATAGATCGCACCACCTAGCGCGCCGGGCCGCACGGCGGAAAACGCAGCACGCTGGACGGCCTCGATCTCGGCGAGCAGGTCCTTCAATTCGTCGTCCGGCTCGCCCAGCACGGCCATGCGGGCGAGGTCGCCGATATAGCCATGGTAATTGCCGCCCGAGTCGAGCGAGAGCACATCGCCTTGCTCCCAGCGCTGCGGCGATGGCGCCCGGTTATGGCTGCTGCCGCAGGCAAGCAGGCAATACTCGAAGGTCAGCCCGCGCTGGGCCTCCGCCACGCGCAAGGCGTCGGACAGCTGCTGCTTGGTCGTGCCAGAGCCATGCTTCGAAATCACCTCCAGCATGGATGCGATCACGAGCTCTGAGGCCGTCTTGAGCCTGGCAAGCTCCGCCGCCGACTTGACCGCGCGCAGGCGCTCCAGCACCAGCAACGCATCCCTGATCTCGGCATTGGGCAGGGCGTCGACCAGCGCCCACCCTGCGTCCATGGGCAGGAATGCCATCTCGACCCCGACCCGATTCATCGGCACGCCGGCGCCCTTCAGGGCGCTAACGGCACGGGTCACTGCATCCACCGAACCGCTGGACTCGGTCAGCACCTGCGCCACCCAGGGCGGTGCCACGGCGCGCTGATGGGTCTCCAGACGATGCCCGATATAGATGGCTTTGCCTGGCACGCCCTTGGGGTAAACCAGGACCGGCAGATAGCGGCTGACGCCCATCGCATCCATGTAGTCGAAGAAGATCGCGCGCTCCGCGCCGAGCAGGTACTGCACATTGTGCTTCGATGTCGCGATCAGGACGTCGAGGCCAGCGGCCTCCATCAGACGATCGAGCTTGGCGGCATCGAATGGAACGTTGTGAGCCTCGGCTCCGCGCTCGCCATCGTCTTGCATGATGTGCCTCCCATGAGCAGCGGTGTTTGGCGCACGTATGCCTTGCGCTTTGGTTGCACAACTCTGGGCCGGGAGCAGGGTTCTGTGTAGCCCAAGAATTGTCGCGCCTGTTCTGCGCGCCATATCCGTAATTCGCATAAGGTATATTATGGAATATTTTTATATCGAATTAGATCAGTTATTTAGACGGAATTCCTGACAACGCGCATTCGGTTGAGCCTCCAAATCATCGTAGCCGCTCAGCTTGTATCAGCAACTAGGCGCTACTTTGCATGGGGTTGTTTTACGCTTTTTGGTGGCGCGCCCGCACCTCCGAAAGCCGATATTGCCGCGGCCCGGCTCCGCTGCAATAAGCGACACCTCGCGAGATCGCAGATGACCTCATGGCGTTCCGTCCGTATAGGTTTGCGTCTCAGAACAACAACAAACCTTTTGGGAGCAAACCCCCGATGAGCTTTTCCCGACGCACGCTTCTCAAGGCCTCCGCCGCGACCGCGGTCCTCGGCGGTATCGGCGCCCCGCATGTGGCGCGCGCCCAGACGGCCCAGTTCACCTACAAATACGCCAACAACCTGCCGGACACGCATCCGCTGAACATCCGCGCCAAGGAGATGGCCGCGGCGATCAAGAGCGAGACTGACGGCAAGTTCGACCTCCAGATCTTCCCGAATAACCAGCTCGGCTCCGACACCGACATGCTGAGCCAGATCCGCTCCGGCGGCGTCGAGTTCTTTACGCTGTCCGGCCTGATTCTTGCGACGCTGGTGCCGGCGGCCTCGATCAACGGCATTGGCTTCGCGTTCCCGGACTACGACACGGTCTGGAAGGCCATGGACAGCGACCTCGGCGGTCATGTGCGCGGCGAGATCAAGAAGGCCGGCCTGGAGGTCATGGACAAGATCTGGGACAACGGCTTCCGCCAGACCACGTCCTCGACCAAGCCGATCAACGGTCCGGACGATCTGAAGGGCTTCAAGATCCGCGTGCCGGTGTCGCCGCTGTGGACCTCGATGTTCAAGGCGTTCGATGCGGCGCCCGCCTCGATCAATTTCAGCGAAGTCTATTCGGCGCTCCAGACCAAGGTCGTCGAAGGCCAGGAGAACCCGCTGGCGATCATCTCGACCGCCAAGCTCTACGAGGTGCAGAAATACTGCTCGCTGACCAACCACATGTGGGACGGCTTCTGGTTCCTGGCGAACCGCCGCGCGTGGGAAAAATTGCCAGCGGATGTCCGCGCGATCGTCGCCAAGAACATCAACGCCGCCGCGGTCAAGGAGCGCGAAGATACCGCCAAGCTCAATGCCAATCTGCAGCAGGAACTGGCGGGCAAAGGCCTGGCCTTCAACCAACCGGCAATCGCGCCATTCCGCGACAAACTGCGCAGCGCCGGCTTCTATGCCGAGTGGAAGGGTAAGTACGGCGACCAGGCCTGGGACCTTCTGGAAAAGGCCGTCGGCAAGCTGTCGTAACGCATCAAGGCCGTCATGGCTCATATCGAGGCAGAGGTGACCGAGGTGGCAGGCGAGGTGACCCTGCAGTCCCCTCGCCGACCTTCGTTTCTGGCTTCGCTGGAGCGCGTGCTCGGCATCACCGTCGAGTTCCCGGCGGCGATCCTTGTCGTCGCCGAGATCGTCATCCTGTTTGCCGGTGTGGTCGCACGCTATGGCCTGCACCGGCCGCTGATCTGGTCCGACGAGCTCGCATCCATCCTGTTCCTGTGGCTGGCAATGCTGGGCGCGGCGGTGGCGTTCCGCCGCTCCGAGCACATGCGCATGACGGCGATCGTCGCGAGCGCGAGCCCGGCGATGCGGGCGTATCTCGATCTCGTGGCGGTCTGCGCCGCGCTGGCGTTTCTCGTGATGATCGTCTGGCCGTCCTACGATTACGCCTATGAGGAAAGCTTCATCACGACGCCGGCGCTCCAGATCTCGAACATGTGGCGCGCCGCTGCGCTGCCGGTCGGCATCTGCCTGATGGCGGCGTTTGCGGTGCTGCGCCTGCTGCGCGCCACCGACTATCGGACCGTGCTGGCGGCTGCCGTAACCGTTGCCGTCGTCGTCGGTTTGTTCTGGCTCGCCGAGCCCTATCTGCGGCCGCTCGGCAATCTCAACCTGGTGATCTTTTTCGTCGGCGTCGCCGGCTTCTGCGTCTTTGCCGGCGTTCCCATTGCGTTCGGCTTCGGCCTTGCGATCTTCGGCTACCTCGCGCTGACGACGCGGACGCCCGTGATGGTGCTGGTCGGGCGTATGGACGAGGGCATGAGCCATCTGATCCTGCTCTCGGTACCGCTGTTCGTGTTCCTGGGGCTGTTGATCGAAATGACCGGCATGGCGCGGGCCATGGTGGCGTTCCTGGCGAGCCTGCTCGGCCATGTCCGCGGCGGGCTGCACTACGTGCTGGTCGGCGCCATGTACCTGGTCTCCGGCATCTCCGGCGCCAAGGCGGCAGACATGGCCGCGGTCGCGCCGGTGCTTTTCCCCGAGATGAAGCAGCGCGGCGCCAAGCCAGGCGATCTCGTCGCCCTGCTCGCGGCCACCGGCGCGCAGACCGAAACCATCCCGCCAAGCCTTGTGCTGATCACCATCGGCTCGGTCACGGGCGTCTCGATCGCGGCCCTGTTCACCGGCGGCTTGTTGCCCGGCGCGGTGCTGGCGCTAACACTCGGCATGCTGGTCTGGTGGCGCTACCGGCACGAGGACATGAGCCATGTCCGCCGCGCCACGGCTGGTGAGATCGGCAAGACCTTCGTCATCGCCCTGCCCGCGCTCGCGCTGCCCTTCGTGATCCGCTACGCCGTGGTCGAGGGGATCGCGACCGCGACCGAGGTCTCGACCATCGGCATCGTCTACGGCGTCCTGGTCGGCCTTCTGATCTACCGCCGCTTCAACTGGCGACGGCTGTTTCCGATGCTGGTCGAAACCGCCGCTCTGTCGGGAGCGATCCTGCTGATCATCGGCACCGCCACGGGCATGGCCTGGGGCCTGACACAATCCGGTTTCTCCCGCTCGCTTGCGTCAGCCATGACCGGGCTGCCCGGCGGCTCCACCTCCTTCATCGCGGTCTCGATCCTGGCCTTCACCATCCTGGGCAGCGTGCTTGAAGGCATCCCGGCGATCGTGCTGTTCGGGCCGCTTCTGTTTCCGATCGCGCGCGCCGTCGGGGTGCACGAGGTGCACTATGCCATGGTCATCATCCTCGCCATGGGCATCGGCCTGTTCGCCCCGCCCTTCGGCGTCGGCTATTATGCCGCCTGCGCGATTGGACGCGTTGACCCCGCCGAAGGCATCAGGCCAATCTGGGGCTATCTGCTGGCGTTGCTCGTAGGATTGATTATCGTTGCGATCTTCCCGTGGATTTCGATCGGATTCCTTTGAAGCGTTGAGGGAGTGTGCCGATGAGTAAGAGGCAGAACCACTACAATATCGGCCTGGACAAGACGCCCGCCAACTACGTGCCCTTGAGCCCACTGAGCTTCCTCGCGCGCAGCGCCGCCGTCTATCCCGACCATGTCAGCACCGTCTATGAAGGCCGCAGCTTCACCTGGGCCGAGACCTATGAGCGGTGCCGCCGCTTTGCATCGTATCTGGCGGGTAAGGGCATCGGCGTTGGCGAAACCGTGGCGGCCATGCTGCCGAACGTGCCGGCGATGAATGAGGTGCATTTTGCGGTCCCCATGACCGGTGCGGTGCTCAATGCCTTGAACATCCGCCTCGATGCACCTTCGATCGCTTTCCAGCTTGATCACGGCGGCGCCAAGATCATCCTGGTCGACCCGGAATTTGCCGGCGTCATCACCGATGCGCTTGCGCAGATGAAGGGTCCCAAACCGTTCGTGATCGACGTCGACGACGCCGCGTTCAAGGGTGGAAAGCGCATCGGCGAGATCGAGTATGAGGCTGCGGTCGCGCAGGGCGATGCCGGCTTCAATGCGATCCCGCCGCAGGACGAATGGGACGCGATCGCGCTGAGCTACACCTCGGGCACCACGGGCAATCCCAAGGGCGTTGTCACCCATCACCGCGGCGCCTATCTGAATGCCGTCAGCAACATCCTCGCCGGCAATCTCGGCCAGCACCCGGTCTATCTCTGGACGCTGCCGATGTTCCACTGCAACGGCTGGTGCTTCCCCTGGACCATTGCCGCATCCGCCGGCATCAACGTCTGCCTGCGCAAGGTCGAGCCGACCAAGATCTTCGATCTGATCAAGCAACACGGCGTCACCCACATGTGCGGTGCGCCGATCGTCTACAACACGCTGATCAATGCGCCCGACGCGCCCAAAGGAACGGCCGGACGCCGTGTCGTCGGCCTGATCGCAGGTGCCGCTCCGCCGGTTGCGGTGCTCGAGGGCGCCGAGAGCATCGGTATCAAGCTCACGCATGTTTATGGGCTCACCGAGGTCTATGGCCCCGCCTCCGTCTGCGCCGAGCAGCCGGGCTGGGACGAACTCTCCGCACCCGAGCGCGCGCGCATGAAGCGGCGGCAGGGTGTGCCCTACCCGCTGGAGGAAGGCGTCACCGTCATCAATCCGCAGACCATGCAGGAGGTGCCGCGCGACGGCGAGACCATCGGCGAGGTCATGTTCCGCGGCAACATCGTGATGAAGGGCTACCTGAAGAACGACAAAGCTACCAAAGAGGCCTTCGAAGGCGGCTGGTTTCACACCGGCGATCTCGGCGTGCTCGACGAGCACGGCTACGTCATTATCAAGGACCGCTCCAAGGACATCATCATCTCCGGCGGCGAGAACATCTCCTCCGTCGAGGTCGAGGACATCCTCTACAAGCACCCGGCCGTACTGGTCGCGGCCGTGGTGGCAAAACCCGACCCGAAATGGGGCGAGGTGCCCTGCGCCTTCGTCGAGCTGAAGGACGGCGCGAGCGCGAGCGAAGCCGACATCATCGCCTTCTGCCGCTCACAGATGTCTGGCTTCAAGACCCCGAAGGCGGTGGTGTTCGGGCCTATCCCGAAGACGTCCACGGGCAAGATCCAGAAATTCCTGCTGCGCAACCAGGTGGACTCAGCGAAGGCGATCTCGGCCTGATTCGCTGCGAATTTTGCGACCGTCCGGTTTCCGTGAAACCCCGGAAACGGTTGGAAAAGATTTGAAAAAAATCGTGACCTGCCTACGGTTTCAGAAGGTCGGATTCGCTGATTCCCGAACGAGGCGCTGCGCCATTGGCGCGGCGGGCGGCTGGCCCGGTGGGGCGCTTCATGCGATTTGTCTTGCGCACAGACGCACCTTTGCGTCTGGCGCCGCTATTGATGATCGGTTTGCTGCCGGGCATCGCGCATGCGCAGGGCCTGCCGGAGGCTCCCGTTGGTGCGCCTGCGCCAGAGCAGACGGTGGCTTCCGCACCGTCCCCGCAAACAACTCAGGCACCCACAAGCCCGGCATCACCGGCGCCCCCGAGTGCCGGCAGCGCGGCCACCGCCCCTCCAGCCGCGCCCGGCAGCAGCATCGTCACCGGCGGCACGACCTCACCTCCCGCCGGCAGCAATCCAACCAGTCAGCCGAGCGTCGCTGCTACGACCATGGCGCCCCCTTCGGGTATGAGCGCCGGCATCGGTCCGGCATCGCCACCTGGCCCAATGGCGCTGTCGCAGGCCGAGACCGCACAAGCAACTTTCCTCGCGATGACGCAGTTCAGCCAGACACTGCTCGATCCCACCATCGACGGCCGCTCAGCAGACGCTTCGCCAGCGCTCGTCGACGAAACACTGGCGGCCTATGCGGCGATCCCGTCAGATCGAACGCGCGGCGGTGTCGGTCGCGAGGTCTATGAGGCCGTCTACGGCAAAATGCCCCTCACTGGCTCCTCTTACGCGCCGCATTGGAACGTCTGGGCTTCGGGCATCGGCGGCTCGCAAGTGGCGGGCAGCAACGCCGGGCCGGGCGCGGGCTCATCGAGCCGGATTTTTGCAACGGTCGTCGGGGCCGATTACTCCCTGTCGCCGCAAACGCGGCTTGGCTTTGCGATGGCCGGCGGCGGCACCAATTTCGCCGGCAGCGCTGGTAGCGGTCGCTCCGATCTGTTTCAGGCCGGCACCTTCGTCAGATATACGGTCGGGCAGGCCTACGTTGCCACGGCGCTCGCCTATGGCTGGCAGGCAATCACCAGCGATCATCCCGGCATCGACCAGCTCAACACAGCCTTCAACGCCAATGCCTATTCCGGCCGTATCGAGACCGGCTACCGCTTCACGACGCCCTGGCTCGGCGTTACTGCCTACGCTGCGGGACAGTTCATGGCCTTCAGCCTGCCGGCCAATGCGACCCAACCGGCTTTTGCCACGAACGCCTTTTTAGCTGCCTTCGGCAGCGATCGCGTTACCGACAGCCGCAGCGAACTGGGCTTGCGCACCAACGCGTCCTTTGCGCTCCAGGGCGGTGTGCTGAATTTGGGCACCCACCTCGCGTGGGCGCATGATTTCAGCGCCGCGAGCTTGGTTGCACCGGCCTTTCAGGCGCTGCCCGGACTCGGCTACGTCGCCAGCGGCGCGGCGCTGGCTCCGAACTCGGCGCTTGCGGGCGGGACGATCGAATTAAGACGGCTGAACGGCTGGGCCGCTGCCGCAAGCTTCGACGGCGAATTCGCCAGCCAGGTGCGGTCCTACACCGGCAAGGCCATCATGCGCTACGCTTGGTAGGACGCTCGCTCAACGCGTTTCCAGCCGCATACCATCATATGCCGGCACCACGTCTGCGGGCAGCGATTGCCTTACCACCTCGTAATCGACGTCCGCTGTCATGTTGGTGATGACGGCGCGCTTCGGCTTGAAACGCTCGATCCAGGACAGCGCGTCATTAATGCTGAAATGGCTGACGTGACCGGTGTAGCGCAGGCCGTCGACGATCCAGAGATCGAGATTCTCCAGCACACCCCAGCTCTCGCGCGGAATGTCGTTGACATCGGGCGTGTAGGCGGCATCGCCAATGCGATAGCCGAGCGCGGGGATCCGGCCATGCTGCACCAGGAAGGCCGTCATCTTCACTGCCCCACCCTTCCCCAAAATGGTCTGGGTCTCGCCCGCCTCGATGGAATGCCGCGCCAGGATCGGCGGATAATCGCTGCCCTCCGGAGAGATGAAGCAATAGGAGAACCGCGCCAGGATGTCCTTGGCGGTCGACTGATTGAAATAGGTCGGAATGCGCTTGCGCATATGCAACACGACCGAGCGCAGATCGTCCATGCCGTGGGTCTGGTCGGCATGCTCGTGGGTTAAGAACACGGCGTCGATGTGGTCGACATTGGCGTCGATGAGCTGCTCACGCAGGTCGGGCGAGGTGTCGATGACGATCCGCGTGATGCCGTGCTCGCCGGCCTGCTCGACCAGCAGCGAGCAGCGGCGGCGGCGGTTCTTTGGATTGCTGGGGTCGCAGGCGCCCCAGCCGAGCGCAGGGCGCGGTACGCCGGCGGAGGAGCCGCAGCCCAGAATCGTCAACGTCAGTGTCATGCGGCGTCCCTGGTTCAGGCCTTCACCCCGGAGAACAGGCGGAAGAAATTTTCGGTGGTCTGGCGCGAGATCTGCTCGAGCGATATGCTGCGCGTCTCGGCGAGCACTTTTGCCACCTCCACCACATAAGCCGGCTCGTTGCGTTTTCCCCGGAATTTGCCTGGCGCGAGATAGGGCGAATCCGTTTCCACGAGGATGCGATCGGCCGGCAGCTCGGCGGCGAGCGCGCGCAAGGCTTCCGACTTCTTGAAGGTCAGGATGCCCGTGAAGCCGATGTACAGCCCGAGCGAGATCGCCTTCAGCGCAAGCTCACGTCCGCCAGTGTAACAATGCAGCACGGCGGCAAATGATCCTTTCGCAACTTCCTCCTCCAGGATGCGCGCGCAATCCTCGTCCGCCTCGCGGGTGTGAATCACGAGCGGCAGGCCGGTTGCGCGCGCTGCCGCAATATGGGCGCGAAAGCCCCTCGCCTGCGCCTCCGGCGAGCCGTTCTCATAGAAGTAATCGAGCCCGGCCTCCCCGAGCGCAACGACTTTGGGATGCTTCGTCAGCGCAATCAGCTCGTCCGGCGAAATGCCGTCCTCCTCATCCGCATTGTGCGGATGGGTGCCGACCGAACAATAGACGTTATCGTAGCGCTCGGCGATCGCGATGAGCTGGTCGAGCTTGCGCACCCGCGTCGAGATCGTGACCATGCGGCCAACGCCTGCGGCCGCCGCACGCGACACGATCCCGTCGAGATCGTCCGAGAAATCCGGAAAATCCAGATGGCAGTGACTGTCGACCAGCATCGTCCGGGCCTTACGCCGCCGGCTCGACGTAGCGCGGGAACGCCGGCGTCGGCGCGGGCAGCGTCGAGCCGGGCGCGATCCGCTTCTCGCCGCCGAGCGTCGCGAAGGTGCGCTCGCCTTCGGGGATGCCTAGGCTGTCGAGCAGCTTGGCCGACGCGCTCGGCATCGCGGGCTGGGTCAGGATCGCAATCTGGCGCACGACTTCGGCGGTCACGTACAGGACCGTCTTCTGCCGCGCCGGATCGGTCTTCGCCAGCGCCCAGGGCGCCTCGCCCGCGAAATAGCGGTTGGCTTCGGCGACCACGGCCCACACCGCGTTAAGCCATTGATGCATCTGCTGCGTCGCCATCGCTTCGCGCGCAAGCGCGATCATGCCGTCGGCCTGGGCCAGGATCGCTTTGTCGTTGTCGCTGAACTCGCCCGGCTCCGGCAGCACGCCACCGAGTTGCTTCGCGATCATCGACAGCGAGCGCTGTGCGAGATTGCCGAGGTCGTTGGCGAGATCCGCATTGATGCGAGCGACGATGGCTTCGTGGTTGTAGTTACCGTCCTGGCCGTACGGCACCTCGCGCAGGAAGAAATAGCGCATCTGGTCGACGCCATATTGATCGGCGAGATTAAAGGGATCGACGACATTGCCGACCGACTTCGACATCTTCTCGCCCCTGTTGAACAGGAAGCCATGGGCATAGACCCGCTTCGGCAAAGCGAGGCCAGCGGACATCAGGAAGGCGGGCCAGTAAACGGCGTGGAACCGGATGATATCCTTGCCGATGATATGAACGTCCGCCGGCCAGCGATTCCAATTGGCGTCGCTCTCGTCAGGAAAGCCTACCCCCGTGATGTAGTTGGTCAGCGCATCGACCCAGACATACATCACGTGCTCTTCGTCATCGGGCACTTTCACGCCCCAGTCGAAGGTGGTGCGCGAGATCGAGAGATCGCGCAGGCCGCTTCTGACGAAGCTCACCACCTCGTTCTTGCGCGCATCCGGACCGATGAACTCTGGATTGTCCTCATAGAGCTTCAGGAGCTTGTCCTGATACGCCGACAGGCGGAAGAAATAGCTCTTCTCCTCCACCCATTCGACGGGCGTGCCCTGCGGGCCGAGCCGCACGCCGTCGTCGTTCAGGCGCGTCTCGTCCTCGGCGTAGTAGGCCTCATCACGCACCGAGTACCAGCCGGCATAGGTGTCGGCATAGATGTCGCCGTTAGCAGCCATGCGCCGCCAGATCTCCTTGCTGGAGCGGTGATGCTGCTCCTCGGTGGTGCGGATAAAGCGGTCGAACGAGACGTCGAACCGCTGATCCATCTCCCTGAAGCGGTTGGCATTGCGCGTCGCCAGCGCCGACGGCGTCAGCCCCTCGTTCTGCGCGGTCTGGATCATCTTCAGTCCGTGCTCGTCGGTGCCGGTCAGGAAGAACACGTCCTTACCCTCGAGCCGCGCAAAGCGCGCCAGCACGTCGGCCGAGATCGCCTCATAAGCGTGGCCGATATGGGGCTGACCATTGGGATAGGCGATTGCGGTCGTGATGTAGAAGGCGTTGTCGCGCGACAGCGCCGCCACTGACGCTGCGGCTTGCGGGGCGACTACCTTCTTGGCAGGCGCGCGCGGCGCTTTCGGCTTCGCAACTTTCGGCAGAGCCGCGACGGGAGCCGGCGCCGCGGGAGGCGCAGCAATCACGGTCGTCGTCACGGCCTTGGCCGGTTTCCCGGCGGCCTTCTTGGCGACGACCTGCTTCCTCGCGCTCTTCTTACTGACTTTCTTCGCCGTCTTGGTCACGCGCGCCTTGGCCTTGGAGTTCTTCGCTGTCTTGGCAGCAACCTTGCTGGTCTTCTTGGCAGCCTTGCGCGCACGCGACTTGGCCGGCCGCTTCGCGGCCTTCTTGGCCGTTTTCTTGGCGGTCTTCTTCGCAGCCTTCTTGCCGCTCTTGCGTTTGACGGTTTTCTTAGCTCGCGTTGCCACCACGAATTCCTTTACGGCTCTCAAAAAAGAATGGAAACCAGCGCCTAGCGCGTTGCGTCCGCCAGCCAGCTGAACACCGAAAAAACCAGCGGCTTGCGCTCCAGATTGTAGGTTTCGGTGTCGCGCGCGGCGCGGACGATCTTTTCCCATACCTCTGCAAGCCGTGCAAGGCGCGGCAGGTTCTGGTTGGCGCTGGCCTCATCCGCATGCAGCCGCTCGACGATCCAGCGATCAATGCCATCGATGAAGGCGGCAAGCGCCACGCGGTCGCTGGTGCCGAGCGAATCGCCGAGCGTGTGCAACTCCTTTGGATCGACCTGCGGCAGGCGCGCGAGCAGCGCCGCGGTCCGCTGCTGGAGCTTCAGCGCATCGCCTCCAAGCAGCGTCAGCGCTCGCGCGACGCTGCCCTCGGAAGCCTCGGCCGCCGCTCGCAGAGCCGGATCGCTCACGTCTAGCTCGGCGGCCACAGCCGCTGCGCCGATCACGTCGTCGGTCGCAAGCGAGCGCAGCCGCAGCTTGCGGCAGCGCGACTGGATCGTCGCCAGCACTCGCGCCGGCGCGTGGCTGACCAGCAGGAACAACGATTGCCGTGGCGGCTCCTCGAGGATCTTCAACAACGCGTTCGCCGCGTTCGGATTGAGCTCGTCGACGGTGTCGACGACGCAGACGCGCCAGCCTTCGGCAGCCGCCGTCGAGCCAAAGAACGCGATCGTCTCGCGCGTCTCGTCCACCGTGATCACCGTGCGCATCACGCCGCGATCATTTGCGGTGCGCTCCAGAGTCAACAGTCCGCCATGCGAGCCGGCGGCGACCTGACGCACCACGGCGTCGCTCGGATCGATCGACAGATCCTCGGCCCGCTGCACAGCGGGCACGAGTGGATGGCCATGCGCAAGGACGAAGCGCGCCATCCGGTACGCCAGCGTCGCCTTGCCGATGCCTTGCGGTCCGCCAATCAGCCAGGCATGCGGAATGCGCCCGCTGCGATAGGCGGTGAGCAGCGCCGCTTCGGCTTCGCGATGGCCGAACAGGCGGCTGGTCCCGCGTGGATGCGGGATCGCACTCTCGCGCTCAGTCTGGCGAGGGCTCATGCGGACGCCGCCTTCGTCGGTGCGCTGAACACCCGATCGCGCAACGCTGCCCAGATTCGCGCGGCGACCGTGTCCGCATCGCCGCTGGCGTCGATCAGAACGCAGCGCCCGGGATCGCCGGCCGCGATCTTGCGATAGGCCTCGCGCAGATCCTGGTGGAATTTGAGGCTCTCGCCCTCGAAGCGATCAGGCGTGCCGCTGCCGCGCCGCGCCGACGCGCGCTGGAGACCGATCTCGACCGGCAGATCGAGGATGATCGTGACGTCCGGCTTGAGATCACCGATCGTGACCCGCTGCATCGCGTTGATGACGCCTTCAGGTACGCTGCCGAGACTGCCCTGGTAGGCACGTGTCGAGTCGGCGAAACGGTCGCACAGGACCCACGTGCCCTGGTTGAGTGCCGGCTCGATTACGGTGCGGACATGGTCGTCACGGGCGGCCGCGAACAACAGCGTCTCGGCATCCGGCCCGAGCAGCTTGCCCATCCCGGACAGCACGAGATAGCGCATGATCTCGGCTCCCGGCGAACCGCCAGGCTCGCGAGTGACGATGGTCTTCAGCTTTGTGGCGTTGAGCCGATCGGCGAGCCGCTTGATCTGGGTCGACTTACCCGAGCCCTCGCCGCCTTCAAAGGTGATGAATCGCCCGCGCCCGGACGGCGGCTTCACTGCAATCTCGGTCATGATCAGAGCTTCTCGGCGCCCGCGCGGAACATGCCGATCACGAGCTCGCTCGCGCCGTCGATCGCGCGCCGCATGGTTGAGCCGGTGCCGATCGCCTCCGCCGCATAAACCGGTGTCTCCACGGCGATTTGACCACTGCGCCAGACCCGCACTACGCCGACCGGCTGCCCCTCCTGGACCGGCGCGCGCACCGGACCGCTATAGACGATACGCGCGATCAGCTTGTCGCCGCCGTTCTTGTGCACCATCACCTTGACCGGAGTCTTGGCGACGAGCTTGACCGAGCGGCTCTCGCCGCCGAATACCTTCGCATAGCCCACCGGCTGGTCGGCCGCGATCAGGGTTCGGGTCTCGAAGTTGCGAAACCCCCATTCCAGCATTTTCTTGGCTTCGGTGGCGCGATCCTCGGAGTCTTCAAGACCGTTGACGACGACGATCAGCCGCGTGCCGTCCTGCACGGCCGAGCCGACCATGCCGTAGCCGCCCTCTTTGGTGAAGCCCGTCTTCAGGCCGTCAGCACCGGGCATGGCATTGAGGAGCGGATTTCGGTTGGGCTGGCGGATCTTGTTCCAGGTGAACTCCTTCTCGCCGAAGAGTTTGTAGAACTCGGGATAGTCCAGGATGATGTGGCGCGCGAGAATGCCGAGTTCGCGCACCGTCATCTTGTTGCCGGGATCGGGCAGCCCGTTCGAATTGGCGAAGGTCGATTTGGTCAGGCCAAGCTCGCGGGCGCGCTTGGTCATGAAATCGGTGGCGAAAAGGCGCTCGTTGCCGGCCAAGCCCTCGGCAAGCGCAATGCAGGCGTCGTTGCCGCTCTGGATGATCGCACCATGCAGGAGATCGTCGACCGACACCTTGCTGTTGATGGCCGCAAACATGGTCGAGCCGCCGGAGGGCGCACCGCCTCTCCGCCAGGCGTTCTCGCTGATCCGATATTCATCGGTCAGCTTGATGTCGTCCTTCTTGACCGCGTTGAAGACGACCTCCGCGGTCATCAGCTTCATCATGCTGGAGGGCGCACGCAGCTCGTCGGCATTCTTCTCGAACAGGACGCTGCCGCTTGACGCCTCGATCAGAATTGCGGTCGGCGCGTCGCCATCAAAACCGCCTTCTTCCTTCTTGGCGCCCTGCACGCTCTGATTGGCGGCATAGAGCACCCCACCCCAGCCGAGGCCGAAGGCCACGCCGGCCACAACGAGCCCGCGCGCCAGCCACCCGGCGGCGAACCGGGATGGGCGGGTCGGAGGAAAGCGAAATGCCATGGCGAAGCCCTGAGAGCGGCGTTCTAACAGTTGGCCCCTGCGCAAACAACAAGGGGAACCGGATCATCACCCGAAGATTGCACAGGCGGGCCGGCGTCCCTATCGTGGCGCCTCACGATTTCCGACCAAACCTCTGAAAAAAGGCGGAAAAGCGATGTCCTCCTCCCGCGTGATCCCAGCCAATGGGATCGATCTTTTCGTTCGCGAACAGGGCCAGGGACCGCTCGTGGTCCTCTGCCATGGCTGGCCGGAACTCTCCTACTCCTGGCGTCACCAGATCCCGGCGCTGGCGGCGGCCGGTTTTCGTGTCGTCGCCCCAGACATGCGGGGCTATGGCCGAACCACGGCCCCCTCGGACGTCGCCGCCTACTCCATCTTCGACACGGTCGGTGACGTCGTTGCCCTGGTGCGCGCACTTGGCGAGACCAAGGCCATGATCATCGGCCACGACTGGGGCGCGCCGGTGGCCTGGCATGCGGCGCTGTTCCGGCCGGACATGTTCACGGCGGTGGCAGGCTTGAGCGTTCCGCCGCCGCTCCGCGGCCGCGGCAAGCCACTCGACCTGTTGCGCGACAACGGCATCACCAATTTCTACTGGCAGTACTTTCAGACACCCGGCGTTGCCGAGACCGAGCTCGAGCGAGATGTCGCCCACACCATGCGCGTCGTGCTGGGCGGGCGCGGGCTATCGGATCCGACTGCGGCAATGTTCGTTCAGGACGACAAGGGTTTTCTCGGCCACGCCAGCGGCTCGGAGCCGCTGCCGAGCTGGCTGACGGAGACAGACCTCGCCTATTTCACCGAGACCTATCGCAAGTCCGGCTTCCGCGGCGGCCTCAATTGGTATCGCAACATGGACCGCAATTGGGAACTGACCGCGCCCTGGCAGGATGCGCAGATCCATCAGCCCTCGCTGTTCATCGCGGGCTCCAAGGATGCCGTTATCACCGGATTGATCGGCTCCAAGCGCGTCAATGAGCTCGAGCGCGTGCTGCCCAACCTGAAGCACAAGCTGATCATCGACGGTGCCGGCCACTGGGTACAGCAGGAGCGGCCTGACGAGGTCAATGCGGCACTGGTGAAACTCCTGAAGGAAAGCGCGGCTCAGTAGAGCCCGCGGCCGCTCAGGATGTTCCGCGCCTCTGCCGCGCCGTCGTCGGGGACATAGGCCGCCGATGGCGCCGTATCCGAGGTATCGCGGCCGTCCTCATCATAAGACACTGCGCGCGCGTTCTGGAGCGCGCGGCCACGGCCGCGGCTCGAAGCCGACATTTCCGAGGTCGCATTGATCGAGGCGACGTCGGCCGAAGTATTGCCGAGGCTGTACGGCCGCCCTTCCGGCAGCGGAACGTCGCCACGGATCGCGCCATGGTTGGAGGCTAACAGCTCCGGGACGAACGGCCTCGCCGAGGCGACGCGGACCATCGAGGGGGTCGGCGCCGGAATGCCGGTGCGCAAGGTGGCCATCAGCTGGCGGTCGTCGGAGCCCTCTAGGGGCGCCCGGCCGACATACTCGACACGGACCTTGGCGACACCATTGCCTTTGAATTCAAGCAGCTCAGCGGCCTTGTTCGAGACGTCGATGAGGCGGTTGCCGTGATAAGGCCCGCGGTCATTGACCCGGACGATCAGCGATTTGCCGTTGGAGAGGTTGGTCACCCGCGCGTAACACGGCATCGGCAAGGTCGGATGCGCGGCGGTGAGCGAGCCCATGTCGAAGATTTCGCCATTGGCGGTCAGGCGGCCGTGGAAATCGTCGCCGTACCAGGACGCGAGGCCCTCGGCGCGGTAGTTGGCGTCTTCCTCCGGCACATACGTCTTGCCGGCCACCACGTAGGGCTTGCCGACGCGGTAGGTGCCGCCGCCCTTCGGCACGGGATCACCCCAGGCCACTACGCGTGGGCTGGAGGACACGCCGTATTTCGGATCGACGCGGCTGGCGAATTTGCCCGATGAGGCACAGTTCGCGAGCACGAGGCAGGTTGCGGCAGCCGCAACACCACGCGCGGCCCGCACCATCGAATCTGACCGTCGGATCCCCATTCGCCCCAATACCATCTCGCCGGACGCGTGCCCACAAGGAGGCCTTCTGCCGGACTTTGCCCGAAACGGCCCACCACCGGTTCGGAAGTGGTGACGATATCGCAACGTGATCACGGCGGAAATGGGGAGCGCGTGACTCTCCCGTCGAGATGGTAAACCGGAGGTTGGCATTCTCCCCGTTTATCTACGGCGTGCCGGCGCACGAAGCGCCCTATTCCCGTCCCAGTCCTGGACAAACTGTTGCGCCGAATCCTCACTGCTTCCCGATTGCAAGTGCGCACATTGGAATCCTTTTGACTGTGCAAGGCGGTACGCGTCTTGTCGTGTGTGCGAGGGGCGCAACGGAAGTTTGCGATGATTGAGACGGTTTCGGCATTGATGGGTCTGGTAAGCGCGGCGATCTTCCTTGCCCATGCGTTCGAAGGATACCGCACGAGGGCATAATGCCTCGCGCGGACGCATCACCTCTTTCAGTTGAGCGCGTTCGGAAACTTTTAATCAATCCGGTCGAGCATCGAGCAAGAGAGCGGCAGGTGTCCTATGCACAACCATGATCTGGTGTCCGACGGCTTTCTGGCGTTGACCGCAGGCGGCTTGGTTCTGCTCTGCTCGAGTTTGATGGCTCTGGCGTTCGCCTGAGGCGCGCTAACCTTTCCCTATCCGTCTGCCGCGATGTTGCGGCGCAATAGCCCGCCCGGTCGGCTTGTCCAGTGTTTTCGGACCGCCCGCCTCCCTTTTAGTTGATTGAATTTCCGCCACTCGCGCCTCGACTCAATTTCAAGAGGCCATCACCAACGAGGGTGACGAGACATGCTTGCCGAGAAATTCATTCTGGTTCTGGAAACGCTGATCCGGACGAGCCGCAGTTATCCGGACGGAAGCCCCCGCGTCGTCAGCAGCTCCCCGCACGTACCGGTCAAGCTGCCGAGCGAGAGCAAATAACCAGCAACGCACGCGATCTGCGCCAGCTCAGCGTACGCCCAGCAGCGAGCGGCGATAGCCGCTACTCTTGGCTTCGTTCAGGCAGACGAAGCTGCCGTCAAACCCCTGCCCGTAGAGCTTCTGGCCCTTGGCGTAGTAGCGCCCTTTTCTGAAATCCAGCCACACCACCTTGTCGTTCGGACAATAGCGTTGCGCCTGGTCCGCGTAGCGAAATGGCGTCAACGGCAGCGCGGCCGCTTCGGTGATCGCGGCTCCGCAGAGCACGATGGTTGCAACAGCCGCAATCGTCCGCACGATGTCTCCAATGATGTCAGCTGAAAATCAGCGCCGCCCGGAGGTCAGGATAGCATCTCGCCGCAGGTGGCGCACGATCCTGACGTCGCGTCTTCCGCAGGCCATCATGTCGGGCTACATCTGGCCACCGTGCAACCGAAGCGGGGAATTGCCTGAAAATGTCCAGCGAGCCTGAGACGACGAGCCAGCCCCGCCTTCCGGCCTCGCCGCGCCTGCGCGCGTTGCCGATGGTCATCTTCGGCTCGCGCTGGCTGCAGCTGCCGCTCTATCTCGGGCTGATCGTCGCGCAATGCGTCTACATTGCGCTGTTCGTCAAGGAGCTCTGGCATCTGTCCTGGCACGCGCTCGATCTGACCGAGCAGCAGATCATGATGAGCGTGCTGGCGCTGATCGACGTGGTCATGATCTCGAACCTCCTGGTGATGGTGATCGTCGGCGGTTACGAGACCTTCGTCTCGCGGCTCGATCTCCAGGGCCATCCGGACGAGCCGGAATGGCTCGGCCACGTCAATGCGAGCGTGCTGAAGATCAAGCTTGCGATGGCCATCATCGGCATCTCCTCGATCGCGCTGCTGCGCACCTTCATCGAGGCCGGCAATCTCGGCTCCGGCCGCGCCAGCTTTACCGAGCAGGGCGTGATGTGGCAGGTCCTGATTCACATCACCTTCGTGGCGTCGGCGATCGGGATCGCCTTCGTTGACCGCCTGAGCGACACGGCCACGCGGAATCACGAATGACGCCCAATCCAACTCCCGTGACGGACACCGATTTCTCATTCAGGGCCGCCCGCCGCGACGACGCGGAAACGGTCTTCAATCTCACCAAGGCGTCGATCAGCGGCCTTTCCGGAACATCCTATTCCCGCGACCAGATCGTGAACTGGATGGGCGACCGCACGGTGGCGTTCTACGAAAATCTCATCGCCAGGGAACGAATGACCGTGGGCCTTCGCGATGGCGAGGTGGTCGGCTTTGTCGACGCGGAGCCGGGCGAAGTCACCCGATTGTTTATCCTGCCCGAAGCGGCAGGCACGGGACTTGGGCGAAAGCTGCTCGAGATCGGGATAGCCGCGGCGAAGGTCGGCCACGCGGGGCCGATCAGGCTCGAGGCGACCATCAACGCCGAAGGCTTCTACCGCAAGCACGGCTTCAGGAGCATCAGGCGGGGTTACTTCTCCCACGGCCTCGGCGGCGAGCCGATCGAGATCGTCCACATGGAGCTGTGACCTCCGAAAGACATCTGCATGCTCGGGACCATCCTATTCGGGCCCCTTCAGCTGCTGTACGGCCTGATGCAGGAATTCCTGGAGCTTCTGCGCAACCTGCTCGGGCGTAATTCCCTTGCCGGCGAGATCGCCGGAGACCTTTCGCAGGACATCATCGACCGTCTTGTTGTCCAGATTGGCGGTCACGAGCTCCGTCGAGTAGCTGGTTGCGGCATCGCCGCTCAGCCCGAGCTGCCCTGCGGCCCACATGCCGAGCAGCTTGTTGGACCGGGCCGTGGCTTTGAACATCAGCTCCTCGTCGTGAACGAATTTGGCCTCAAAGCCCTGCTCGCGCTTGTCGAACGTGGTCATGGTCAGGCTCCCTCCCGTTGCGACCGTCTCCGTGGTCGCTTTGCCAACCGAGTCGGTTACCTGGTCGAGCCGTCGGCCAAACGATGGAACCGCCGGTACGGGCCGTCGGGGATCAGGTCATGCGCTGGAGTATAGCACAGGCGCGGCGACCAGCCTGGGGCCAGCCCCGCCCGATTTACTACTCATTATGGAGGACCGCCGTGGGCTTGCCGGAGGCTGCCCCTCGCTACACATCGGCCCACACAAAAACACCCCCGGCATGTAACTGCCGGGGGTGTGTTTTTTAAATAATGGATAAGTAAAGCAATAGGTGATCTTTAGCAGGCGACGGACATATCGGATGTGAAGCAGTTCACACATGGCGAGAAAAAATCGCGCCTGGGCGGACTGGCGGGCCTCATGGCCTCAACGCGGTCGATCGCGTTAAGGCGGCATGTGCAACGGTTCGAAGTCCAGCCCGCGCCGAGACCTTACGACAGGAGATTTGATCATGCGCACGACGCTAGCCATCCTGGCCCTGCTGGCCGCGGCAACAGCCGCTCACGCGGGCTCCGCCCTTCCCGCCTCCTATGAATACCCCTGGTGTGTCTTTGGCGAGCAGCTCGGCTGGTCCGGCGACTGCTCGTATGAAACGAAGGCACAGTGCCTGGCGTCTGCCTCGGGGCGCTGGAACACCTATTGCGATCTGAACCCGCGCGTCCTGTTCAGGCAGCAGCAGACCGGACAGCAGCCGGGCGCGCAGCAGCCCCGGGTGTACCGCAGGCAGTGAGGCCTCCGCTCGACGCAGCGGCATCAGAGCATCGGCGTTGAAAAACAGGCCGCGGGACCGGCACGGTCCACGCTCAATCAAAAATGCCGAAAACAACCCCATGCACAGTAGCGCGGGGCCTTGCCGGCGCGGATCGCCTCGGCCGCGATTGACACGCCGGGCAAAATTCCCAGCACAACCATCGGGCTTAGCCGCACGCGCCAGCAGCTTGTCTTGCCGCGACCGCGCGCGACCGTGAGAGTACCTGGGAGAGTGCCTGGCCGATATTCCGCGCGCTTGCCGTCATAAATCCGCAATTTTACGGCGCTCTGCCCCTTCCAAAACACCGGGGTAAGTGATGACGGAACGGACACAACCAGGAACGACGCCGCGTGATCGCATTTTGGAAGCAGTTCAAAGGGAACTCAGTGAGTTCGAGCGGCGAGAGATCGAATTCCGCAAGAAGGATCGCCAAGAGCGCGCGGCCGAGCTGCGGCTCCCCTTGAAGGAAGTCAAAATCCACTGATCTTGAAGGCTGATTGCGCGGGGATCACCTCGTGCCCGCGTTGCGGACAGACGCGCGGTTGGAAACCGAAAGACGCGCGAACAGCTCAGGCGGTAGTTGGCCGCGGCGGCGGTTAGGGAAACGCGGCACCATGCACAACGTCTTCCTTGGCATTACCTTCGTTGGAGTCGTCGTGATCGTCTTTACCGCCCTCGTCGCCCTCGAAAGGATGATCGGGTAGTGACCCTGCAGCGCTGAGACGTCCCGTGCTGAAGGTGTCGCGGGCCGAAGTGTCCGCTCTAAAGCGCGATGAGATTAGAATCAATCGTCATCGCGCTTTAGGTTGTTGTTTGCGAACGATCTCTGCGCAAACGCGTTCCGCGTTTGTCGCGAGGGAAAACCGCTTCGCACTTTTCCGATTCATGCTTTAGCGCGCGGCTTTCTCCCGCGCAGCGTTCAGATCCGCTTTTATCTCCGAGACCGCCGCTCCGTTGGCGGACTCTCGATTTGGGGGCGGCTCGTTGAGGTCGCGAGCCCATGGTGCGCCGGGTCGAACCGTCGGCCTCCCGTGGTCGGAATTCGCGCAAGCAGAAAGAAGCATACCAACAAGGGTCAACGAACCTGCCGATTTCATCACCCGGGTGCGCATGCGCATCCAACCGGTTACCCCGAGAATTGATCCTCGGTTTCGCAATCACCGATCGGAGGGATTGTGCGGAACGGCCCGTTGCCCCCGGCAAGTGAGCGCTCGGCAACTTCCCCGGCTCCGCGACTGCCATCGTGATTTTTGTCTATCCCGTCCGGGGCTCGGCACGTCCGTCGCTCCATTGCTACTTTTAGGACGCCTTGTGGCAGCTCCGAGGTTGAGGGACATTGTTCCCATTTCAAGCAGTTCATTTGGGGGCAAATCATGCCCGAGATTCTGGAAGACCTGTTGTGGTGCGCGGCCCTGGCAACATGGCTCATGCTTCTCTGCGGCTTCGCCGGCGCGGCGTTGCGGCCTCTCGCAAAGACAATTCGCAAGCAACTCGAGATGAGGCCGAGGTCAAAAGAAAGGCGAAGCTGAGCCGGTTCGCAGCCGGTCATATTCAAAGATGTGACCGCACCGGGAATGCGGCAGGCCTGCATCGCGACCCTGCGCGCCCCCGGAACTATTTACATATGTTGGACATTTCAGCTTAGGGCAGGCTCTTGGAGCTTTGGAATGGGTATGCTCGACCCTGGTCGCTTTCTGATCTCGTGTCCGCAATGCGAGGCTTGGCCGATGTCGGCCAACCTCAAGCACGCAAGCTGGTCGAGCCGACCGCATGAGGTGACGTTCGTTTGCCCGAAGTGCCGCCGTCAGGAGGCTGCCATCATCTCTCCCTACGGCGAACTGACGCCGATCAAGCCGCGCGCCGCGCCCTCCCAGGCAGCCCAGGCGAAAAACCGGGTCTTTTGATTGAAGCGTGCGCGTACCGTTCCGTGCCTGGCGACAATTGTCCCAAGTGGATGGTTGCCAGCATCCTGACTTGCTGGATGCAAACTGCGGTTGCCACATACTGAGTGTGCTGTGATAGCGGCCTCAATGGAGGCACGGCACGGCCTACGCATTTTCGCACTGGCATTCAGCTTGGCGCGGACTGGTTTGCGTGGGCGGGTTTGTCCTTTGGCTCCTGTCATATCTGACGTGGCACCCATCGGACGGCAGTCGCATGGAGGCCGACGAAATAAACCCTCGATTCACTTATGTGCTCGCAGGAACCAAGCCTCTAGGGAAAACTCAGCAACCACGGGGCTTTTAAATCTTGGAAGACCGCTGATCGCGACAGCGGCCTTGCTTCTGGAACGCACTGACGGAGTTAGGACGAGGCGGCAATTGGCGCCGCGGCGTTTCCCAATCGGGGGGCTAACCTCGCTTGTCGGAGCGTTGAGTGATGCCAGAAACCGCGCAGTTGCCAACATTCGATGACACCGTGCACGCATCCGCTCATGAGGTCGAGGAGACCCCGCAAGAGGATCGTGTGCTCGGATTTTTGCTGTTGGCCGCCCTGCTGACGACAACGGGCGCTTGGATTTACTTGCTCGCACGCGCCTTCTGGGCTGCTGCCGTATGGATCGTAACATAGCTTCTGCCCTGCGCCCCCTGACGACAGCCGCCGGCTAAGTCGCCTTTACTCCTCTTGGTACGGAAGTGGGGTAGGCTTGTAATGCTGGCGGCCCAGGAACGTGTCCTGACGGTCGGCTTCTTCAAGGATCCTGAGCGACCTCATCATGACCTTTCCGATACGCAGCTGATGGAGGGCAATCTCGGCCGCCAGGTTTTCGGGGCAATATATGATCCGATCCTTATTCATAGGCCGACCTCGGAACTAGGACACTGCCGAAAGACGGCCCCGGCACCACCTACAATGCCGGGGCCGTTGGAGTCTGCTTGGCGAAATTGAGTGGCCAAGCCGAGCGAGCCTAGAGCGGTCCGGCTTTTTGTACTGTCCAATTTTACACACAGGAACCGATTCAAATCTGCCTGTTTTTCCCGACTTGATTTGTATTTGTTATAGCGGCATCGGCAGTCGTGGGTAGCCTTGTCTCGCCGGGCAGACGTTTGAATTCCCGATCTACTGTTGTATCCGGGGCTGGTCGCAGCTTAAGGGTTGGCTGCGGACTTATTTCAACACGGAATTAGATCAGCGCTTTCGAACTGAGGCCGCCTGCGAGGCGGCCTCTTTGTGTCGACAACAAAGAAGGCCCCGGTGGGCTGGCAGCGAACTACGATCTGGGATCGGCTCGTGTCCCCTTACAGGGGGATTATTGAAGTGACCGCAGCACGTCAGGAGCACACGAAATTGCCGCTTGTTCCTGACCACCAAATGGCATCGGGAATCGGCGTCGATTTTTTCGGGCCGTGCCGAATGGGCTTGAATATAGCTTGATCCTTGAGCGTCGCGATTGGCCGTACCGCGGCAGTCACAATACATGGATCAAAGTGAAGAACCGCAGCCATCCGGCGATGGAGCGCGAGCCCTGATCGCGGCCACGGCAAATGCGGCATATGGGTGCGGCACAGAGGCGTACTGGATCGGTGAGGCGGACGGCACGATGGGACTGCTTCCCAGAGGAGTAGCCTGGCACCTCCGGGTTGGAGACGCCAGCACCTGGCCCACGGTTGCGAGGACTACATCGGAAGCCGGTGCGCCCTCCTTTGAAATTTACTGCAAGTTGCAAATTGCAGAGATTGGGTGTACTTTTGCGGTGTTTCGAACCATGAATATTTATAAATTCGGATTTATAGCATGGTTGCCCAGACGACGTTTGTGGTCGGCACCCGCATCAAGATAAGCCAGCTCGGCGCCCTTCAGTGCCCCGATCTGGCTAACAAGACTGGTACGGTCGTCGAAGTCAGTCTTCGCACCACCGGTATCACCGTGTTGCTTGATGGCGGGGCAAGACCAACTTGCCTCCACCAGGACTACGTATCCCCTCTGGGATAACAGATTCATGCGGGCCTTCCCGGTTGCGGTTCCCGTGCGACTGGCGCCGGCTGGCAACGGCGCATTGTAAAATCCAAGGCGCGCGCGAAGTTGAGGCGATCGGCCAAGATCGAGAAGATGCTCTCAGGGGAAAACGAGCGGTAGGTCAGCGCACCTGCATTTTCCGAATCGGCAACTCGTGTTCGCTCTCTTCTGGTAGTTCCGAACTGCTGGGCATACATGCTGAGCCATTTCGTCTCGATCCTTCTGCTTGCCATCGCCCTCACCCTGACCTTGTGCTTCGGGGTAGCAGCTTGGCGCCAGTCGGCCGGCAAAGACATCGACATCACCGCCACGATTCCACATCAGGAATACGGCTGGAGGTCGAGGCCGACAAATTGAACGCCTGGCGCTCGCCCTGCGTTTGCCAGAGCATGCGCCGTCGATAACGGCGTGAACAACCGAACGCAGACGGGCTGAGAAGGAGAAGCGAAGCTGAGCGACACCACATTGGCCAAACTCATCGTCGCCGTATTGCTTCTGACCGCGTTGACGGTGTGGCGCGCGTCGGAACCGGTACGCGCATCTTGTCACCACCATTGCCCCACTGATTTCTCCGCCATTCGTCGATAGTGTCCCGCCACGAAATTGGAAATTGACGGAAACCTGGGCGACCTCGGTCTGCATGTGAGGCACATCAACAGCCGCCGTTTTGGCGGCATCAGCAGCGCTCGTCGTGCCGATTTATCCGGGAAGCTTGGGTCCGCTTCCGCCGACGGCCACCATAAGGTATTCAGTTGTTGAAATTGGCGCCCGCCAACTGGCGTGCTCAGTTCCACAGAGAATAGTTATTTTTGATAACAATGTTTGTTCTGACGTAATCACGCGATTACGGTCAGCGCCCGCTTTAGTAACAGTTCGGGGCGTCCCATGACCGGTTTCCAAGCCAAGCTAGAACGTTTTGAAGGCCTCGCTACCGAGTGTGAGTTGATGGCCACGCGACTGGATGGAAACAAGCGCGAGCTGTACCAGCGACTGGGCGCGCACTATCGCGAATTGGCTCACGACATGCGTACCCTGATCGCCTCGTTCGACGTCGCCGCGTAGTGGTTCGTACTACGTCCTCGCCGGCGCTCCGTCAGCCAATCCGCAGATCTTCCGCCGACATCTTGCCCGAGCGCCCCGCCCTCAGCTGGTAGCTGATCCGCGCGCCTTCGGCCAAGCCCGTGTACCCGGCCTTCTCGACGGCGCTGATGTGCACGAAGACATCTTGGCCACCTTCATCAGGCTGAATGAAGCCATAGCCTTTGGTCGCGTTGAACCACTTTACTTTGCCCATCGCCAATGTCGCAGTCTCCGAATCAATAAAATATCTTCCAAAGCAAAGGATACTCTAACCACGGATACCTGACTGTTCGATTCCTGACACAGCAGCAGGATCCGCCGGCCGGGATCTCTCCAGAGGCGGCCGCCGTCGCGGTCGTCGAGATGCTGGACTCGATCGGCGACAGCTGCCCGGAGTCCCGGCCTTCGGATCGAGGCCCAGTTCGCCGCGACTTCGCTGTTGGCTCTCTGTACAATCGACGCATGGCCCCACCCGATCCGGAGCAAAGCGTCTCGACGGCGCCTCATCGCAAGATCATCCATATCGACATGGATGCGTTCTACGCGTCGGTGGAACAGCGCGATAACCCGGAACTGCGCGGCAAGCCGGTCGCGGTAGGCGGCTCGGCAGAACGCGGCGTCGTCGCGGCCGCAAGCTACGAGGCCCGCAAGTTTGGCGTTCGCTCCGCGATGCCGTCGATCACCGCTAAACGGCAGTGTCCCGATCTGATCTTCGTCAAGCCGCGCTTCGAGGTCTACAAGTCCATCAGCCGACAGATCCGCGAGATCTTCGCCGAGCACACACCGATCATCGAACCCTTGTCGCTCGATGAGGCCTACCTTGACGTCACTGAAAACCTTCAAGGCATCCCGCTCGCCAGGGACATCGCCCTGGCAATCCGCGAAAAAATCAAGGTCGAGACCGGCCTTAACGCCTCCGCCGGTATTTCCTACAACAAGTTTCTGGCGAAGCTCGCCTCCGATCACCGCAAGCCCAATGGGCAGTTCGTCATCTCGCCCGAGATGGGACCGACCTTCGTAGAGGCACTGCCCGTGGGCAAATTCCACGGGATAGGTCCCGCAACGAGCGCGAAGATGAATGCCCTGGGCATCTTCACGGGTCTCGACATGCGCAACCAGACGCTGGAGTTCATGAACGCAAACTTCGGCAAGTCGGGCGCCTACTACTACTGGATCTCACGCGGCGTCGACGAACGGCCTGTTCGAGCCAACCGCATTCGGAAGTCGGTCGGCGCGGAGAATACGTTCTCGACCGACCTGACCGACTTCGACACAATGGTCGCGGAGCTCAAGCCGCTGATCGACAAGGTCTGGCGACACTGCGAGTCGGCGGGCACCCGAGGCCGAACGGTGACGCTCAAAGTGAAGTTCGCCGACTTCGAGATCATCACGCGCAGCCGGTCCGCCCCTTCGATTGTCGCGAGCCGCCGCGATCTCGCAGGATTGGCGATCGCTCTGCTGGAGGACAACATGCCCCTGCCGAAGCCGGTGCGCCTCCTCGGGGTGTCGCTGTCTTCCCTCCACGTCGGGGATGACGCCGAGCCGCAACTGGATTTCGGGCTTTGAGCCCGGACTAGATGTGAATCTCGACCACCAAGGGGCGGTGTCGCTGCGATCGTCCGCAGGGTCAAGACGGCCTTGGCAGCAACAGGATCAGCAGCAGCGCCAGCGTAAAATCCAAAGCGAGTGCAAAGCTGAGGCGATCGGCCACCCCGGAGAAAATGTTCTTGATCGACGTGGATGGCTGCTGTCCCAACCGGCCGTCATCCTTGGCACGTGAAACATTTGGCCGCGGAGGCTCAAGATATGGCGCATATGCCAAATATTCGGCGTGTCGTCTGCGTGAGACGACTTCGCGAGTGCCGTAGCCTATGGCAAAACCCAAACCGATTGCCGCGAGCAGAATCGCCAATCCGAGCATAGAATAACCTATCGCTGCCTCACTCCGGTTGTCGTTAACCCGGATTGGTCGAATTTGATCCTGAGCGGAGCGTTTGCGAACTTGCCATTTGCCTCATCAAGGAAGCACCTTGCAGCCCCGACCGGCGTTGGTGACCACCCGGTGACCAGGTACCAGAGCCGCGGCGCGGGCCAGCCGGTCCTCTAGTTGACGCCACAACGCTTGCGCGGGCGCCCTCACGTTCATTCTGATGCTATCGCGAACGCAGGTCTCCGGATCGCGAGATGCCTTCCATGCTTTGCTCATCGCCCCGCATTAACCCTGTCTCTGATCTTGTCCCGTATCCACGCCGGCTGGTTCACTTCTGCCGCTAAGCCGCCTCATTGGATATCTGCAATCGTCTCCGATTTTCGGGCGCTCATTTCCGGCGGGCTTTGAGCAAGGCTTCCTCCTCGGACAGCGTGAAATCAGATGAGAGCAGCTCTCATCCTTGTTGGCCTCAGTACGCTCGCGGTGATGGAACTCAAGACACCACCGCGCACGGCAAAGCCTGTGAACGATCCGCCCGCTCGGGCGGCCGTTGTCTCATACGATACGCTGACGACCGCGGACCGCCTTGACATCCCGCATATGTTTCAAGCTCCGCCGCAGCCGATCGCCTCGGGCAAAGTGACTCCTCCGCCCGATCAAACCTCAAATGTTGGGCCTTCGAGGATTGAAGAGCGACGGAGCGCACACCGCGGAAAATCCGCGGTCGTGCTGCCCAGAGCTCGGCCCGAGCAGCGAATTTCCAAGACAACCGCGAAACTTGACCGCGCCAGACCGGTCGCAGAGGTCAAACCTTGCCCGTCAGGTGTCGTCGATGGCCTGCTCCGAGCGTTGAACCTGCCAACACGATGCCCGACCTAGCGCAACCATTCCTCAGAAATGAGGTGGCCGACGGTCTCGCGCGGCGCCTCGCGCATGCGTCAGAGCAAACATCCCGCCCCGGCGAGATTCGCCCACCTCGTCCGGACGAGCGCGCGTACGTTGTTACCGCGCGGCACTGGCTGTCGGCGGAATCCATCACGACTGTCCTTGGAGTGGCGATCAGCCTGGCCTTCGTCGCAAGTGTCGTCCTATTTCGCGATGCGCATTTGAACGGGACATTGATCGACAAGACGGCCGCAAAGGCATTGGTCGAGCGCATCATCGTCGCCGAGTCCAATGGTGACTCGAATGCCAGGAACAAGCGCTCGAGTGCCACCGGTGCTGCCCAGTTTCTCGATAACACGTGGCTCGAAACAGTTCGAAAGCACCGACGCGATCTGATTCAGGGGCGCAGCGACAAGGAGGTGTTGGACCTGCGGCGAGATCCCGAGCTTGCGCGAGAGATCGCCACGCGACTGGTCGAGGAGTATGCCGCGATCCTCAACAAGCACGGTCTGCCGGTCACACCCGGCTCTCTCTACCTCGCGCATTTCGCGGGACCGGCCGGCGCAGTAGCGCTATTGTCGGCTGCCGAAAATGCCGATGCGGCTTCACTTATGGCTGCCGCTGACGCAACGGGTCGCACCTCACGCGAAAAACTGGTCAATGCCAATCCGTTTCTCAAGGCACTGACGGTAGGCGATATCAAAGGGTGGGCCGATCGCAAGATGGCGGTAGGCAGTTCGCCGGGGCGCTCATAAGAGCGAAAGAGGGCTCGCGACAGCGGAAAGGAAAACTCCTCCGCCGCGACTTGAGCCGTACCGAGCCCATTAATAGTAAACCAACCCTTAACCTGTCGTTGGTAGCTTCGGCCGGTCTGGGTGGCGACCTTCCGATCAAACGGGAGCGAATACCCATGCCCGTCGAGATGCTGACTTACGCCGAACTCGGCGAAAGGCTGAATATTTCTCCGGAAGCGGCAAGAGCACTCGTCAAGCGACATCGACTGCCGCGCAGCCGTTCGAACGATGGCAAGACGTTGGTGCAGGTTGACCTCAGCGAGATCAGCCATTCTCCCATCACGCGCGTATCCCAGCCCCCCGCCGGTCACCAGGTGGTCAGCGCCTTAAAGGATCACATCGCGACTTTGCAGGCGGATCTCATGGAGATGAAGGTGATCGCCGGCGGTCACCGGGCGGACTTCGAAAGAGAGTGCGATCGCACCAGCAAGCTCCTGGCGGAATTGCTGAAGGCAAATAGTGAAACTACGGCGGCTCGAGAGAAAGCCGCCCACCTGGAGGGAACCTTGTCGACTGTTGGGCGGCCTTGGTGGCGGCGACTGAGGAAGACTTTGGCGCAAATCCCGCTGGGTGTTCGGCGAAGTTGGTCGTTGCCAGGTCACGCCGTTGTCGTGGCGCATGGAGAGGAAGAGCAAGACGTCCCCAGCGCGGTCTGAGGGCCGCAGTCCGCCAACGCCAGGATGGACAATTATCCATCCGGCGGCCATTTCATTTGCGCGCATGGGAGCGCCGGCCCAAAGCCGTATCGGCGGCCAAGAGCCAGAGGCCAGAGCTTCTAGTCCGTCTTAGCCTCATGCGCTCGGATCAGCGCAAGATTTTTCAGAACGCGCTCGGCCAACGACTCCTGTTCAGCATCGCTCTCGCGATGCGAACTTTCGCCTGCCTCATAGCTTGCGAGGTCCTTGCGGTCGTTATCTACCGCCCAACGAAGCCGACCGATGGATTTCATCGAATTTGCCCGCCACAATGTGCCCTTATCGGCGGCCCAGCACACTGCCCCCGCCGAAACGTGTGCCGGGCCTAGCCAGTCCGGCTGGTCGAACCCTGACCGGCTAGTGTCGATATTGAGGCAAGAATGCGATTTTGGGAATTGCTCGGCTGCAACACTCGATAGATTTTAGTAGGGCCGCAGCAAGTTCAGCACGGCCCCGGCGCCGGCAAAGTGGATCCATTCATTGCAACGCGCCTCTCGTCTTATTCTAGGCTGATTCCGACGCGACGCTTGGATCGGGCGACGCTCGGGACCAATCGGCATGATCAGAACTATTGCCGCTTGCATCATATGCGTGGTTGGCGTGGTCTCCCCGCTCGGCCCCAGCCGCGCGCCAGCACCAGCTACCGAAGTTGGCACTACGTCGGATTATCCGACGGTCAGCCCCAACAAAAGCGATCGGCTTCCGATCCACAGTGAAGCAATCGCTCCGAAGGTCGCCGTCGAGGCGGAAAAGCCGGCCGTGCCGACACCTCAAATCGCTGCTGCTCCGCCGCAGGCCGAACCCAAGGCGGATCGAAAGCTGCCTGAGTTCATTCCTCGTCACTGGCACGATCCGTCGGCTTCCAGAAACAAGATCCAAAACCGCGGTACCGCTGAGGCGAAGAGGCCACAGACACGTCCGATCGAAAAGCCAAAGCAAGTGAGCGAAGTGAGAAACTGCAGTTCAGACGGGCTGGCTCCCCTCCTGCGGCAACTCAACCTGCAGCCGGCCTGCGACTGACAAGCTCCAGCGCCGGGCCGTCCTCTCCGCCACGTGTCACTTCGACCCGAAGCCGACATCCGAAGGGGTCCAACCGCGCTTTTGATTGATCCTACCGACCGAGCATCTTCTTCACGCCGGCCAGTCCGACGCGAAGGAACGGATCGGAATGGATGTAGAAGTACCGCACACCCTGCTCGAGCCAGGACGGCAGTTCGTCCGATGTCACGAGCGTGCCGGCGACCTTGCCGGCCGCGCGAATTTTCTTCACGGCAACGCCGACCCGCTCGGTGACCGCCAGCGGCCGAGGCTGGCCGAACGGTGGGGCTGGCGGATACCCCATGTTCTGGGACAGATCGCCGGGTCCGATGAAGAATACGTCGATCCCCTCCACCGCGAGAATCTCATCGATGTCGTCGATCGCTTTCGGCGTCTCGATCATCGCGATGACGAGCCGTTTTTCGTGGTCAGCGGGACACGCATAACGAACCGCATCGACGATGGCGCCCGCCTGGTCGGCGGTATCGACCATCGGAACCATGAGACCATCGGCGCCGGCATTGAGATAGCGGATCAGGATCGGCCGCTCATGCGAGTGCGGGCGAACGACGGCCGTACCACCTGCCCCGCGGATCGCCTGCGCGGTCACGCGCACATCCTCAAAACTCCAGGTGCCGTGCTCGCAATCGACGAAGATGGCATCAGCCCCGAGCTCGACCAGGCGGACCGCCAGTCCCGATGAAGCATGGTGGGGCGTGAGCATGGTGATCGCCTCGCCCTTGGCAAGACGCTCGCGCAGTTTGGCTCCGTTCATGGGAAATCCTCACTACTCGCTCTTGGGCTTGTCGCTCAGGCCTGCGGGGGATCCGACCCAGCGGGCCGCCTCGATGTCCGCGGACGTATCCCGCATGAAAGTCGGACAGATATGCAGCTCCGGGATCACGGCACCCTTTTGCAGGCTGGCGCAGAGCAGGACCGCGCGCGCGACATCGTGCGGATTGAGCATCACCGCGCGCTCGCTTTCCGCCGGCGGACGCGCGCGATTGTCCATGATCGGAGTGTCCGTCTCTCCCGGCAGAATCGTCGTCGCGCGAATGCCCTGGTTGCGGTAGGTATTATGCAGGAAGGTCATGAAATTCTTGACGCCTGCCTTGGCCGCACCATAGGCGGCGCCGCCGAGCAGGTTCGGATTGATGACCGCCAGCGAGGAGACAGTGATGATCGTGCCTTCCTTCCTGGCGATCATGCCTTCCAGCACGGCCTGGGTAAGGTTGAACACCGCGGTGAGATTGACATTCACCGTGGCGTTCCACTCGGCCTCGCTGATGAACCGTGCGTTCAGCACCTTGCTGGCGCTGCCGGCATTGTTCACGAGGATGTCGATCGACCCGACATTGCTCTTGACCCAGGCGACCGTCGCCAGGATCTCGTCCCGCGACGCTATGTCGAGTGCACGGGCGAACGCCTTGCCGCCTGCTTTCTCAATCGCTGCGACGACTTCCTGTAAGGGTGCGATGCGGCGGCCGGTGAGGACAAGCGTTGCGCCTTCCTGAGCCAGAAGGATCGCGGTCTCGCGTCCGATTCCCGTTCCCGCCCCGGTGACGAGTGCGATCTTCTTCTCCAGCAGGCCCATAATTCCTCTACTCGGCAGCCGTCGCCGCCAGGCTTGAGCATTGATAGCCGTAAAACTGCCGTGCAGCCGCGGCCGTAATCAACCCCTCAGCGACGTCGAGCGCGATCGATGCTGCGCTGCGTTCGGAGGTCTTTCCCCATCCGCCACCACCGGGCGTCTCGACCTCCAAGCAATCGTCGGTCTTCAGGACGACCTTACCCTTGGGAAACTGTGGTTCGCTATTTTTGGTCACCTTGCCGGCACTACCGGATTGCCCGCCGACGACGCCGAAACAGGGATGACGCACGCGCTCGGAGGCGAGGTAGATGCTCATCGGATTACGCCCGAGATTGCGCAGCACGACGCGCTGACCGAGGCCGCCACGGCTCTTGCCTGCACCGCCGGAATCCGGAATCAGCTCCTTGCATTCGGTGAGCACAGGGACGGCAATCTCGAACATCTCGATCGCCGTCACCTTGCAGTTGGACGGGAAACTCAGTGTGTCGAGACCATCGAGCTCCGCGCGCGCACCCTGGCCGCCGTGAAAATTCTGGACCGAGCTGTATTGCGAGCCGTCATCGCGCTGGCCAACGCAATTCGCCGCCCAGATTGGAGCGCCGCCGCTATCGGCCATGACCATCCTCGGCACGACACTCTCGAGGGCCTTGAAGATCAGCGAAGGAATGACATGGCCGATCAGGTTTCGTGAGTTTCCGGCGGTCCACTGCTGCGGATTGAGGATGGAGCCGAGCGGTGCTTCGTCGGTTATCGGCGTGATGCAGCCCTCGTTGTTCGGCGTGTCGGGGTCGAGCAGGCATTTCAGCGCATAGACCGAATGGGCGTAGCGATAGTTGGTGCGACAGTTGATCGAGTGGAGCACCTGGTCCGACGTTCCGGCGTAGTCGACGTGAATGGAGTCGTCACGGACGATGACGGATGCCTTGAGCTTCACATCGGTGTCGTAGCCGTCGAGCAGAACCTCGGCCATATAGGTTCCATTCGGCCATTGCCGGATAGCCTTGCGCGTCTGCGCTTCAGATCGCGTGTGGATCGCATCCGCGAGTCCATCGACGCCGTCGAGATCGTATTCGTCCAGGAACTTCACCAGTTCGCGGCCCATGACGTTGTTGGCCGCAACCATGGATTCGAGGTCGCCCATCACCTCGGTCGGGAGGCGGACGGAGGCGGCAATGATGTCCAGCACGTCCTTGTTGGGAACGCCTGCCTCGTGCAGCTTCACGATTGGGAAGCGAATGCCCTCCTCGAAGATGTCGCTGGCCTCTGAATGCAAGGGGCGGCCACCGATGTCGGGGAGATGGGCGATCGAGCCCGCATAAGCAACGATCTTGCCCTTCCTGAAGATGGGCGTGAGCATCGTGACGTCAGGGAGATGGCCGGTGCCGATCTCGGGATCGTTCGTTGCCAGCACATCGCCCTCTTGCAAGGTTTCGGGCGGGAACTTCGGCAGAAAGTACTTTTGAGCCGCCATCGGCAGCGACGTGATGAATACCGGAATCGACCAGGTGCATTGGGCGAGCGCCCTGCCGCGGCTGTCCAGCAGCACGGTCACATAGTCATGGTTCTCGCGCACGATCGGCGAGAATGCCGTCCGTCCGAGCACGATGTCGGCCTGGTCGGCGATGAAGATCAAGCGATTCCACATCACCTGAAGGTTGATTGGATCATTGAAATCAGCTCGATTCACGGACATTGCGCGTCAGTCCTTAAGCGATGTTGATGATGAGATTGCCGTGGGCATCGACGTGGGCCTTGCCGTCCGGTCCGACCACCGCGGTCGACTCTCTCTGCTCGACGATGGCAGGGCCCTGGATTTCCTCGCCGACCGGCAATTTGTAGTGATCGTAGACCGGCGTATCGGTGTAACCGCCGAGCTCATTGAAATAGACCGCGCGGGTGCTCTTTTTGGCTTCGGCAGCCTGCCTGCTGTGCGGCCGGGCAATCTGATCCTTCTGGCCGCTCGAGCGCAGACGCCAGGTGATAACCTCGACCGCCGAGCCGGCAACGGTGCGGCCAAACAGCTCGCGATACAGCTTGTAGAAATTGTCGACGAGCAGCTTCAGAAACTGCTTTGGCGGCAGACTGCGATCCGGTACAGCCACCGTGATCTCATGTCCCTGACCGACGTGACGCATATCGACCGTGTAGCTGTTGGTGATCGCATTCGGTGCGATGCCGGCGGCAGTGACGACTTCCGCCCCCTGAGCCGCAAGATCGCCGAGCAAGCGATCCATGGTCTCGAAATCCCAATTGTCGAGCTGCATCGGGAAGCTCGCGGAGAGATCGACAGCAACAGGGGCGATGAGCAGCCCGATGGCCGAAGTGACGCCTGCACCGGTCGGACAGATGATCCGCTTGATGCCGAGCTTGCGCGCGATGCCATAGGCATGCACCGGACCCGCACCGCCAAAGGCCACCATCGGCAGGCTGCGTGGATCGACGCCGAGGTCGGTTGCATGAACGGCGGCCGCCTTGCTCATGGATTCATTGACGAGGTCGTGAATGCCCCAGGCGCAGCGCGGTACGCTGACTTCGAGAGAACCGGCGAGTTTGGCCATCGCGGTCTCCGCCGCAGCCTTGGAGACCTTGAACGAGCCGCCTACGAAGGACTCGGTACCCATGTAGCCGAGCAGAATGTCGGCATCCGTCACGGTCGGCTCGGTACCGCCACGCTGATAGGCGGCCGGCCCTGGAAGCGCGCCGGCCGAGCGCGGCCCGACATCGAGCAGGCCAAGCGGGTTCTTCGCAGCAATCGAGCCGCCTCCGGCGCCGATCTCGATCATGCGGATCGACTGGATCTTGAGCGGGAAACCCGACCCTTTCCGAAAGCGATGATAGTGCGCGACTTCAAGGTCGGTCCCGACAGTCGGCTCGCCATTCGGAATCAGGCACAATTTGGCGGTGGTGCCACCCATGTCAAATGAAAGAACGCTGCCCTCGCCCGCAATGCGGCCGAATTCGGCTGCAGCAACGGCGCCGGCTGCCGGACCCGACTCTATCAAACGCACCGGCAATTCCGCGGCGCGACGGCTTGGCACGAGGCCGCCCGACGAGGTCATCCACAGAACCGGCCGCTCGATGCCCTTCAAGGCGAACTCGCGCTCGAGGTGCGCGACGTGGCCCGACATTTGCGGACGCGTATAGGCGTTGACGACGGTCGTCGAAGCTCGGTCGAACTCGCGAACCTCCGGACAGACCTCGGAGGACAGCGAGACGAAGATGTCAGGGTTCTCTTCCCGAAGCAGCGCAGCGATCCGCTGCTCATGAGCAGGATACTTGTAGGCGTGGAGCAGGCACACCGCGACGGACCCGATACCCTCGTCGCGCAACCGACTGGCGATCTCCCGGACGGTCTCTTCCTTCAGCGCGGTGACAACATCGCCATCGGCCGACATCCGCTCTACCGCGCCAAAACTGTTTGCACGCGTGACCAGCGGGTCCGGATATCTGAGATTGAGGTCGTAGAGATCGTAGCGTCCCTCGTTGCGGATCCGCAGCATGTCCTGGAAACCGGCCGTCGAGATGAAGCCGGTCTTGACGCCCTTTCGCTCCAGCACGGCGTTGGTGACGACGGTCGTTGCGCCGAGCACCTGAAGCTTGTCGAGATCGACCACATCGCCGAACTGCTCGAGCAGATCGGACACGCCGCGAACCACGGCCTCCGCCGGATTGTTCGGCGTGCTCAAAACCTTGTGCAGATGCAATTCGCCCTTGTCGTCCAGCAACGCAAAATCGGTGAAGGTTCCGCCGGTATCGAATGCGAGCTTGGCCATCTTTTTCCTCGAAGCGAACGTCTCGGACGACGCTGATCCGTCAAATTTTCCCTGCTGACCGTGCGATCAAGGCATCGAGTCAAATGCGGATTCCACGATGTTTTCGAGGGTAAGAAATGCGGTCGCGGCCGGCCACCACAACTCCGATCTGCCGCCATAGGTTTTGTTTATGGCGTCCAGAACGCGGCATATCGGCTTCGAGCACACGTGCTCGCCTCTCTGCGGCGACCTGGGCTCGAACCTAGACCATCCGGATGCCCTGCGGATGGTTGCGCATGAGCTTCTCGACAACGGTGAGAAGTACGGACCGAGTAGCAAGCGCTGGTTCGGACAGCGGCAAGTGATCGGACACGCACAGCGAAACTGTAGCCTCGATCGCCGGACGGACAAGTCGCCGCACTTCGACACCAGGAAAGCTCGATGCGCTCGCGGCCACCGAGGCCGGCAGGATCGTCGAACCGAGCCCTTCCGTCACCGCCGCGCCCAACGCGGAAACCGACTCGATCTCAGATACGACGTTTGGCGTCACCCTGGCCCGCGCCAGGGATTCGTCGATCAGCCGTCGCAGGAAATGCCCCTGGCCCGGCAGCAGCAGCTTGACATCGGCCAGCGCCGAAAGCTGCAGCGGCTCATCCTTTGACTTCTTCGCGGCCGCCTCGGCGCGGGATATCAGATACAGCTCTTCCCGAAATAGCGGCTGGAGCTTCACGCCCTTGATCGGACCCGAACCGTAGATCATGGCCATGTCCATCTTTCCGGTCATGATGAGCTCGCTCAGCACATGGCCGAAACTATCGTTGATATGGACGATGATCTGCGGATGAAGCCTGGACATCTCCTTCAGAAGCGGCAGGGACAGCGTGCTGGAGGCCGAATAGGTCGCAAGCCCGATCGACACACGCCCGGCTAACGCCTTGGTCGATTGATCGATGTCGATCTGCGCCTGCTCGATCTGCTTCAGCAGCAACTGAGCATGGCGATAGAGAATGAGGCCCGCTTCGGTCGGAACGATGCCCTGATTGCTGCGTAGCAGCAGCTTGTGCTTGAAGTGGCTCTCGAGAGCGGCGATCTGCTGAGAGAGCGCGGGCTGTGCCGTACGCAAAAGGCCGGCCGCCCGCGATACGCTGCCGGCGTCGACGACCTTAACAAAGCTCTTCAGCTTCTTGAAATCGACGCTCATCTGGCGAACGCTATTCCTGGACCGGGACCGAGGGCGGCAAGTCAACTCCCCTCCGACAGTAGGCACTATCCTTTATCTAGGCTGTTGATTTCAATGGGAGTCTTGCCCATGCGCGGTCGATTTTGCGCCGCTGGCGTCTCTCAGCGCAGCGCCTTGCAGGCCTTCTCGATGCGGTCGCAGGCTTGCTTGATCGCATCCATCGAGGTTGCAATCGACAGGCGGAAGTAAGGTGAAAGTCCATAGGCCGCACCTTGCACCGCCGCCACGCCGACGTCGTCCAGCAGGTAGAGAACGAAATCCAGGTCGTTCTCGATGACCTTTCCGCCCGGTGTCGTCTTGCCGATCACACCGGCGCAGCCCGGATAGAGATAGAAGGCCCCGTCCGGAACGAGGCACGACAAGCCAGGTATCGCGTTCAGCCGCGCGCACGCATAGTCGCGCCGCTCCTTATAGAGCTTGACGCTTTCGCGAACGAAGGATTGGTCGCTTACGAGCGCATGGGCGGCGGCGGCCTGACTGATAGACGATGGGCACGACGACATCTGCGATTGCAGCTTGTTGATCGCGGCGACGAGCGGCGCAGGACCCGCCGCATAGCCGATCCGCCACCCGGTCATTGCGTAGCTCTTCGAAACGCCGTTGGTGAGAAGAATGCGCTCCCTTAATGCCGGCACGGCGGCCGCCAGCGTGGTCGCGGGCTCGTCACGATACCAGATCTGGTCATAGATGTCGTCGGACAGCACGAGGACATTCGGATGCCGCAGCAGGACAGCTCCCAGTGCTTCGAGGTCCGATCGCGAATAGGCAGCGCCCGTCGGGTTCGAGGGTGCATTGAGAATCAACCACCGCGTCCGCGGCGTGATCGCCGCCTCGAGTGCATCCGCCGTCAGCTTGAAACCCTGGTTCTCGGAGCACCGCACGATGACCGGCTTGCCGTCATTGGCAATAACCATGTCGGGATAGGAGACCCAATAGGGCGCCGGGATGATGACCTCCGCCCCCTCCTCCACGCTTGCCATCAACGCGAGGAACAGGATTTGCTTGGCTCCGCCGCCGACACAGATTTCGTTGTCGGAGTATTGAAGCCCCAGCCGCCGCTTGTAATCGGCAATGATCGCCTTGCGCAGGCTGACGGTGCCGTTCACCGCGGTGTACTTCGTCTCTCCGCGATCGATCGCCTCGTGCGCCGCGGCCTTGACATGGTCCGGGGTATCGAAATCCGGCTCGCCGATCGCCATGTCGATGATGTCGCGACCCGCGGCCTTCAGTTCGCGAACACGCGCGGAAGCCGCTGTGGTCGGTGAGATCTTGATGCGCGAGACGCGCGCGGCCGGCACGAAAATCGTCACTGTGGTCGTCCTCTCGAGTTGCGAATGGTGCCACGGCCGCCGCTCGGCGAGGCCGCGATGATCATCAATGTTCGACGTCGGTTTCGCCGCGCATGCGGCCCGTCAGGAACAACTCGCCCAGCTCATCATGGGTAATATCCGCAGGACGGCCGTCCCATATCACCTTGCCCAGACGCAGGATGACGGCGCGCTGTGCCACCGCCATGGCCTTCTTCGTGTTCTGCTCGACGAGCAGAATCGTCTGGCCGGCGGCATTGATACGAAGCAACTCATCGAAGACGATTCCAATGGCCGTGGGCGATAGTCCGACCGACGGCTCGTCAACCAGCAGGATCTTGGGCCGCTGCAGCACGGCCATTGCGACCTCCAGCAATTGCTGCTCGCCGCCGGACATGTTTCCTGCAAGCGTGTTGCGGCGCGTCTTCAAAATCGGAAACAGGTCATAAACATAGTCGCGCTCCGCCTTCACCCGGCTGTCGCGCAGCGTATGGGCGGCCATCTGAAGGTTCTCGTCGACGGTCATGACCGGGAAGTTGCAGCGTCCCTGCGGAACCCAGGAAATGCCTTCGGCAAGGATTGCGCGGGACTTGTAGGCGCTGATGTCCTTGCCCCGCCAGTTGATGCTGCCGCCCTTGATCGTCGTCATGCCATAGAGAGTCTTCAGGAGCGTCGACTTGCCTGCCCCGTTCGGCCCCATCAGGGCGACGAACTGTCCCTGGGGTACGTCGAGATCGACACCGTTGAGGATATCGAGCGAACCGTAGCCCGCGCGCAGGTCCTTGATCGAGAGAGAGGTTTCAGCCACCGAGATAGGCCTCCCGCACCGCCTGGTTTCGGACGATATCGTCTGGCGTGCCCTCTGCGAGCTTGCGTCCCTGGTCGAGCACGACCACGCGCCTGCACAGGCTCGTCACCACGTCGATGTTGTGCTCGATGATCAGGAAGCTGACGCCGAAGGATGTATTGGCAAGACGGATGCTGTCGACCACGCGCTCGATGAGCTTTGGGTTGATGCCGGCCATCGGCTCGTCGAGCAGGATGAGTTTTGGCTCGGGCATGAGCATCGAGGCGAACTGGATCAGCTTCTGCTGGCCTCCGGAAAGCTTGCCCGCGGGCTGGAAACGCACGTCCCACAGGCCAGCGATCCTGATCAGTTCGCGCGCCCGCTCCCGCAGTGCCGCCACGCGATTGCGGGCTGCGGCCCCTATTCCGAATGTCGACAGGATGCCGGGGAAGGTGAACATCTGGCCGGCGATGACAAGGTTTTCCTCGATATCGAGCGCGCTGAACACCACCGTCTTCTGAAAGGAGCGCAGCATACGGCCTTCGCGGGCGATGTCATTCAGCGACCACCCTGTGATGTCCTGGCCGTCCAGCTTAACGGCTCCCGCGCTCGGCCTGGCAAGCCCGGTCACGCAGTCGAAGAACGTCGACTTGCCCGAGCCGTTAGGCCCGATAAGCCCGCAGATCTCACCGCGATCGACGTGAAGATCGACGCTGTCGACCGCCCGCACAGCACCGTACGACTTGCAGAGACCGGAGATTTCGAGGATCGGGAGCCCGGTCATTTGCGCCTCTCGAGGAACGACCAGAACCGGCCGATGAGCGGTGCGAACCCGCTCGGAAACCAGAACACAAGGCCGAGCAGACAGAAGCCGTAAGCGATCATGCGCAGTTCAGGCGCGACGCGAAGTGCTTCGGTGAGGCCGACAAACAACAAGCTTCCGAAGATCACGCCCGTGATGGTCCCAGCCCCTCCTCCGAGCACGATGATCAGCATCGTCGTCGAATAGTACATCTGAAAGGTGAGTGGGCTGACCACGGTGAGGTAGTGCGCATAAAGGCTGCCGCCGAGGCCGGCAAAGGCGGCACTGATCATGAAGACCAGCAGCTTGTAGTGCCAGGTCGGAATGCCGACGGATTCGGCCAGCGTCTCGTTCTCGCGAATGGCGATCATGTTCCGCCCTGCCGGCGAGCGGACGATCAGATACGCGATCAGCGTGGCGAACGCGGCGATCGCGAGGACCAGATAATAGAAGCCGACCGTTCCGGAGACCGTGAACGAGGCCGGGCCCAGCGCGAAATAGGGCTTTGGAATGGCCGCCAGCCCCATGTCGCCGCGGGTCAGGCTGATCCAGTTCTTGGCGATGGCCTGGCCGATGATGACGAAGCCGAGCGTACACATCACAAAGGACGTGGCGCGCAGCCGCAGCGCGGGAATCCCGAGCGGCAGCGCGATGGCGCCGGCCGCGATGCCCGCCGCGAGGAAGTTCACATAGAAGGGCGTGCCGAAATGCACCGCGAGCAGCGCGGACGTATAGGCGCCGATACCGAAGAAAGCCGCTTGCGCCAGCGACAATAGCCCGGTGTAGCCGAGCAGCAGGTTCAACCCGTGGGCCGGCAGCAGGAAGATCAGCGCGATGATGATTGCGTGCAGGGGATAATTGCCGAGGAAGAGTGGAGCGGCGCAGGCGAGCGCCGCAAGTGCGACACCGAACGGAAGACGAAAGTCCCGCCCCGGGATCGGCAATGAGAGTTCGGCTGGCGTCATGTTCTGCACTCGAACGACCTCAAGAAGCTGTCTTCACTGCAAAAATCAAAACCGTGCCTGGGCCGAGAACAGCCCATGCGGCCGCCACATCAGAACCAGCATCAGGGTCGCAAATCCGACTGTGTCGCGGAACTGAAGGCCGACATAGGTCGCAACCAGGCTCTCCGCGATGCCCAAAATCATCGCCGCGACGAACGTGCCGCGAACGTTGCCAAGTCCGCCCATGATGATGATCGGCAGCGTCTTGAAGGTGATGAGCTCGCCCATGCCGCCATAGACGCTGACATTCACCGGCGCGGTCAGGACGCCCGAGAGTCCGGCGAGGCAGGCGCCGAGGATGAACGTCCACAGCGCGACATGGCGGACGTCGATACCGACCACCGCGCAGCACTCGATGTTCTGCGAGACCGCGCGCATGGCCTTGCCCATGCGGCTGTAGGTGACCATCAGCTCGAGGCCGACGAACACGATGAGGCCGACGATGATGATCAGCACGCGCTGCTCGGCGAGCGTGAAGCCGAACAGCGTCACCGGCTCGATGTAGCCGCCGGAGAAGAACTTGTAGCTGCCGCCGAACACCAGGATGACGGTGTTCTGCAGGATCAGAGCGACTCCGAGCGTGGCGAGCACCCCGGCCTCCGCCGGCGCGCCCACGATCCGCTGCATCACGAAATTGCCGACGACGACGGCGATCAGCGCCGTCGCGACCACGCCGATCACGACCGCGACCGGATAAGGCAGGTCGAAATGATCGATCGCGAACCACGCCCCGAACGTGCCGAGCATGTAATATTCGCCATGGGCGAAGTTGATGGCGCGCAGCACGCCGAAGATCATCGTCATGCCGACGGCGACGATCGCGTAGACCGATCCGGAAACGATACCGTTAACGACCTGCTCGATGACCGTGTAGAACATGTGACCCGCCGTCCGTTGCGCTACTTCGGATAGTCGATCTCGGCCGTGTAGGCTCCCTTGATCGCGGGCTTGCCGTGCTCGATCTCAAGCAGAATCATCGGCAAACGGGCCTGATTGTGATCGTCGAACGTCACTTCTCCAACCGCGCTTTCGTAGTGGATGGCGGAGAGCGCGGCGCGGACCTTCTCGCGGTCGATGCTCTGGGCCTGCTCGATCGCCTTGGCCAGCAGGTGTACCGTCTCCCAATGCACATAGGCGTGATTGTTCGGCGCCTCGCCGTACTCGGCGATGAACTTCTCGACGAAAGCCTTGCTCTTCGCGGAATCATACGCCGGAAGCCAGGCCGCTGCCTCGATGGCTCCTTCGAGCGCTTTCGGTGCCGCCTTGATCGTGCTCGCGGTATTGAACTCAGCGTTGCCTATCAGCGGAATCTTGCCGGCGATCCCGACTTCGATCATCTGGCGCCCGACGATGGGCGTCGAATCTGCGTTGCCGTACATGATGATGGCCTGGGCGCCGGAATCGCGGATCTTGGAGAGCACGCTGCGGAAATCGACTTCACCTTCCTTGTAGTAATCCTCAGTCAGAATCTGGCTGTTGAAGCGAGGCAGGTACTTCTTGGTGAAGGCGATGGCCGCGCGCCCATAGTCGGTGTCGACCGAGAGAACGGCGTATTTCGTGAAACCCTTTTTCTCGGCGGCGTATTGCAGCACGATCAGCGCGCGGTTCTCGTCGGTCGGATAGTTGCGATAGGTCCATTTGAAGCCGCCCACACCCGCCTTGTAGGTAATCATCGGGTTGGACGAGGCCGCGTTGAGGAGCAGAACACCCGCATCCTCGGCGACCGGCTGCATGGCCAGCGTGACCGAGCTGGAGACGTCGCCGATGATGTAGTCGACCTGACTCTGGTCGATCAGACGCCGCGTCGCCGAAACGCCCTCGACTGGCGTTCCCTGGCTGTCCGCGGGCAGGACGTTGATCTTGCGCCCGCCGACGCCTCCCGCTCCGTTGATCTCTTTCGCCGCCATCTCGGCGCCGCGCAGCGAAAACGCGCCATACCGGGCGTTCGGGCCGCTCATCGGCGCGACGAGGCCCAGCTTGATCGTGCCGTCTTCACTTCGGGCGAACGCACCGGAGGAAATGGTCTGAAGTCCAATCAAGGCAGTTCCAACGCAGAATCCACGTCGGCTCAAGTCAATCGTCATTTCCCCGCTCCGTTGCTGCCAAACTTTGTGCACCCGCTCTGTCCGCCGCCTTTTTGTTCTTGCCCTTGGAATTTTTTGCTGCGGCCGGCGGTAAAAAATAGATTTGCGTCCAGTCGCGGGGGAAGCACGACTGCGGTCTGCCGCCATAGCGAATTTTTATGGCGGGCAGCGAGCGTCTTGGCAGGGGCGTCTGCGACGCAGACCTCTGGATCTTTGTCAGCGCTGTGGTCCGGTGGTCAGCGACGAAGCTCGCTGCTTGGCAACCTTCAATCGTGGCGCCGCTCGCGGCTTATCCAGCTTGCCGGCGACTGCATTCCTCGGTCGCTTCCTGGAACCGTCCAGTTGCGCCGCCGAGGTCGGTTCTGACACTCGCACATCCCTAGCTTGTCACCGTAGCTAGTATTGCGCGCCCGCGACGCTTCTCGAAAGCCGCCCGAAACTGCAAAAGTTTGGCCGTTCCGGTTTGGAGGAGCAGAGCACGCGTTAGTCGATGGTGCCGGAAGGACCGAAGCTTTTGACCTTGGCAGCTTCTCCACACCCACGAGAGGCAGTAGCTCGCGGCTGCTCTGAGCCACGAGCGCGCCTAGGGTTTGTGATGCAGGTCACGACGCGAACGAACCCAAGAGAGCCACACTCTTCTTTTCCTAAACCATTTGCAGGAACGAGGCATGAGTAACGAACTTCACGAACTATCCATCGGCGATCTCGATGAGGTTAGCGGTGGCATCTATACGAACTTCACCCCTGGCCAGGCCATTGTGCCATCCATCCCCATACCGCCGCCCTTGCTGGGGCTCTTGGGGTCCGGCCCGGTCGTCCCTGGAGGGTACGGCCCGATCGGCACCATCAACCCTCAGTAGCGCGCGCTCTTAATGCAGGCGGCGTCTCAAGCGCCGTCTGCGAGGTGGCTCGTATGTTAAGGCCCGCCAGCGTGAACCGGCGGGCCTTATGCTTCATCGGTGCTCTTCCGGCATCAACACGCTGTAGAGCTTGGCGAGCCCAGCAGGCGAGCCTGACGCGGGCTCGCAGGATCAGGAGCTGGGCGAGCCGCATTCCAGCCGCTCCTTGATCAGATCGAGGCGTGCTCCGATTTGCAGCACGACTTGATGCATTCCGTCGATGGCGGTGTCTGCATCAGGGCCGGCCAGGACCACGGCAAGCAGTCCAACGAGGTTTGATGTTTCCCTGAGCAAGTCGAGGGGCAAGCGGACCAGCGCGCAGATCGCAGCCGATGCCACCCTCCAGGCTCATAGCCGGACGGCCGGCGCCAAGGTGGCGAAGTCAAGCCGACGGCCTTCTCGGAGAGCTACTGGCGGCGCCTGGACCGGCGGCCGACGCCGTTGCCTATACCGGCAGCACTATCACCTTCGTTTTGACGGGCGTTCGCGAATAGAGGTCGAGCATGTCCTGGCTGAGGAGGCCGGTACAACCGCTCGTAATGCCGTTCCCGATCGTTTCAGGGTCGCTAGTGCTATAGATCGTGTAAAGCGTGTACGCCCCATTTTGATAGAGGTAGAGCACGCGGGCACCAAGTGGATTGTCAAGACCTCCCGGCATGCCACGAGCATATTTGCCCGCCTCCGGCTGGCGCGCGATCATCTCAGTGGGTGGCGTCCAGGTAGGCCATTCGGCTTTGCGCCCGACATAAGCCTCCCCGCTCCACCGGAACCCATCGCGGCCGACATTGGCTCCATAGCGGGTAGCGTTTCCCTCGCCTTCAATGCGGTAAACGTAGTACTTGCCGGGATCGATGATAATCGTACCGGGCGCCTCATTGCTGTCGTAGCGCACTGTCTTGCGAAAATATTTCGGATTGATCTTACTAACATCGACAGCAGGGATCGGGAATTTCTCGTTGGGCACGGGCCCGTAGACTTTCTCCGCCTCGGCCAGGCTCATGTAGTCGGATGCGCAACCGGCCAGGCCCAGTGCGGCGAGACCGGCAGCGGAGCCGAACAGAAACGCCCGGCGGTTGACAAGCCGCGACCGATGACCAGGCAGAGTCCCCTCACCCATCGCGCCGGCGTCGGCAATTCCACGGTCCATAAACATGATTTCGGATTTCCCTTGTCCCGTTGTGCGGCCGGAGAAGACTTTGGCATACAGTAGGAGGGGCGAGAAAAAGTTCTTCGTCAATCGAGCTTGAAATCTCCTTGACCAGCAGACGGCCTTGTGAGCCTCTCCCGAGAACAATGCGAGAACTCTCTTCTTGAATGCGGCTGACTGCGTTACAACGCAGCGCCGCAAGATCATGCCGAAGCTTGGCGTAAGCAGGTATGGGCGTGCAAACTCTGCTTGAGCGACGCCTCATCGGCGCCGCCTAAGCAACTGCACCAAAAGTGAGTCAGATCCAGCGACTTGCGGGGGCGCTGGCATCAACCCAGCTAGGGCTGCCTTTGAGCTACGATCAAGCGCGTGAGATCGCAGAATATCTTTGTTCGGCGCGCCAAATCGTGCAGTGGCGCCTGCGAAACCACCCGGTCTCTTTCTCCGGCGCTGTCTTAGCCGTGCTGCGTCGACTTGATAGAGCTGGACGCGGTTCGAGGGGGCAAAGCAGACGTCGGTTAGATCGGTTCGCCACAGCCGCTTTTTGACTCAAAGCGGGCTTGATGGCGCTGAAATGAATGCTTGCGACAAATTCGTCCTATCCGTCACAGATGAACGTTGGGAAATGCTATTGTACGGTCGCCACTGTGCTCGCTGGTCGCGACGCGCTATCGCTTGACCCATCAAAGGTCACCTCATTCGGACACTCGACTGAATTCCGAATGAAACCTGAATGATGGAGACCGACCGATGCTCACCACTGATCCGGACAGTAGTTCACAGGTTTTGTGGGAGGACGGAGAACCCGTCTTCTGCCGGGGCTGGCGCACCTGCGATGACGGCAACCGGAGCGCAGTACTGGTTGTATTGCCCGCCACCGAGCACCCGTCGCGCTCGAGCCTCGACCGCCTTGCTCACGAATACGCCCTCAGGGATGAACTGGATGGGACGTGGGCGGTGCGGCCGCTGGAACTCACGAGCGATGGAGCTCGGCCGATGCTGGTGCTCGAGGATAAGGGCGGCGAGGCGCTTCATCGGCTCCTGGGCGCACCGATGGATGTGGGACGCTTCCTGCGGCTGGCCATCGGTATCGCTGCGGCTCTCGGCAGGCTCCATCAGCGGGGCCTCGTCCACAAGGACATCAAGCCGGCCAATATCCTGGTCAATGGCACGACTGGCGAGGCGCGGCTCACCGGATTCGGGATCGCATCGCGGCTGCCCCGCGAGCGACAGGCGGCTGGGCCTCCCGAGACGCTGGCCGGCACTCTCGCCTACATAGCCCCCGAGCAGACCGGACGAATGAACCGTTCGATCGACTCCCGCAGCGACCTCTATGCGCTCGGCGTCACCTTCTACGAAATGCTCACTGCCACCTTACCGTTTACCGCCACCGATCCGATGGATTGGGTGCATTGTCACCTCGCAAGGACTCCGCTCTCGCCCGCCGATCGGCTGAAGGAGATCCCCAGTGTCGTCTCGGCGATCGTCATGAAGCTGCTCGCCAAGACGGCCGAGGATCGCTACCAGACCGCGGCCGGTCTCGCCAGCGACCTTCGCAGATGTCTGATCGACTGGGAGGCTGGGCGCCGGATCGACGATTTCGCGCTTGGCGAAGACGACATGCCCGACCGCCTCCTGATTCCCGAGAAGCTCTACGGGCGGACAGGCGAGGTCGAGGCCTTGCTCGCCTCCTTCGACCGCATTGTGGGCGGCGGCCCTCCGGAGCTAGTGCTGGTCTCCGGCTATTCCGGCATCGGCAAGTCCTCGGTGGTCAACGAGCTGCACAAGGCGCTGGTGCCACAGCGCGGCTGTTCGGCTCCGGCAAGTTCGATCAGTTCAAGCGCGACATCCCTTATGCCACGTTGGCGCAGGCCTTTCAGAGGCTCGTCCGGCCCCTTCTTAGCAAGAGCGAAGCGGACCTTGCGCGTTGGCGACTTGCATTCCGGGAGGCGCTGGGACCGAATGCGGGATTGATCGTGGCTCTTGTTCCCGAGGTGACGCTCGTCATCGGCGAGCCGCCGCCGGTCCCTGAACTTGCGCCATTGGACGCGCAGCGGCGTTTCCAGCAGGTGTTTCGGCAGTTCATCGGCGTCTTCGCCCGGCCGGAACATCCCCTGGCGCTCTTCCTCGATGACTTGCAATGGCTCGACGCGGCGACCCTCGACTTGCTGGACGATCTTCTGACGCGTTCGGACCTGGGGCATCTCCTGCTGATTGGTGCCTACCGCGACAATGAAGTCACTGCGGCACATCCGATGATGCGGAAGCTCGACGCGATCAAGGGCGCTGGCGGAATAGTCAGCGAGATCACGCTCGGGCCGCTTGCCTCAGAGCATCTCAGACAGCTGATTGCGGACGCCCTTCGCTGCGAGCCGGAACGCAGCGCGCCGCTCGCGGACATGGTGCACGACAAGACGGATGGCAATCCGTTCTTCGCCATCCAGTTTATTGCTTCGCTCGCCGATGAAAGGTTGCTTACCTTTGATCATGATGCTGCGCGCTGGTCCTGGGATCTCGATCGGATCCGCGCCAAGCGTTATACCGACAATGTGGTCGACCTTATGGTCGACAAGCTGACACGCCTGCCCGTCGAAACGCAGCAAGCATTGCAGTTGCTGGCGTGCGTGGGCAGCAGCGCGGAGTTCGATCTGCTTGAGATGCTTTCGCGGCAGTCGACGGAGGAGATGCATGACCGGCTGTGGGAAGCAGCCCGCGCCGGCTTCGTCTTCCGCACGGAGCAGTCCTACCGTTTCCTTCACGACCGGGTGCAGGAAGCCGCCTATATGCTCATTCCTGAGAACCTGCGCCCGGAGACGCACCTGCGGATCGGCTGGCTGCTCGCGGCGCACACACCGCCGGAGGAACGAGAGAAGGCGATATTCGAAATCGTCAACCAGCTCAACCGCGGCGCTGCATTGATCGCCTCCCCAAACGAGCGTGAGCAGTTGGCCGAGCTCAACCTGCTTGCAGGGCAGCGGGCCAAGTCGTCCACCGCCCATGCCTCGGCGCTCAAATATTGCACCGCAGGCTTGATGCTGCTGACGGATGATTGCTGGGAGCGTCGGCGCGAGCTCGTCTTCGCGCTCGAGTTGCTCCGGGCCGAATGCGAATTCCTCACTGGGGAGCTTACCGCCGCGAACAAGCGCCTGGCCATGCTCTCAATCCGCGCCGCCAGTGCGGTGGAGCGAGCGATCGTCGCGTGCTTGCGCATCGACGTGCACACAACCCTCGACAGGAACAGCGACGCGGTTGCGGTGGGCCTCGAATATTTCCGGCACCTGGGCATCGAATGGTCGGCACATCCGACGCAAGAGGAGGCCCGAAGCGAATATGACAGGATGCAATCGCAGCTCGGAGAGCGCGCGATCGAGGATCTGATCGAACTGCCGTTGGTGAGTGATCCGGCGTCCCTCACCACCTTTGACCTTTTGCTGAGGCTCGGGCTGCCGGCACGGGTGACGGATGTGAATCTCTATTCTTTGACGGCTTGCCGCGGCGTCAATCTCAGTCTCGAGCGCGGCAACTGCGACGCTTCGTGCGCCTTCTACAGTCGCCTTGGAGTGATCGCTGGTCCGTGTTTCGGCGACTACCAGGCCGGGTATCGCTTTGCCCGACTTGGTTATGAACTGACCGAACGGCGCGGATTGAGGCGGTTTGAGGCCAAAACCTATCAGCTCTTCGGCGACGTCCTGCCCTGGACGAAACATGTCAAGACAGGTCGCGATCTGCTGCGCCGCGCCGTCGTGTCGTCCAACCAAAGCGGCGATCTTACCAATGCGGTCGTCAGCTGCAGTCATCTGATCACCAACATGCTGGCGGCAGGTGATCCGCTCATTGAGGTGGAACGAGAGGCCGAACGTAGTCTCGCGTTTGCGCAGAAGGCGGGGTTCGGCTTTATAGCCGATGTTATCGCTACCCAACTTGCTCTGGTCAGAATGCTGCGCGGGTTGACGCGAACATTTGGCGCATTGGACGGCGATGAGTTCGACGAGATTGATGTAGCGCATCGATTATCGACGAATCCGAATCTGGTCGTCGCCGAGTGTTGGTATTGGATCCGCAAGCTTCAGGCGTGCTTCATCGCGGGAGACTACGCCGCTGCCGTTGAGGCATCATCGGAGGCACAACGCGTGGTGTGGACGGCGCGGTCGTTCTTCGAAGACGCGGAATTTCATTTTTATGCCGCGCTCTCACGCGCCGTGTTTTGCGACGACGCCCCTGCTGACCAACGCCAGAATCATGTCGATGCTCTGGCCGATCACCACCGTGAGCTCTGTGTATGGGAGGCGAATTGCCCGGAAAACTTCGAGAATCGCGCCGCTCTTGTCGGTGCGGAGATTGCCCGGGTCGAAGGCCGTGTGCTTGACGCCGAGCGGCTCTATGAACAGGCCATCCGCTCGGCGCAAGATAACGGCTTTGTCCACAATGAGGCGATCGCCAGCGAGCTGGCCGCCCGCTTCTACGCAGCGCGCGGCTTCGAAACCATTTCCCGTGCGTATTTGCGAGAGGCTCGTTCCTGCTATTTGCGGTGGGGGGCAGCCGGCAAAGTGCGGAACCTCGATCAGCTGCATCCGCGCTTGACGCTCGACGAACGCGCGTCGACTCCAATGGGCACAATCGAAGCGCCGGTCGAACATCTGGATCTCGCCACCGTCATCAAGATGTCACAGGCGATATCGGGCGCCTTCGTCCTGGAAAAGCTGCTCGAGACTCTCATGCGCACCGCGATCGAGCAATCGGGCGCCGTGCGAGGTCTGCTCATCCTTTCGCACGCGGACGGGCCGAGGATCGCTGCGGAAGCGACAACCGGCGAGACCATCGTCGTTGAGTTGCGCGACGAGGCGTTGACTGCAATCTCGTTGCCGGAGTCGGTTGTCCACTATGTTCTACGGGTTCGGGAGAGCATCATTATCGACGATGCCGCAGCCAATACTCCGTTTGCAGATGATCCCTACATCCGTCAGCGCCACACCCGCTCAGTTCTATGCATGCCGTTGCTAAACCGAGGCCAACTGATCGGCGTCCTCTACCTCGAGAACAATCTGACCCCACACATTTTTGCGCCCGCCCGGATCACAGTGCTGAATCTGCTGGCCGCGCAGGCCGCGATCTCGCTCGAAAATACCCGTCTGTACTGCGACCTGGCAGAACGCGAGGCCAAGATCCGACGCTTGGTCGACGCCAACATCATCGGTATCGTGATCTTCGACTTCAAAGGCCAGATCATCGAAGCCAATGACGCGTTTCTGCGCATTTTGGGATTCGACCGTAACGACCTCGATTCTGGTCGCATGCGCTGGCTGGATCTGATAGCGCCGGAGTGGCACGACCGAGCGGCTCACACGTTGCGGGAAATAAGGACAACCGGGAGCGCACAGCCGTTCGAGAGGGATTACGTCCGGAAGGATGGCAGCAAGGTTCCTGTGCTGATCGGCGCGGCAAGCCTTGAGCCACACGCGACTCAGGGCGTCGCTTTTGTGCTTGATTTGACTGAACGCAAACGTGCGGAATCCGAGGCGCGTGAGAGCGAGCGACGCTATCGCGAAACGCAGTTGGGGCTCGCGCACGCGAATCGCGTTGCGACAATGGGCCAGCTCACGGCGTCAATTGCTCATGAGGTCAGTCAGCCGATCGGCGCCACAATTGTCAACGCGGAATCGGCACTGCGTTGGCTGAATCGTGATGTGCCGGATTTGGACGAGGCGCGTCGGCTGCTGGCCAGGATCAAAAGTGACGGTAGCAGAGCTGGAAACGTCGTCAGTCGAATTCGTGGCCTCGTCGAGAGGACTCCACCGCGGAAAGAGCACTTGGATATGAATGAAGCGATTGGTGAGATCATCGACCTCGCACAGGGTGAATCCAGGAAAAGCGGCGTCTCGGTAAAAGCGCAATTTGCCGAAGGGCTGCCCGCCGTAACCGGTGATCGCACCCAACTGCAACAAGTGATGCTCAACCTGATCTTGAACGCAGTGCAGGCCATGAGCGAGGGCGATCGGGACTTGCGCGAGCTACAGATCAGCACCCAGGCGAATTCGCCAGATGGTGTGCTTGTCTCTGTCCGGGATTCGGGGTCGGGCATACGCCCGGAAAACCTCGATCGTCTTTTCGATCCGTTTTACACAACCAAGTCGACCGGAATGGGGATGGGATTGGCAATCTGTCGCTCAATTGTGGAAGGACACAGGGGGCGAATATGGGCGACGGCGAACATCCCGCGGGGCACTGCGTTTCATTTCACGATCCCTGCCGCTCCCCAATAGATGGCGGTGCAAATCGCAACTGCGCTTCATCTGCGGTTCCGCACGTGCAGGAATAGCAGGTTTTGGCCCTTCTGAGATATACGGGGCCGGCCGAACGTCCGGTTTGCGCCAGAAGCGGCCCTCCCCCGCACGTCGCAGTTTGACCCACAGCGGTCATGGGGCGCCTCCGGTGCCACTGGGCAAAGCCGGCGCGCTCGCCGGCCGTTTCATACGGCGTCGGCGCGCCTTTGCCTGCCCTTGCAAACTTTGCCCTGGTCACAGCCATGTTTGCCAGGAGATTGCTCCGCTTATGCTCTCTCAGGCAGACACTCTTCTCGGCTCTGATTGAACAGGCAGCGCGAAATGGAAGGTTGCGCCCAGGCCAGCGTTAGCGACAGCCCAGACGCGGCCGCCATGGGACTCGACAATAGAACGAGTCAGCGCCAGGCCCATCCCGGTGCCCTGGGGTTTCGTCGTAAAGAACGGGTCGAATATGCGGTCAAGGTTTTCCGTCGGCAGCCCTACTCCGGTGTCGCCGACCGAAATTACTACGTTTCGATCGGCAGTCAGTTGTGACCCTATCGTCAGTTCGCCCCCTCTGTCCCTCATAGCTTCGATTGCGTTAAGCACGAGATTGATCAACACCTGCTGCAATTGCACAGAATCCGCCATCACCTTTGGAAGGCCATCCGCGAGTTCGAGTCGAACTGTTACGGAATTTCCCATCATTTCACCACGCACCAGCATGATCATCTCTTCGATCAGTTTGCTCAAATCGACCAGCTCCCGTCGATCCGGAACGTCTTTTTTGTAGAAAGAACGAACACGGTCGATCACCTCGACCGCCCGGGTTCCGTCTTGCTCAATCCGCTTTGCTGATGCGCGCGCCTCTTCTGAAATTTGACGGAACTTGATCAATCCAAATCTGACAGGCTTTGGCGTTCAAGATGACCGCTGCAAGAGGTTGTTTGATTTCGTGAGCCAATGAAGCGGCCAGCTCTCCCAACATGCTCACCCGGTTGACATGCGCGATATCTGCCTCAAGCTTATGCAATCGTTCGCGCTCCTGCTGGGAGCGCTTGCGTTCAGTGACGTCCAGTGATGTGCCTACGACTTCAACGACGTTCCCGATCTTGTCCAGAACAGGACGACGAACACTTTCGATGTATTTGATCGCGCCGTCAGGCAGTACGATTCTGTACTCCAGCAGACGCTCTTCTCTTTGACGGACGCCCTCAAGGGTCCTTCCTCTGACCAGATCACGGTCCTCCGGATGGACTCGCTGAAACAGCGTTTCAAAATCCGGCATGCCGTCGGCGGGATCCAAAGCATATATTCGGAAGATTTCTTCCGAGCAGTGCAGCATCCGATCACGGCGGGGATCCCACGCCCAACTACCTGTACGAGTCAGCCTTTGTGCTTCGGCCAGATAAGCTTCACTCCGCCGAAGTGCATCCTCGGCATGTTTTCGTTCAGTTACATCGACCGACGTGCCGAGCACTTCATTGACATTCCCCTGTCCATCCATGACAGGACGGCGGACACTTTCAACGTATTTGAGGGTCCCGTCAGGCAGCACAATTCTGTATTCAAACAGGCGCTCTTGCCTGTGGCGAAAAATCTGCACGGTGCTCTCTCTTACCCAGTCACGATCGTCCGGGTGCACCCGCTGTGAGAGCATCTCAAAGGTCGGTACGCCGTTCCCCGGATCCATTCCATAGATCCGGAAAACCTCCTCAGAGCAGTGCAGCAGCCTATCCTGTCGTGGATTCCACGCCCAGCTGCCCGTATGCGTCAACTTTTGCGCTGCGGCCAGGTATGATGCGCTCCGACGCAACATCGGCTCCGCGCCGTTCCCGTCGGTACCGTCACGGATCGCGGCGAATACCCACATCCGATTGCCGCTCCGGAAGGGAGTGAGGCTAATTTCCACCGAGAACTCGCTTCCGTCTTTGCGCAATCCGTACAATTGCCGGCGGGCTCCCATTGGGCGCAAGCTTCGGTACCGTTCCGGTATAAGCGTTTCGACGTCTTTGCCTAAAAGCTCCTCGCGGTCATAGCCAAACAGCTCTTTGGTTTGGGCGTTCACGAGCAAGACGTTGCCATGCACGTCCGTGACCACCAAAGCATCGGGCCCGGCCTCCAAAAGGACTACAAATTCGGCGTCCGTCAGAACGTGCGCCACGTTCGTCATATCCCGAAATGTACCGACCTCTCTCGGTCAGGCTGACCAGACACGCCGCGAATACCTCTTACTGGCGCGTGACCTCTGCAGTCTGCCTGAAACACTATAAGGCGGTCTCGCAGCGCGAGCAAACCTCGACGAGACGACTCGGATGCCATGGCGAGCGGCCGAGGTTTGCTGCGGTGCATGAGTCCGTTCACGGCCCATAACGGACATTGGGAATGACATACCGGCACCCGCCGGTCGGCAGCGGCGGCTTGCAACCGCTGCCATGGGCATAACACTTAATTTCGGCGGTGGACCGGGGAGGTCTGCGCCGATGCCTCCAAGTTCCCCACGCTAACGACGGCCTGGGCGGCGCGTTGCGCGTCCGCAAGCACCCGCCTCATCGACGTGAGTGCTTCGTTCAAATCCGGATCAGCCCTCTCGAGCCAGCGCAGGCTAGCTCCGCAGTTGAGCAAGATGGCGCCGAGTGCCTCATTCAGCTCATTCGTCAGTTCACCCAGCGTCCGAACTTGCGGGGCGCGCGCGAGTTCGATCTGCATGTTTGCGTCTCCTGTGACGAGATTGCTGCGTTCGTGGCTACTCTCTCATTCGAGTATGGACCGAATAAAGGCGCTGGCCTGCGCGATGGCGCCCCGGGTCGCCGGCGTATCGGCCAGTGCGTTAAGCACTAAGAAATCGTGGATCGTGTCGTTGTATCTCGTTGAGGTGACACGGACCCCTGCACGAGCCAGTTTGCGTGCGTAACACTCACCTTCGTCGCGCAGCACGTCGTGCTCTGCGACAATGACGAGGGCATCGGGCAGGCCTGTCAGATCGTCAATTGAAGCATTAAGTGGCGCCGCGGTGATTTTCTTGCGCATGGCGACGTCCGGAAGATAGGCATTCCAGAACGACTCCATGGCCGGCTTGGTGAGCCAAGGTCCATTTGTGTAGGACGCGTAAGACCCGGTGTCGAACACCGAAGCGACAGCAGGATAGAACAATACCTGCAAATCGATTTTCGGGCCGCGGCGCTGTTTGGCCAGAAGCGTGACAGCTGCGGCCATATTGCCACCGACGCAGTCGCCGGCAATAGCCATCCGGGTAGGATCGATGGCCAGCTCCTCGCCGTGTTCCACGAGGTACCTGGTGACGGCATAGACTTGCTCGATAGCGACGGGATACTGGACCTCCGGCGCGCGATCGTAACCCACGAAAAACAGCGCGACATTTGCGCCGACAGCGATTTCCCTGATCAAGCGGTCGTGTCTGTTCTCGTCACCGAAGACCCAGCCGCCGCCGTGCACGTATACCAGTGCAGGCAGTGCTTCAGTTGCGCCCTCTGGTCGTACGATGCGAAGCGGCACTGATCCGGTTGGGCCGCAGGAAATCACCAAGTCCTCTAGATGCACGGCCGGTTTGCCGATATCTCCCGACTGGATATCCTCCAGAAATTTTCTCGCATCCTCGGGAGACAACGCGCGCATCTTCGCTCGGTCGGTGATCGTATCGACAAATTGCTGCGTCGCCAGCTCGAGCAGCACAGCATCGGCGACATCTAGTGACGCTTGCTTCGGATTCGGCATAGCGGCCTCTCGCTTCATTCATCATGAGCGCAGCCCGGGTCAAGCACCAAGGAAATGTTGTGAATTCTTGCGAATTCTCAGCAGGGAGCGTGAAGTTGGCCCGCGAACATCTTTGACTTTAGTAGTGTCGGAAGCCCTGAAAGGGAGCCGTTTCGGATAGTATCTAGCTAGCGATGCCTCGCGAGGTCACCCAGCAGCCTGTTTGCGGCTCTAAGATCGTCGGTTTGATGGCCTTCGCGGAACCGGCCAAAGACTGGCGAGATCAGCTCGTATGCCTCGCTGGTTCTCCCTTGATCCAGCCACAATCGTGCCAGGCTCGTTGCGGTGCGCAGCTCCCAAGCGAGGGCCTCTTGCGTTCGCGCTAAGTGTACCGACTCCAGGAAATCCCTCTCGGCCACGGCCGCGGCATTGTCACCTTCCTGCTGCAACACGACAGCGCCTTTGATCCGCAACAATTCCGGAGTGCACCAACGTTCTTCGCTTTGTCCATTTCGCTTGATCGCTTCATCGATAGTCGCCAGTGCTTGCGGCGCGTCACCTGCCGCCGCCAGACCCACCGCCAGTCTGCCCAGGAATGTCGTGAGATACTGGCCGAATCCGGCTCGACGCAGCTCTTCGACACCGGCGCGCAGCCGTTCCAAGCCAGCCGGGAGATGCCCACGCTTGACGTCCAATTCACTTTCAAAGCACCGGCCAAACGCATGCCAGATATCAAATGCTTCCCTCTCGGTCTGACGGAGCAACATCTTGATGTAATATTCCGCGGCCTCGAGGTCGCCCGTCACCAGTGCGATCGGGCACGCCGCATTGGCCAGCGCGTTGCAAAGCGACAGTGTATGATCAATCGCTAGGGCGTGCTCGATATTGGTTTCGACGCAGCTAAGCGCTTGCTCCGGGAATCCCTGCAACCATAGAACGCGCGCGAGCGTCATGCGCGCAGATACCTGTTGGTGGAATTGAAAACGGGCAGCGTGGGACCGCTGAACCGGCGCAACATAGCCGGCAAGCATTCGTTCCAAGTGTAATCTTGCCGCGGGCTGATCACCAAGGAAATGGAGCGCCACGCTGGTCAGTCGGTCTCCAATCAGGCGGTCATTCTTATCGGCGACGGTCTCGGCCAACTCGGAAAAGCGCTTTGCCATTGTCAGCGCTGCGCCGAATTTTCCTCTGTTGATCTGGGTCGCCCAAAGTCCCCACAGCGCACACAACCGGTAATCCGTATCGTTCAGCGCTTCCGCGATCCCAGCAGTGGTTGCCCACGCGGCCCCCGTATCTCGGCCTGATCCGGCGGTATACATCTGCGACCAGGCGACTGCGGCGTAGAGGAGCATCCGACGCCGTTCATCGCTGATGCCGCTTTTTTCCAGCGTGGTTAGCGCCCGCTCGGCGCACGTGCGACATTCCTCCATCAGCGACATCTCGAACCACAACGGCTCGGCAGCGACTGTAAGGGCTATCCCGGCTTCAGCATCGCCGCTTGGCGAAAAAGCCCAGTCGAGAGCGCTGCGGAGATCATCGAGTTTCGCGGCGTATGTTGCGAGCCACTCGGCAGTAGGCCATGTCGCCCAATCCGATTGAGCACGCTCGAATTGCTCGCGAAAGTGTGACGCGTGTTGTCTCGCAAAGGCCTGCGCTTCGCCGTTTTCACTGAGCTTCTTCAGAGCGTACGCGCGAGCAGTATCGGTTAGCCGATAAAATACCGCGGCATCTCCCACATCTGCCACGACAAGCGATTTTTCGACAAGGTCGGCGACCGTTTCGTCCACCACCGCCGGTGCAATATCGGCACTTCCGGCTACGGCGATGGCCGCGTCCATCGTAAAGCGTCCAGCAAATATTCCCAATCGGCGCATGATGGCGCGTTCGGTTTCGGACAGCAATTCGTAACTCCAATCGAATGCTGCGCCGAGTGTTTGATGCCGCGGCAGCGCCGTCCGTCCACCGCGTGTCAGGAGTTGGAATCGATCATCGAGCCGACGGGCCACTCCGCGAACTCCGAAGGCGTCGACTCGGCCTGCAGCAAGCTCAATTGCCAGTGCAATGCCGTCGAGACGGCGGCAGATTTGTGCGACAAACTGGACATCTTCATCCTTGAACTCGTAACCGCCGGCATTTGCCGTTGCACGTTCGACAAAGAGTTGGACTGCTGGATTGTCAGCGCTGCCGTGACGGGAGCGGTTTCCAGCGGTGGAAGACGCTGTACACGCTCATCTTGCGCACGCAAAGGTTCTCGACTTGTCGCAAGGACATGGACGCCCGGTACTGCTTTTAACAATTCTTCGGCCAAACCCGCGGCCGCCATCAGGACATGCTCGCAATTGTCCAGGACGATCAGGGTCTGTTTGTCCTTCAGAAAAGAAATCAGCGCGGGATAGGGATTCTCCGAGCGAACGGCGACGCCAAGCACTGATGCGAGCGCGCTGGGCACGAGCCCGGGATCCTTGAGAGGCGCAAGGTCGACAAATCGCGCTCCGCCTCGATAGGAGGGAGGCAGCTTGTCAGCCACCGCCAAAGCGACCGATGTCTTGCCGATTCCGGCCGGTCCAGTGATCGTAACGAACCGGCTTCGCTGCAGGCGGTTACCGACCATCGCGATGATATCGGCGCGACCAATCAGTCGGGTGGGCCGATCGAGGGGGGTACGTGCCTTATCGGTCTCTTTGATCTCGGCTTCGCCTGTGGATCGCGCAACTACCGCAACAAATCGATACCCGCGACCGGGCAGAGTGACGACATAGTTCTCGCCTGTGCCTCCGTCGGCGAGTACGCGCCTCAAGCCGGTGATCTGAGCTCGTAGGTTGGATTCATCGACCGTGACGTCCGACCAGGCCCGAGTCATAACCGAATCTTTGTCGACAATCTCGCCGGCATGCTCAACCAAGGCATGCAGAACCTCAAAAGCACGACTTCCGAGTGGAACCGGAGTATCTCGCTTAAGCAATAGTTGCCGCCGCGGAAAGAGGCGAAACGGGCCAAACGAGAAGGTCAGCTCGACCGGTGCATCTACGCGATTGTTCCCGTCACCCTCAGTCGCGGCTGCAGAAGGATGGTTGAGGTCGCCCCTGCTGCTGGGTGCCATTTCGGCTTACCTCACCGAGGGCCTGGTAGGATCACTCGATGCCCATATTAAGGTGAAAACCTCAGCGACAACATGGCTATTTGGGGCCCCGGAACACCGCGGCTAATCGTCGGCTAAGCGTAGTTGCGACCGGTGGGTTGCGCGTACCCTCGTCCGGGGGTGGCCCAAGCCGAATAGCGCCCAAGCCGCTGTGATGTCGGCCGTCGGCGGTAAACCGGGAGGCGTGCCGCACTTGCTTCGCAAGAGCCTCCAGTCGTCTGCTGCTGCCCGCCGGCAATACACGCTTCGAGTCCTGTTAAAGCAGACCGCGCCGATTATGCGTCGCCGGCAGTTCGACCGATCCGCTTCGGCGGCGATTACTAAGCTGCCATCGAAGCGCCAATCGGTGTTCTGATCATGAGGCACCAATGGATAGAGACGGCCCAGCACAACCCTAAATGCCGGGGCCGTTGGAGGTAGCTTGGCGTAATAGGGTGGACCAAGCGGATCAAGTATAGACCGGTCGGGGATCTTGCTATTTCCACTTTTGGACAGACTAGAAGCGCAGCGCAGATTGCGATTCTTTGAGAATACAAGGAATGAAGAACTTCGGAAGCAGGTTGTAGGCGCAGTACCCGGTCTCCGTCTCTCTTATGATCTTCGTGTTGAGCTAACCCAGCAGTGAACGGAAGATGATGCGCTTTCAGGACAACATCCAATTGCCAACTGCCATTATTGATTTTGTAAGAGCATAGAGCCACGCTGTCTCAGCTAGAGCCAAGGCGGTAAAATACACTATCTCAGCGATCATCGCCGCCTCCGAACTACGAAGGCCCCTCAATCTCCTCAGCCGCTATTGGAGGGATACACCGACCCACCCCAGGTCGGTATCACATATGCGAATCCGATCTGGGAAATAACGGCAGGCTACGCTATGTTTACTCGTATACAGACACCTTTCGCGAAACTCTGATTATCAGGCACACGGGAACGCTCGGCAAAGCGCGCTGCGGGCATGTTTTGAAGCGGCGGATGCATTTTAGCGGAGGTGACCAATGCCTGCGCCCACTGAAATTGGGAATTGGAGGATGGATCTCGCGCCATCACCGATTGAGCCATCCTGGATCATCGAAGGTAAGCCGGAAGTTCGCTCGCGCGTGCTGTTGACGAGCGCATGCAACACCGCCAAGACCATAATTTGGTCGTGCACCGAAAGTAAATTCAACTGGTACTACGATCTCGACGAGACCATCGTGATTCTCGAAGGATCAATCGTGCTTGAGAGTGAGGGCATGCCGCCGAGGCGCTATGGCGTGGGTGACGTGATATTTTTTCGCAGCGGTGCGCACGCTAGATGGCACGTCGAGGGCTATGTGAAGAAGCTCGCCTTCCTCCGCCTGAACACTCCGTTCCCGTTAGCCATTGCCATCCGCGCCATCAACAAGCTCAAGTCTTTAATCGCGCGGAACTCGCCCCGCGGCTTGCTCGCCGAATAAGACCGCACTTCCGCTATTGCCCCAGACCAAAGCACCAGTCGTCGTCACGTAGGCCGTTGGACAATAAAACGAGATGTTGTTTCGCTGATGCTAGATTACAGCAGCAAGCGACCTGACATTTTTTTCACATTCTAACCTACCGCGAAGCGCTAGAGTGGTTGGGTCCGAGCGCCGCAAGGTAGGAGTGTCTAAGCTTATCAGGCATTCGCCTGCTGCCGCCACGCGCCATCGGCGGCGGCTTGTGTTTCATTTCTAAAGAGGTGCAATATGCTGGCAACATATCGAACCCTTCGGTGGCTGGGCTTTTCACGCTGGGCCGCCACGCAAAAACTTCTGAAAATCTACTGTGTGACTTTCCAATCGCGAGTATTCTAGACAATACAACGGCGCGGACCGCCTGAGTTCGGCGCCTCGGCGGCTGGTGGAAGTCGGACGTTACATCTGGCGTCTCACACTTTCGAGAAATCGTTGTTTCTCGCCAGGCGCGTAACCTTGGGAAGCTCCATAATACGGTTCATTGAAATTATTGTATGGTGCGGCCCGGTACTGGATCGGTGGCCGAGGTGGCGCGTAGGTCATACCCTGATTGGGACGAACATGAGCGTGCCGCCGGTGTGCGGGATGCGTCGTCGCCGCATTCGCAGAGCCACACAGGGTGACCAAAAGACTTAAGGTCAAAATAGAACGCATCGTTGGTTTTCCGATCGGCCACGCGGTCCCAACATATAGCAGCTCCACGATTGGTCACACGTCTTCAGCCGAAGGCTGCGTCAAGCAATAACTTAGACACTGGCTAGGGGAGCCGAGGTTGATCCAAGTCAAAAGCGCGCCGGACCAATGGCCCGCAGCCGGACAGGAGCGGCGCCACCTGCCGTGTCGATGCCCAATCCAAGTCCGGTAACAGCCAGGTCCACCCTCTCCTGTCGGTGCAGGCATCAAACCTGCATCCGAGACCGCGATAACCGCGCGAAGCCGATGGAAGAGGCACGCCAGTACTGGCCGGGCTAGCGCCTCCGCGAAGGCACCTCAGCGCCCCTTCACGGAGGTGATGAAGCTCCTCCGAACGTTTCGGTTCAGCGATGTTCTGCTTCGGAAATGGCTCTTGCGACTAGAAAGGCGTCAGGCCTGCTGGCCCATCTTCCATGAGCCCATCCCAGCTCAAGAAGAAAACCTATCCCAAGTTATAGCGGGAACCCCTTCGTGGTGCCGAAGTCGGGACCGCTTCGACCTCCAATCTTAGCCTGAGACGGTCTTGCTGCCGGATGTAAGCACGGGGCCGTTTCTGTTGTTGACCTCGCGCGGTTCATCAGGACGATCATGATGGGGGTAAGCTGCTCGGTCAGGCGCAGTGCACGCCAAAAACCCCTTCCATGCTTCAACGACGCTCAATCAGTTCACGCAGTGTATGGGCTCGGTGATCGACATGAAGAGCGTGCGACTGCCGCATGTTAAAACTTCCTTGGTCTCTTTGGCGTCGTGCCCATGCCGACGCAACTCAGCGACCACTTGTTCTTGCCTGGCAAAATGCCGCTCGTCTTCTTCAAGATGACGCTCCGCTTCAGCAAGATACTGCAACAACGAGGCTCGATCCATCTCACACCCTACCACGCAGCGAATTCCCAGTACGGCCAGCGCGCTACGCTAATTTTCAATCTGCAAATCTATCACTCCATCGGCGTTAGGGAGCTCGCTTAACGACCAGGAGGCAGAAGTGCCCAGATCGCTGATCACGTTTGCCCTGATAGCGACGTTGCTGACGGCCCAGATCGCTCCGCCCGTGATTAACCAGGCCTGTGCCAATGCCGGTGGCGGCGGTGGAGCCGGTGCCGGCGGAGCAGGTGCTGGCGGCGGTGGAGCGGGGCATGGTGCCGGGACAGGAGCTGGTGCGGGAGTCGGCAGCGGTAGTGTGGGAGCCGCCGGCATCAGTGGTATTGGCGGTGGCAGTTATGGTGGGGGAAATCCTTATCCCGGTGCGTACCATTGGTCTTACCCGAACCGATTGGGCCACAGGAGCCACAAGGCTTGGTTTGGCGGTGTCGGATCTGGTTCGTCGGTCCCGTTCCAGCAACGCGCCGGCCAGGCTCGGTGGCATAGCCGGAAGTATGCCACGCTCGAGCGCGATTTTCGCAAGTTTCACAACGCTCAGCGAACAAACGACTTGCTCAAGTCGCGCGAAGTGATCCTGAAGGCGGTACCTGATCAGGACTCTGTGCAGCAGTTTGGCGCGCGAACGTCACTGGACTCTCGTGCCCGCGCAGATGATGATGCGACTGTCGGCAAGCCATCGGTAAATCGCACGCCGAATGGCATCGGGCGTCAAGCCGAACGAACGATCGGCACGGTAGACGGATTTTGGCACGAGCCGCCAAATCCCTCGGCGGATGCCGCTCAGGTTAGCCCGCCCCCCGTCATCGAACACGAGGACGCGCCAACAACGGGGCCACCCGTAAATCACACACTGGATGACCTCGAACGGACAGCCTTACAGACGATCGGCACGGCAGCCGGATTCTGGCACGGGCCGCTACATCCCCTGGCGGTATTGATCGGCATGATGGTGGTCGTAGCACTCGGCCTTATCGAGTTTCTGCTGCGACGCCCGGTCTTCGACTTTTCCTGGGATATTAGTAATTGTATAAACCTCAAATCCAAGACGCCGGCCGAGCTTATCTCATTTGCGGAAGAGAACGGGGTCGAGAATGCCAGCACCATGCCCAAGCAGGAGCTGCTGTTCGCCATCCTCAATCAGCTGCGAATGCCGAACCAAGTGGCAGCCGAGCCAAGCCCCGCATCTGGACAAGCCCTCGAAGCTGCTTTTTTGCTAGTCGCACTCGCGCTCACCACGGGTTGGCTTTACGCTCTCGGTGCAATGACGTACAACTTAGTAAGTTGGCTGTTCTCTTAGAAGAACGCTCGACTTACTTCGCAAACTCGACGAAGACTACCATAGCCAAATCCGCGAATTGATCACCAGCATCCCCGGGATCAAAAGGCAGTCGAGCGCGGATGGGTCGAGCTGCACGAGTCCGGCACATACGTCCGCCTCGTGAAGACAGAGGCCGCCAACTGAGGCGGCCTCTTGCTTTATTTCTTAGCTGGCAGCCTCGCCGGAACATGCGGCGTTGAGCCGACCATCTTCACGCTACCATCAGATGCGTGAAGCGCTATCCCTGGATCGCCGAGGCCGCGCCGAAAAACCGGCGGAAGCATTTCGTCATCGACGGGGAAGCTGTGATCCTTGGTGTCGACGGCATCTCCGACTTCAACGCCCTGCACTACCGCAAGCACGATGACGAAGTGCAGCTTTACGCGTTCGATGATCGGCTTACGGCATTCGCTGTCCTAGGCGTTGGTAGCGGTTCGCGCTCGCGACCGTGTTTTCCGTGATTTGGTAAGGCCAGTTAAGCCGGCGGCCTCTTCTGCGGCAGCCAGGCGGATGCATCACAGTCAATAGCGTCATCCCTGCGGTTCAGCCGTTTGCTGGTCGATGCTCCATTGCCCTACATCATGCTTCCGGGCATGAAGCATCGAACGTACGGACGACCATCTTCATGGTATGGCCAAACAACCGTTCGACCGAAACGATTGGGTACCGTGACAAGAGCCGCGTTCGGCACGTCAACCCACTCGTCATCCATAAAGACTTGATAGCGGCCGTCCCGGCTTCGCCAGTCAGTATCTCGCAACGTGTTGCCGTCACTGAGTGCGCAGCAAGCTTCGCCCCCTTCGGACTTCAACCGCTCAAACCATTTGTGCATTTCCGGATCGGCTTGCGCATATTTGCCCCCGGGATCGCGAGCTATCCCCGGACTCGACGTCAACAGCACTGCCGATAGGACGATCGTCTGCAATCGGAATCTCAAAGGAAACTCATCAAAATTGTATCGGTACGAGAAAAAACCAATGATGCGCCAAAGCTAATAACATAACGCTTGCATCCAAAGCAGTCGGGAAAAAGTGGTAATCCCCCTGCGTTAATAACCTTCGGATAGTGAATTAACGCCGCGCGCCCTAGCTTAGCTTGTAGGATTTTCACCACTTTCTTTCTCGGTAGCATAGTACAAAGAGAACCCGCCCGAAGGCGGGTGATGCAATATAGTGCAATGCGTCTACTGCTAGTTGGGATCGCACGTCTGCGCGGCTCTCCTCTGTAAGCTATCTCTCGCTGAGCCTACGGTGAGCTGGCTAGGATCGGCCGAGGCCGCAACTACTCGCGACTTCGGGCGCCGTGTAAGAACTGCGATCTGATGCGGAGAAGCGGGCATTCCGGCCAACGTCAGGCTTGGCGTAGCCGAACTTTCCTCAACTTGGGACGCTTCCAACACTGCTACCTGGTAGCTGGGGTCCCTAAGCCGAGGGCGGCGCCATCAATGTCAACGAAGGCCGCTTCCGAGCGGAGGCGGCCTGAGAAGATCGAAGCCAAGCGACCGTTTACTTGTGTCCGTGCTCTTCGGTATGCGCCTTGCTGGCGTGCTCACCGTGTTCAAGTGCATGTGTGGCATGGCCATGCGCCGAATGAGCGTGATGCGCGGCCTTTTCGTGACTGCCTGATTCGTGATGCTTCGCCGCCTCCGCGTGGTGACGAGCCGCGTGAGTGTGATGTTCGGCTGCTTGTTTGTGATGTTCGGCTGCTTTTTTAGACATAATGATTTCTCCCTTAGAATAGACCGCGAAAGCGGTAGGCGGAGGGTGGTCGCTTGTTGCAACGCTGGCGTGACGACTCTCCGTAAAAAGGCAGATAAATCGAAAGCCGCGTGACAGGAACACTGCCACTGAGAAATTGTTTCTGAGCGGGTTTCGTTGGTTCCGTTGCCTCTCTATTTTTGAAGTGAGCGGACTCCGTCCTCCCTCCGACGAAATGCTCCACCGTTGTCATACACCCGCAATCAAACCGTCGTACATTATTGCGTTCCGGCCAATTGCTGGTCGAACGTAACGAGAAGACGCGCTTGCGATCCACACTACGCGGGGACCTTTTGAGCTGTGAATAGGTCAGTATCGGGTATTCGGCACATGGCGTACGACACACCGACAGTGCAGTTGCTCCGCACCATTCTCGATGAAGTACTCACGAGCCCAGCCTTCACTCGGCAGCAGCATCATTCTGCTGTGGAGGTCGCGGAGCGCATTCTGTGGCTCGCCTCGCAAGGGGAGCGAGAGCCGGCGGCGATTAAAGAGCATCTGCTGAACGAGTTTTTAGCCTGCGTAGCCGCGTGATTGTCTCGGCTACTGCCCCTAACCAGCACAACTTTATAGACGCACCCATTCCCCTCGTGGGCGCCGCGGCTCGTCAGTCCCAGCTCGGCCGAGACGATCTCTCCGCGGGTCCGCTCCTCTCAAGGAATGCCGCCGCATCCAATGACCATAGCGTGTGGTGTTCTCTGCCGCCGTTTCTCCAGAGTACTTGCCGGCATCTCCCGTCAGTGTGAACCGGCGGGCCGATATTCACTGCCTTCGGAGTGTCCCTGCGATGGACGGCGACGACTTGCGGAGCCTTCCGCTGTCACCTGCGCAAGACGAACCTGGAACGACAGCTCGCGCGCCGACCAGACGGCATCGCCGATGCGCCCTTCGAGCGCGGCGAGATCGGGCCAGACCTATTCCGAGCAGGCTGTCGCACGGGCCTGGAAGGCCTGGTCTCCAAGCATCGCGATCGACCGTACCGCGCGGCTGGCAAAAGTTCTGGATCAACGTCAAGAACCGCAGCCACCCCGCTATGGAACGGGAGCTGTGACCGCGTGCGGCCATAAGCACCCTGCAGGGCCTCGCCATCGTTGCAACGCTCTGTCAAGCCGACGCTTGAACGCTGTTATGATGTTGCTTTCAGAAGGAGTACGCAGGACCTTGCGGCAGGTCCGGCTCTACGGCTACTTGGTCGAGCGAAACGACCAGATCTATCACCCGGGCGCCTTTCATCGAGTTGGCACGAAATCGTTGGTACTCCGCATGGTTGAGGCGGTTGGCTGACGAAAAACGGCCATTGATACGAACTGCCTACGCAGGGCGTGAAGCGCCGGACTGACTTCCTGCGAGCGCAGACCGCCAGCGAGCGCGCGTGTTTAGGAACGCCTACCGCGCGTGACCATTAGTTAGGTTCGGAGAACCATGGAGCCTAAAATGCGGAAGACGATGATTACGATCCTAACAGCAGTGGTACTCGCAGGGGCCGCTAGCGTTGCATATGCCCAATCTAGCGGATCAGGTAGTGCTGGTGGTGCTGGCGCGGGTGTCGGCACCGGCGGATCGACGGGCATGGGCGGCGCGTCGTCGAGTGCTGGAGGCGCCGGGACTACTGGTACTGGAGCCGTGGCCAGTGGCACCACTGGCTCGGCTGGCGGATTGCAAAAGGGCGCGATTCACCCCGGCAGCGGAGACAATCCGACCCGTCGCCGGAGGCGATACTGAAAGACCGGCGGACCGTGTTCTCGCCCCCGCCTCAGCCAACGGGGCTGCACCGCAACCAACGAGAGTTGTTGAGCCAAATCAAGGAGCATCAGAGAAGCGCTGCTGGTCTCTTACGGGGCACGTAGCGCGATGACCTCAAACGCGATCAGGATCGGCGCCACAGTGGTCAGGCGACCGCCGCCGTGATAACAGCAGGAAGGTGCATTCATCTCCGCTATGCCCACGGTCGCGACCAAATTTAGCCTCCCACCGAAGTGTCGCGATGGGCCTTTTTGGCAGCCGGGTTTGGCGGCCCAATATGAAGCCGATGGCTATGACCGCCCGGCATCTCGCGCCGCTGCGCTTGCATCGTGCGCGCAACACATCCGATAAAGTTCGTCTTGCGGTTCGTTGTCGCTCCTTCAGATGAAAATGTTGCCACGAGGAATTCCTTCGCCGCTTTGGTTATGGTCACCGTCGCTTCTTCCATTGTAGTAACCGAGCGGCTCCCCTTCTCTAGGCATGGATCATTCATTAGTGATCTGGGAGGAAGGGCTGTTTCCAGTGGAGCGCTACGGGACAAGCCATTGGATGTCGGAATGCTGGTTAGCTGCATCGAGAAAGGATCGGAAACTTGAAGCCGCATCCGAAAGACCTCTTCGAGGCCTAGATTACGGAGCTAATATTGTCGAGCCGGAGAAATCGTGAAGTGAAAGACAGCGCCTTGCGGAAGGTTTGCTTCCGCCCAACTCTTTCCGCCGTGGCCTTCTATGATTGAACGGCAGATCGACAATCCCATTCCCATGCCGCCCGGTTTGGTAGTGTAGAATGGATCGAAGAGTTTCTCGAGTTGTTCAAGGTCTGTGCCCTTCCCGGTATCTCGGACGGATATAAGCACACCGTCTGAGCCGTTCTTGGAAGAGCTGATTAGCAGCTCGCGGCGGGCTTGGCCGACCTCTTCCAGGGCATGTACGGCATTGATAATCAAGTTGAGCACCACTTGTTGAATTTGGATCCGATCGGCTTCAACGAGAGGCAAGCCTTTCGCCAGCTGCGTTCGGACGGAGACGTGGCTCCTTACGGTTTCGCCATGCGTGAGCTCAATCACCTCTCCGACGACCCCGTTGATCTCGATGCGCTCCATCCGCAGCGGCGCCTTTTTGACAAGACCACGAGTTCGCTCGACAACATTCCCTACGCGACGACCATCTTTGACGATTCTTTCAAGAAGCTGACGAGCTTCCTGCAAATCCGGTGGCTGGCGAGCAAGCCATCGCAGCGTCGCCTCAGCGTTGCCCATCATCGCGGTGATCGGCTGATTGACCTCATGGGCGATCGAGGCCGTTAGCTGACCCATGGTCGCGACGCGATTCGCGTGCGCCAGCTCCGCCTGTGTCTCGCGGTAACGCCGCTCGTTGTTGCGCGCTTCGGATTCGGCCCTTCTGCGCTCAGTCAGGTCGAGTACAAAAGCGACGCCCTGATTTTCATTTCGTTCAAGGCGCGCCGCGCCGATCAGCACGGGCACGCGACCGCCATCCTTCCGCAAATACTCCGTCTCAAACGGCTGTATCGTTCCGGTGGTCTTGATATCCTCCAGGACCGGCGCAGTTCGATCACGCCACTCCGGCGGTATCAAATCCGTCCAATGCACGCGACCACAAACGAAATCTTCTCGGTCGAAACCCAGCATGCGGAGATACGTATCATTAGCCTCGATGATGCGGCCTTCGAAATCCCAGATGACGATTCCGATAATGTTGGCGTCGACCAGGCGGCGAACTTTCGCTTCCTGCTCTTGCAGATCGCCGTACAGCCGTGAATTCTCAAGGGAAATTGCCGCCTGTGACGCCAGCAGTTTTAAGACCGTCATGCGAGCGGGCGCGAAGACGTTTGGAGCGAGGCCGTTCTCGAAGTAAAGCGCGCCGACAAGCTTGCCCTGATTTACCAGGGGTAGGCAAACAACAGACCGTGCTCGGCGAGCCCTAATGTAGAGGTCCGCGGCATATTGGGACTGGGTGGCGGCATCATCAAGAATAACGCTCTCACGGCTATGCAGGACGTAGCGCAGCACTGACTCCGGCAAGACGGTCCCGGTCGCGGCGTCGTCGCGCAGATGCACAACCACCTTATCGTCGCCAGTGGTGGCTTCTGCAGCGATCCGCGGCGTGGCGCCTTGTGCAAGAATCAGCAAGCCTCGCTCGGCGCCCGCCTGTTCGATCGCGGTACGCATCAGTGTGTCAATCAGCTTTTCGTGGACGATCTCGCTAGATACAGCCTGCGACACCTTGATTATGGTGGTCAGGTCAAGGCGTTCAACCGGTGCACCGATGGTGTCGGTTGCGATGAGAGCAGTTTCTTTGTCTTTCAGGAACGGAAAGAGCTGATCTAACTGCCGCACCTTTCCATCGGCCCCCCAACTCTCATAGCACTGCCGTGCCTTTCGTAGGTGCGCATAAGAATTGATGTCGAAGCCGCGCGCCGCGTAGAAGCGTGCCGCTAGTTCGCAGGCGAGCCCCTCGTTGTGGACAAAGCCATTGTCGCGTGCCGACATGATGGAGCGCTTGTACAGCTCCATGGCCTCAAGCGGACGTCCCTCGATACGGGCGATTTCTGCGTCGATCAGCGCTGCCCGATCCTCGAAGTTCTGTGGACAATTTGTCGCCCAGCCTCGAAGCCGCCGCTGGTGGTGTCCAAGTGCCTCCCGATGCTCTTCGTACGGTTGGGACTCGCACAATGCAGCACGAGCCAGCGCGGCATAGAAGTGATACTCTTCCTCCTCCAGCATGAATAGCGACAGCGAGGGCAAGTTCATGTACCATTCCTCAACCCTTTCCGCTGCTTTGATTGCCGAAACGTAATCGCCAGCGAAGAAACGCGCCTGGAGCTTCCGGATCCAGTAATAGCATTCCTGGAAGGGTTGGACGGGTCGACCTGTTGTGCGCTCCTCAAATGCTAGCTCGTTGAACCGACCATCGTCGAGAGAGCCAAACTTCGTGGTCTCCCCACGCAGGGTCCGCACCAACGCGAGGGGCGCGGAAATTCTGTCCTGATAAAATCCAAAGTGCCGCGAGAACTCCAATCCGTGCTCTGCATCAAGTTCGACCTGATCGAGCGGATGCCCTGTGGCAAGAAAGACGGAATTCAGAGCGCGGGAGGCCATCGCGGCAAAAGCAGGGTCGCCGTGCTCTTGCGCCATCTCGAATGCGCGCCGCGCCGGATCGATCGCATCCCTAAGCGGTCGTGTCGACGGAAGGTGAGAAGCAAAAACGAAATAGGTGCGCCCTCCATAGTGATGCCAGCCGCGACGTTCGAGCAGGTCGCAAGCCATCTTTCCGAGTCGGTAAGCTTGATCATAGTGGCCAAAGCGAGTGCTGGCGATCAGGCTCATGTCTTCATAGTTATATGGTGCGGCGTCACTGTTGCCGAGATCGAGGCTGAGACAGGTGGCCTTGCAGACGCTAAGCGTGAACAAGTTCAGGTCAGTGTAGCAGGCCGGCGAGCCCAGTCCCGTGAGCACGTCGAGCGTCGCCAGAGCCTCCGGATCCTGCATGATCGGAAGGTCAACGAGGTCCTCGATCGTGCGATTTCCGAGCTGTGACCAGAAGCGCTCGTACTCGTGGCGCATTTCCGCCTCAGTAGGATGTGCCGACCAATCAATGCCCACATGCCGCAGGCATTCAAGGGCGACAGCGACTGCACGCTCGTTCGCTCCAAGCATCATGTAGAGATGCGTACGGCGGTGCGCCACGGCGCAACGTTGGAGCGTTCCGACGGCACGCGTTGCGAGTGTCGCCAGGCGCTCCTCGGCGTTCTGCAACGCACCCGTGCAGAGCTCGCAGTCAGCCCGGTGCTGCTCTAGCTCGAACACCAGCTCTTGTCGGCGTTCCCACGCCTCTTCTGCCAGCAGCTCCATACCTGCATTGAGGTATGAGAGAGCCGAGGCGTATGCTGTGGAGGCCTTTGCGCGCTTGCCGGCGACGAGGTTGAGTTGCGCGACCTGCTCGCGCTCCTCCCGCGAGGAGATCAAGGCAGCGCCCCGATTGAACTGGCTGACGATCTCGAAGATCGCCTTTTCGCGCTGCTCGGCCGGCATTCGCTCCGTTAGCAACCTTCCAATCCGGAGATGACTATCGGCTCGCGAGGTTTCTGGGATCATCGAGTACGCGGCTTCCTGCACGCGGTCATGCGTGAAATGGTAGGAATCTCCGCGGCGCTCGACCAATTCCTGAGAAAGTGCGTCCCAAAAAATGGAGTGTATCTGGTCTGGTGAGGTTTCCAGAACGATCGCCAGCGTAGTTGTGTCGGCGACGGCACCGAGACAGGCGAACTGCTGCAGGGCTTGTTGCGTCTTTTCCGGGCGGCGGACCAACCTCGCAGCCATGAGGTCCGCCACATTGTCCGTGTACCTCTTAGCGTGAAGACGCTCGAGATCCCAGGACCACTGTCCCTGATCGACATCGAAGGTGAGCAAACCCTCGTCGTCGAGCATGTGCAGAAACTGAATCGCGAAAAACGGGTTACCGGCGGTTTTTTCCTGAACCAGGTTTGCCAGCGGTGATGCCGGCTGCGGTGCGCACCTGATGGCATCCGCTATCAATTCGCGGAGATGCTCATGGCCAAGCGGTCCAAGCTGGATCTGCTGCACTCGCGCACCGGTTTGGCGGATCGCCTCAATCTTGCGCATGAGCGGGTGTGAGGCATCAACTTCGTTGTCGCGGTAGGCGCCAATCAGCATCAGATGGTTCAGCCCTGACTGCGTCAGCAGGTTTTCGATCAAGTCGAGCGTCGCAGCGTCCAGCCATTGCAGATCGTCGAGGAACAGAGCCAGTGGGTGTTCTGGTTGGGCGAACACGCCTATAAAGCGGCGGAAGACACGCTGAAATCGGTATTGTGCATCCCTGGGACTAAGCACAGGGACCGGGGGCTGATCGCCAATGATGAGGTTCAACTCGGGGACGAGATCGACCACGAGTTGGCCGTTATCGCCGAGCGCCTCGTGAAAGGCCTCCCTCCAGCCGGCCAACTCGGCGTCGCTCTTGCCCAGGAGCAGCCGGATCAAGGCTCGAAGGGCTTGTGCCAAGGTCGAGTACGGGATCTCACGCTTGTACTGATCGAACTTGCCGGATGCGAAAAGTGCGCGCGGCGGCACCAGCACTTTGTGCAATTCATTGACGACTGAGGACTTGCCAATCCCGGAATAGCCGGACACCAGCACTAACTCCGGCGTTCCACCCTCGACAACACGATCAAACGAGGCAAGCAGCGTCTCGATCTCGCGCTCGCGTCCATAGAGCCTCTCAGGAATCGTCAACCGGTCCGACGTGTCGTGTTGGCCCAGCGGAAACTCTCCGATCTGGCCCCGATCTTCGAGCTCCGCCAGGCAGCGTCGCAAATCCCGTACAAGTCCGCCGGCGGTCTGATATCTGTCCTCGGCCGTCTTGGCGAGCAGCTTCATGATGATCATGGACAGCGCAGATGGGATGCTTCCCACCCGATCAGTCGGAGGCGTCGGCTTCCGCGCAATATGGCAGTGCACCCACTCCATTGGATCGGAAGCAGCGAACGGCAGGCTTCCGGTCAGCATCTCGTACAGAGTGACGCCAAGCGCGTAGAGGTCGCTGCGGGAATCAATCGAACGATTCATCCAGCCGGTCTGTTCCGGTGCCATGTAAGCCAGCGTGCCGGCGATGGTCTCGGGCGGTTGGATGGCCTGACGTTCACGCCGAAGCCGCGACGCGATGCCGAATCCCGTCAGTCTGATCTCGCCTCTCGCGTGATCTACAATGATATTTTGCGGCTTGATATCCTTGTGGACGAGACCCCGCTCATGGAGCTTGCCCACCGCCACGGCGATAGCTATGGCGAGGCGCAAGAAGCTTTCGACGCCGATTGGTACGCCGCTCGACGCCGCGAGCGGCTCGCCGCCCGGGTCTTCGAGAAGCAATACAGTCTGACCGCCTTCATGAAGGAAGTCTAACGGACATACCGCCCACGCGCGATCCAGCTCGTCCTTCCATCCATATTCGTGCGCAAGGCGATCGATGATGGCCGGATGCGGATGCTCCGAGGCAGGCCTCACTGCTAGTATAGCGACGAGACTGCCATCAGGGCCCTTGTGCCATCCCCGGCAGAAAACGCGCCCACCGTCCTTCCACGCAATGTGGAAGCTGCTATCCCCAATTTTAGCGAAGCGAACTGCATCCATTTTAGCGCTGGTTCACATCGGTTCAGTCGCAAGCGACGCGCAAGGAGCCCGCGCCGCTGCGGTCCTAAGCAAGAGCCTTCACAAATACTACCGCCCAGAAACCGCGCGTGCTACCGAATATTACGGCCCGATGCGCAAATCTTGCTACGCGCGGGCGGGAACGGTGAATCCCAGCACGCGCCTCATGGTTGAAGCAAGCGCGATATTGACCTGGCGTCAGCCCCGTCGCTTTCCCGAAAGACTCCGACGAAATTGCCTTGCGATCCAAAGCCGGTTTCCTGTGCGAGGACTCTTGGCAACGCTGTCGAAATCCGCATTCGCGACAACGGCGCCAGCATCTCTCTGAGGTGCGAGAAAGATGTTCAACCTCTTCTTCACCGCCGAGCCGACGGGAAGGAACCGGAGCTCGGTCTTTCGATGACCCATGAAATTGTTGTCAAGCAGCATGGCGGCAGGATCGACGTGGCTACCGAGCCGGGCGATTTTACCGAATTCATCATCATCCTTCTGCGCGGCAATCCGTAAGGCTCGAAGCCGGAAGGTACCGCTGTTGGACGTTCTTTGGTCCGGCTTAACAGTTGCCTTGCAGCCAATTGAAGATGCGCAACAATCTACAATTGTCGTTTCGACGTTGGATGGCGTCTTCCCTTCGCTGGCAACGCCTTTTATCGGAATTTACCCCAATTGATATGCATCGGCGCGCCGCTGCCTGTAATTGTTTTCGCCAGTCACCATCAAACGGCGGAACAGGAGATGCAGTTGTGAGAAGGACAAATCCTGGCAGCGAGCCGATAACTCACGACCGTCGCGAAGTCATTCTTGCGGCCGGAGGCGCAACACTCGCGGGAGCCGCTTCGTCGATTCTAGCCTCTGCTTCGCCAGTAGCAGCGCAGCAAAATCGCATTGATCGCGATAACGGACCTTTAGGCGCACGGCTTCAAGGAGCCCAGCACTTTGGCCTCACCGTCCAAAATATGGACCGTGCCTTCGAATTTTACACGGAGGTTCTCGGCGGAAACGAAGTTATGCGCGATGGCGACTTCCACGGCGCGCCGATCCATAACACACTAATGACCGATCAGGAGATCATTGCGCGAGAGCTTAAAGTCGATCCCCGCACGATCGGAGTGCCTGACTTGAAAGGCGGTGCGCAACGGCTGGATGTTCGCTTCGTCCAATTCGACAATTTCGTGATCGAGCTCTTGCAGTATCGCGAGGCGGTGCAGCCCATGGGAAACGGAGACAGTTGGGCGGAGCCGCGCGACCACATGAGCCCTGCCTATCCCCGCTCTATGCATATTTGCTTCTGCATTCGCGATGATGTGAATTTTGCGAAGTTTATCAGCGATCTTGAGGCCGAATGCGCCCGCCGCGGTATGGCTCAAGTGAAAGCGAACCGTGTGGTTTCTGTGGAAACGGAAGGACAGCGCAAGGCTGCGCCCATGAGCGCCAACGCCAACAGGATTACGCAAGGCAAGTCGAATGGCTGGTCGCTGATCTATTGCAAGGGGCCTGAAGGAGAGCAACTCGAGTTCGTGCAAGCGCTCGAGCCCGTGAAGCAGACATTCCAGCAGGCCCTCGAATGGCGTCGCCGAACACAGAGCGCCGGTTGAGAGTCCGGCTTTATTCTGAGGTGAGAGAATAGGCATGCTACACTTTTTCAACGTGCGTTCCCTGGGTTTCCTACTATTGGCCATTGTGATGACTTGCTCGCCATCACGTGGGCAGGACGGTCCGGGAGCAGGATACAGCCGTTTGCCCCACAATGCTTTCTCGGTTGTCGCCGAGATCCGGGCCAAACCCGGGAAGGAAAGTGAACTACGCGCTGCAACGCTGCCGCTCATCAACCTCGTTCGGAGTGATCCGAAAACTATCGCATATTTCCTGCAGGAGGACCGGGAGGCGAACGGCCACTTCATCTTCTATGAAATCTTCGCCAACGAATCAGACTTTGAGGAACACAATGCCAAGCCGTACGTGCAGGCGTGGTTCGCCAAGTTGCCGGATCTTGCCGAGGGCGGTGTTCATGCAATGAAGTTGAAACTCTTGGCCGCCCCCAAAGAGTGAACCTTCCGGCTTCGCAAACCTCCAGCGGCTCCACCGGAATTTGCCTGCTTTAACTCCTCGCTTGCAGCGTGAAGGGGTGGTGGTACTCTCTGAAACAGGACCACAGTTACCCGTCGCGACTACGGGTACGGATTGCTGTCCGCGGTTTGGGCAGGTTTCGTTTTGACGCTCGCCGGTCTCGTTGTCTTTGCCGTGACAGTGCCGCGAGCATCTCGCCTGGTTGCTGCGGAACCGGCCTAGGAGATTCGGACGAGCCGGCGACCGCCATCAGTGAGAGCAGCGCTTGACCGGAGAAGAGGAGGTTTGTGTGCCCAAGATGTTCGTTCACGCTCCCCGCGGCGCTTTCACCCCCGAGGCTCGCGCGCGAGTGGCAGCCGAACTGACAGACCTCGGAATGGCGTGCGAGCGCCTTGCGGACACATCGTCAATCCGATCGGGGGTCTGGGTAATCTTCGCCGAGCACGAGCCCACCGCCTTCTTCAGCGGTGGAGAAGTCGCATCGCATCCGATCGTAGCCCTGCTGATCAATGCAATTGAGGGCGGCCTCGACGATCCTGGCAAGAAGCGGCTGATCGAGGACGGCACAGCGATCCTTGGCAAACACGCTGCCATTGGCGAAGGAAAAATGCCTGTATACGTCGCCGTCCAGGAGATCCCCGAGATCAACTGGGGGATGTACGGGAAGCAGGTCAACCTTTCCGCGATGCGGGCCCCAGCAACTGCCTAGCAGCCTTCAATGCCTACATCTACGTCATTCGCAACTGGTTAAGCCCGGCCAGGGCGGGTTTCGTGCGCTATGCTGCCGGAAACGGCATATTGTGGCAGCGCCGCCGCTTCGGCGGCCAAGCCGACTGTCGATCAGACATTCGGTGCGAACGACCCTGATCGTGTTCTGCGCCGACTACAAGTGCAGCCACAACATCAAGCTCATGCCGACGCTGGTCGATCAATGGCCCGACGATCCGCGGCATTCCGACCTCGAGCCGGGGTTCGTGTGGGAGGCTTGCGACAAGCAGAGCCGGCAGCGCGCCGACATGATGAGCATCCGGCGTTAGTGCCTTCGTCCTCGTGTTTGGTTTGCAAAGATGAGAACCGACACGAAAGCGGCGAGCGCGAGGCCATCAACTATGAGCGTGAACGTTTCCATCGCGTGACCAAATGGTGTTGATCTCGTCGCCCGCGCTGCGCTCCTAAAGGTCGCAGCCTTGCAGGTCTCTATCAGACAATAGCCGCTGTTTACTCCTCGCGAGCGATCATCACCTAATTCCTTCGATCAGCGTCCTCCAGCCAAGCACATCGTTCCCTATCAGCAGCAAAACGCCGAGGGCGGCTAAGTGATGTGGCAATTCGCAATCGCGACGCGCGCTCATATCGCTGACAAACGACCCGACCGCGCTTTTAAGATCGTCTCGGTCGAGATAGTCCAAGGCTCGCTGCTCGCACCGCCCGACATACTTGTCGCGCGGCATATCAGTTATCAGGGAACGGTCCACTTAAATCTCTCCAGCCAATCACTGTGTCAGGCAAGCAAACGTTGAAATAAAACAGATGCGCATGTCTGCCCGATAAGCAACAAACAGACGCTTTTCAGTCCCAGTGTGGGAATTGGGATACAGGATCATCAACGGGATGCGCTCGCTACGCACGCACAGTGCGTCATAAAATATTCATTTGGAGCGATTGGCGACGTTTGCTTGGGCGACAGTAGCGTGCGAGCGTCAATTTCCGATGGTGAGCCGGACCTTTCCGTGCGGCCTGTCGAATGGTTCTTGCGCGAAAGCAAAGCGCCGCACAGCTCGGCAACGTCGGCCGCGTAGGGTCTAATTCGAGCTTCGCAGAGATTACGCTTCGGCGTACCGTCAGAGATGGACGTACTTAAACACTGTTGGATTAGCAGGTGGCGGAAGGGGTGTCTGTCAAAGCTTGCTGAAATGACGCAGCTTTTTCGTCTGCGTCGCGCGCAACAGCCGACGTCGATCCAGAGGCACGAAGCCGCCGACTAGGGATTCACGCCATGGTCGATTGCGGCACGCTCGCGATTCGTTGTCCTGCCTGTGACGGCCTGATGGAGCAAGAAGGCACCTGGCTCTTTGTCTGCGCGCCGTGCCGGCAGTCAATTCAGATGTTTGAGGTCGCGGAACATCGATATCTGCCACGCGGGTTGAGGCGGTCCAAGCGAACAGAATTACATCTCTCTGTCCGGTGCGTTTAGCGCGTCGCGACGCCAAACTCCGGGGCTAACGCCGACCGTGGCCGAGAACACTCGCGTGAAGTGGCTTTGATTGGCGAACCCGGCCGTGATCGCGATCTCGGACAGCGGCAGGTCGCGGACGTTCATCAACTGCTTGGCTGCCTCGACGCGCCGGCGAAGCAGCCATTGATGCGGCGGCAATCCGGTGGACGCTCGAAACGCGCGTGAGAAATGGCTGACCGAAAGGCCAAGCTCGGCGGCGATTTGTTGCACTGAAAGCGTTCCGCCGAGATCAGAGTCCAGCCTTTCGCAGGCGCGCTTCACCTGCCACGAGGCGAGGCCGCCGCGCGGCAATTCACTGATGCACCTCCGGCCGCCATAGGTCTGGACGACATGCGCGGTGAGCGCGAGCATCATGTGATCGACGAAAAGCTGGTTGGTCTCGTCCGGCCGGCGCAGCCCCTGCTGCAGCGACGCGCCGATGTGACGAATGACGTTGTCGTCATGGCCTATGCCGAGCTGACAATCGAGTTGATCGACGCGTGTCGCTCCGGGCTGGTCTGCGATGTTATCGAGCGCCGAACGCGGAAGGTAAAAAAACAGGGAGTGGAACGGCTTGTCGATCACATAACGCGGATCGTGCTTGAGGTCGTACAGGTACGTGGCACCTGCCCTAACATCGGCCTTCATGAGGCACTTGCCTTTTTCCCAAAGCTCACAATCCGGATAGTCATGAAGCTTCAGACTCACGAGGAAGGCATCCTCGGCTGTCAACGACCCGGAAAGGCCCGGAACTGGATTATCATTGCGGGTTTCGGTGACCGAGAGTTCGAGGCTGCGCAATGTCCGCGTAATCAGCGTGGGCGGCGTATCCTTCAGATGGAGGAATTTCCCGAAACGCTGACTGAAGGGCTGCGACTGTGCCATTTCGATTTAGTCTCATCCGTGAAGTCCGACCGAGCAGGTCATGATTTGCTTGCCGGATTCCCGCACACTATCGGAATTCGGCAAGCGACCGTACAGCTTTGCTGCTCCGAATCCATTGCTGCCACGCCAACGCTCGCGGGACGATTCCGAAGCAAATTCAAGACCTTTGTCACATCTCTTGATGAGCCACCTCTGCGAGTTCCCCCGCCGCTCACAGTTCCGTGCTCGGAACAGAATCGGACAAAGCACGGTGGATTTAGGAAAGACGCCGAAATCGTACAACCCTTATAACACCGTAGAAGCCCGGACGTCCGTGGATGGCTGCGTCAGGACGTAAGGCTCATGAGCGTTCGTGAAGAAAGCAGTCGAAAGACCGCGGGGCAGAAGCGACCAGGAGACCATGCAAATGCTTCGGACAATCGCATCCGCCCACCAGCAGACCCTGTCGCCCCTATCCCGCTTTCCGATGAGTATCGTTGCCGAGAAAACCGATCGTCCGCTTGTCCTGATCGTGGACGATGATGAGGAAATCCGCTTTTCGCTCCGGGAGCTGCTGCTGTCGGTGGGCATCGACGCTTGCTGCTTCGGCTCGACGCAGGAATTGTTGCGAGCCGACCTTCCGGACCGGCCGGGCTGTCTGATTCTCGACGTTCGCATGCCTGGAGCAAGCGGCCTGGATCTCCAGCAGCTTCTGGCCCAAAATGGCAATACGCGGCCGGTTGTCTTCCTTACCGGCCATGGCGATATCGCCATGACCGTCCAGGCGATGAAAGCGGGAGCCGTTGATTTCCTGACCAAGCCTGTCAGGGACCAGACGCTGCTCGATGCCGTCACGGCGGCGATCGACAAGGATATCTTGGAGAGAGCCGTGGCCAGCCGCCTCGAGCAGCACGCCGCCCGCTTTTCCAAATTGACACCGCGCGAGCGCGAAGTGGTGCGCGAGGTGGCAAGGGGTCGCCTCAACAAGCAGATCGCGTTCGACCTCGGCATAAGCGAAATCACCGTTAAGCTTCACCGCAGCAATGCAAGCAGAAAACTGCAAGCGACGTCAGTTGGAGATCTGATCCGCATATGGGAAACGTTGCCTGTGGAGCTTCGAGGGGAGTAGGCAACCTACACCAAAGAACAGGTACAAGCCGGCCGGCAATCGGCGGATGGTCGTCATGCCATGCCCGCGAATGACAACCGCTCGTCCGAAACGCCCTTAGTCGCCATCGTCGATGACAACGAAGCTGTGCGTGAGGCTCTCTCCGACCTGCTTCAGGTGATGGACGTGCCATCTCACACTTTTGATCGGGCGGAAGCCTTCATGGCCGAATTTGAGCCAGGCCGCTTTGATTGTCTGATCACGGACGTGAGCATGCCGGGCCGTAGCGGGCTCGAGCTTCAGGAGAGACTGCGCGAACTAGGCTCATCAATGCCCGTCATCTTCATCACCGCGGATACGAGCCCAGCCACGCAGGCACGCGCGCTGAGCGGCGGCGCTCATGCCTGTCTGACCAAGCCAGTGAATGACGACGTCCTCTTTCATATCTTGCAGAACATCCTGAACCAGGCGGGCCACTCATGGCGCGGCGATCGACGGGACCCACCGTCCGATGACTAACATTGCACGACCAGCCGCCCCGCAGAGCACATTTGCCTCGCCTCATGGCAGCGAGTTGGCCGACTTTGCATCCGAGAGCGTCATCGTCAGTGACGGAACTGGCATCATCCTGTACTGGAACGATGCCTCCGAAGCTCTCTACGGATGGCCTGCCATGGCAGTGGTGGGACGACATCTCGACGAGATCCGCTCGCCCGAGCCATCTGGCGATGATCATTTCAACACGCTGCTGCGTGAAGGCCGATGGGAGGGCGTGCTATCTCGGCGCAGTCTGAGCGGAACGGAGCTCACGGTTGCCGTGCGCCAGATCGTCAGGCGGAGCTCAAGCGGTCGTCTTGTCGATGTCGTCGAGTTCGGCCGACATCTGGGAGCTCTCTCGCGAGCTGAATACCTGCGGAAGGACGCTGAATTGCAGGGCGCGCTCGCCGCGTGCTGGGAGCTTGACGTCTCGCCGACACGGCCATTGCTCGATGCAATCGCCAACGATAGGCGTGACGGTTGCATCGTCGATTTTGACCGGAGGCCGGACTGGGTCGATAGCATACTGGCTGCTGCCAACATCGTTGCCGTGAACGATCGCGCGGTCCGCATGTTCGGGGTCCATGCCCGTTACGAGCAGATGATCGGCCAGCCCATTGGTACATTCTGGCCAGCCGAGAGCCGGGCGATTCTGGCCAGGCTGCTGGAACGCGTTGCGACCAACCAATCGCCGCTGGAAACGCGCAGAATTGTCATGAGCGGGGCTTTGCGGGACCCGATCGTCAGGGTGTGGCACGCGGCGGAGGCGAAGCCCCCCGGGACGGTATTCGTGACGCTCAGTGGCGTGGGAAACGACGAACGCACATCATGGGAGTTGCAAGCGAGTGAGGAGAGATACCAGAACCTCATTCAATACCTGCCGACCGCACTCTGGCAGGTTGATTCCCGCAGCGCTGGCGAAGCGTTCGACCAATTGAAGGCCAGCGGAGTACGCGACATTGCGGCCTATCTCGAGCAGCATCCGGAGCTGGTCGAGCATGCCAAGGACGTCGTTCGCGTGACGGACGCCAATCGGGACGCGGCGTCACTGTTTCGTGCGGCCAACCGCACCGACATGGTCAAGCCCGTCCGCTACATTTTCGCGGCCGCCCCGGGGCTCGCCGAGCGGGTCATGGTCGCCCATTTCGAGGGACGACGGAATTTCGTCGAGCAGACCAGGATTCTGGCCTTCGACGGCTCGATCATCGACGTGCTCTTCACGGTGACCTATCCAGTGCCACCCGAGCAGGTTGACAACACGTTTATAACGATGCTGGACATCAGCGAGCGTTTGAATGCGGAGCAACAACTGCGAAAATTGCAGGCGGATTTCTCGCATGCCGGCCGCATCGCAACTCTCGGAGAGTTGGCGACGTCGATCGCGCACGAAGTCAACCAGCCGCTTACGGCCATCGTGACCAACGGTGAGACGAGCCTGAGATGGCTGGCTCGTCCCGATCCAAACATCGAGAAGGTCAATCAACTCACGTCGCGAATTGTGTCCAATGCGCGTCGAGCCAGTGAGATCATTCACCGCATACGAGGCATGGCGGCCAAGCATGAGCCCGAGATACGCCTCCTGGATTTCAACGAGGCCGTTGAGGAAGCGATCCTGTTCATCCGACACGACATCGACTCCAAGTCGATCGCCCTGTCTACGGCATTCGACTTCAATCGGCCCCAGGTGATGGGCGACCGGATTCAGTTGCAGCAGGTGGTCATCAATCTGCTCGTCAACAGTGTCCAGGCAGTCGTGCAGTCGGGACAACCCGTGCGCCGAATAGATATCCAGACGCGCCTTGAGAAGGAAGAGGCCGTGGTCTTTTCCGTCCTCGACAACGGACCTGGCGTTCCCGAAGCTTATCTCGGACACATTTTCGACAGCTTCTTCAGCACCAAGGATAACGGACTCGGCATCGGTTTGGCCATCTGCCACTCGATCATCACCGCGCATGGCGGCAGCATCTCGGGTATAAATCGACCGAACGGCGGCGCGCATTTTCGCTTTACGCTTCCGTTGCCAATGTTGGCCGGTGGCAATCCGGATGGAGCGCCTCACTGATTTCGCCCGCCCTTTCAGTGGCTTTTTTGGAGGGCGACAATGCGATGCGATCGCGCCGTCCAACCCCTGCTATCCCATAGTATAGGTCGATCTATTCCCTCACTCAGCAAGACCCGACCGGTTGCACGATACCCTCGCGTGACGTTTGCCTTCATTGTCGCGAGCACTGGAGGGACGGGGTCTCCGCGCCTTCAGGAAATGAGCACACGCCATGAGCACACCAACGTCACACGATTCCTTGCAAGCTCTGCTGTCCGCGCCTGCGGCGCGCTCGGACTCTTCGCCCACCGCCGACCGGCGTGCCGCCGACGCCGAGATGGCGCGTGTGCTCCACACCACGCCATTTCGCATGGCATTGGACGCCTCCGGGGCCGGGATCGCCCACTGGAAGCATGAACCATTGCACGACGTCGTCGAACCCATGAGCCACCACGTCATCATGGCTTACAACGGCGTGACGCAGCACATGGAGCGACGGTCGGGAAGATCGGTTGCGAGTGGAACGTTTCGTCCCGGGGTCGTGATCATCATTCCGGAAGGATCAAGCTCCCGATGGGATATTCCGAAGCCCGTTGACGTCGTTCAGCTTTATCTTCCTCACGAAACGCTGAAGCGCGTTGCCGACGAAGCTGGGACCGGCACACCGACCGACCTCCTGGAACGAACGGCGCATCCCGACCCCATTACATCCCGATTGCTCCTGAGCGCTGCCGGTGTGCTCGAGGGCAATCGGGCACTGGATGCGCTGTTCAGGCATCAGCTGACAAACCTCCTGGCCACGCGCCTCCTGGCTGCGCACACCAGCTCGCCAACCACGTTCCAGTCGACCATGGGTGGGCTTTCGCGGAAAGTCCTCCTCCGCGCGATCGAACGCTTGCGCTCGGACAGCGATGCGGACGTCTCCCTCGATGCCCTGGCTTCGGATGCCGGACTGTCGCGCTTCCACTTCTGCCGCGCCTTCAAGGAGAGCACTGGACTTTCACCTCTTGCCTGGTTGCGGCAATACCGGCTCGAGCAGGCGATGAACATGCTGCGCAACACCGACGCTTCGATCGTGTCGGTGGCGGTGGAGCTTGGCTATGCCTCTCAGACGGCTTTCGCCGCGGCGTTCAGGCGATTGACCGGGGAAACGCCGAGCGATTGGCGGCGACGCGTCCGTTAGCAACAGCGCTCCTGCAGTTGATGAAGCGCCTTCAGAACGCGAGGACAGCTCCGTGAACAAGCCGATCCTGCACGATCCCTTGGAGGCTCCGCTCGTCGCATCCAGTGCGCGCCACGGCGACTCCCCCGCCGCCGAACGGCGCCGAGCCGACGTGGAGATGGCGCGCGTCCTCAAGACCGCACCGCTCCAAATGGCTTCGGATCCCTCCAACGGTGCCATCGCGCATTGGAAGCATGGGGCTCTGCATGACGTCGTCGAGCCCATGACCGACCACGTCATCATGACCTACCCCACAGGCGTTCAGCGCCTGGAGCGGCGCACCGGGAAATCGGTTGCGATTGGAACGGCGCGTTCCGGAGTCGTGACGATCATTCCGTCCGGTTCAAGCGCCAGATGGGATATTCCCGGCTTCGTCGATGTCATCCAACTCTATCTTCCGCATACGGCGCTCGAACGCATTGCGCGCGACGCCAACGCGCCCGCTCCCGGCGATCTTCTCGAACGAACGGGTCATCCCGACCCCGTCATATCCGGGTTGCTGATGAGTGCGGCAGAGGTGCTGGAGGGCAATGCGGCCCTGGATCTCCTGTTCAGGCAGCAACTGACGGATCTCCTCGCCACACGCATCCTGGCTGAGCACACCGGCGTGCGAACCACGTTCGAGCCGGTCATGGGCGGGCTGTCTCCCCATGCCCTGCGACGCGCGGTCGAACGCCTGCGCTCGGACATCGATGCTGACGTGTCGCTCGCTGCGCTCGCATCGGACGCCGGGCTCTCGCGCTTCCATTTCTGCCGCGCGTTCAAGGAAAGCACCGGGCTTTCTCCTCATGCCTGGCTGCGCCAGCAGCGACTCGATCAAGCCATGAACATGCTCCGCGATACCGATGCATCGATCGCGTCGGTGGCCACGCAGCTTGGCTATGCTTCCCAAACCGCGTTCACCGCAGCATTCAAGAAACTGACCGGCGAAACGCCGAGCGATTGGCGACGGCGCATGCGGTAGCAGCAATCGCTCTGCAGCTGCCGCAATCGCGCTGGCGCAGTTGCAGCTCAGGTCCGGTAGATGATCAGGGTCCCCCACGCTCCCAATAGACGGAGACAAACGATGACCTCGAAGACCTTCGCCAGCCTCATTGCAATCGCGCCGCGGCGGAGACTCGTCGCAACGACAATCGTGTACGGACTTTCGTTGGCAGTTCGCTTCACCTCTGCAACTGGCGAGGAGGTGGAAATTCCACCGCAATCCCTGCAGAGGACGAACCCGACGATGTCCATCGTAGCCAACGATAACACGCAGCTTCCCTACGCCAATTGGGGCGGCCCGAACGCCACCGAGCCGATCTTCTTTCGCCGCCGCTGGGCGGCATCGACGCCGAACTGCTCCCCCTAAGACATAACGATCTCGTTTCACCTCTTCGCGTCGTCGCCGGTCGCAAGGAGCCGCTCAGGGAGCGGCCGGCGGCAACGCGCGTATGTCCGAAGATCAACCAACAGGAGAAGATCATGCGACTAGTCATCATTGGCGCCGGCTTCGCCGGCATGTACGCGGCACTTTCCGCCGCACGCCTCCGCGAGATCCAGGGCGCTTCACCCGACGAACTCGAGATCGCGCTGGTTGCGCCGGAGCCGACACTGGTGGTTCGCCCACGCCTCTACGAGTCGAAGCCGGAAACCTTGACGGCGCCTCTGCTGGAGGTCCTCAAGTCCATCGACATCGTCTACGTGCAAGGCAGCGCCGAAACGGTCGACACCAAGTCCCGCATGCTGCAGGTCGCTACCGCCAAGGGCACGCGAAAGACGCTCTCCTATGACCGTCTGGTCGTGGCCACGGGCAGCCGGCTCTTCCGCCCGAATATTCCGGGCCTTGCCGAACACGGCTTCAGCGTTGACCAGCTCGACGAAGCGATCGCCCTCGACCGGCATCTGCACAGCCTGGCGGATCGGCCGGCAAGAAACGGACGCGACACCGTCATTGTTGCCGGCGGCGGCTTTACCGGCATCGAAGCGGCGACGGAGATGCCGGCACGGCTTCGTGCGATCCTCGGCAAGGATGCCAAGCCGCGCGTGATCATCGTCGAACGCAACGGTGCGATCGCTCCCGATATGGGCGCTGGCCCTCGTCCCGTCATCGAGGATGCTCTGGGCAAGCTCGGCGTAGAGACTCGGGTCGGCGCTGGCGTCACCTCGCTCGATGAAGCCGGTGTCACGCTTTCAAATGGCGAACGCATCGAAGCGGAAACAGTCGTCTGGGCGGCAGGCATCCGCGCCGCGCCATTGACCAAGCAGATCCCCGCCGAACGCGACAATCTCGGCCGGCTGCTCGTTGATCAGGATCTGCGCGTGACGTCGGTGCCTGGCGTCTTTGCCACTGGCGATGCCGCAAAGGCAGCGTGCGACGATATCGGCAACTTCGCACTGATGTCCTGCCAGCACGCCACCAGGATGGGGGCCTTTGCGGGCAACAATGCCGCCGCAGAGCTCCTGGGCGTCCCGACCAAGCCGTATCACCAGAAAGCCTACGTCACGTGCCTCGACCTCGGCGAAGCCGGCGCGCTCTTCACGCGAGGCTGGGAACGGAAAGTCGAGATCGTCGGCGAGGTTGCAAAGAAGACCAAGCACGAGATCAACACAGTGTGGATCTATCCGCCTCGGGCCGAGCGTGCCGCCGCGCTGGCGTCGGCCGATCCGGAGCACGTCACCGAAGTCTAAGGGCCTCACGCGATATGGTCGCGCTTCCCACGCAGAAGCGCGGCTCCTTCGCCATCGACCTAACTGGAGCCGACCCCGATGAAACACGACACCGTGCGCGCGAGCGCGTTCGCCATGCCACTGACGAACCCGGCATTCCCACCCGGCCCCTACCGCTTCGTCAACCGCGAGTACTTCATAATCCAGTACCGGACAGATCCGGAGGCGCTGCGCCGGATCGTGCCGGCACCGCTCGAGCTGACCGAACCGGTGGTGAATTACGAATTCATCCGCATGCCGGATTCAACGGGGTTTGGCGACTACACCGAAAGCGGCCAGGTCATCCCGGTATCCTATCAAGGTCAGGCCGGCAGCTTCACCCATCAGATGTTCCTCAATGATCATCCGCCCATCGCCGGCGGACGCGAGCTCTGGGGCTTTCCCAAGAAGCTGGCGCAACCGAAGCTCGCGGTCGAGATCGATACGCTCGTCGGCACCTTGAACTACGGTTCGGTTCGAATCGCGACCGGCACCATGGGTTACAAGCACCGCGCCCTCGACACCGAGGTCGAAGCAAGGAAGCTCGCCGCACCCAACTTTCTGCTCAAGATCATCCCGCATGTCGATGGCTCGGCACGCATCTGCGAGCTGGTCCGCTACCACCTAGAAGACATCACCGTGAAAGGCGCATGGACCGGGCCGGCTGCGCTGGACCTGTATTCGCATGCCCTCGCCCCCGTCGCCGAACTTCCGGTCCTTCAAGTGCTGTCGGCCAAACACCTCGTGGCCGACCTGACGCTCGGGCTTGGCACTGTCGTCCACGATTACCTGTCGCCCGGCGCGACCGCACTACGACGCGAATCCAGGTCCGAGATCCTTATCGAAGCGAACGCAGGCTGACCGGATCAGCCGCAATATCGGGAGTTTACGAAATGCTGAAGGTGATGCGCGAGCAAATCAATTCGGTGCCGCAGGCGTCCACGCCGCTGCCCTATGACGTCGTCGCCCTGGTGCTGCAGGGTGGCGGAGCTCTGGGAGCCTATCAGGCCGGCGTCTATGAGGGCCTGCACGAGGCCGGTATCCGGCCGAACTGGTTGGCCGGCATTTCGATCGGCGCGCTCAATGCGGCGGTCATTGCCGGATCGCCGGAAAACCAGCGGGTCGAGCGGCTACGCGAGTTCTGGGAGACCATCTGTGCGTGTCCGGTGGGGTGGCCCGCCGGCGAAGGGCTGCCCGATGCCCTGCCCTTCGCCTTCGATATGCGCTCATGGCACAACGCGCTTGCCGCGATGAGGGCCTTATTCCAGGGCCAACCCGGCTTCTTCAAGCCGCGCTTCCCGTCACCGTTCTGGTCACCCTTTTCGGGCGATGCAGCCACCAGCTTCTACGACACCGCGCCGTTGCAGCGGACGTTGGAGACGCTCGTCGATTTCGATCGGCTAAACTCCGGCGACGTGCGCGTCAGCGTCGGCGCGGTCAACGTTCGCACCGGCAACCTGACCTACTTTGATACGACCGAACGCAAGCTCGGACCAAAGCATTTCATGGCCTCCGGCGCGTTGCCGCCGGGCTTCCCCGCCGTCGAGATCGACGGCGAACACTATTGGGATGGCGGTGTCGTCTGGAACACCCCTCTTTCACGCGTGCTGTCCAGCGAGCCGCGTGACACGCTGACATTCCAGGTCGATCTCTGGTCGGCCAGAGGGCGTGTTCCTCACGACATGATGGAGGTGTCGAGCCGGCAGAAGGACATCCAATATTCGAGCCGCACGCGCGCTATCACGGACCGGGCACTGCGCATGCAGAAGATGCGCCAGGCGTTGCAGCGGACGATCCGGGAGTTGCCGGAACGCGCAAAGCAGGATCCGGAAATCCGCGCCATCACGGACATGGCCCGTCATCGCTCCTACAACATCATCCACCTGATCTACCAGTCCAAGATCTACGAGGGTCAGTCAAAGGACTACGAGTTCGGGCTGAACGCGATGCGTGCGCATTGGCAAAGCGGATTGGACGATATCCGCCGCACGCTGGCCGACCCACGCCGCCTGGACCCGCCAGCTCCCGAGCTCGGCATCATCACGCATGACGTCCACCGCCCCGATTGAGATTTAGCGGCCCACCCGACTTTGGAGAATACCATGTCGACTCTTTCGTATGCTTCCGAGCAGAAAACGAAAACAAGCCTTCGCCCGTCGCGTCAGGCGATCCGGCGCGCGGCTCTGGCGTTCGCCGCCGCCCTTGGCGTCGCCGGGGCTGCCGCTTTCAGCCACTACTACATCACTACCGGCCGCTACCTGGAAACGACCGACGACGCCTATGTCAAAGCCGACTCCACAATCATTGCGCCGAAGGTTTCCGGTTACATCGCCGAGGTGCTGGTCGCGGACAATGAACCGGTGAAGGCCGGCCAGTTGATGGCACGCATCGATGATCGCGACTTCAAAACCGCGCTGAACCAGGCCAAGGCCGACGTCGCGGCCTCGGAAGCCGCGATCAAGAACCTCGACGCGCAGATCGAATTGCAGCAGCCTCTGATTCAGCAGCAGGCGGCCGAGGTCGACGCGACTGAAGCCAACCTCAAGTTCGCGCAGCAGGAGCGCGCCCGCTACGACGACCTCATGAAATCGGGCTCGGGAACGATCCAACGCGCCCAGCAGACCGACGCAGCATTGCGCTCTCAGACCGCACAACTGCAGCAGGGCAAGGCGGGATTGCTCGCCGCCAACAAAAAGGTCGAGGTGCTTTCGACCCAGCGCGCGCAGGCTGTCGCACAACTCGACCGCGCACGCGCCGTCGAGCAGCAGGCGGCACTGAACCTTTCTTATACGCAGATCACCGCGCCCGTCGACGGGTCAGTCGGCGCGCGCACCCTGCGGGTCGGCCAATATGTCCAGGCCGGAACGCAATTGATGGCGGTCGTACCGCTCGATCAAGTCTATGTGGTCGCCAACTTCAAGGAGACCCAGCTCACCCATGTCCGCAACGGACAGCCGGTCGAGCTGCGGATCGACAGCTTCCATTCGACCAGGCTGAAGGGCCATGTCGACAGCCTGTCACCGGCGAGCGGGCTCGAATTCGCACTGCTACCGCCCGACAACGCCACTGGCAATTTCACCAAGATCGTGCAGCGCGTGCCGGTGAAGATCGTGCTCGACAACCCGACCCTGCGCGGTCTGCTGCGCCCGGGCATGTCGGCAGAGCCTACTGTCGACACCAAGTCGACTGTCGTCGCCGAACGCAACGCCGAGAAGCACCTCGCCTCCCGTAGCGGGGCACCCGCAGCTGAATAGCCCATCCGGCCTCGAATGCGAGGAGACCACCATGACCACACTGCACACCACCATCGACGCCGTTCCCGCCCGCGAAGACCGGCTGCCAGCGGCTCCTGCCGTCTCGGCAAAAACCTGGCTCGCGGTGATCGGAGCCACGATGGGCGCGTTCATGGCGGTGCTCAACATCCAGATCGTCAACGCCTCGCTTGCCGACATTCAGGGCGGGATTGGTGCGGGCATCGATGACGGCGGGTGGATCTCCACGTCCTACCTGATCGCCGAGATCGTGGTGATTCCGCTCAGCGGCTGGCTTGCCCAGGTCTTTTCGGTCCGCATCTATCTCCTTACCAACGCCTTCCTGTTCCTGCTGTTCTCGGCAGCCTGCGCGCTCGCGCAGGATTTGCCGCAGATGATCGCGCTGCGGGCGGTGCAAGGATTTACCGGTGGCGTGCTGATCCCCATGGCATTCACGCTCATCATCACGCTTTTGCCCAAGGCAAAGCAGCCGATCGGGCTGGCAATGTTTGCGATCTCCGCAACATTCGCACCGGCGATTGGTCCGACCATCGGCGGCTATCTCACCGAAAATTTCGGCTGGGAATACATCTTCTATGTCAACGTCGTGCCCGGCGCGATCATGATTGGCATGCTCTTCTTCTCTCTCGAAGCAAGGCCGATGAATCTTTCGCTGCTTCGAGACGGCGATTGGACCGGCATCATCACCATGGCGATCGGGCTCGCGGCACTTCAGACCGTCCTGGAAGAAGGCAACAAGGACGACTGGTTCGGCTCGCCTTTCATCGTTCGCCTCGCGGTGATAGCTGCGGTCGCGTTGACGCTGTTCCTCGCAATCGAGCTGACCGCGAACAAGCCGTTGCTCAACCTGCGCATCCTGTTCCGTCGCAATTTCGGCTTCGGCGTGCTCGCGAATTTCTTGCTCGGCGTATCGCTGTATGGCTCCGTCTATATCCTGCCGGTCTATCTGTCCCGCATCCAGGGCTACAACTCCGAGCAGATCGGCATGGTGCTGGCATGGACTGGCCTGCCTCAGCTCGTGCTGATCCCGCTGGTACCTCGTCTTATGAAGCGATTCGATCCGCGCCTTGTCATCGGCATCGGCTTTGTGCTGTTCGGCGGCTCCAATTTCATGAATATCTACATGACCAACGACTATGCAGCCGATCAGCTTTTTTGGCCGAACGTCATCCGCGCATTTGGCCAAGCCCTCGTCTTTGCGCCGCTCTCGGCGGTCGCGACCGCCGGAATCGAACAGGAGAACGCGGGGTCCGCGTCGGCCTTGTTCAACATGATGCGCAACCTCGGCGGCGCGATCGGCATCGCGGCGCTGCAGACGTTGCTGACCAAACGTGAGCAGTATCACTCCAACATACTCTCGCAGCAGGTCACGCTATTCGAGCAGGCGACCCGTACCCGGCTCGATCAGCTCACGCACTACTTTATAAGCCATGGCGTGATCGACCGCGTCGACGCCGCTCACCGCGCCTATGTCGCAATCGGCAAGGTTATCCAGAAGCAGGCATTCATCCTCGGCTTCAGCGACACCTTCTATCTGCTCGGCATTTCGCAGATCGTCGCCTTGGCGGCGGCGCTCATGCTCACCAAGCCCGACCGCCTCGACGCCGGCGGCGCCCACTGACCGTCTTTCTGTTGTGTCTCAAACATCGAAGGGAAGCATCATGTTGAAGGGAAAAGTAGCAATCGTCACCGGATCGACCAGCGGCATCGGACTGAGCATCGCGAAAGAGCTAGCCAAGCTCGGCGCCGGCCTGGTGTTGAACGGCTTCGGCGACGCTCGCGAGATTGAGGCGATCCGCACCGGTATCGAAGGCGAGCACGGCGTGAGCGTCGTCTACGACGGCGCCGATATGTCAAAGGCGGAGGCTGTACGCGGATTGATCGCCGAGACCGTCGAGAGATTCGGACGCCTCGACATTCTGGTGAACAATGCCGGCATTCAGTTCACCGCTCCGGTCGAGGAATTTCCGGCTGCAAAGTGGGATGCAATCCTGGGGATCAATCTGTCCGCAGCATTTCACGGCATTGCCGCGGCGGTGCCCCAGATGAAAAAGCAGCGTTGGGGACGGATCGTCAACATTGCGTCAACGCACGGTCTCGTCGCCTCAACACACAAAGCCGCCTACGTTGCAGCCAAGCATGGACTGGTCGGCCTGACCAAAGTGGTCGGCCTGGAGACGGCCGGCAGCGGTGTCACTTGCAACGCAGTCTGTCCCGGTTGGGTGCGAACGCCGTTGGTCGAAAAGCAGATCAGCGACATTGCCGCGCAAAGGGGCATCGATCAGAAGGAAGCGGCCAAGGAGCTTCTGGCAGAGAAGCAACCATCTCTGGATTTCGTCTCTCCCGCGCAGCTTGGCGGCACCGTGGCTTTCCTCTGCTCGCCTGCGGCAGACCAGATCACAGGTACGACCATTTCCGTCGATGGCGGCTGGACCGCACAGTAGGCAAGCGAGCAACGCGGCGCCGCCCGCCGATTCAGCCGAGAATATGGAGGCCCCAAATGGGTACAGAACGGAAAGTCGCTATCATCACCGGCGCATCGCAGGGTATCGGCGAGGCCTTGGTCAGGGCATACCGCGAGCGCACCAGCCTCGACGAACACGCGGTCAGCAGCGTGCCATCGGCTCTGGCCGCCCTCACAAAGGGCGGCCTGAACGCCGCAACGAAGTCGCTCGCAATCGAATATGCGAGCAAGGGTATTCGCGTTAACGCCGTGGCACCCGGCGCTGTCAAGACGCCGATGCATGCACCCGAAACATACGACTTCCTGGCCAAGCTGCATCCGGTCGGACAGATGGGAGAGGTGCGCGATGTTGTCGATGCGGTGCTGTACCTCGAAGGTGCCGCCTTCACCACCGGCGAGATCCTCCACGTCGACGGCGGACAGAGCGCCGGACATTAGAAGGGCACGGATCCGGGGCGCGGGATCGCATCCTAACTTCGAGGCTGATTCCCAATGGCGGTTGTCCTTCGAACACCTCGAACTGACCTCGAAACTTCGGCGTACGAGGCGGCACTCGGTATCGTTGCACTAGCAGCCACCCTCCTCTTTACTCACGGGCAGACCACAGAGCGGACGGTCGTCACCGCCGAACGGCTCGGACGCGCTATGGGCGTGTCGGCGAGAGTGCTCCCGGATTGGGACAAGCTAATCGTCGAGCTTGAAAGCACATCTCTGTCCCAGATAGTTCCCGCGAAACCACTCGGCGTCGACATGAACAGGGTGCTTGCCATCACGGCCATTGTGGACCGGCTGTGCGAGGGCTCGCTACGCGTTGAGGAAGTACGGCCGGCCCTGTTGCTGGCCGGGAGGTTGCCACCGGTTTCCGTATTCCGCTTCACCTCATTGGCAGCCGTAGGCGCGGCGTCGCTCGGGATCATTTTCGGCGCAGTAGACCCGGCGAGCCTGATCCTGATCGCGGCAAGTGCCGCGCTCGGCGCGCTGGTCCGCCGCTGGCTATCAGGCTTCAGCAGCAGCCCGTTCATCCAGCCGCTGTGTGCCGCCCTCATCGCCGGCATCGTAGCCGCTGTCTCTACCAGCAGCTTGCATCAGCCGATCGCAACCGCTCTCGTCGCATTCTGTCCCTGCATGGTGCTGGTGCCTGGCCCACATCTTCTCAACGGTGCGATCGACCTCGTCCGCACGCGCATCGCGCTTGGCATCGCTCGCCTGACCTACGCCGGCATCGTCGTGCTTATGATCTGCTTCGGCCTGCTGTTGGGCTTCACCGCAGTCGGCGCAGTACTCCCGGTCACGAGACCGTCCGCGCCCGCGCCGTTGCTGGCCGATGTGATTGCGGCAGGATGCGCTGTCGCCTCCTTCGGCACCTTCTTCTCGATGCCGTGGCGCATGCTACCGCTCCCCATCGCAGCGGGCATGCTCGGGCATGCCGCACGCTGGGCACTGATCTCGCTCGCGGGGGCGAATGTTGCGACCGGGGCGCTCGCCGCCTGTATGCTGGTCAGCATCATCGTCACGCCGGTGGTCGATCGCCGGCATCTTCCATTCGCTGCAGTCGGCTTTTCCGCGGTTGTCTCGATGATGCCAGGCTTCTTTCTATTCGAGGCAGCGAGCGCCGTCGTCGAGTTGGTCTCGATGGGGCCGCGTGCGCCGGCGGCGCTGATGACGAACTTGGCCGCAAACGGCGCCACTGCATTTCTGGTCGTCCTAGCGATGACCTTCGGGCTGATCTTGCCACGGATGCTCCTTGAGCACGTCCTTCCTCTTCTGTTCGAAAGCCGCGCAAGCATCACGCCCGTCGCGACATCGCTCGAGAATGGCTCGGATTGAAGCTACCTCTTCTTGGACTCAGATGAGCCTTGGCAAAAACCCGGCATCTTGCAACATGTCTGCTTTGCCGCCAGAAGGCGCCATTGTTGGAGATGCCATCCGTAGCTTGTCGCCGTAGCTAGGAACGCGCCGCCCCTGCACGAGGGTCAAGCACTCAAGTTAACACAATCACTTAGACCTTTGAGTTTGGAGGAGCGGTGAACCCACGGGCCTAATCTACGGTCAGTGACCCAATTAGGGAGAACATCGCCGAACTGCGAAGTACAGCCTTCCGGCACAAGTCACTGATTTTGTTGTGGAGTTCGAACGACCACGAACAGTGGAGAACAATATACTGGCGGAAGGGGTGGGATTCGAACCCACGGTGCCCTTGCGGGCACGCCGGTTTTCAAGACCGGTGCCTTAAACCACTCGGCCACCCTTCCAACTCTTTGAATTCATTACGAAAACAGGCCACCTAAATTTCACGCCAAGCAGTTCCGCTAACAGCTTTGCTAACATCTGTGGCCGACTTCGCGGGCTTGTTTATAGCTGCCATTAGCCCGTTGTCTATCGCCGGATTATGCACCGTCATCACTCATCAGATGGAAGGCTCGCGCCGGAAGAGGCTGTCCCTCCCCAACTCAACACCATTCGCGGGCAAGGTGGTAAACCACCCAGCCCGCAACTGGCTGGCGATCGATGGGGATGACGTTACTGTTCGGATGCCTGACAGTGTTCAAATGGCTCGCGGTGGGCATCGAATGCCTGCGCGGCGGGCACACCTCACACCGTTCAGCGACAAGGCTATTAGTGCGCAGCTTGCGCGTTTACCGAGAACGGATCGATTTAGGTCGAGTGCGGCGGCGGCTTCTTGCAGTCTCGCCGCATCCTTTGCAGTGATCGTGGGCGCAACGTCAACGGCCACGCTGATCAGTTCCGTGAGAATGTTACCACGTTCGATGCTTTGCTTGGGGCCTCCATCTTCTTTTTGCAGTTGGCGTAGACTTCGCTAAAGCGACGTTCTGAGTTGCACAAGTTTTCCAGCTTATTGACAAACAGCGTCACAGCGTCATCGTGCCACGTCGCCTCCGTCGATTGGGTTTCTTCGCTGGCGCGCTCCACGACCTTGACGAATTCGCGGGCGAGAGCGCGCAGGTTGCCAACGTCCTGCACTTCGCAGGCGACTTTGTACCGGTTGTAGTTTGCGCGATCGTCCCAATGGATCACGATGTCGTCAGGCAGGGTATCGCCTTCGATCTGTGACAGTGCGTCGAGCGCGACGCCCGCATGAGTGAACGCTTGGTGCTCTTCACCGTCCTTGATGCAGCGCTTGATCAATTGCAGCGCATTCTTGGCGCGCGATAGTTGAACAGAGGCATGCTTCGTATTCATTGCGTAATTCCCTTTCTGAGCGGACCCGCGTGGACTCCACTGCAAACGTAGCGCTCGGCAAGCCCCTCGCTAATCGTAATTTCGCTTGCGTCGCGCCCGGCAACCGTTAGCACCATGCACAGGCGCTTATAATTGCAGAGAAGATGCAACCGGCTACGCTTCATTCGAGCAGCGGGCGCTACCTCCAAAGGTGAATGCGGATTACTCCGTTCGGGACCTTCACAATCTCGGGGCAGCGTCATCAACGAATGGAAGCGGCTGGTCAGGAAGCACTCCCTGCCAGGCATTCGCTTTTATGACCTGCGCCACACTCACGCGACGGCGGCTATCACCGCCTGTCCGAAGCTCAGTTCGAGGTCATCGAGAAGATGATAAACCCGCTCATGGCGGGTCGCGCATGAAGCGGCGGCCCCATCGAAGGCAGGCGTGATCGCATCTCGCAACACATGCCCGCCGGCTGAGGCGATGAACACAGGGGCCCGCCGCTTCACGCTGGCGGGCCTCGTCAGGCGGGTGTCAGCCTGCCATGCGATCTACTCGGAGTCGTCGATTCCCCCGCGGGGTTGGCGACTGCGAGGTCCGGTTCGGATTTGCCTCCAATGCCGGACCTCGCTTCCCCAAACAGAACCTACGGCTTCTCCGAGCGCCTCGCCTACCGGAACCACGTGTAAGGTCGCTGTCAGCTTGGCCGCTTAGGTTGCGGAGCTTGCAACGGCCCTCATCACGTGGCCGGACACGATCAATTCCGACATCGGCGCCGCCGCCCAGGGCGTCGCCGGTTACGAGGCCCGGTTGGACTGGTCTCCAACTCCGGGCCTCGTTCGCTTCAAACGAAAGCGCGGCGCCAAGGGCGCCGCGCTTTTTGTCTGCTCCGATTCTGGTTCAGTAGCCGCCGCAGGATGCGCAGGGCGAGACGACTGGGGCGTAATAGGAGTAGCCGGGCGAGACCATCTCGACGCGCTGGCGGGTCGCATATTGCGGCGGGATGCGCTCGTACTGCACGCCAGGCGGCGCGACCATCACGGTCTGCGGCACCATCACCGTGCGATACTGCGCGGGCGTGCGATGGGCGACGACTGACCCGGGCGAGACCATCACGGTCTCATCAACGGTGCGATATTGCGGCGCCACGTATTGCTGCTGGTAGCAGGTCGTGCACGGCGGCGGGGTGTAGCAATTGTAGCAGCCGGCGGACGCTGCGCCCGTCATGGCGATGGCGGCGGCTGCGCTGGCGAAAACGACGGCAATGGTACGAGACATGGTGGTGGTGCCCCAGTTACGCGGGAAATGACTTGGATCGATGGGTCGGCACGCAGCTGTATACGCTGTGAACTCCGCATCGAAGAAAGTTCGTCGGGGCATCCTTAACGGGGCCGCGCAATCGCGGCCGGCCGCTAACGCTTCATTGACTATGCATGCCGCGATCCGCGGATCGCAGCGCGCGATAACGCCGCTCAGTTGGAGCGGCGCTTGACCTCACGCACCGCGCCGCGCGCGGCGCTGGTGGTCAGTGCGGCATAGGCCTGCAGCGCAGTCGAGACGTTGCGCTTGCGATTCTGCGGCTGCCAGGCCGCATCACCTCGCGCCTCCTCGGCCGCGCGGCGCTTGCCCAGCTCCTCGTCGGAGACTTCGAGCTGAATGCTGCGGTTCGGGATGTCGATCGCGATGCGGTCGCCGTCGCGCACCAGACCGATGTTGCCGCCTTCGGCGGCTTCTGGCGACAGATGACCGATCGAGAGCCCTGAGGAGCCGCCGGAGAAACGCCCGTCGGTGACGAGCGCGCAGGCTTTGCCGAGGCCGACCGACTTCAAATAGCTGGTCGGATAGAGCATCTCCTGCATGCCGGGGCCGCCACGCGGTCCCTCATAGCGGACGACCACGACTTCGCCGGCAACGACCTTGCCGCCCAGAATGCCCTCGACCGCGGCGTCCTGGCTTTCGAACACGCGCGCGGGGCCGGAGAATTTCAGGATCGAGGCGTCGACGCCTGCGGTCTTCACGATGCAGCCGTCCTGCGCGAGGTTGCCATAGAGCACGGCAAGGCCACCGTCCTTGCTGAAGGCGTGTTCGAGATCGCGCACCACGCCCTTCTCGCGATCGAGATCGAGCTCGTCATAGCGGCGCTCCTGGCTGAAGGCGACCTGGGTCGGGATGCCGCCGGGCGAGGCGCGATAGAAGGTGCGGACCGTCTCGCTCTTCGAGCGCTTGACGTCCCAGCGCTCAAGCGCATCGGCCATCGTCGGTGCATGCACGGTCGAAACCTTGGTGTCGATCAGGCCGGCGCGATCGAGCTCGCCGAGGATGCCCATGATGCCGCCGGCGCGATGCACGTCCTCGACGTGGACGTCGGCGACGGACGGAGCGACCTTGCACAGCACGGGCACGCGGCGCGACAGCCGGTCGATGTCGCGCATGGTGAACTCGACCTGTCCCTCATGGGCGGCCGCAAGCAGATGCAGCACCGTGTTGGTCGAGCCGCCCATCGCGATGTCGAGCGTCATCGCGTTCTCGAACGCCTTGAAGTTCGCAACGTTGCGCGGCAGGACGCTGGCATCGTCCTGCTCATAGTAGCGGCGCACGAGATCGACGATGGTGTGACCGGCCTCGACGAACAGGCGCTTGCGGTCGGCATGGGTCGCGACCACCGAGCCGTTACCGGGCAGCGCGAGGCCCAGCGCCTCGGTGAGGCAGTTCATCGAGTTGGCGGTAAACATGCCGGAGCACGAGCCGCAGGTCGGGCAGGCCGAGCGCTCGATCACCTTGACGTCATCATCGCTGACCTTGGAATCGGCGGCGGCGACCATCGCGTCGATCAGGTCGACCGCATGCGTCTTGCCGTGCAGCTTGACCTTGCCGGCCTCCATCGGCCCGCCCGAGACGAACACCGCGGGGATGTTGAGCCGCAGAGCCGCCATCAGCATGCCGGGCGTGATCTTGTCGCAATTGGAGATGCAGACGAGGCCGTCGGCGCAATGGGCGTTGGCCATGTACTCGACGCTGTCGGCGATCAACTCGCGCGACGGCAGGCTGTAGAGCATGCCGTCATGGCCCATGGCGATGCCGTCGTCGACCGCGATGGTGTTGAACTCTTTGGCGACGCCGCCGGCCTGCTCGATCTCGCGCGCAACGAGCTGTCCGAGGTCCTTCAGGTGGACGTGGCCGGGCACGAACTGGGTGAAGGAGTTGACCACCGCGATGATCGGCTTGCCGAAATCCGCATCCTTCATGCCCGTCGCGCGCCAGAGGCCGCGCGCGCCCGCCATGTTGCGGCCGTGGGTGGTGGTGCGGGAGCGATAGGCTGGCATGGCGGTTTCCGTCCTGGTTGGCTGAGCCTGGCGGGAAATTGTGAGCCGCCTCAGACCTTTCCGGCCGGATAGCGCACGGCGCCGAAGGGCGCAACGGGAACTTGGGCCTGACAGGGCCGGATCGGCCGTTCGCAGGCCTCCCCTGCTCCCGGCGCGGGCGCGGCCTCATTCGTAGCCCGTATGGAGCGAAGCGCAATCCGGGACCCGTCTCGCCCGATGCACCTGCCCCGGATTTCGCTGCGCTCCATCCGGACTACAGGAGCCCAACTTGCCCCTATTGCAGGGTCGGATCGAGCTTATCGCGCAGCCAGTCGCCGATGATGGAGACCGCCAGCGTCGTCACCACGATGGTGGTGGCCGGCGCCAGCATGATCCAGGGCGCCCGGGTCAAATATTCGCGGCCATAGCCAACCATGTTGCCGAGGCTGGTCATCGGCGGCTGCACGCCCAGCCCAAGGAACGACAGGCCGGATTCCATGAGGATCACCTCGGGGAAGACCAGCGTCGTCGAGACGATCAGGGTCGAGGCGATGTTGGGCAGGATATGCCTGAGGTAGATCCGCGTCGGCGTCGCGCCGAGTTGGCGGACGGCGGCCGCGTAACCTTGCGCATTGGCCGAGATGGCAAGGCCGCGCGCAATGCGCGCATAGCGTTCCCAACCGAACAATCCCATCAGGCCGATCAGGAGCGGCAGCGAATTGCCAAAGAAGGCGAGCACAGCGAGCGCCATGATCAGGAACGGCATACTGGCCTGGAAGTCGGACAGCATCAGCACGAGCTGCTCGATAGCCCCACGGAAATGCGCGGCGAGGAAGCCGAGCGTCGTGCCGACAACGGCCGAAATCGCGGTCGCACCGAACGCGATCAGCAACGAGATGCGGATCGACACGAGCAGACGCGAGAGCACGTCCCGGCCGAGTTCGTCGGTGCCGAGCCAGTGCGCGAGATTGCCGGGCGCCGCCAGGCGATTGCGGAGGTCGAACTGCGTGAAGCCGTAAGGGGTGATCTTCTCGGCGAAAGCGGCCACCAACAGCATGGCGATGATCCACGCCGCTGCGATCGCAACCGAAACCGGAATGTTCGGGAAGCTGATGCGGCGGCCAACGCCTGTATCCTTCAGCGTCGCGTCGGTCATGCGTGGGCTGCCTTGGCGCGCAGCCGCGGATCGAGGAAGGCATAGAGGAAGTCGACGATCAGGTTGGACGTGACCATGGTCAGCGCCACCAGCAAGAGGATGCACTGCACGACGGCGAGGTCGCGGTTGGCAACGGCGACGACGAGCAGCCGCCCCACGCCCGGCCAGGCGAACACGCTCTCGACGACCACGGCACCGGCGATCAGCGTTCCCACCATGAAGCCCAGAATGGTCACGGTCGGAATCGCCGCATTCGGCAGCGCATGCGACGTCACCACCTTGCGCCAGGGCACGCCCTTGGCGGAGGCGGTGCGGATATAGGGCTGGCCTAGCACCTCCAGCATCGCACTGCGGGTGAAGCGCGCCAGCACCGCGGCGCCGCCGAGGCCGAGCGTTGCGATCGGCAGGATCGCGTGGCGCCAGCTCTCCTGCCCGCCCGAAGGCAGCCAGCCGAGCTGCACGGCGAAGACGAGCACGAGCAGCAACGCCAGCACGAAGCTGGGCACGGTGAAGCCGGCAACCGCCGTGATCATCACCGCACGGTCGATCGCCGAGCCACGATGTAGCGCAGCGTAGATGCCAGCGGGAATGCCGAGCGCGACCTTGAAGGCGAAAGCCGGCAGCGTCAGCGCGAGCGTTGCGGGGATCCGCTCCAGCACGAGCTCAATCGCAGGCCGGCCGTCGCGCATGGAGCGGCCGAGCTCGCCCTTGGCGATGGCACCGAAGTAGTCGACATATTGCATCCAGATGGGGTCATCGAGACCCCAGGCCTTGCGGAAGGCGGCAAGGACCTCCGGAGGTGCTTCCGGCCCCAGGATCATCAACGAGGGATCGCCGGAGAGGCGCAGCACGACGAAGGCGAAGGTGACGACGAGGATGATCGTCAGCAGCGCGCGACCGATGCGGATGGCGAAGTAACGTCCCATCACGCCGCATCCCGGCTCTCGGCCTGCGGCCCGGTCACGAGATGGCAGGCGACCTGACGGTCGCTTGCAACAGAAGTAAGCGCCGGCGGCTCGGTCGCGCAACGCGCCATCGCGCGCGCGCAGCGCGGATGGAAGGCGCAGCCGGAGGGACGCGCGGCGGGGTTCGGCGGATCGCCCGAAAGCACGATGCGGTCCGCGCTGCGGCGGCCGGGCGCCGGCGAAGCCGAGACCAGCGCCTGCGTGTAGGGATGTTCCGGCCGGGCGAAAAGATCGTCGGCGCTGCCGATTTCGACGATGCGGCCGAGATACATCACGGCGACGACATTGCTGATCTGGCGCACGACGCGCAGATCATGGCTGATAAAGAGCATGGTCAGCGCAAGCTGAGCCTGAAGATCGGCGAGCAGGTTTACCACCTGCGCCTGGATCGAAACGTCGAGCGCGCTGACCGGCTCGTCGCACACCAGGAAATCGGGGCGCGTCGCAAGCGCGCGCGCTAGCACGATGCGCTGACGCTGCCCGCCGGAAAGCGCGCCCGGATGACGCCGGCCGTGCTGCTCACTGAGCTCGACCGCGCGCAGCAATTCCTGCACGCGCGCCTCGCGCTCGGCCCTGGCGCCCAGACCGTGGATTTCGAGCGGCTCGCGGATCTGGTCGGCGACGGACAGGCGGCGGTCGAGCGCCCCCAGCGGATCCTGAAAGATCATCTGCAGGCGCGCACGCTGCGCGCGCCATTTCGATGACCCCAACGCAGCCATGGGCTTGCCGTCGAACCGCACCACGCCGCCGTCAGGCGTCTCCAGCCCGAGCACGATGCGGCCCGTCGTCGACTTGCCGGAGCCGGACTCGCCAACGAGGCCAAGCGTCTCGCCCTTACGAATGGAGAACGATACGCCGTCGACCGCGTGCACCGCCGTGCTCCGTCCGAACATGCCTGAGCGCATCATGTAGGTCCGCGAGATCGCGGCGACCTCGACGAACGGCGCGCTCATTCCGCGGCGATCCCAAGCAACGCACGGCGCGAGGCTTCGGCACGGACGCAGGCGACAGCGCGCGCATCGCCGAGCGGCGCAAGGCTGGGCGCACCGCAAGCGCACTGCTCGGCCACCAAGGCACAGCGCGGCGCAAACGCGCAGCCCGCCGGCATTTTTGACGGATCGGGAACGGTTCCCGGAATCGCCGTCAGTCTGCGGCGTGGCCCGTCCAGCGGCGGCAGCGCGCCGATCAGGCCTTGCGCATAGGGGTGCCAGGGATCGTCGAACAGCGCCGCCGCCGGCGCCTCCTCGACGATGCGGCCGGCATACATCACGGCGACGCGGTCACAGTTCTCCGCAACGACGCCGAGATCGTGGCTGATCAGCACCATCGCCATGCTCATCTCGCGGCGCACCGCGGAGAGCAGCTCCAGGATCTGCGCCTGAATCGTCGCATCGAGCGCCGTGGTCGGCTCGTCCGCGATCAGCAGATCGGGGTTTCCAGCCAGCGCCATCGCGATCATGATGCGTTGGACCTGCCCGCCGGAGAATTCGTGTGGATAGGCCGAAAGCCGCCGCGCCGCATCGGGGATGCCGACGAGATCGAGCAGCCGCCGCGCTTCCGCCTTCACGGCTTCGCCCGAGAGATCGCGATGCAGCGCCAAGGCCTCGCAAAGCTGTTTGCGTATGGTCAGCACCGGATTGAGCGCGCTTGCCGGATCCTGGAATATCATGGCGATGCGCCCGCCCCGCACCTGATCGAGTGTCGTGGCGGGTGCGCCAAGGATTTCATGTCCATCCAGCCGCACCGAGCCCGCGACCCGCGCGTGACGTGGCAACAGGCCGAGCGCGGCAAGCCAAGTCACCGACTTGCCCGACCCGGACTCGCCGACGAGACCGACGGCCTCGCCTTTGCGCAAGGAGAGGTCGACGCCGTGCAGCACGGGCACGCCGTTGAAGGCGACGCTCAGGCCTTGGATGCTGACCAGCGGCGGCACCACGGCTTACGCCTCGAAATTGCCGGCGCGGAAGTCCATCGCGAACGCCGGCGAGGCCTTCCACTTGATCGACTTGGGCTTGGCGGTGAAGGTCGCGTTCTGGTGCAGCACCGTATAGGCGGGGTCCTCGCGCTCGGCGATCGCCAGCATGCGGGCGAACGCCTTCTTGCGGGCCTCCCGATCAGTCGAGGTCTCCAACAACTCGGAGAGCTTGTTCAGCTCCGCATTGGTCCATTCGCCGATCTGCTGCTGCTGACCGTTGGGCCCGTGCTGGGCGACCATCGACGAAACGGGATCATTGAAGGCCGCTGAGTTCGACCAGTCGCGCACCGCGCGCGTGTCGCCGCGCTCCATGATCTGCGACCAGTTTTCCTTGGTCTCGATCTGAACGTTGAGGCCGACCGACTTCCACATCTCGACCAGGATCTGCGCGGTCGCGACCTGGTTGGTGTAGTAGTTGTTGAGCAGCCGATAGGGAATCGGATCGCCTTTATAATTGGCTTGCTTCAACAGATCCTGCGCGAGCTTCGGATCGTAAGCCGGTACGCTCCAGTCGGCGATGAACATGTCGCCATAGAACTCCCACTGAAGTCCCTTCGGCACGCGGGTGCGGCCGGCCCAGAGGCTGTCGACGATCGCCTGGCGGTCGATCGCATGGGTGAAAGCGCGACGCACCAGCGGATTGGCGAGCTGGGCGTGGTTCTTGTCGAACACGGTCAGGCGGTGATTGAGGATGGTGCCGCCCTGCACCTCGAACGCGGCGTTCTTCTCGATGCCGGCGATCTGGTCCGGCGGGATGTCACAGGCGAACTGATATTCGCCCGACAAGAGGCCATTGATGCGGCTCGCGACCTCGGGCACTTCGAGGAAGCGGATGCGCTTCAGCGGCGGACGGCCGCCCCAATATTCGTCATGTGCTTCCAGCGTCAGCGAGACGTCGGGCTTGAGCTCGACAACCTTGTAGGGACCCGTCGTGACCGGCTTGCGCGCCCAGTCGAGATAGCTCGCGGCTTCGTCCCAGGCGCGGCGGTTCATGATGTCGGAACCGTAGCGCGACAGCCGACCTTCGATGGTGACGTCGGGCGTCGCGTTGGAGAAGCGCACGGTGTATTTGTCGACGGCGTCGACGCGCACGAGGTCCGGCCAGATGCGGCGCGCCACTGCCGGCACATCCGGCGGCAATTCTTTGCCGGGCCGCGGCGTCGGGATTTTTTCGAACGCCTGGATGGTGGTGCGGCTCTTCGCCTCGGTCTCACCGAACATGCGCTCGCGGCTGAAAGTGAAGACGACGTCTTCCGCCGTGAGCTCGTCGCCATTATGGAACTTGACGCCCTGGCGCAGTTTCACCTCGACGGTCTTGTCGTCAATCCGCCGCCATTCGGTCGCAAGCCCCGGCACGGCCTCAAGATTGCCGCGGAAATTCTTGGAGATCAGGCCTTCCCAGATTGACGAGAAGAACACGCGTTCGCCGACGTTCGACTGCTCGCGCAGCACGTCGAGCACGTTCGCGTTCGTTACCTTCTGCACCGCGATCGTGACCGACGGGCGGTTGTCGCCTTGCGCGATCGCGAACCGCGGCAGGAGCAGCGTGCCGGCGGCAGCCGTGCCGGATTTCAGGATGGTGCGACGGGTGAGCTTGCTCATGACGAAGACCCCTGCCCTTATTGGCGTTAGCTATTCAGCGAGACCGAGCGACTTGAGATACGCCGCTCCCCCGCGGACGTGATCGTGATTACGCAGCTCGAGGATCAGCCGCGGATTGGAGCTCAACCGTCCCAGCGCACGGAACACGGCGGTCCAGCGGATGTTGCCCTCGCCCGGCGCCCAATGGCGGTCGGCGAAGCCGTCTGTGTCCTGGAGATGCACATGCGTCAGCATGTCGCCGGCCGCATCGACGTAGTAGTCCACCGGCGGCGCGCCGGTGGAAACATGGGCGTAGTTGGCATGACCGGTGTCGAGCGAGACGCGCACTTTCGGGCTCTCGAGCGCTTTCGCAAGGCGCACGCGATCGCGGGGATCCTTGTCCTCGATGTTCTCGATCACGAGCTCGCAGCCGCTTTGCTCGGCCCGCGCGATCACTTCGGCAAGCGTCGAGCGCACCCGCTCGACCAGATTACCGCGGCTCTCGGGATAGAGATCGAGATTGTTGTGATCCCAGGTCGTGAAGGGCGAATGGATCACCATCTGCGTTGCGCCGAGAAATTCGGCCGCGTCCAGCCCCTGAAGCAGCCGTTTTGCGACGGCTTGACGGATCATCGGATCGTGGCTGTCGATCGTGAAGCCCCAGAACGGGCCGTGGATGCCGAGCCGTCCGGTGTGGCCAGCGAGCATCTTCTTGATCTCGCTCGCAGTGGCGCGCCAGTCGCTATCAAGCAGGTCGGCGCGGAAGAAGTCCTGGATCTCGAGGTCGCGCTGGCGTTCGAGGAGCCAGTCGCGATGCGCAGGGATCGATTTGATGGACAGGGCAGCGCCCAGCACAGGCAGCACAGCGGACATGTCTTGAACTCCCTTGGCCATCGCGTGATGACATCGGCAGCGCTAACGCAGTTCAGTGACAGGCCGGTGAAGGGCAGGTTCCCGACGTTCAGGGAGATGTGGACATCGCGTGGGCCTCAGCACACGCTCGCGTCGCACCGGGACGGCAGTTCACGTCCGTAATGACGCGGATATCAACGTCCTCAAATTTCACGTATCTCCGCGCGATCGACGGCCAACGCGCATCACACTTTCCTGGCCGCGTCACATGGGCGGGGGCGCCATGGGGCGGGGATGAAGTCACGAGGTCCGGACTCCTAGGCACTCCGGACCTCGTGGCAGCTCATCCCCGACTGGAACGCATCGAAAATCCCTTTGCCCTTCCGCATCGCGCCTGCAAGCACTTCGCGCCGCGCCGTATTTCGAAACCGGCTCGAAAGGCCCGCGATCCACTAAGCCTGAGGAAGCGCGACACCAGTCAGTTCGCCCAACTTGGAGATGAGCCGGTCCTGAAATTCTGGATCGGTTGCCTCTCGGGCCGGCTGCTCCTGCTGGAGGTGATGCCAGTAACGACCGCTGACCAAGGCGGCCGGCTCGTCGCTTACGGCCAGCCAGGTCTGGGTCCGCTGTCCGGTATCGAGATCTACCGGCGCTCCTGGACCGCCCATCTTCGTGCGTACCCAGCCGGGATCGACGGCGTTGCTCAAGACCTGCGGCCAGCGCCGCGCCAGCGCGAAAGCCAGTGCGGCGACATGCAGCTTGCTTTCGGCGTAGGCCCGTGCGGGATCCCAGGGCCGCTTCGTCCAGTCCACGTCGGCCAGCGAACCCTCCCCGCCGCGGTGCAGACCGCTGCTAAGATACACTGTTCGTTCGGGGCGTTTGATCAGCGCCGTCAGCATGTACGGCGCCAGGGTGTTTATTGCGAGGGTGGCAGCATGTCCCTCAGGTGTCGAACCGCGGCTGCGCTCCGAGTAGACGCCCGCATTATGGATGACCGCATCCATGCGCCCGATCGCGTTGATCTGATCTGCGATGCTTCTGGTCTCGGCCCCGCTGCGGAGATCACCGACCACGACCCCTGCGGCGCGCGAGGCGAGATTTGCGATGGTCGCGGCGCGATCGGCCGAACGGGCGTGCAGCACCACTTCATGGCCGTCATCTAGAAGCGACTCCGCTGCCGCTCGACCCAGCCCATCCGCGCTGCCGGTGATAAAGACAATGGCCATGCTGCTCCTCCGATTTTCCCGCTCACACTGATTGCTCGACAATCTTAGTGAAATTCGGATCTCCGGCCTCAATCAAGGCCGCGTAAACGACGCCCCGCTCTTTCGCGGCAAGTGGCGGATCGATAGTCGCCGACTGTCTCGTCGGATGAGCTGCCGGATCGTAACGCGGATGTTGCCGCTGTCCTCGCCCGTGTGAGCCTGTAACGGCTGAAGCATACGAGAGCCGGAAGAAACGAGAGCGCTGCTTATGATCGGCGGTTTGCTGTTGGCGCCAGCGTCGCACCCTCGGCTGAAACCGATTGCCATTGCTCTTTTGTCAGAAATCTCGCGCAATATCCGCAGATCATAGAGACTTTGGTAAGCAATCAGGCCCAGGCTAGCTTTGGGACGGGGCCGCAGGGGAAAGTTGCGGCCTTGTGCTTGGGGTGAAGACCCGCTCCCTCCAGCCTTGGCGGGCCTTCCCTCAATCAATGGAAACGGAATCCACTGTGATTTAATTCATATTTCACATCGGCAAAGCAGAGGCAGGTTATTGCGTACCGATTGATATTGGAGGATGGCAATAATGCTAAAAGAAAATTGCCTGATCGTTTTTGCGGCGGGAAGAAAACTGGATCTCCTGCGCGGCGAAGCCTCTCGCATCGCCAAAGAAAATAAAGTGGACTGGCATATCGACCGCGCCGACATCGGCACGCTCTTTTGCTTCGAGGACGCCAAGGCAAAAAAAGCCTTCGCACTCACCTGCGATAACTTCGGTATTTCCTGCCGGGACAGCTAGCCAAAAAACAAACCCGGCGGCCTTGTGGGCCGACGGGTTGGGCTTTCATGTCGCGGTAAAGGCTCCCAGTTCCGCGCAATCAATTAGCCGTCGGCCAGCAGCAATCGAGTTCTCGGAGCTTGCATTTTTGGATGGCTGCTTCCGTGCAGTGACATAACCATTCTCACAATATTCAATCTCACGAACCTTGCGAGCATATGCCAGGTATTTCTTGATCAGATCGTAGTCGTTGGGATTGAACCGTATTTGCTTTTCCAAGGCGGCAAGGTCTTCGCGCAGCGTGGCAGCGTCCAACATAATCGCCCCTCCTCCGCAATGTACAAACCACGCCAATCGAACTGGAGTTCCGCCTAGTCCCCCGTCGAGCCTGCAACGATGCATGTAAGCTTCCTTGCTGGTAGCATGCTAAGAAGGTGCTTCACTGCGCTTGACGAGCTCGCTTCTATGTCACCTTCGCGTTTAAGGAAGCCCGCCATTCGCGACGGGCCCAAGGCTAAGGGAGAAAACGCGCCATGAAGACGCGGCAAAAGCCTACGACGAGTCGCGCCGATTCTGTGTATCGCGATTGACACTGTGGACAACAAAGCACTGCTGTCATCTACCGACAGAGGCGCTGATCCTTGTGGCGCAGTAAGGTGGCCCAACGACCTTCGCCCGGATCGGCATCATGCGGGCGCTCAACCACGGGAAGTCCAATCCGGGGGTGCAGCCGCGCCGGAAGCCGAGCAAGAATGCAAGCTCATCTCGTGAAAGCTTGGTCGAGCGTGGCGGTCTCGGAAATGCGTAGAACCTTCAGTAAAGCTGCCGAGTTTCTCTTTAGGAGGCGGTCAGGATGCTGCCAGGGAAATCGAGAAAAATGCGGGACTGGATGATGCTGGCGCTGGAGTCAAACCGCGTGATCGGGTTGCGTCTGGCGAAGCTGATGCGAGGCGGCAAGGGCGCCCAGCGTGAAGCCGAGCGCATGGTCAGCGAAAAAATACAGGCGGCCGCCAAAGCGGGCGCAAGCCTCATGGCAGGCGCCTCGAGCGATGAGATTGTGCGTCAATACCGAAAACGGGTCGCGGCAAACGCCAAACGGCTGAGCCGCCAGCAAAGACGACGCAAAAAACACTGATCCCGCCAATGCGACGTGAGCCATTCACAGGAACCGTAATGGCTGAAATGAGCGGTATGGGCCTGATGCGTCAGCCTTTGTGTCCCGATCTGTCGAGCCTTGAGGAAAGGCTGCTAATGCGTGCCGGGCTTGCCCGGTTCTGTTGGCGGACCGGGCGGAAGAACGCGCCAGCGGGGCGCACTCCGGACCGCGTGCGGCTGAGCCGGGCTCTCAATCGGGGTTATCCAGCTTGTCTATCTCAGCCCTCGCCAGCGCCGTGGCTTTCTCGGTGGCCTGCTCTCGCGTGAGGGTGTTACCGCTCAACCGGCGTGAGACAAGGTTGTCCCAATAGAACCTGACCGATTTCCGTCCGTCCGCGAACCATACCTCCAGACTTCCGCAGTCATCGTCTACGCCACGGTGAGGGATGATGCGGATGGGGTCGCCTTCGGCCATGGGGGAATTGCTACCATTCCGCAAGCATGGGGACAACGGCGGTGACCCTGGGCTGGTGATTTCGGTTTCGACGATGTCTATATCGCGCGGCGACCCGACCAAGGCGGTGACGAAGACGGGCGACGCCATCGTCGCCGATTGTCACCGGCAAGGTCGAGCGTCTTCAGTTGGATGAGATTCTTGCAGCGCAACCGATCAATGGGCTGCAACTCGTGTAGATAATCTTATTGGAGCGATCGAAGCGAAAGTAAAAGCGGACCGGCTTGCCTTCATAGCTCTGGTAATCGATCTGAACCCCGTGGCCGGTCAGGACCACATCGTCAAGGCTAAAGGAGCACCTGCTTTCGAGCTTCGGTGCCCAATAGCCCGCGATCGAATTTCGTCCCGTCAAGGTCACGCCCTCGCAGCCGCATTCCATGACCGCGCGCTCATCATACAGATCGAGCAGAGCGTTTAGGTCTCCCCGTCGGCAGGCATCGAGCCAGTCAACGACGGCGGCAAGAGGATCGAATTCTTCCCGTGGAATCGACATGAGGTCCCATACAAAACTGTCGCCGCTCCCGATCGCAACCTAGACGCATCCGGATAAGGAAAACGGCCCGGAGGAACTGGGGGCTCCGGGCCGAGTGTTTATTCAACTAAAGAGCCCCTCGAGCGGCGAGGAGGCCAGGCTGCCAAGGAAACACCACGGTCAACCGCAGAACGCGCGCCGCTGCAAATATCTTTCTGGTAAGGCAGATTAACTCGGAGCAAGCTTCATCCGTTTTGGGGCGGCCACCGCTGGCGCTAATCAGACGCGGGCCCAGAAGGACGGCTTTAAGGGCGGCGAGCACGTAAACCTTCGTATAGGTCCGTTACCCGTTTAGATGACCGACGTTCACCGAGTTTCAATTGAGCCGCAATCGCGATCGTCTTATCTACAGAGTAGCGGTAGCCCTCCCGCTATCGCTGCCCTCCTTGGGCGTTTCCTCCCTAGACTTGGGCCGCTAGTGGCAACGCAGGCGGCCTTTCTTTTTGTCTGGGCCCATCGGTTTCTCGGTCTTTTGAAGAGCATGAGAACTAAGGAGTACGCGCGACCGCTCCATTCGAGGATATCTGCTCCCATTAAAGTCCGTGGCTGCAAATACAGAGAAGGCAGTCGTCTCGCCTCGAAATGTCGCGGTGAGCCACGCGCCGACATGTCGGTCGCAGCACGATTGGCCGATTGATGTATCGCAAGACTTTATCCGAAACGCGGGCCCAACCTACCTTCGGAAGGCAGCTTTACGTTCAGACAATCGGGAGTGAAGCATGTACCGGCATATTCTCATTCCGACAGATGGGTCGGTGCTGGCGGAGCATGGGGTGGCGCATGGGTTGGCGTTGGCGAAGTTCGTTGGCGCCAAGGTATTCGTAATCAACGTTGTGGAACCGCTTTTTGCAGTGACAGGCGACTTCGCGAGCGTGTTGGATCACGTGGCAAATGCGGCCAGGGAGGCTGGCGTTTCCTGCGAGACGATTCAGGTGGAGAACGGGCAACCGCATCAAGCCATCATCGCAGCAGCCCAGGACAAAGGCTGCGATCTCATTGTAATGTCGTCGCATGGGCTCAGCGGACTTTCCATGCTTCTAATGGGCAGTGTGACAAACAAGGTGCTGACCTACGCGAAAACGCCCGTGCTGGTTTGTCGCTGAACGTTGCAGATCGCTTGGGTCATTCGCGACCGGCTACGCCAACGACAAGTCCGGTGCGCCCGCTGTGCCGCCGGAAGCGAGCGACCTTCGATCACCTTGGAGCGCCCTGCTTTGGCTACCTGAGGATGGGATTTAGGAGCAAATCCGGCCGTGACCCAGCGAACGTTACACACAATTGAATGGAACGTTTACCCGCTTCAAATCCCACCAGCGAAGGAGCGCCTGCTGTTGATCGTGTCAGCAGCCGGCCAGCCACCAAGTCTCAAGCTCATAGGCAAAAGTGAGGTTGCGATCGGATATTGGACCGGCGACGCCTTTCGGGTGATGTCCGGCTTTTTGCGACCACGGCTGACCGATTGGCAGCCGGCGGTTACCCATTGGGCGAGACTTGCGCCATGTTTGCCCACAGGGATCGATCTCATTCGCGACAGAAGATTCGACTCTGACATTCGGGATTGAGCAATCACGACGTCGCCGCGATGCACGGCAAGAATGTCCTGCCCCTTGTCCGACAGCAGGAACAGCGCAAGGCGCGCGGCGACCTTCAATCCCGTATCTCGGCGATACGCCGCCGCGCCTACATCGCCTCTTTCAGAGTCAACCGCGCCGTAAACGTTACGCTGGTCTTGCCGACCAGCGCCATGCCTTCGACCTCGGCGCCGCCTGCGGAATACACGCCGGAGAAGCCGCAGGTAACCTCCCTGCCCGCGAACGCCAGCGGCTTGCCGACCGCCTCGGTGTGCTGATTGACCGTCATCTCGCCGCGCCACTTGCCTTTCCGGAAGGTGTAGTGGCCTGTGTAGTAGAAATAGCTGTCGCCACCCAAGATGCGACCGTCGCAAAGCACGGCAACGCCCTTGGCCTGGCCGCGCTTGCCATCGCGCATCTCGATCTCGAAAATGTAGAGGCCGTTGACGACCCCGGTGTGATTGTCGGCCGTTTCCGGCCCAGGTTCGGCCGCCATCAGCCTACCCTCTTTTTTCGTCCGTCTTCATCACTTTGGCACGTTGCGCTCGAGGTCGTCGAGCCAGGCAGCGGCGCTGGAGTCGGACGGCGCGCGCCAGTCGCCGCGCGGCGAGAGCGAGCCGCCGGCCGAAACCTTTGGACCGTTGGGCATCGCCGAGCGCTTGAACTGGCTGAATGCGAAGAAGCGCCGCAGGAACACCTCGAGCCAGTGGCGGATGTCTGCAAGCGCATAGGCCCTGCGCCGGTCGTTCGGGAAGGCCGGCGGCCATTCACCTCCGGCAACATCCTTCCACGCATGCAGCGACAGGAAGGCGATCTTCGACGGACGGAACCCGAAGCGAAGCGTGTAGAACAGGTTGAAATCCTGCAGCTCGTACGGGCCGATCGCGGCCTCCGTGCTTTGCGGCTTCTCGCCGGGCTTGGCGGGAACGAGTTCCGGCGAGATCTCGGCGGCGAGGATCGATCCCAGCGTTCGGTTGACATCATCGCTGAACTGCTTCGAGGCGATCACCCAGCGGATCAGATGCTGGATCAGCGTTTTTGGCACGCCGGCATTGACGTTGTAATGCGCCATCTGGTCGCCGACGCCATAGGTGCACCAGCCGAGCGCGAGTTCCGACAGGTCGCCGGTGCCGATGACGATGCCGCCGTGATGGTTGGCGAGGCGGAACAGGTAGTCGGTGCGCAAACCCGCCTGCACGTTCTCGAAGGTGATGTCGTAGACCTTTTCGCCCTTGCCGAAGGGATGGCCGATATCCCTCAGCATCTGCGTCGCCGTGGCGCGAATGTCGAGTTCCTGCCAGGTCGTCTGCAGCGCCTTCATCAGCGCAAGCGCGTTGGACTTGCTCTCGCTGCCCGTGGCAAATCCCGGCATGGTGTAGGCGAGGATGTTTTCGCGCGGCAGACCCAGCAAGTCGATTGCCTTGGCGGCGACGATCAGGGCGTGGGTGGAATCGAGCCCGCCCGACACGCCGATCACGACGCGTTTTGTCCCAGTCGCGCGCATCCGCTGCACGAGGCCGGCGACCTGGACGTTGTAGGCTTCGTAGCAGTCGTGCTCGAGCAGATGTTCGTCGCTCGGCACGAAGGGAAAGCGCTCGACCTTGCGCAGGAAGCCGATATCGGCAACCGGCGGTTTCAAGGCAAAGGAGATCTTGCGGAAGCTTGCCTCGCGCTGGCGACGGTTGTCATCGAACGTTCCCATCAGCGAACGCTCTTGCCGCAGCAGGTCGAGATCGACGTCAGCGGTCGTGATCTGCCCGCCTTGCCGGAACCGCTCGCCCTCGGCCAGCAGCACGCCGTTCTCGTAGATCGAGGTCTGGCCGTCCCAGGCCAGATCCGTCGTCGACTCGCCCGCGCCCGCGGCGGCATAGACATAGGCGGCAAGACAGCGCGCGGAGGTCGATTGGCACAATAGTGCGCGTGAGCGTGCCCGGCCAATCGTGATAGGGCTGCCCGAGAGATTGATCAGCACGCTCGCCCCGGCAAGCGCCAGCTCGGAGGCCGGCGTGACGGGGATCCACATGTCCTCGCAGATCTCGACGCCGATGGTCAGGCCCGTGACGTCCTCCGCCACGAACAGCAGGTCGACGCCGAACGGCGCGCGCAGGTCGCCGACCGCGATCGCCTCGCCGACGACCCCGGCGCCGGAGGCGAAGTGGCGGCCTTCGTAGAACTCGCGATAGGTCGGCAGGTACGTCTTGGGAACGACGCCGAGGATGCTGCCGCGATGGATGACCACGGCACAATTGTAGATGCGCGCGCCATGGCGCAGGGGCGCGCCGACGATCAGTACGGTCATCTGGGCCGATGACGCCTCGACGATCGCCTCAAGGCCGCGCTCGACCGCATCGAGCAGCGGGTCCTGCATGACGAGGTCTTCGATCGCATAGCCGGACAGGCACAGTTCGGGGAAAACGGCGACCGCCACCGCCTGCCCATGGCATGCGCCCGCGGCCGCCACGATCGCCGCAGCATTGGCCGCGGGATCGGCCACGTGCGAGGTCGTGACGCAGGCGGCCACGCGCGCAAATCCATGGGCGTAGATCGAGTGAAAACTCATGGCGCGCGGACCTTCGGTTCAGTTGCGAACCATTCTTAGCCGATTGACGCGGATCAATGCACGTAATTCCCAATCATGCATAACGGCTCTGCTAAACATCCTCCCTACTCCACTTCCGGCCGCCCGCCCCTTATGGATGCTGCGGCCGTTCCTTTCAGAATGGCGTGGATGCCGGCCTTACCGGGAGCGTTCCGCCCGCAACGTCTCGAACAACGCGACGATGGCCTCGACTTGGTGACTGGCAAGTCGCGGGTTCGGCATGGACTGGTTCGGTCCGAGGTAACGATGACCGGAGGTGAGAAGCTGCCTGAGGTCGTCGCTGGAGAATGACGGGCGACTCGCGAGGTCGGGGAAGCTCGGCGCCGGGATGCGCGAGTCCGGCTGTTCATTCGGCCTGTCGGAGACCACATGGCAGTTACCGCAGATCGAGCGCGCCAGCCCGCGCGCCTCGGCGAGCTGGTCGACGAAGAGCTGATCCGTGAAAGGCGAGCTCGCCGGAACCTGAAGCGTGATGAAGCCATATCCCTCGGCGCGGTGGCAGGCGTTGCAGCCATTGGTCAGATCGCCATACGCCTTGGTGAAAGCCGCGGCGTCTTTGGCATCGACGGCACTGCGCAAGGTCTGTATCGCCACGGCGGCCTGATCGGCGCGGCCCGTCGGCTGCGCCACGCGCCCGAGGGCCGCTTCGATCTGGTTGAGTTCGTAGGTCGCGAGCGGCCAGTTTCCGAGGCGGCCGGCAGACCACAATTTGATGTGCCGGAACTGAAGCGCGGCCATCAGCTCGGATGCGGCCTTGTCGCCACGCATCCTGTTGGCCTGTCCAAGCGCATGCGAAATCACGGCAGTTGCCAGCGCAAGAGCGGTCAGAAGTGTGCTGAGCCTCATGGAGCCTCCACGTCACACTCTAGGATCCATGTCACTCCAGCGGCTTGACCGGGATCAAGCCCGACGCCCTCAGGTCATCCCGCTCAGGCCCTGCGCGCGAGAACGCCGCCGCCGAGATCGGAGCGCAGCCATTCGGTGATGCGCGGCCAGGCATGGACATGGGTTCGCGCTCCCATGAACAGCCCGAGATGATCCGACGGCTCTGATGCCGCCGCGATGAAGACCGAGGGCGTGCCCACGAGATCAGCGGTCGCCAGCGCCTGCGTCGCCGGCACGACCTCGTCGTCAAGCCCGGCGAGCAGGAAGATGGGCGCTCTTACGTCCTTCAAATCGATTTGCCTGCCGAGCGCTACGAAGCCTCCCGCCGCGATCCGGTTCTCGCGGAAGATCCAGTTGACGATCTGGAGATAATAGCTGCCCGGCAGGTTGAGCGTCTCCTCGTTCCAACGATTGAAGCGCTCCAGAAGCTCAGCTCCGCCCTCCTCGGCCAAACTCCTTTGCAACGCCACCGCGATATCCTCCGCGCTCAGTGACCTCGACCAGAAGCGCAGCATCTCCTCGCCGCTGACATTGCCGCCGCCGCGCGCCACGAGCTGGTCGTAGACCAGTTCCGGCGCATTGCGCGCGAGCCGGGACAAGGCAGACTCGATCGCGAGATCAACGGGAGCGCCGACCAGCACCAGGCGGCGCACCTTGTCCGGAAAACGCGCGGCGTAGAGCAGCGACAGCCAGCCGCCCTGACAGAGCCCGATGAGGTCGACCGGCGCACCGATCTCATCGATCGCGACATTGAGGTCACCGAGATAGCTGTCGATCGAGAGATAGCGCATCTCAGGCGACGCCGAGCGCCAGTCCGTCAGATAGACCCGATCCACCCCGCCCTCGTGCAGCGACTGCACGACGCTGTGTCCGGGCGCAAAATCGGCGATCAGCGCACGATGCAGGGCATAGGGCGCGCACACCAGCGCCGGCGGGCCGGTACGCTTCTTCGTACAATCGCGCAGGCGCATGGTCGCGAGCTCCAGCGCGACCTGGCTGGGCGTGGTCCAGGGCAGTTCCGTCTCGCGCGGTTCGGGCGAGCTACGCTCCACCCACCAGAACGCGGCGTCCATGGCGAACTTGGCCGCAGCGAACGGCCACAGCAGCGGATCATCCGATCCGGGCTCGGATCCTGTCGGTGGCGGCGGTTTCTTGGTCCCTTGCGCCATCTTTAGAAGAACGCCTCGATGCTGACCACGGGAATGCCGAGCGCCTTGAAGCTCTGATGGGTGGCGGCGATCGAGCCGTCGAGATCGATGCCGCGGCAGGCATCCTCGATCACGGCGACCTCAAGCCCCGCCTTACGGGCATCCTCCGCCGAAAAGCGGACGCAAAAATCCAGCGCCAGGCCTGCGACGAACACCGTCTTCAGCTCTCGCTCGCGCAAATAACCAAGCAGCCCGGTCGGGGTCTTGTGGTCGTTCTCGAACAGTGCCGAATAAGAATCGATGCCACGGCGAAATCCCTTGCGCACCACGAGGCTTGGCCGGCGGAGCTCGAGATCCCGATGGAATTCGGCGCCGGCGGTGCCCTGCACGCAATGGGTCGGCCACAGCACCTGTGGACCGTAGTCGAGATCGATGGCCTCGAACGGCCGCTTGTTGGGGTGGTTGGAGGCGAAGGAGACGTGATCGGCGGGATGCCAGTCCTGCGTCAGCACGACATTGACGAATTTTTGGGCGACGCGATTGATGGCGGGCACCACTCTCTCGCCACCCGGGACGGCCAGGGCCCCGCCGGTGCAAAAGTCGTTCTGGACGTCGATCACGAGCAGGACGTCCCGGTCGGATATCTTCATTGCTGGTCTCCACCCGGTCTGGCCTCAATGTCGATCTTCCGGTGCGGCTTCGCAACCGCCTACCGCGGGCGGATTGCTGCCGGCGCAACGGGTTCGCCTAGCATCGACGTTGACGACATCATCAAGCCGCGGTGGTATGCGAATCTGACCGCGAAGCAATGGAGACAAGGTTCCCGCGATCACCCATGGCGGTGGATGCGGCGGCCACGAGGACATGACCAGTCGGACGACAAGAGGTTGCGCATTGCTTGCCGACATCGGCGGCACCAATTCGCGGTTCGCGCTGATGGAGGAAGACGGCCAGATCGGGCCGGTCGCCTACGCGCGGGTCGCCGACTTCCCCACCGTTCGCGACGCCATGGCCGACTTCCTGGCTCGCCAGGTCAATGGCGCGCGCGTCGGCATCGCCGTGCTCGCCGTCGCCGGCCCTGTCGTGAACAATCGCTGCGTCATGACCAACAGTCCCTGGATCATCGATGGGAAGGAGCTCCGTGAAGGCTTTGGCCTCGACGCGGTTCACGTGCTCAACGATTTCGAGGTGCTGGCCTGGGCGCTGCCCGCCCTGCAACCGGCCGACCTGTTCCCGCTCGATGCCCAGACTGGTGCTGGCGGCGAGCCGCTTCTGGTGCTCGGACCCGGCACGGGCTTTGGCGTCTCCTGCCTCGTCGAGCGTCACGGCGCCCGGGTGGCCGTGATCACGGAAGCCGGTCACGCGACCCTGCCCGCGGAGACAGAGCGCGAGGAGCGCGTCATCGCCGCGATGCGACGGCGACTGGGCCATGTCGAGATCGAGCTGGGCGCCCTGTCGGGTGCGGGGCTGCAAAACCTCTACGAGGCGGTCGCCGAGGTCGACGGTGTGACGGCTCCACAGCGCGACGCGGCGGCCATTACCACGGCCGCGCTCGATGGCAGCTGCGACCTCAGCCGCACCGTGCTCGAGATGTTTTGCGCCATCCTCGGCTCCGTCGCCGGCAATCTGGCGGTGACCTTCGGTGCTCGCGGCGGCGTCTATATCGCCGGCGGCATCGTCCCGCGCTTCCCGAAATTCCTCGCCGCCTCCGCCTTCCGCGAGCGCTTTGAGGCCAAGGGACGTTTTCGGGACTACCTGCATCCCATTCCGACCAGCATCATCGTCAAGCCGGACGCCAGCTTTGCGGGCCTGAAGGCTTTCTGCGATCACAGCACGGCGTGAGCCTCTCCCCGCGATGGCGGCATTGAGCGTGAAACGCCTCACAGCCGGTGTCCCAACGGTGTTAGGGTCACACGGTTTGAGGGCTCGGGGAGGCTTTGGTGAATTACCTGATCCGGATCATTGCCATTTCGTTTGTTTTGATGCCCCCCGGTTTTGCGCAAAAGCTGGTCGATCCGGGGGCGGTTGCGCCGGAGTACCGCGACGCCGCAGAGCATCGCCGCGCGGAGCAGCTGAGGCAGCGTGCCTGTGCCCTCAAGGCGGACCAGGCCAAGATCCTGCTGCGCGACCGCGCGGCCTTCGTGCTGAAATGCATCGACGCGGCCGACGCGAGCAAATAGCCCGTCGTCTGCTAGCGACCTTTGCCAAGCTCACCACGCTTGCGGCCGAGCATGCCTGCCAGCGTGATGAACGCGACCAGAACAGCCGTCAGACATGCCCATCCGCGCAACTGCGCGAGTGACCAGCCAAGCTCGGCCTGGGCAAGGTAGTCCAGCATGATGGCGACATAGCCGGCCACCCAGACGGCAACAATGATCGAAATGAAATCGAATTCATCCTGCATTCGCGTATTCCAATGCCCTGCCGCTTAGCTATAGGCCCCGGCGGGCGAGAGCTCTGTGACCTCCTTCACAGCGCAAGCGCGGTCCGCTTGTGATCTCGCTCAAACCGCGCGGCGCAATCCACAGCTCATTGCCTCGGTCAGCTCCAAGGGCGCGAGTTCCTGCTTGCCCGCCGCCGTCGCCTGATGAACAATTCGCCCGTGGTGCGCGGGGGCGTGGCATGCGTAAGCAGGACGTGGGGTTTGACTACCATCGCTATCACCGGTTGCTGACCGAGGCGGTGGACGAGGACAGCCGATTGGCGCTGATTGATCTCCTGATCGAGGAAAAGGCCAGGGACCGGCTGGCCGCGCAGCGTGCCTCCGACCGGGCAGCGATGACGGCGCAGACCATCGCCAAGGTGCTGAGAACGGGCCGCAGCTGATCCCGGGGATATCAGCCCTGCCGGCGTGTCGCCGCCGCGGAGTCGTGGATCGATTGCGATTCCGTTAAGGATGCCTGGCAATCCCGTATCAAACTTTCTGCGCTAGAGATTTCCCTACCTGATGCAATTCAGGATCAAAACAGGGGGAATTGACATGAGCATGCTTTCACTCGCTTCGGCTCCGGCCGGCATCGAAATCCGTTCGATCGACAGTTCCTTCAAGGCCATAGTGCTGTTCTGCTGCGTCGGTCTCCTCGCCTCGTTCAGCCTGATGGCGCACGGCATCGACCTGAGCGCCGGCTTGATGTGAGACACCACCAAGCCTGATTAGAGACGTTCATTAGAAGACTTTGATCGCAAATCATCTTTGGCAAATCATCCTTGAAATGGCCGCCCCCGGGGCGGCCATTTTCATTTGACGTCTCATTTGTCCCTGGGGCCGCGGCAACCGTCACCCTGCGAACAGCATCACCGGCTCTTGAAAACCCTTCAGCGTATGCTCGGAGCCGTCTCCCGCAACCAAGTCACGTGCCCGGTCCCGCACCGTCGACGTCACCAAGATCTCGCCCGAGCGCGCCGCGGCCTGTGCCCGGGCAGCGCGGTTCACCACGGTTCCGACCGCGGTCAGGTCGCGATGCGTCTGACCGAACTCGCCAAAATTGGTTTCTCCACTGTCAATGCCAATCCCGATCCCAACCTCGTGCCCGCTGCTCCCGATCGCGCGCATCAGCTCGTCGCGCCGGCGGCCGAACCGCTCCTGGATCTCCCGCGCGGCAAGCAGCGCCTGCTCGGCGTGGTCGGTCCGCTTGACCGGGAAATTGAAGATCGCGAACACCGCATCACCGATCGTCTTGTTCAACAGGCCGTCGTAGTGCCAGATCGCCGCGGCGCAGTCGTCGTAGAAGGCATCGAGCAGCGCGGTCAGCGCAGCCGGTTCGAGGCTCTGCGTCAGCGCCGTATAGCCGCGCAAATCCGCAAACATCACAGTGGCATCGATCGTGACGGAGCGCGCCTTCATCACTCGCGAGAAGGCCATTTCACAGATGGTGCAGGTGTTCGGGTTCATCCGGCTCGGCTTGACGCCGAATAGACGAAACGGCGCCGATAGCGGCCCGCGTAGCGGGATCGGCAAATGCAGGTTCTCCCAGCATCCCAGGCAGATCGTCGCAGGCTCAGGTGTCATCGCCAGCTCGGGTTCGTTTCGTCCATTCCGCGCCCGCCAGAAGCTAGCAGCACCTTTGCCTGCGCGCAGCGTGAATCTATCTCCGCACTCAGGGGCCGTTCCCCTCCCCGCCGACGAAGGCGAGCCCAATCCGGTTCTTCTGGATCCAGATCACCCTGCAATCGCGGACCGAGGAGTCCTTGGCCATGACGAGGCGAAAACGCTGGGGAATGAAGGCGGGATTGTCGACGTCGATTGCCGCGCCGGCAGGCGAGATGTTGCGGACGACGCAGCTCATCACCGAACCGCCCACGGAAACGTAGGCCAGCTCTTCGATGTCGATACGAGGATACTTTCGTTTGTCGTCCATGAGCTGTCCGCCTCGATCCAAGCCTAGCCGGACTGCCTAAACAAATTGCATGGTGCTCAGGTTTCCCCGGCGTCAATTTCATTGTGCGATGCAGTGGAATGGCGGCTCGCGTGAAACGCCAATCACGCCGCTCGTGGGTTCCCGACAAGACCGCACCTCGGCCACAGGTCGGGCGTGAATCGGTCCGCTTTTCTTCAAGTTCCGGTGACGAATTGAGCGGGCCGCGCCGCTGCGGCAGGATAGCCGGGCGCAGTGCCTTCCACCTACCCCAGGGCAAGGTTGCCCGGCTATTCGCCGCAAGCGGACGTCAGGCCGATCCGCTTTTCGAGGCGGCCGGCGAGCCGGGAAAAAGAGACTCGATGATCGTCTTGAGCTGGTCGATCGAAATCGGCTTGCGCAGGATCGGCCTGCGCCGGAGCAAGGACGGCAGCAACTCCGGCCCGTAACCCGTGGCGAACAGAAACGGCTTGCCGCGGCGTTCGATCAGGTCCGCGACGGGGTCGACGTAAAGCCCCATGAGGTTGATGTCGAGAATGGCCAGATCGTATTGCGCCGTCATCGCGAAGGCGCTCGCGTCCTGAACATTGTCGGCCTCAGCAACAACATGGTGGCCAAGCTCCTCCACCATGTCGGCTATCATCATCCGGATCAACGCCTCGTCTTCGACCAGGAAAACGGAGAGTGCGCCCGTCGTCATATCAACCCCGCAGCGATCATTTGCAGCTAATCATAACTGCATCGCCGCGGGGATTCACGAGTTCGTGGCAATCGAGCGCGACAAATCTTAGTCAAACGCCGATCAATCCAAGCCGCGCTCGTGGCTGAGGCGGACCATCTCCTGGATGAAGACTTCCTTCTGCTTGTCGTCCAGGCTCGAGTACAGCGGCTCGGCAGCATCGGCAACGTTGCGCTGGTCCGCGGCGCGGTCGATCAGGAACTGCGCCTCGTTGCGCATCTGCTCGATGATGTCGTCCGGCGGATCGCGCTTGGCGCGGGCAATCCGCAGGTTGAGCCGCTCGGCGCCGTTATGGCCGAGGTAGTGCATGGCGCTGGAGAAACCGTACCAGTGCTTCTCCTGGTCGGGCGTGAGGTTCAGCTCTGTTTTGATGCGCTCGATATAGGAATCGCTGTTGGCGACGATCTGCTCGGCGGTGAGTTGCGGCGTGCCGTTCTGGGTGAGAACGGTGACGTCCTTTGCCGCGTCGTTCGGTGCGTCCTTGCCGGCCTTGGCGGTCTTGCTGCCCTTGCCGCTCTTGGCGTCCTTGTTCGCGTCCTTGGCGCCCTTGGCGTCGGCGCCCTTGTCGGTCCCCTGCTGCTTCGCGTCCTTGCTTGCGTCCTTGGCGGCCGGCGCCTGGTTGTTGTTACCAACCCCGAGCACGCCGGTGAAGACACCGACGACGCCGCCTATCGCGCCGCCCAGCACGCCACCGACCGGGCCTGCTGCCTTGTTGCCGGCGGCCGCACCCTCCTGAACACCTTTGACCAGGCCCTGCGCATTGGCGACGCAAGCGGCGCCCAACAGCAATGCAACGACTGACCCGAGCGCGAACCATCGTCGCAGGCGAAGCCGCGCGGGCGGCGTCGGGTTGATCATTCTGGTCTCCATCTCGATCTGATTGGCTGCTCGGAGGGTGGAATCGCGGAAAGTCTGTCGGCCGGAACTCTAGCGTTTTCAGGTCGCGCCGGTCCAGACCGAGGAGCGACCCTCCACATCCGAAAAGTCTGTCCTGCGAACCGGTTAGTTCAGGGTCATTCCGAACTGCGGCGTAATTGCGCTCGAACGATCCTCGCCCATGCCGACCAGAGTGTGCGTCGCAAAAGGAGCAGTCCAGGTTCATCACCGCGACACACGCACGACGCGGAGCCGCCGCTCACTTGAACTCAACGTTAGTTCAAGAAACGCGCGCGTTGGATTTCTCGACAGACGCGATCAATTCTGATCTGATCGCGCTACCAATTCTCCGCGGCTCGCGTGACTGGCCACGCGAGGCGACGGCAAGAAAAACAAAAACAACAAAAACAAAACAACGAATGCCAAAGCGAGGAAACGAGATGTCACGCAAGAAGCTTACGCGGCGACAATTTGTGGCCGCAACTGCCATGTCCTCCGCAGCCCTGATCACCGCGCCGTATGTGCGCGGCGCCTACGCCGCCGGCAAGCTCTCGATCGGCTTGTGGGACCACTGGGTGCCCGGCGCCAATGACAGCTCAAGGGCTCTCGTCAACGAGTGGGCTGCAAAGGAGAAGGTTGAGGTTTCCATCGACTACATCACCAGCAACAACAAGAAGATCGAGTTGACCGTTGCTGCCGAGGCGCAGGCCAAATCCGGTCATGACATTCTCCAGATGTACACCTGGTGGCCGCATGCTTATGCCGAGCAGCTGGAACCGGTGAATGACGTCGTGGAGGCCGCGATCAAGCAGAACGGCGAGGTGAACGACACGGTGAAATATCTCGGCCAGGCCACTGGCAAATGGCTTGCCGTCCCTGCCACCCCGGGAAGCCAGATCAAGGGGCCCTGCTCCCGCATCGATCTGATGAAGAAGCACGCCGGCATCGACGTTCAGGAGCTGTATCCGGCTGGCAGCCCGCCGAAGGCCGACAACTGGAACATGGATACCTTCCTGAAGGCGGCGGAAGCCTGCCAGAAGGCGGGCTTCGCATTCGGCATCGGTCTTGGCGAGACCACCGACAGCGTCGATACGGCCGGCGCCATCTTCCAGTCGTTCGGCGCCGAGCTGGTCAATTCCAAGGGCGACATCACGGTGAAGACCGATCAGGTCCGCCAGGCGCTCGAATACTACAAGAAGCTGGTCGCCTTCCTGCCGCCTGACGCGCCGTCCTGGGACGACGCCTCGAACAACAAATGGCTGATCTCGGGGCGCGGCGCTCTCATCATGAATCCCCCGAGCGCCTGGGCGGTTGCCAAGCGCGACGCGCCGCAGGTCGCCGAGCAATGCTGGACCCACGGCTTCCCGGCGGGTCCCAAGGGTCGCTTTGCGCCGTTCCTGCCCTATTTCTGGGGCCTCTGGAGCTTCTCCAAGAACAAGGAAACGGCCAAGAGCCTGCTCACTTACCTGTCTCAGCCGTCATCGATCGAAAAATTCGTTGCGGCGAGCGGCGGCTACGACCTGCCGGCCTACGCGAACATGACGACGCTGAAGACCTGGGCCGAGGAAGGGCCGCCCAAGGGCACGCTCTATCATTATCCCAATCCCTACAATCATCAGACGCTGTCGATCGCGGCCTCTCCTGCGCCGCCAAAGATCGCCCAGCAGATCTATGCGCAGGCGACGCTGACCAAGATGGCGCTGCGCTTTGCGCAAGGGGAGAAGTTGGAGAACACGCTCGCCTGGGCCGAGGGCGAGTGCGAAGGCTTCATGCGAAGTTAAGCCGGAGGGCGTGCCACGGCGGTTCATGCATCTTGCGTGAGCCGCCAGGGCACCCCGCCGTTCGATGGACGTTTCAGAGGAGGCCGACACCCGCGTGCCGGCTTCACCGTCGGATATTCTGCAAGCAAGCTTGACCCGGGGAAACAGACATGGCCGATGTCGTCGTTGAGCACGGTCGCGTTGCCGGCACCGCGAGCGCACGCAAACGGACGAGCCTGCACAATGCGTTGGGGCGGAAATCGACCGCGGCGTTCTTCCTGACGCTGCCGTTGATCCTCCTGATCGCGCTGCTCGTGCTCTACCCTGCTCTGTTCTCGATTCATCTCGCGACGCTGAACAAGTCGATGCAGAAGTTCGTCGGCTTCGGCAACTTCACCTTCCTGTTCAAGCGCGAAACGTTCTGGATGGTGGTCAAGCAGTCCTGCATCTTCGCGATCACCGCCGTGATCTTCAAGGCGCTGATAGGCTTCATCGTCGCGCATTTCGTGCACAACATTCCGGCCAAGGGCCAACGCAAATGGCGCGGCATGCTGCTGGTGCCCTGGGTCATTCCGCCAGCGATGAGCACCCTGGCGTGGCTATGGCTGTTCGACCCCTCCTACAGCGCGTTCAACTACACGCTCTCATTTTTCGGCATCGGTCCCATTCCCTGGCTCGGCGATGCCGCATGGGCGCGCTTCTCCGTCATTCTGGTCAACGTCTGGTACGGCGCGCCGTTCTTCATGATCATGTATCTGGCGGCGCTGAAATCGGTACCGGAGCAACTCTACGAGGCCGCCGCGATCGACGGCGCCAATTGGTGGCAGCGGATCTGGTACGTGACGCTGCCGATGATGCGTAACATCATCGCGATCACGACGCTGTTCTCGCTGATCGTCACCTTCGCCAATTTCGACATCGTCCGCATCCTGACCTCGGGCGGGCCGCTCGATCGGACCCAGATCTTTGCGACCTATGCGTTCCGGGTCGGCATCGAGAGCAGCGATATTCCTCTCGGCGCCAGCGTCTCGCTGTTCATGGTCCCCATCCTCGCCGTCGCGGCGATCTTCATCCTGCGCGACGTCTCTAAACGCGGGAACGAATCCTGATGAGCACGCTCGCGATCGACAAGGCCGGCCCCCGGCGCAAGGTCAAATATGGCAGCATGAGCCGCGACCGCGCCTGGGCGCTGCGCTGGTCCTACTTCTTCCTGCTGCTGTTCGCGATCTTCTCGCTGACGCCCCCTATTTACATGCTGATCACCTCGCTGAAGAGCAGCGCTGAGATCTCGGCCGCGACCAACCCATGGTGGGTGTTCCACCCGACGCTGTCGAACTACCTCGAGCTCCTGACGTCGAACCAGTTCCTGCGCTTCTTCTGGAACTCCGCTATGGTCTCGATCGTGGTCGTGATCGTCACCATGCTGATCAGCATTCCCGCAGCCTTTGCGCTGGCACGGATGAAGTTCTGGGGCTCAGCGACACTCGCCACGGGCGTGTTCCTGACCTACCTGATCCCGGACAGCCTGCTGTTCATCCCGCTGTTCAAGATGTTTGCGCTGATCCAGGACCTGACGGGCATCACATTGCTCAATCGATGGTATGTGCTGCTGTTCGTCTATCCGACGCTGACGGTTCCGTTCTGCACCTGGATCATGATCGGCTATTTCGCCTCGATCCCGAAGGAGCTCGATGAAGCCGCGATCATCGACGGCGCGTCCTGGCTTCAGACGTTGACGCGGATCTTCATTCCAGTGGCACTGCCGGGGCTGATCGCCGCGACGATCTTCGCCTTCACCGTCTCCTGGGCCCAGTTTCTCTATCCCCTGGTGTTCACGACCTCTATCGACCAGCTCGTGCTGCCGGTTGGCATCACCACGACGCTGATCAAGGGCGACGTCTTCAACTGGGGGCAGATCATGACCGGCGCTCTGCTCGGTGCAGCGCCGCCGCTGATCATCTACGCTTTCCTGATGGACTACTACATTGCCGGCCTGACGGCCGGTGCGACAAAGGGTTGAAATCGAGGGGTTGACGATTCATGGCTGATGTTTCCTTGCGCAAGGTGGTCAAGCGTTACGACGACGTCGAGGCGGTGCGCGGCATCGATCTCGACATATCCGACCACGAGTTCATCGTGCTGGTCGGCCCGTCGGGCTGCGGCAAGTCGACGACGCTGCGGATGATCGCAGGGCTTGAGGATATCAGCGACGGCGACATCATGATCGGCGGCGACGTCGTCAACGACGTGCCGCCGAAGGATCGCGACATCGCGATGGTGTTCCAGAACTACGCACTCTATCCGCACATGACGGTCGCCGAGAACATGTCGTTCGGGCTGCGCCTGAAGCACTATCCGAAGGCCGAGATCAAGGCGCGCGTGACGGAGGCCGCCCGCCTCCTCGACATCACCGACCTGATCGACCGCAAGCCGAAGCAGCTCTCCGGCGGCCAGCGCCAGCGCGTCGCGATGGGTCGCGCCATCGTCCGCAATCCAAAGGTGTTTTTGTTCGACGAGCCGCTCTCCAACCTCGATGCCAAGCTGCGCGTGCAGATGCGCATCGAGATCAAGAAGGTGCATCAGAAGGTGCGCACCACCACGGTCTACGTCACCCACGACCAGGTCGAGGCGATGACGCTGGCGGACCGCGTCGTGGTCATGAACAAGGGCCGCATCGAGCAGATCGGCACGCCGAACGAGCTTTACCACAAGCCGGCGACGCGCTTCGTCGCAGGCTTCATCGGCTCGCCGGCGATGAACTTCGTGCCGTGCCGGCTCGAGGATGTCGGCGGCCGCCTCAGCATCCGCCTGACCGATCGCGTCTCCTTCCCGCTGCCGCCGGCGCGCGCCTCGCGCTACAACGCGCTGCCGCGCACCGACAAGCTGCAGCTCGGCATCCGCCCGGAGCATCTCACCGAGTCGCATGCGCATCTGGAGCCTGGCGTAGAGACGTTCGACACGGTGCTCGACGTCACCGAGCCGATGGGCATTGAGACGCTGGTCTACTTCACCCTCGACGGCACGCCGGTCTGCGGCCGCGTCAATCCCAATGCCGGCGCCAAGGACGGAGCACCCATGCGTTTGGCGATAGACCTCAACAACATGCACCTGCTAAACGAGGCAACCGGCCTCGTGTTGTGATGGCCGGACGAGAAGAGCTTCGAGCAGGCAGGGAACGATGGCGACCAACAAGAAGAAGATTTTTGTCACGCAAACTTTGTCGGGGGGCGCACGCGCCCTTCTCACCCAGCGGGACGACATCGAGCTCGTCGAGTTCTCCAACCTGATCTCGGCTGCGGATTTCCAGGCGATGCTGACGGCGCATGCGCCGGTCCACGGCGTGGCGCTCGGCGCGACCCGATTCGGCGAGCCCGAGCTCGAAGCATCCGGGGACATGCAGGTGGTGACGCGGATCGGCGTCGGTTACGACGCGGTCGACGTGCCTGCCCTCTCGCGCCGCAAGGTGCCGCTGATGGTCGCGGGCTCCGCAAACTCGCCGTCGGTCGCAGAAGCCGCGCTGTTCATGATGCTGACGCTGGCCAAGCGCGCCCAGGAGTTGCACGCCTGCGTCAGAGACAACAAATGGGCCGACAGGCTCGGCATCCTGCCGTTCGATCTCTACGGCAAGACCGTGGTGATCATTGGCTTTGGCCGCATCGGCAGTCGCACCGCCAAGCGCTGCCTCGCGATGGAAATGAACGTCCTGGTTTACGACCCCTACAAGTCCGCGGCCGACATCAAGGCCGCCGGTTGCGAGCCGGTCACCGATCTCGACGCGACGCTACCCCGGGCCGACTTCGTCAGCATCCACTGCCCGAAGACACCTGAAACCGTCGGCATGTTCAACGCGGCGCGGATCGGCCTGCTGAAGCGGACGGCCTATCTCATCAACACCGCGCGCGGCGGTATCGTTGAAGAGAAGGCGCTCTACGACGCGCTCACCTCGGGCCGGCTTGCCGGCGCCGGGCTCGACGTGTTTGAGCAGGAGCCGCCGCCGGCTGGACACTCATTGTTCGAGCTTCCGAATGTGATCATGGCGCCGCATGTGGCTGGCGTCACCGTCGAGGCGGTCGATCGCATGAGCGAGCAGACCGCGCGGAATATCCTAAGCGTGCTCGACGGCGATCCGATCCGCCAGAACGTGATCAACCAGGATGTCCTATAGATGTAAATTAAACAGTCATATCAGTGCATTAGGTGAATATTCGTAAGATCGCGGTCAAGGAGAAACGCCCCGTGGTGAGCCAAGGGATCGTCAAGACTCGCTGACTGGTCTTAAATTGCTCCGTGTACCGTCGCAAATTTGTCGTCACTTCGTACCAGTTCTTCCCGGTTTCCTCTGTTGCAATAGGCTGACAGTCACCTCGGACAGGGGGCCGGACTCATGGAAATATTTCGCGCAGAGAAGATTTGCGTTGTCGAGGACAACTCAAACAGAACCTGTCGTGTCTGTGGCGAGAAAATGAAACTTGTACGAACAGTGGTGGACTCCGAGACCGGAGACATCACTCATATGTTCCAATGCGGGTGCGGAAAGCGCTTCTGGGACGATTGAGGTGCAGCTCCGCAACGGAGCGAAGAACCGCCAGCGCTGGCGGCGCATCGCCGGCGGCCAAGGCGACAAGACTACAACGGCGCTCGGCTCCCGCCTCAACTACCTCGGGGTAAAGGGGGATATCCTTGCCTGATCGCTGGTGTTTCGGAGAGGCGGAAATCGCCTCGCCAAGGTCAACCAGGCGTCCCATTTCGGCACAATCGGGCCCAAACCTGGCCTTAATCAAAGGCAACCTAGGGTGACAGGTCGCGACCGGTCGTGGGACAGAATTGCCGGCGCGTCCTCTTGGAGGATGGACCCTTGTCAGACATCGACCCGACCGATCACGCGCTGGCGACGATCGCCAGCATTCTCGAACACCCCGAAGCCCCGCCCGAGATTGAGAAGTTCGCGAACGTCGACGAGCATCCGAGTGTCGATGAGGATCTGGTCGTCGACGAGCAGCCGCTCGTGCCGGAGCATCCGGCCGACGCCGACGGCTACAGCAAGCTCGGCCCCGGGCCGATGGCAGCGCTGCGGTTCAAGTGGACCGTGCAGCGCGGCGACGAGGGTCTCTACTACGTCCACGAGACCATCGGCGAGTATTCGACGCCCGTGGTCAGCGGACCGATGTCGGGCGAAGCCGCGGTGCAGTTCGTCGACGAGCGCGAGCACGAAGCGCGTCAGCGCTTCGAGATCCTGCGCGACGAGATCGCCAACCGCAGCTCGGTCGCCCACATCGTGCGGAAAGGTGAGGCGTAAGCCTCACCTTCTGCCCAAAAAGTCCTTCTTCACGAGATCGACGCCGGCGTGCCGCAGGATGTCGTAGGCGGTCGTGACGTGAAAGAAGAATTGCGGGACCGTGAAGGTCAGGAGCAGTGAGCGTCCGGTGAAGGGCAGTTCGACGCCGGTTTTCAGCCGGAAGGCGACGTCCTTCTCACCTGCGGCATCGATCTCGGTGCGCGGCAGGCTCTCGATGAAATCAACCGCGGCCGCGATGCGCCGCTGCAGCTCCGCAAGATCAGGCCTCGTATCGCCAAACGTGATCGGCTCGCGCCCGGCAAGCAGCGCGGATCCGACCACGGCATGGCGAACCGCCTCACCCACCTGCTGCGCCAGTTCATACATGTTCGGATAGAGCCGCATGCCCAGCAGGATCGCCGGATCGATCTTGCGCGCTTCGGCGTGGGCGGCGGCCTTGTCGAGCAGCCCGGACAGGTTGCGCAGAAATGGCACGAACATGCCGACGGAAACCTCATGGAGGGAAAGCGTCACTTCAAAATTTCCTTCTCGCAGTCTGCGGACATCTGGTCTAAATCCGCAGGTTCAGGAACAACATGACAGCTCATGCGAGGGTGAGAAAGACATGATCGTGCGACGACTGGTGGCACTGGCCGCGGCGGTGGTGGTGAGCTTTGCAGCCCATGCGCAGGAGACGACGTCCCCTTCCCGCCTCGACGAGATCATCAAGCGCGGCACCTTGCGTGTCGGCATGACCGGGGACTATCGGCCCTTCACCTCGCTCGACAAGACGACGCAGAAATTCACTGGCTTCGACGTCGACATGGCCGAGGCACTGGGCAAGGCGCTCGGCGTCAAGGTCGAGTACGTCCAGACCGCCTGGCCCAAGCTGATGAAGGATTTTGAGGCCGACCAGTTCGACATCGCGATGGGCGGCGTCTCCGTCACCTTCGACCGCCAGAAGAAGGGCCTGTTCTCCACGCCCATCATGCGCGAAGGCAAGACGCCGATCGCGCGTTGCGCCGACGTCGCCAAATACCAGACGCTCGCCGATATCGACAAGAAGGGCACACGCGTCATCGTCAATCCGGGCGGGACCAATGAGCGCTTCGCGCGAGCCAACATCAAGGCTGCCGACATCAACATCTTCCCGGACAATACCGCGATCTTCGACGAGATCGCCAAGGGCAATGCCGACCTGATGATGACCGACGCATCCGAGACGCGCTATCAGCAGAAGCAGCATCAGGGTGTGCTGTGTGCGGTGCATCCGGACAAGCCGTTCGATTTCTCGGAGAAGGCCTACTGGCTCCAGCGCGACGTTGCGCTGAAGGCCTTCGTCGATCAGTGGCTGCACGTCTCCATGGAGGACGGCAGCTACCAGAAAATCTATGGCGCCTGGTTCGATTAGAACGTCGTGCCTGTCCGCATTTTGGCTGCCCGCCGGTCAAACCTTGGACCGAGTTGGCGCGCATTGAACCAAGATTGAAGGGAGTACGACTCATAGCTTGAAAGTGATCTGGATCACGTTTCGCCACGGGGCCGGGGCGTAAGCGTCGATACGGCGAGCACCTGCTCAGGAGATTGCAATGAAAAAGCTGTTGGCGATGGCCGCATTTCTTTTGGCAAGCACAGCTGCCCAAGCGCAATACACCTTCGAGTATGGCGGCCGTACCATCCGCATCGACCCCGACCGCGGCACGGTGCAGATCCCCGGAGTCTTTGACAACACCGGCCAGGGCAAGGCGAAGAAGGCCAAGAACGACGCCAAGAACGACGTCAAGCCCGATACCAAGAACACGCCCAAGACCGACACCAAAACGGACACGCAGCCGCCCCAACAGGCCAAAGTCGATCCGCATCCCGCAGCCAATCCCGCGCCGGCGCCGGCGCGGGATTGGCTGCGGGATGCGGATCGACTTT